>JACDEU010000062.1 GCA_013816245.1 Actinomycetota bacterium | reverse complement strand
GTCTGGCCGGAGGAGGCGGGGATCGGTGCTGCGCCGGCGAGCCTTGCGAATGCGGCCTCCGACTCGATCCGGCCGCGGTGTGACCACGACAGGACGAGCTGAGCTGCGGCGTGCGGACCGACGCCGGGCTGGTCGAGCAGTTGCGGTGCGAGCTTGCGGGTAAGCGTTTCGATCTCGCGGGCGAGCTCACGCTCGGCGCTGCGCTCGATCGCCCGACGGGTGCTGCAGTTGACCGCCGAAGAGCTGCGCGATCTGCTGATCACAACCCCGGAGCCGGTGCGCAGCGAGGCTGCGGCCGCTCACGCGTGCACGGCTTTTGCAGCGGCTTGCAGCAACCCGGCCCGACGGCCGACGCGATCCAGAACTCCGCGGCAGCATGCTGCTGGCAGAGCCCGGCACGCTTCGCGTTCACGGCTCCTTCTCGTGCGGGCCACCAGGGCCTGCAGAGCCTGGCGTTCACCACCGCCCGTGGCGTCGCCGGCCGCTGCCCAGCGAGGATGCTGCGAGCGGCACGGACAGCGTCGAGCGCGTCGTTCTTGCCGCCGGAGCGGCGCTCCCGGCGCAGCCTGCCGACCTCGAGCACCCGCTCACCCCGCTCGGCCAGGAAACGCGTGAGACCGGCACCGAACGAGCCTGTCCCCTCAACCGCGAACGCACGCCGGCATGGCGCGTGCCGGTCGACGAGCTTCAGCGCCTGTGCGTAGCCGTCGCTGTTAGCGACGACGTTCGTCTCGAAGACGACCGCGCCGCTTTGGACGTGCACGACCGCGACGGCGTGCGAGTCGCGGTGTGGATCGACACCGACGATGTAGTCCAGCTGATCTGCGAGCATCCGAACACCGACCTCCAGCCCAAGCGTTGGGGGACACGAACCGGTGCCGGTCTGGGGTGGAAACCGCTGGCGGCATAACTGTGACGGGTCACGCGCTCACAACGCGGACAGGCTTCTGATCAGGCCAGCAAGCGGGCGCCAGGCCGGTACCGGACTCTCTGATCGGACACATCACTGGAAAGACACCGCCCCAGCGGGTCATTCGAGAATCGAGTCACACCAAAGAGCACCGACACCAACCTGACAAACGCCCCAGACGGGACCACTCACACACTCACAGATGCTCCTATGTCAAGGCGGGGCTCGCTTTTAGGGTGTTGAAGACGGTGCGGGCGAGGAGTCGTTTGAGGCAGCGGATCGCTTCGACGACGTGTTTTGCCTTCGGCTTGTTTGCGTTCGAGGTAGGCGCGGGCTGCGGGGTGGTAGCGCGACTGGGTGATCGCGATCCGGTAGAGGGCGGCGTTGAGTTGGCGGTTGCCGCCGCGGTCGAGGCGATGACGCTGCACGCGTCCTGAGCTTGCTTGGAGTGGTGCGACGCCGCTGTGGCGGGCGAGTTGTGCGTCTGTTTTGAAGCGGCTGATCGGGCCGATCTCGGCGAGCAACTTCGCCGCCGTGACGGCGCCGCAGCCTGGCAGCTCGAGCAGCGCCGGCGCGACCGCAGCCGCCCGCTCTTGGAGCTCCTGGTTCAGCTCGTCGATCGTCCGGCTCAGCGAGCGGCAACGGCCGACGAGCTCACGGGCGATCCGCACCTGCACGTCCTGCTCGCGCCGTGCGAGCCACCGGCCGACGCGCTCGAGGTGACTCGCCCGGTCGAGCCTGCGCAGCGGCACCACCAGGGTCGGGTCGAGCTCGTGCAGATGCCAACGCAACCGCTGCTGGGTGCGCCGCCGCTCATCAACGAGATCGTCACGATGGTCAACCAACAGCTTGATCTCACGATGCACCTGCTCGCCCGGCTGGGGCCGCGGCAGGTCCGGCTCGCGTAGCGCCGCCCGCGCAACAGCGAGCGCGTCAATCGGGTCCGACTTTCCCCGTGTCCTGGCGGCCCGGCGCTCCGGCACCGTCAGCTTCGGCGAGACGCGCACCAGCTCCTCACCCAGGCCGAGCAGCTGCCGCTCCAGCCACGGCGTCAAAAGCCTGCAATCCTCGATCGCCCACAGGCGCTCTACGTCGAGCTTTGCGGCCCAGCCGACCAGGTCGTCGCTGCCGGCCGGCACCGTCCGCTCGTCGAGCATCCGGCCGGCCTCGTCGACGGCAACAGCGGTCACCGACTGCTTGTGTACGTCCACTCCGATCACGATCATTCGTCTCGCCTCCAATAGCCGTTGGGGCGACCGGCGAACGGACAGACCTCAATCGAGGCGAAAGCCACGCTCCTATCAGGTCACGTTCGACGGTCTCGGTCGGCGGCGGCGACACAACGCTGGATGGTCAGACCACTCACGGGACGACATTCGGAATCGAGTCAGCCGCCGCCGATCGAGTCTGCGCCAGCTACCGGACACTGCCGCTCGCCGAGAATGACATTGAGTTCACGAATGACGCCCGACGCCGCGCCGACTAGAAGCCGAGGACTACCTCGCCGGCCGTCACGTACGGCGCTTGGACGTTCATGTCCGGCAGGTTCTCCTTCAGCCAGACCGACCCGGGTCGCGAACCCGATCGCCGAGCGTCTGAATGCTCCTGTGGTGGCCTAGGGTCGCCTCAAGCCACCGACCCAAGGGTTTGTCCGAGGCGAAAGTCCCACTTCTGAGAGGATGGCACTCCCAACGACAATCGGAGACCGGATGCCCAGCGCCAGAGACGTGATCCTCAAGCACATCGACGCGTTCAACGGCCGTGACAGCGACGCCGATCCGTGGGCCGCCGATGCGGAGATAACAGCGCCAGGCGCCCAGGTCAGCGGCCGCGACAATGTCATCGGCTTCCTCGCCGTGTTCCAGGAAGCATTCCCGGACATCCGCCTCGAGATCAAGCAGCTCCTCACCGACGGGCCGGCCGCAGCGGCCGAAGGGACCCTCACGGGCACCCATAATGGTGTGCTTCACACGCCGAACGGCGATGTCGCGCCGACAGGACGAGCCGTTGAGCTCCGGTGGGCGGCGGTTTACGTCACCGACGGCGACACGCTGAAGTCCGAGCACCTGTTCTTCGACCAGATGGACTTCCTCGGTCAACTCGGCCTTCTCCCCGGCTAGAGCCGGAGAGCCTTCGCCCGGCTGGGCCGCTGTCGCTTTCCATACAAAGCATCAGTCGTCGGAACGCGCGGGCGAGGCGTGCATGGCCGGACAAGCCGGTGCACGGACCGGAGCTGGATCGGTGGGGGGTGCCCCGCCGCCGGCGGCGGGCCCCTACGCCTGACGGGATTCGCGGGCTGAGAATCGAGATTCCCGCCTGTGCGAGGGTGCTGTCGCCTGACCTGAGAGGGTGGACAGCCTGAAGGTTGGCGCCCAAAAACGACTTCACGTAATCACGCCTTTCCGTGCATTGACGCCTACCCAGCAGCAGGCGGTCGCAGCTCCAGCCCGCAGCACGATTGAAACGCTCAACGCGAGCGTGGGCAGCCACGAGAACCCGTGGGTGTCGAGATGACCCTGATGGCTGATCGACGTGACGGTGGTGGTGCCGACGGCAACGCCTGAGCTAGAGCGCCGCGGCGATCCCCGTTATGGCAGTACTCCTACGGCGGAGGGCGCTGGGTGCCGCCCTTGGCCACGCGCTCGGCCCGGCGGTCGCGCACGAGCTGCGGAAGCGGCGACCCTAACGCCTTTCCCGCATCTCCATGACGCCTCGAGCGCCGTCGAGCCGTGCGCGGGGCGCTCGCGCGTCGCGAACGAGTGCCGTTGGCCGGGCTCCGCGGCGGCCGCAGCGCGTCGTGCCGCGCTATCCAGTCGACGGGCTGCGGCGTCGGTTGGTCGCCGGGGACTCCTGGAGCGCTTCCGCCTCGGCGCTGAAGCGCGTTGCGCCAACGCTGCGGTAGAACGCGAGTGCGGCTTCGATGTGCCGCGCGGGCGCGTTGCTCCCGGCGGCGCGGACGAGCTCCTGCGCCGCCCGTAGATGGACATACGCCTCGTCCGGCGGGCACCCGATTTGACCTAGAACGGTTGCCGCCCGCTCGAAGTCGCCGGAGGCGATGGCGCGTGCGGCGACCACCCACGGGAGCTCGGGCGCCGACTCGAGAAGGGTGAGTAGCCGCCGTTCCGTTCCGAGTGCACGTGCGAGCCACGCGAATTCGACGAGCCCCCGGGTGAACCCGTTGAGCGCCGGCACGAGCTTCGCGCCCAGCGCGAGAGCCTCGTCAACGAGAGCCGTGGCCTCGTTACGCATGCCCTTCGCCAGAAGGACGTTCGCGCGCGCTTGCAACGCGCCCGCGACGAGCTGCGCGTCCCCCGCGGCGCGCGCCGCTTCGAGCGCGCGCCCGGTGTCTCCGGACGCACCGGTGAGGTCGCCGCGCGCGAGCCGGATGAAGGCGCGTGCGACACGAGCGTTCGGCTCGAGATAGTGGGGCGAGCCGGCTTCTACCTCCGCGATGAACGGGTCGGCGAGCTCGAGTGCCTCGTTCCACCGTCCCTCGCCCGCGCGAATCGTCGCCAAGGTCGCGCGGCCCCACCGCTGATCCGTGTCCCTGCCGAAGCGCTCCATGCTCTCCACGAGCTCTTCGTACGTCGCCACAGCGTCGGCGATCCGGCCGAAGCCGAACTGCGCTTCGCTGAGGTTGTTCATGGACGTATGCATCCGCGCGTGCTCGCCAGCGCGTCGCGCAATCTCGATCGACTGCTCGAGATCGTCGAGCCCTTTCGGGTCACCCATCGAGGCGCGTGAGGTGCCGATGTTGCCGAGCACGCGGGCGCGTTGCACCTCCAGCCCCAGGCGATCGATGAGCGGGAGCGCCTCCTGCCCGACGCGGATCGCCTCCTCGAACTCCTGGTTTACCTGGTGCATCGAACCGCGGTCGACAAGCGCCATCGCCTTCACCGGCGAGTCCGGCCGGGCGCGAACGAGCTGGAGCGCCTCATCCATCCAGCGTCTTGCACGATCGCCATCACCCTCGTACCAGGCGATCATCCGCAGGTTCAACGCCGCCTCCGCGGCGCCCTCGGCGTCCCCCGAATCCCGGAGCGCCTCAAACGCTGCTTCGAGTTCCTCCGCGCCGCCGCTGTCCGCGGAGAAGCGCGTCCGGCCGAGTCGCAGGAGCAGCGTCGGGTCGGACGGCGAGAGCTCGAGCGCCACCTCGTAGAACCGTACCGCCGCGGAGTAGGCGGCGAGAGCGGCCGCACGGTCGCCAGCGTTTCGCAGCGCAGCCACCGCCCGCTCGACGAGCCCGGGATCGGTCTCGCCGCTGGCGCGCGTGTACTCGAGGGCGTTGACGTAGTGGTCGGCGAGCATCTCGGCCTGATCCTCGGCGCGCCCGAGCGATTCGATCCACTGAGCGGCGCGCCGGTGCTTCTCGGCCCGGTCGCAGCGCGGAATCTGGCCGTAGGCGACGTCCCGGAGCAGCACATGGCGGAAGGCGTACTCGCTCTCGCCGGCGACGGACGGCCGCCGTGCCCGCTGCACGAACTGCTTGCGTTCGAGCCTGAGCAGCACGCCCTCCATCTCCGAGCCTGCGCGTTCGCCCACCGCCTCGAGGGCGCCGACCCAGAACACCTTCCCGACGACCGCTGCGTCCTGCAGCAGCCGCTTCTCCTCCTGCGTGAGGGCATCGAGTCGCGCCGCGATGATCCCCTGGACCGTCTCGGGCAGCTCGACGAGGTCGCCTCCCTCGACAAGAGCGCGCGCGTACTGCTCGGCGTAGAGCGGGTTGCCGCCGATCTTCGCGAGCAATGCCTGCTGTTCGTCGGCCGCGAGCAGCGGCCGCTCTAGTAGCGCCGCGACGAGTCGCGCACTGGCATCGTCGGGCAGCGGCGACAACGAGATCGTCGCGGCGTTCGTCTTGCCGCCGCCCCAGCCGGGACGGCGCTCGAGCAGCTCGGGCCGCGCGGTCGCGAGCACGAAGAGCGGGACGTCCGCCACTCGGTCGACGAGCTCGTCGACGAAGTCTAGGAGGGCGTCGTCGGCCCAGTGGAGATCCTCGAAAACGAGCACGAACGGCCCCTGCTCGGCGAGCGCCTCGAGAAAGCGCCGCCAGGCGGCGAACGGGTCGCCGTCGCGTGCGCTCCCATCCTCGCCGCCGACGCCGACGAGCGGCTGCAGGTGGCCGTCGAGCCACTGCCTCTCCTCCTCGTCAGAGACCAGCTCGGCGACGGCGCGCCGCAGCTTCGCGTGCGCCTGCTCGCCCGAGTCGCTCTCGAGGATCCCAGCCTGGGCCTTCACGATCTCACCGAGCGCCCAGAACGTCACTCCCTCGCCGTACGGAAGCGAGCGCCCTTGGCGCCACCCGATCAGCTCCTTCTCCTGCTCACGCTCGACAGCAGTCCTCAGCTCGAGCACGAGCCGGCTCTTGCCGATCCCCGGGACGCCGACGAGCGTCACGAGCTGCGACGATCGCTCCTCGCGCACGCGAGCCAGCGCCGCGACGAGCAGCTCGAGCTCGCGCTCGCGACCCACGAGTGGCGCGGCGAGTCGTTGCGCGACGTCGACACCGACGCGAGCGCGCGGCTGCAGCGCCTCCCACACGCGCACGGCCTCGGCCTTGCCCTTGGCCTCGACCGGCTCGTGCTCGGCGTAGTCGATTCGCTCGCGCGTGGCGCGGTAGGTGGTCTCGCCGACGAGGATCCCGTTCGTGGGCGCCGCAGCTTGCAGGCGGGCTGCGTGTTGACGACGTCGCCGGCGACCATGCCCTCGCCCCGCTCAGGGCGGGCGTCGAGCGTGACGAGCGCCTCGCCGGTGTTGACGGCGATGCGCAGCTCGAGTCCTTCCTGCTCGGCCGCCGAATCGCGGATCGCGAGCGCAGCACGGACTGCCCGCTCCGGATCGTCCTCGTGTGCGGTCGGCGCGCCGAACACGGCGACGACCGCGTCGCCGATGAACTTCTCGACCGTGCCCCCGAACCGCTCCAGCTCTAACCGCAGGTGTGCATGGTACGGCGCGAGGAGCGCCCGCACGTCCTCGGGGTCCATCGTCTCCGCCTTCGAGGTAAAGCCGACCAAGTCGCAGAAGAGCACCGTCACGACCTTGCGCTCCTCGCGCGCAGCCGCAGTGGCCGCCGCGAGCGGTGCAGCGCATTCGCCGCAGAACTTGAAGCCCTCCGGGTTGTCTTGCCCACAAACCGCACAAACCGTCACCGACGAAGCGTACGACCCCAAACCGCTGCACGGAAGGGGCAGCGATCTTCCATGACGCCAGCGCCTTCATCGTCCCCTGCGTACCCGGCGGGCCGCCCGTTCGCCGTCCTGCTTCCAGCGACCGCCGCCACCGCCGCTCGAGAGGCGGGCGGTCGCATATCCGGATAAATCCCGCGCCGCCGGGCGCCGACGCTGCTATTGAGCTATGCAGCCTCGGCGAGAACGGGCGATGCGCCGAGGGCTGCGAAGATCGCGTTGCCCTCGCGCAGCGCTTTCGCATTCCCGCACCGCCCCAACCCGAGCAGGGCGTACCCCTGCTCTACGACGCTTCCGTACCGCTCCCACTCTGCCGCGGCCTGCTCGAACAAGGCGGCGGCCTCTCCGATGTTGCCCGAGGCCTCCGCGATCATCGCTGTCGCACCCAGCCGAGCGCAACGGCCCCAGGTCGAGTCGTGCTCCGACCCCTCGAAGAACGACTCGGCGAGGTCGCGGTGACCGATCGCGAGGCGGACGGGCCAGACGAGCCCTACCGAACGCCACGTCGGCGCGCCTCCACGGGTTACGCGCTCGAGCTCGGTCACGCGCTCGAGCACCGTCTCGAGATCCTCCTGCGCCGAGGCGACGAGAGCCCCGACCGCGAGGCCGGGCACGAGCACCTGTGGCTCGCCGCTGTCGCGTGCGGCAGGAAGGAGCGCGTCCACCTCTGCCGCCGCTCTCGACAGCAAGCCGCGGTGCACGAGGACGTTCGCTAGGTGGGCGCGCGCGATCGGCTCGAGCTGCCCACCGCCATGCTCCTCCAGCCACGACAAGATGTCGGCCGCCTCCCGTTCGAGCTCGTCCCAGTCGCCGAGGTGGTAGAGGCTTCGCAGCCGCTCCCCCCGTTGCCACAGCGCTTGCTCGATGGCGCCTCGCGCGTACGAAAACGCGATCCCTTCGTCCCAGAGCTTGCGAGCCTCGCGCAAGCCCTCGAACCATCCGGTCGCGTCCGCGAGATTGTTCATCGCCACCGCGGTGGAACGGCCCAGGCCGAGGCGAAGACCGAGGTCGCGGGCGTCTCGACAGTCAGCGATGCAGCCGGGATCGCCCGAGTGTCCTTG
This sequence comes from Actinomycetota bacterium, assembly GCA_013816245.1. Classification (GTDB taxonomy): domain Bacteria; phylum Actinomycetota; class Thermoleophilia; order Gaiellales; family Gaiellaceae; genus 3-1-20CM-4-69-9. The sequence continues at coordinate 5,504 of JACDEU010000062.1, read as the reverse complement.
GATCGTCCCTCTCGCGAGAAGCAGAGACATGACGTTCTCGACGCCGAGCTCCGCGGCGAGAGCCAAGCCCTTCTCGAGGAGAACGGCCGCCTCCTCGTATCGACCTGCGATGGCGGCGGTCAGCGCCGACTGGCCGTACACCGTGACGAGGTCGGGCCCCGGCGCCCGCTCGAGGATGGAGATCGCCTCGACCCGGAGCTCACGGGTGCGGGCCAGGTCGCCTCGCGCCCAAAGCGCCGTCGCGAGGTTGCTCATCACCACCGCCGCCGCGTGCGGATCGACCTCGCGGAAAATGGAGATCGCCCCGTCCGCCGCCTCTATCCCCTCGGCCACCTCCCCGCGTTCGCCGAGCACCGGCGCCAGCCGAGCGAGCGCGGTCGCCCGCGCCGGCTCGTCGTGCTCGGAAAGCGCGAGCGCGCGGCGGAAGTACGCCTCGGCCGCCTCCGTGTCGAGCTGTGTAGCACGGTCCCCGGCCAGAAGGAGAAACCCCACCAGCCGCTCCGCGACGTCAGGACGCCTGTCACCTGACGCCTCGAAAAGCTCGAGAGCCTGGCCATAGTGGTAGACGAGGATCTCGGCCTGATCCTCGAGCCGCTCGTCGGCGATGTCCTCGACCCACGCTGCGGCCGCGAGATGCTTTTCGGCGCGCGGCGAGCGCGGGATCTGCTGATACGCGACGTCGCGGACGAGCGCATGCCAGAACGAAAATTCGTCCTCGCCCTCAAGCGACGAGACGCGGATCGGGCGGACGAACTCACGTCGCACAAGCTCGTTCAGGCTCCGGCGAACTTCGTCGCGCTCTTGACGACCGATCGCGGCAATCGACCCGCTCCAAAAAATTCTGCCGACAACGGACGCGTCTTGGACGAGCGCCTTGAGCTCCGGCGAGAGAGTGTCGAGTCGCGCCGCGATCAGGGCATGCACCGTTTCCGGCACCGCGAGATCCGCCGCTCCGCCGCGTTCCGCCAGCATTCGCGCGAATTGCTCGGCGTAGAGCGGATTTCCGCCCGTCCGCTCGAGGAGTACGGCCTGAGTCTCCGCCGGAAGCAATGTCTTCTCGAGGAGGGCGTGCAGCAGCTTCGCGGCCTCCTCGGTCGAGAGCGGGGAGAGCGAGATCGTTGTTGCGTTGCGTTTCCCACCGCCCCAACTCGGGCTCCGTTCGAAGAGCTCGGGACGCGCGGTGCAGAGAAGCAGGAGCGGCACCGGCGGACTCCAGTCCAGGAGCTCTTCGAGGAACTCGAGCAGGGGTGCGTCCGCCCAGTGCAGGTCTTCGAGGACGAAGACGCAGGACCGGCGTGCGGCGATCGCCTCCAGGAACCGCCGCCAAGCGGTGAACGACTCCTCCCGGTTGGCGGCCGCACCGTCGCCCCCGGCCCCGACGAGTGGCGCGAGCCTGGAGACGAACCACGCGCGGTCGGACTCGTCGCCGAAAAGCGTGGAGACCATCTCTTCAAGCTTCGACGCGGCTTCGCCCTGGTCGTCCGACTCCAGGATTCCCGCCTCGGCCTTGACGATCTCGCCGAGTGCCCAGAACGTGATTCCCTCCCCATAGGGCAGACAACGCCCGTGGCGCCAGGTCACGATCTCCGGCCGGTCGTCGAGAGCGCTGCGGATCTCGGTCACGAGCCGGCTCTTGCCGATCCCTGGCTCGCCCACCACAGTGGCGAGCTGTACGGACGACTCACGCTCGGCGCGCAAGAACGTCTCGAGCAGAAGCCTGCGCTCGTGCTCGCGCCCGATGAACGGCGTACGAGTCGCCGCTTCCGGCTGTCCGACGCGGCTACGCGCATGAACGGCGCGCCAAACGGGAATCGGGTCCTTCTTCCCTTTCGCCGAGACCGGTTCGAGCGCCTCGAACGCGATCGCAGCCTCGGTCGACCGCATCGTCGCCTCATCGACCACCGCTGTGCCCACCGCCGCCGAGGCCTGCAGGCGCGCAGCGGTGTTCACGACGTCGCCGGTGACGATCCCCTCGCCGCGCTCCGGATGTGCGCCGATCGCGACGACGGCCTCTCCAGTGCTAACGGCGGCGCGAACTGCGAGCTCGACCCCTTCTTCGCGTAGATCGTCGATCGTGCCGAGCACCCGCAGCGCAGAATGCACTGCACGTTCCGCGTCGTCCTCGTGCGCGACCGGGGCGCCGAACACGGCCATGACGGCGTCTCCGATGAACTTCTCGACCGTCCCGCCAAAACGTTCAATGTCGGCCTTAACCCGCTCGTGGTACGGGCGAAGGGTCGCGCGCACGTCCTCGGGATCCGCCCGGTCGGACCTATCCGTGAATCCCACGAGGTCAACGAAAAGTACCGATACCACCTTGCGCTCCTCGCTCGCCCGAGCATCCGCTACGAGCGCATGGCCGCACGAGAGGCAGAACCGGGCTCGCTCGGGATTCTCCTCGCCACATACAGTGCAGACCTGCATCGATCAGATCTTCGCAGCGAGTAACCCCAGCGTCTACGCAGCAGGCGGGAGCGCTCCTTCTCCTGCCTCGCCCGCGGTCCCCCACCATCGACTGGCTCGACGAGCGTCGACCAACGTCGAGAACGCGGATATCGATAGCCCGTTGTCAGGCGAGGCAAGAGATCGATCCTCGCGAGTACCGCGCGAGTCTATTTCGGCGCTGTTGACTTCGGCCCCAGCTTTGGAAGTTGGGGCTTACCCGGAATTCCGCTTCGGAAGGGAGGATCCGTCATCGTGTCAACCCGCTGTCAGCGGGGAGAGTGCCCCGAATGGCCCGCCGGGCAAAAGTTGGGCAAAGGCCGCCGGTGGAGCTTCTGTTCGGTGTCGGCTCGCCTGCCGCCGCTGCGGCAATCGAAACCGCTCGGCATCTAAATCGCATGACGACCGAGTTAGCGAAAAGGCCACCTGACGTTGACGTTTTCAGCCGAGAGTTCGAGGCTGCGGCAGACGAGTCAGGTCGCTTCCACGAGAAAGCCAACGCAGTCGTTACGCAGTCCTGGTGCCAGCGGAGGACAGGGAGCGATGGCTGGCATCCGAAAACCGAGCTTGCGGCAAAAGAACGCAAAGGATCAGTCTGAATCGACTAAAGAGCTGCCTAAAGGGTGAGGCTGAACAGGGCGGCACGAGGAGGCGTTAGCGACTCTTCTTTCCCAAGTTGCAAGGCACCTGCGTATACGCGTGTGAGCGACCAAACTTCTTGCTGGCCTACCGCCCCAAGCGTCGGAGGCACTGCCGAAGCAGCACTCGGAAGCGCAAGTGCCCACGAACACACCGATCACAAATAGCCGCCTAATTCGAACCCCTTTGGGCCGTGCAGGATAGCGCGCCCGGGGTCGCGGTCGCCCTTAGCCTTCGGCCGCGCCCCGCCAACGCCATGCCCGCCGGAAGCCAAGCTGCTCTGCCTCTGCGACTGTCGTGGCATAACATTCGCCGCGCTCGGGCTCGATGGTCGTGGTGTCGTACTGCTGATCGAACGAAAGATGGTAGATCCGCTCGTCCGAGCGCCCGACGTTGCATTTGATCCGCGGATAGTCAGCCAGCGGTACCTGTTCTTCGATCCTGATGTCGAGCTGCCGCGCGAACTCGCGCGCACGATCCGACAGTGAAGTAGTGGTCGTGAATGTTCCCGTGACTCGCTTTGTCGGATTCTCGATGCGGGTTGCCACGACTGTGCCGAAGAGCTGGAAGACATGCTTTTCGTGGATCACCTTGGACTGCGCCCAGCGCTTGCACTGGATCACTTCCACTTCGCCGTTCCGTTCAGCAATCAGATCGCGGCCAAGATCTTCAAGCCCTTTGAAGATTCCGTGGTAGGTGACGTTGCAGCCTTCGCGCTCTCGCAGGTAGCCGATGTAGCGCTCATAGTCGCGTCCCAACTCCCAAGGCGACTTGCGCGACTTGAGATAGCGATCAAGTGCACGTTGGTTCCGATCGCTTGGCGACAGAGCAACGAACTCCTCTGAACTCAGCCAGTGCGAAGTCGGGTCAGTACGTTCCTGTTCATCTGCGGTCTTGACCCGCTCGACGTACGCGCGTTCTGCGTCTAGGTCACGCAGCTCACTGAGCCATGGGAAGTTCCACTCGTAGAACTTGATGACCCATTCCGCCATCTTGGCGCGGCGACGAGCTTCGGCCAGGTCGCGTCCCTTCGCCTTTACCTCGTCTGCCGCCTTCTTTGCAGGATGCGACTTTCGGCGTAGGCCAGCAGCTTGCGCATTGGCCCGAGCGAGTTAGTAGTCAGCCCACGCTTGCGCCAAGAACTCAAAACCTTTGACACGGTCGGTCAGAAGAGCGTCAACTGCTTCATGCGCTCGTTGGTTCTCTGCGTGCTGACGAGCTACTTCAGAACGGATCATCTCCGCATCCCGACGGAAATCCTCAAGGATCTCGTTCGCTTCGACGACGGACACGCTCAACGTCGTGGAGAACCACGCGTGCATCCGAGGGCAACTCAAAACTACGCAAGCTCGTGCCTCACGATCCGCGGGTCGGGATGGCTGTTGACTGACGCGGCGTATCTACATGCGGGCCAACGGCGACAGCCCCAGAAGCCGGTACCGGAGCGCCGACCCTTTCTTGCCACGCGAAGGACGAGCTGTGACCCGCACTCGGGGCAAGTTTGGAGTCCTGGTAGCTGCCTCAGTTCCCGCCTGATCGCCTCGTGCTCGTCAGCCAATGCCTTTCGAACTTCGGCAAGAGATTCACGCGCACGTGCGGCCTCCTCGGAGGCAAGCCGCTCGAACAACCGTCGTTGTCGCCACCTACGAAGCACTGCTCATAAGGAAACGCCGTTCCGTCGGCCGCGTCAAGCCGCCTACGCAATGGCCGGGCTGGGTGAGATCATCGCTAAGTGCCGTCGCGCCACGCTGAGCCAGCTTCGGTCGAAAACATCTCGCGAGGGCTCTTAGGGTACGTCAAGGAGCAATACGACAGCGCGTTCAAGGGCGTCGCGGACGAGTCGCCCCATGTTGGGCTTCTACATTGCTGGGTACACGCAAGGCGAGCCTCTGGCGGAGGAGTTCGTTCCTCCTCCTCTCAACACGTATTCGCGCTCCAGGACTGCTGGTGTAGCCGCCGTCCGGGCTGTTGTCCGAACGGGCACCCGTCCGCACCGACATCGCCGCCGGAAGACATCACACGTGGGCGGGTTTGCAGCGCGGAGCACGTTGAGCAGCTCCGAAACGCAACCCTGCGGATCAGCGAAGACCTGACTACCCGTCCAGCGGAGCGTCTCGATCTTGCGCGCTGCGAACCAGCGCAGGCACAAAGCAGCGTCGTTGAGCGAAAGTCACACGGCTTCGAAGACCAGTTGGCGCATCCGCCGGCCGCTCCGCGTGCGCTGGACTGACCATTGCACTGACCACACGGCGCCTCGAACGCGCTCCGAAGGGCGAGAAGCCGCTCGTAGAGCCACGGGCGCACCTGGGATCGAACCAGGGACCTCCCGCGTGTGAAATGGGCGGCCCGACCCATCGACCCAGCGACGGTACGACGACACCGACCCCATCCGGGAGGCGGGCCGATTCTTGGCCACGGAACAA
>JACDEU010000004.1 GCA_013816245.1 Actinomycetota bacterium | reverse complement strand
GAAGGCGGACAAGCTCCTGATCAAGCCAGCAGCGGGCGCCAGACCGGCGCCGCCGCGCACACGCGGACAGATCATTCCCAAGGCACGCACACGGCGGCCAGTCACCCGACGAGTCACACGCGGCACGGCGACAACCAGGCTGGCAACAACGCCAGACGGAACCACCGCCCGAGTCTTACCGTCCCCTGAGGATCGCTCGCGCGGAACCGGCAACGGGTTAGCCTTCTGGGGTGAAGGCGGGACCTAGCGGTATGAGCCTCTCGAGTTCGTCGAGCGAGGCCGTGAGGTCGAGCCTGGAAGCGTTTGCGTTCTCGTGCACATGCCGGCCGTCCCGGCTGCCACCAAGCACCGCGGTGACGCCGGGCTGATGTAGCACCCAGGCGATCGCGAGCTGCGCCACGGAGGCGCCGAGTCGCTCCGCGATCGGACGCAACCCCTCGACGACGTCGGCGCTTCGCTTCGCTCTCCCCTCTGTGAGCAGCCGCTTGTAAAAGCCCATGTCTTCCCAGCCCTTCCAGATCTCGCGCACTTCCTCAATCGTCTTTCCACTTAGAACACCGCTCGCCAGCGGCTCGTAGATGACCACGGCTATTCCAAGCTCCCCACAGCGGGCGATCGACTCGCGAGCTTCGAGATAGTCGATCAGCGAAAGACCATCCTGCACCACGTCCACTGGACGTTCGTTGTGACAGCGCTCGACATTTTCAATGCTGTAGTTCGATAGGCCGATTGCCCGGACGAGGCCCGCGGTGACGAGCTCCGCCATTGCGCCCCACGTCTCCTCGAGCGGAACACCGGTGTCGTCGGGCCAATGCAGAAGATAGATGTCGATCTGCTCTCGCCCGAGCCGACGCAGACTCGCCCGACATGCAGCATGGACATCCTCACGACGGAAGCCGCTGCCGCCGCCTGATCCTGAACGCCCCGGCGCGACCTTGGTCGAGACGAGGAGATCCCCGTCGGTCCGCTGCAGAGCCTCGCCGATCAACGACTCGTTGCGTGTTTCACAATAGTTCTCTGAGGTGTCGAGCCAGTTGACACCCGCCGCAACAGACGCCTCGAGCACCGCTACCGCTCGATCGACCTCGGGCTCCGCTCCTTCCTCCGGGCCCATCTCAATCCCGCCGAGACCAACCCTTGTGACCGACGCTCCATTGCGCCCGATCGGTCGCGATTCCATTCGTTCCATCGACTCGATACTACGAACGTTCGAAGCCCGGACGTCAAACCAGGGTGCGAGACGACCCGTCTGCGCCAGCGTTCAGGAATCCCCGAGCTGGACGACCCGCGTCCATGCCCCGACCGGGGACAGGGATGCGTTCGCGGGCTCTATGCCGAGATGACGACTTCGCCGGCCGAGATCTGGGGCGCCGAGCCGCCGATCTCCGGCAGGTTGTCGCGGATCCAGTTCGCCGCGGCGCTGTTCGATTCGTTCGCGCCCTTCTCGTCGTCGTAGACGCTGACCGAAGCCGCGCCGTCAGCAGTGCGAATGAGATAGTAGGCCCTGAATCCGTCGATCCCGCTGACCAAACTCTTGACGTCAGCTTCGTTGCTGACAAGCGCATCGGCCATTTCGGGGGTGGAGTACGTGCGAACGGTGGCGTACATAAGAACCTCCTGTTGGCACCACCGCTGCCCGTCGTGGACCGTCCCCGCGGTAAGAACGCGATGGCCCGAGGAGTCTGTCATAGATCGTGACGCTGTCGGATTCGAGCCAGGCCCAGGACTCCAGCTTGCGCCAGTGATGCTGGAATGACGCCAGAGCAGCAACAATCGGCTGGGTAGGCACGTCGCGGGCGGTGGCAAGATGGGCGAGTGCCGCCGCCGCCCATGATCACGCCGCTGCTGGTGGCCGAGTTGCTCGTCGAGGGCGAGCGCTGGCCAGTCTGCGTCCACATCATCGACCATCCCGACGCCCGCGTGCTGGTCGACACCGGCATGACGGAGCTGCGCCCGGAGGTGGTCGACATGGACCCCCGGCTGGTCCCCCTGAGCGAGCAGGCCTTCGACCTCGCCGGCGTCGACGTCGTCGTCAACACGCACCTGCACTTCGACCACTGCGGCGGCAACCACCTGTTCGCCGGACGCCCAATTTACGTTCAGCGGCAGGAGCTCGAGGACGCGCGCACGGAGGACGACTACACAATCCGCGAGTGGGTCGACGCGCCTGGCGTGAGCTACGAGCCGGTCGACGGCGAGCTCGAGCTGGTGCCCGGGCTCCGCCTCGTACCGGCGCCGGGCCATACGCGCGGTCTGCAGGTGGTCGTCGTCGAGACGGGCGGGCGTCCGGTCGTCGTCGGCGGTGACGTGGCCGTTCGCCTCGGCGAGCTCGATGAGCCGCGCACGGAGGGCCAGCTGCGGGTGCGCGCTCTCGAGCCCGAGCTCGTCTGGCTCGCCCACGAGCATGAGCCCTGGCGGCCGCGCACCGTGTAAGGCGCGCCGCAGTGGATATGACGGGTTGGCCTACAAGTGCGTCGTCCTCTCGAACACGACGATCGGGATCCTGCTCGCGACGATCAACTCGTCGATCATCCTCATCGCACTCGACATCTTCCGCAGGATCCATCTCGACCCGCTGACGCCGGCGAACACGAACTACCTACTCAGGACTACGGTATGCCTGCTGGTCGGCTGGGCGAGCGCTCTCTCACCGGAGCGGCCTTCAGGAACTCGTAGTCTCACCTCTAGGGTAGACGCCCTTCTTTGGATAGTGGCTCTCATTGTGGCCCGGGCCATCGCAGTCACTGTCCTTCGCAGTCACTGTCCTCCGGTCTGACCCAAAGACAGTGGTCGAAGCGGTCATCTGTGGAGAAGCGGGTCAGCGTGGAGTTAGTGGCGGAAAATGGGCACCTTTCGACAAACTCGGCGTGTGCCGGGGGTGGCTACCTCCTGCTAATCCGAGAGAACGAGCGTCGCCTTGCCCCCGCGATGTTCGAAGGCCTCCTGGAAGCGGTCGAGCGGGAGGCGGAGCGTGACGAATTGCTCCAGCGCCTCCGGCCAGCGCTCGCGCGCTCGGTCCAGATCGTCGACCGCGGCCAGCCAGTCCTGGCGGTGCGCATTGACGCTTCCGAAGAGAACGTGGTTCTCGAGGATCGTGTCCACGCCCAGCACCGGGCCGTCGAGCTCGACCGTCTGGTGGTGCGGATCGATCCCGAGTAGGCATGCGACTCCGCTCCGGCGGAGCAGGCCGAGCGTCTGCGCCATCAACTGCGCGTTGCCGGCCGCTTCGATAACGAGGTCGAACTTCCCGAGCGCCGATAGCTCGTTGTCATGCGTCGAGACGTACTGGGCGCCCGACTGTTCGACGAGCTCGTTCTCGGGCTCGAGCGATGCCGTCGTCACTTCGACATCTGCGAGGCGTAGGAGGTAGGTCGCCAGCAGACCGATGGCGCCTGCGCCGATGACCAATGCGCGCTCGAGCTGCCACGGCTGGCGGCCCCCGATCGTCCGGGAATGTCGCAGAGCGCGCTCGCAGATAGACGTCGGCTCCGCGAGCACGCCGAGGCGGCCGAGCGATTTCGGGATTGCGACCAGTTGCTCTGGATCCTCCGCGACGAGCTCACGGTCGTAGCCGTGCAGGCGTGTAATCCCGCGCTCGCTGTAGTCGCCGGTCAGACACGAGTCCGGCGACTCCTCCGCACAGGCGAGGCAATGGCAGCACGAGCGACGGACGGTCGCGGTGACGAGTTGGCCGCGCGTGAAGCCGTAGCCGTCTTGCTCGACGACGCCGAGCGCTTCGTGCCCGAGCACGAGTAGTTGCTCGTCCTGGGGTGCGATCCCAAACAGGCCTTCCGAGATCTCCCGGTCGGTGCCGCAGACACCCACCTCGAGCGTGCGGACGAGCACTTCGCCTTCGCGAGCCTCAACGGCCGGAACGTCTTCGATGCGTGTTGTGTGCGTGTGGCCCGGCTGCGTTACTAGAGCCTGCAACCTAGGCCGCCGTGAGCCCGCCGTCGATCACAAGGATGCTCCCCGTCACGAAGCTCGCTGCATCGGAAGCGAGGTAGGCGACCGCCTCCGCGATCTCCTCGGGTGTCCCCAGTCGGCCTAGTGGCTGTCGTGCGGTCAAGTCATCGAGTGACTCGCCGGCCTCCTCGACGAGCCGTCGCACCCAGGGAGAGTCGACGGTCCCCGGGCAGACGGCGTTGACGCGGATGCCGTCGTTCACATGGTCGACGGCCAGCGCGCGGGTAAGCGCCACAACCGCCCCTTTCGACGCACAATACGCCGCCCGGTTGCGGAGGCCCACGATCGCCGCCACGGACGCGATGTTGACGATCGACCCGCCGCCGCGGGCGATCATCGTCGGGATTGCATGCTTGCAGCAGAGGAACGTCCCGCGCGCGTTCACGGCGAAGACGTTCTCCCACACCTCGAGCGACGTTTTCGGTGCGTTGGTCGTAGAGCCGATGCCGGCGACGTTGACGAGCACGTCGACGTCACGTGCCACGGCGGCAACCTGCGCCTCGTCGCGGACGTCGAGGTGCATGTCGGTTCCCGTGATGTCCGCGGCGACAACCTCCGCGCCGTCGGCCTCGAGTAGGCGTGCAACGGCCGCGCCGATGCCCGATCCGGCGCCCGTGACAAGTGCACGCTTGCCGTCGAAGCGCATCATCTCTCCGATCCTGCGAACCTTGGGCCGTGGAGGTCGCCGTACGCGCGAACGCGAAGCTTGCCGAAGGACCGCGCTGGGATGCCGCAAAACGGCGCCTGCTGTGGGTGGACATCGAAGGCTGCGAACTGCACGTTCTCGAGAGCGGGGAGGACCGTGCGATCGGCCTCCACGCAATGGTAGGTGCGGCGGCGCCCACCACCGGCGGCGCGGTGCTCGTCGCGCTGGCCGATTGTCTGGCACTCGTTGACCTTGCCGACGAGCCGGTGCGTACTCTCACCCGGCTGCCGCACGGGCCGGAGCTGCGCTCGAACGACGGGGCCTGCGACTCTGCCGGTCGCTTCTGGATCGGAACGATGGCGCTCGACGTCACGCCGGGCGCGGGCGCGCTCTACCGCTACGCCGGAAGCCTCGAGCGAGTGCTCGACGGGGTGACGCTCTCGAACGGAATCGGGTGGACGCGAGACGACACCCGCATGTACTACATCGATTCGGCAGAGCAGCGCGTCGACGTCTTCGACTTCGATCTCGCGTCGGGGCGGCTCGACGAGCGGCGCCCCTTCGTCTCGATCGACAGAAGTGATGGCATTCCCGACGGGCTCACCGTCGACGACGAGGGCGGCGTCTGGGTGGCGCTCTATGGCGGGAGCTGCATCCATCGCTACGACGATCGCGGCCATCTCGACGCCGTGCTCGAAGTGCCGGCAGAGAACGTGACCTCGTGCTGCTTCGGCGGCGGCGACGGGCGCGCGCTGTTCGTGACGACGGCGGCTCCAGACGGAAACGTCTACGTCACGCAGCCGGGAGTGAGTGGGCCGCCCGCACACGTCTTTCACCTGGGCGGGACGAGTACGGCGCCGTCAGACGCGGAGGACACGAGCGCCCGGTAGCGCGCGAACACGCCGACGTCGTAGCGCGGGGGAGGGGGCTCCCAGCCGGCGAGGCGCTCTGCCAGCTCGCGGTCGTCGAGCTCCACGACGAGCGTGCCCTCGTCCACGTCGATTGCGATCACATCACCGTCTCGCACAACCGCAAGCGGTCCGCCTCGCGCGGCCTCGGGCGCGACATGCCCGACCATCAGCCCGCGGGTCGCTCCGGAAAAGCGACCGTCGGTGACGAGCGCGACGGACTCGCCGATACCGGCTCCGACCACGGACGCCGTGACGCTCAGCATCTCGCGCATACCCGGCCCGCCCGCCGGGCCCTCGTAGCGGACGACGAGCACGTCGCCCTCCGACACCAGGCCGGCGCGCACGCCGTCGGTGCAGGACTCCTCACTCTCGAACACCCGCGCGGGGCCGCGATGCGAGCGCCGCGTCGTCGCGGACACCTTGACCAGGCTCCCCTCGGGCGCAAGGTTTCCACGCAGCGCATGCAATGCGCCGGTGGGCTTGAACGGTTCCTTCAGCGTGTAGACGACCTCGCCGTCCGGCTGCGGCGCGTCCGCTGTCGCCTCGGCGAGCGTCCTCCCGTCAACGGTCGGTGCTTCACCGTCCACGTGTCTGCCGCGCACGAGCTCGCGGATTACGGCGCGCGAGCCGCCCGAGCGGTGGAAATCCTCCGCCATCCAGCGGCCTGAGGGCGCGAGATTCGCGATCACGGGCGTGCAGCTCGCAACGCCTGTCAACTCCTCGAGCGTCAGCGGCACGCCCGCTTCGTGGGCAATCGCAAGTAGGTGAAGCACGCCGTTCGTCGAGCCGCCGGTTGCCGCGATTCCGGCCATCGCGTTCAGGAGCGCGCGCCGGTCGAGGAAACGGCGTGCGGTCACGCCTTGCTCGACGAGCTGCACGGCGAGCGTGCCTGCGCGGGCAGCGGCCTCGCCCTTCAGCTCCTCCTCGTCCGCAGGGACGAGCGCATCCCCGGCGCACGCGATTCCCAGGCAGTCGATCGCGACGGCCATCGTGTTGGCGGTGAAGTGCCCCGCACAAGTGCCCGCGCCCGGGCACGCGACGCGCTCGAGCTCGTCGAGGTCCTCGCGCGACATGAGCCCACGTTCCTCGGCACCCACCGCCTCCCACACGTCCTGGATCGTCACTTCGCGTGCACCCAGGCGGCCGGCGCGCATCGGACCGCTGTAGACGACAACCGCGGGCTTGTCCACGCGCGCGAGCGCCATCAGTGCGGCAGGCACCGTCTTGTCGCAACCGACGACACACACGAGCCCGTCGAAGTCATGCGCATGAACCATCAGCTCGATCGAGTCGGCGATCACCTCGCGCGAGATCAGCGACGCGCGCATTCCCGGGGTTCCCTGCGACTGGTTGTCGGAGACCGCGATCGTGTTGAAGCCGAGCGCAAGACCGCCCGCGGCGGACACGCCCTCGCTCACGCGGTCGGCGAGCTCTCGTTGGTTGAGGTTGCAGGGCATCGTTCCCGTCCAAGTCGACGCGACGCCGATGATCGGCCCGCCGAGCCGCGCCGGGTCGACGCCCATCGCTCGGAAGTGTGCGCGCGCCGGCGCACGTTCGGCGCTCTCGCGCAGACCGGCGCGGGCCCGTCGGCGGAGCGCGTCGACCGGCGCCTCAGTCACGCCGCCGACTGTACTGCACGTGGCAGGATCGATCGATGCGCATCGCGACCGTTCAGACGCACGACGGGCCGACGCTCGTGGTCGACGTGGACGGCGACTATCGGCGCCTCGACTTCGACCGCGACCTGCTGTCGCTCGTCAGGGCCGGCGTCGACCCGAGGGACCTCGCCGTGGGGGATGCGGTCGCAGGCGAGCTCGCAGCGCCGCTCCAGCCAGGAAAGATCGTCGCGATCGGGCTCAACTACCTCGACCACATCCGCGAGTCGAAGCTGCCGCAACCGGAGCAGCCGCTCGTCTTCGCGAAGTTCCCGTCGAGCGTCACCGGCCCGAACGACCCGATCCTCGTAGATGTCGAGCTGACGGCGCAGGTCGATTGGGAGGTCGAGCTCGGCGTGATTGTCGGACGCCGGATGCGAAGTGTCCCGGTCGGCGCGGCGCTCGACTACGTGTTCGGCTACACGGTCGGTAACGACGTCTCCGCGCGGGACGTGCAGTTCTCCGAGAGCCAGTGGACGCGCGGCAAGAGCTTCGACACCTTCTGCCCGATCGGCCCCGTCATCGTGACACCCGACGAGATCCCGGATACTCAGGCGCTCGCGCTCCGCACGAGGGTGAATGGTGTGCTGATGCAGGACTCCTCGACTGCAGAGATGGTCTTCGGCGTCGCGGAGCTGCTCGCGTTCTGCTCGCGCAACTTCATGCTCGAGCCGGGCGACCTGCTGCTCACCGGAACGCCGTGGGGCTGCGGTTATTTCATGGACCCGCCCCGCACCCTGGAGCTCGGGGACGTCGTGGAATGCGAGGTCGAACGTATCGGCCTGCTGCGGAACGGCGTCGTCGCTGCTTAGGCCATGGCGCGGGATCAGCGATCCCGACCTCCCGAGTTAGTCGGGCAGTGCTGCCCACCGATCTCGAGTCGCGACGCAGCTCGTCAAGCTGTCATAGGCCTTCGCCGTGTCTTCGTTGTGTCGATGCGGTGAGCGAAGAACGTCGGTGAACGCGGCGATGTCGGCGAGATCCCACCTAAGCCGGAAGAAGTTCAGAGTGGCTTGGTCGAGCTCGTGGCCTGTCGCATTGGTGTAGACGGTCGCCTCTTTTGCGGCGTCGCCCATAAGCATCCAGAGATCTCGCTCGGGAGGAGCAAGCGCCACCGTGTCCCAGTCGACCAGCACATTGCCTTCGCCTGTCCGCAGCACGTTGCCGGCGTGCGGCTCCCCGTGGGTGATGACCCAGTTGGTCTTGCGCTTCGCCACATGAACAGAGAGACGGTCGGCGAGGCCGAGCAGTTCCGCCAGGTCGGAAGCGTGCCGGACGAGAATTTGCCGTGCCGGTTCGGAGAAAGGTCCAGCCGACCACGGCTGATTCAGCTCTTGGAGGCCCGCTTCGAGCTGTCGGCGGCCGGGCAGATCAAGGTCGATCCGGCGAGCCACTGAACTGACCGCGGGTGTTGCTTGATGGAGCTCGGTCAGCATCGTGACGATGGCCGTGGGCGCGTCGTTGTCGTAGTGGCCAAACTGGCCGGCTTGTCCAATCACGAACGGGAACAGAGCGATGGTGTGGCGCTGTCCGAGCCGACGCAGCGTCTCGCCGCGGCTCGTGGGTATTGGTGCGACCACGAAGCCGAGGCCCGCGTCGCGGAGAGCCACTGCGGTGTCAAATGCGCGTCTCAGACCGTCGAACACCGACTCGCGTGTTGTCCCGAGCCAGGGCTTCACATCGAGGTCATCAACGGTGACGAAGGCCCGAGTTCCCTTGAGATCGTTTACGACCCAGTGGTAGCTCCCGAACCCGACGGCGGCGTAGTCGACGGACTCGACGTCGAAATCCCACCCATCAGCCAGAGCGCCGGTCAAGGCCCTGGTCTCGATGTCCGCCGGTAGAGCCCTCACACCACCTCAGAGTAGACGGCGAAACCGCCTTGGCCTCTCCTACGACGAGTCTCCGGATCCGACTCGATCTCCGCGAGCACCTGCCGGACGTCAGCGCTAACGCACGATCCGGGGGTCGGTGAAGATGTCGAGAGCGTCGCGGCTCGTCGTCGAGAACTCGGAGACGATCGCACCCTCGTCGCCCGCCTCGAACGAATGCAGCGTGTTCGGCGGGATCGTGTATTGCTCGCCAGGCCCCAGCACGATGTTGTCCGTACCCGCGACGTGCAGGTGAACGGTCCCCCGGCGGACGCGGAACGTCTCCTCCTTGCCGGGCTCGCCTTCGACCGGCGGGTGCAGATGCTCGGGGCAACGCTGGTGCGGGAAGAGCACGAGCTCCTTGGCGCACACGCGATCGGTGTTCACGTAGACGACGATTTGCAGTCCGATCTCGGCGAGCCGGCCCAGACCGAAATCCGCGATCTCGATCTGCTCGCGCTCAGCCGGCGTCAGCACGATGCCCGCCTTGTCGAGCATGGCCGCCGCCCTCTCGCGCGCCTCGGCATCGGTCATGCCCGTGATATTAGGCTCCGCACCAAACAGTGCAGCCTCAAAAGTCTCAGGAGGGCGCGACATGAAGACCTCGCTCGGAATCTGGGCGTTCGGTTCGATGGGCACGAGGTTCGTCCCAGCCGGCTACAAGCCCGAGCTCGCGAACGAGACGACCGTCGAGCGCGTCCGCCGCGCCGTCGAGGGTCTCGGGGACCTGATCGACGGCTACGAGTTTCACTACCCGCAGGAGCTGTCTCCCGACAACCTCGACGACGTGCGAGCGGCCCTCGATGGTCATGACATCTACGCGGTTGCCACAGGCCTTCACCTCGACCCGCGCTTCGGCCGCGGTGGGCTCGTCTCGCCTGACGACGCGACGCGCACGGAGGCAGTGAAGCGGACGCTCGACGCGGTCGACTTCGCCGGGGAGCTCGGGGCGCCCTTCATCATCTGGCCCGGGATCGAAGGCTACAACTACCCGTTTCAAAGCCCATACGGCGAGTCGTGGCAGTGGCTCATCGAGGGTGTCGGAGCGGCGGCCGAACGGGCAGCGAAACACGGCATCAAGATCTTCCTCGAGCACAAGAACTCGGAGCCGGCGATGAAGATCCTCATGCGCAACGTCGGCATGACGCTGCACGTCATCCACAAGCTCCGTGCGCAGGGGATCGACAACGTGCAGGTCAACATGGACTGGCAGCACCTGCTCATGAACGGCGAGAGCCTTGCGGAGAACGCCGCGCTGCTCGCCGACGAAGGACTACTCGGACACCAGCACGCGAACGACGGCTGGGGCTCGTTCGACGACGACAACATGGTCGGCACGATCCGGTTCATGGAGACGCTCGAGCTTGCCGTCGAGCTTCGACGTGCCGGCTACGGCGAGAACGGTGAACGGTTGGGATTCGATCTGTACCCGTATACGGAGGATGCAGTGGCAGCCGTAAGGCGGAGCGTGCTGCAGTGGCGCTTCATCGACTCCGCCGCGTCGAGGATCGACGACGCCGCGCTGCGGGCGGCGCAATCGCAGAAGGACGCCGTCGCCGCGTACGAGCTCGTCTACGCGGCACTCGGCGGGTGACGCAGCTCGTCGGTCTCGACGTCGGCACGACGGGTGTCAAAGCACTCGCGCTGTCGGCGGAAGGTGACGTGCTCGCCCGGGCCGAGGAGAGCTACGACCTCTCGACACCTCATCCTGGGTGGGCCGAACAGGATCCGGAAGACTGGTGGCGTGCGG
This sequence comes from Actinomycetota bacterium, assembly GCA_013816245.1. Classification (GTDB taxonomy): domain Bacteria; phylum Actinomycetota; class Thermoleophilia; order Gaiellales; family Gaiellaceae; genus 3-1-20CM-4-69-9. The sequence continues at coordinate 102,966 of JACDEU010000004.1, read as the reverse complement.
CCCAGCGGGCACTGGCCGCCCTCGGGGGCCAACCGACCGCGATCGGCCTCTCCGGTCAGATGCACGGTCTCGTCGTCCTCGACGATCGGGATCGCGTGCTGCGGCCCGCAATCCTGTGGAACGACCAGCGGACGGAAGCGGAGTGCGCCGAGATCGAGGAGCGCGTCGGGCTCGCGCGGCTGATCCAGCTGACCGGGAACCGTGCGCTCACGGGTTTCACGGCACCGAAGCTGCTCTGGCTGCGCCGCCACGAGCCGGAGACGTACGCGCGGATCGCACACGTGTTGCTGCCGAAGGACTACGTCCGCCTGCGCCTGACGGGTGAGTACGCGATCGACGTCGCGGACGCGTCGGGGACTCTCCTCTTCGACGTCGCGGGACGGCGCTGGAGTCAAGAGATGCTCGAGGCTCTCGAGTTGAACCCGGCCTGGCTCCCACGAGCGCTGGAGTCGCCGGAGGTCTCGGGCGAGACGTCCGCCGGCATTCCGGTTGCCGCGGGTGCCGGCGACCAGGCCGCGGCGGCGCTCGGTGTCGGCGTCGACCGACCAGGACCGGTGTCGGTGGTGCTCGGTACGTCAGGTGTCGTGTTTGCGGCACTGCCGGCCTTCGCCGCCGATCCGCAGGCGCGCGTGCACGCGTTTTGCCATGCCGTGCCGGGTGGGTGGCACGCGATGGGAGTCATGCTGTCTGCCGCGGGTTCGCTGCGCTGGTTGCGTGACGCGCTCGGGGCCCGAAGCGGATATGACGAGCTGACTGCCGCGGCGGAGGAGTGGCCGCCCGGCACCGAGGGGCTGACCTTCCTCCCCTACTTGAGCGGTGAGCGGACGCCTCACGCGGATCCGCGTGCCCGTGCCGCTTTCGCCGGGCTCGCGCTTCACCATGACCGCGGGGCACTCGTGCGCGCCGTCATGGAGGGTGTCGCCTACGGGCTGCGCGACTCGCTCGAACTGCTGCGCGAGCTCGGTGTCGATCCGCGCGCCGGCCACGTGTCCGGCGGCGGAGCTCGCAGCGAGCTCTGGCTTCGCATCCTCGCCTCGGTCCTCGGCCTGCCCATGCAGCGCACGGCAGCCGACGAGGGCTCCGCTTACGGCGCGGCACTACTCGGCGGCGTGGCCGCCGGAGTCTTTCGCGACGTGCACGAGGCCGTCGCCACTTGTGTCCGTCTGCTCGACCCGGTCGGGCCGGACACTCAATGGTCTGCCGCGTACGAGCGCGGTTACCAACGCTTCCGATTGCTCTATCCGGCTCTTCGACCATTGGAGGACGTATGAAGACGATCGACGGAAAGGTTGCCCTCGTCACCGGGGCAAGCCGCGGCATCGGGGCCGCGGTCGCACGACGGCTGGCGGAGGAGGGTGTCAAGCTGGGACTTGCGTCGCGCAGTGGCGACGACCTCGGCATTGAGGACGCGGTCGCGCAGCGCTGCGACGTTCGCGACTCCGGTCAGTTGGAAAAGATCGTGTCGGCGACAGTCGACGCCTTCGGACGTCTGGACATCCTCGTACCGAATGCGGGCGTCGGCGCCTATGGCCCATTCCTCGACCTCGCGCCAGACTTCCTAGAGGAGATGATCGACGTCAACGTCAAGGGGACGCTCTACGCTGTGCGCGCAGCCCTGCCACATCTACTCGAGAGCGGCGAGGCAGACATCGTCACGCTCGCATCGGAAGCCGGACGTCGCGGCCTTCCCCTGGAGGCGGTCTACTGCGCATCGAAGTTCGCTCAGGTCGGCTTCACTCGTGCGCTCGACCACGAGCTGCGCGAGCGCGGCATCCGGTGCACCAACGTTTGCCCGGGCGGAGTAGCCACCGACTTCGCACTCGAGGACGGGCGAGGCCGCACCGAAGACGCGCTGCCGGGAATGATGACCGCCGACGACGTCGCGGACGTCGTCCTCTTCGTGCTTACGAGGCCGCGCAACCACCGCATCCTTGAGACGGCGTTCCGCCCCATGACGGAGGCGTCATGGGGGTAGGCGCAGCAGTCAAGTGGGGAATCCTCTCGACCGCCGACATCAACCGGAAGGTCATTCCCGGCGCCCATGCCTCGCAGAAGGTCGAGCTCATAGCAGTGGCGAGCCGCGATCTGCCGCGGGCGGAGGAGTACGCGCGCGAGTGGAAGATCGACCGCGCGTACGGCTCGTACGAGGCGCTGCTCGAGGACCCCGAAGTCGAGGCCGTATACATCTCGCTGCCGAACACGCTGCACTGCGAGTGGTCGATCCGCGCACTCGAAGCGGGAAAGCACGTGCTCTGCGAGAAACCGATGAGCAGGCACGTCGGCGACGTCGAGGCTGCATTCGACGCGGCAGAGAAGGCGGAGCGTCTCCTGATGGAGGCCTTCATGTACGGCCACAACCCTCAGACCAAGCGTCTCCGTCAGCTCGTGGACGAGGGCGCGATCGGGGACCTGCGGGTCGTCCGCTCCTGCTTCAGCTACTCGCTGTACGACGCGGAGAACATCCGCCTGCGGACGGAGTTGGAGGGCGGCAGCCTGATGGATGTCGGCTGCTACTGCGTAAGCGGGTCACGTTTGCTCGCCGGCGAGCCCGAGCACCTGTACGGACAGCAGTTCGTCGGCCCGAGCGGCACCGACTGGGTCTTCACCGGCACGATGCGCTTCCCGGGCGAAGTCTCCGCCCAGTTCGACTGCGGGACGGCCCTTGCCGAACGTGACGAGCTGGAGGCGATCGGGAGCGAGGGGTCGCTCTTCCTCGACGATCCGTGGCACTGCCTCGAGCCGGTGATCGAGCTGCGTCGCGAGGCGGGGGTGGAGCGGATCGAGCTCGAGCCCGTCGACTCGTATCGGCTCGAGCTCGAGAACCTCAGCGACGCTATCCGGGGCGCGACGGATCCTCTGTTGGGGCGTGAGGACGCCGTTGGCCAGGCGCGCGCCATCGACGCGCTCTATCGATCGGCCGCGACAGGTGCTGCCGTGTCCCTGTAGCGCGAGAGCGCCGCGAGGGTGCACAGACAGGCGGCCGCGAGACCCAGATACGCGACAGCGTCGCTCGTAGCCGAAGCGAGCGCGCCGCCGATGGCGGCACCGCCTGCCTGCCCCGGTGCCCACGCGATGTTGACGAGGGCGAACGCGTAGCCGTAGTCGAGCCCTCGTTCCTCCGCGGCATCGGTGACCAGTGACATCGCGGGGGTCCAGAAGCTGCCGAAGGCGAATCCTGCGCAGACGACGAAGAACGCGAGCAGCAAGGCGCGGTGTGGCCACGGGAGGAGCACAGCCACGAGCGCGGATGCGGCGAGCGCCGCACGAAGTGGGGGCAGCCGGCCGCGTCGATCCGAGATCCGTCCGAGTACCGGCGCCCAGGCTGCTTCCAGCGCGGCCGAGACGAGGTATGTGGCGCCCACCGCGGCGGCGCCCCAGCCGAGGTCGGAGAGACGAAGCGGGGCGAGCACCGACAACGTGCCGAAGCAAAGAGCGGGGAGGAGGCAAAGCCAGACGCCGGTCTGGATCCGGCCGTCGCGCAAGATCGCCTCGAACAGCATGCTGATCGGTTGCGGCCGTCCGCGGGCGGCTGGGGGCGTGACAGCTGCTCCTGCGGCGAGGACGATCGCAAGGCCGGCTACCGCACCGAATGCAGCCGCGGTTCCCGTGAAAGAAGCAACGGCGCCGAGCACCGGTCCAAAGAGGGCGCCGGCGATTGCCGCCCCGAACGCCGAGCCGATCAGGCGGCCCCGCTGACCTGCAGGCGCGGCGGCTACGAGCCACGCGAGCGCGCCGGTCCAAGAGAACGCGCTCGAGACGCCTTGCAGGAAACGCGCAAGGTCGAGCGTCAACACGGAGTCGGCCAGACCGAACGCGACGGTCGTAAAGGCCATCAGGGAGAGCCCGATCAAGACGGTGGGCTTGACGCCGAGTCGCGTCGCGGCCATGCCGCTCGGGATGCCCGCAACGAGCGCACCTGCGGGATACATGGATTGCAGGACACCGGCCCCGGACTTCCCGAGGTGCAGCTCGTCGACGTAGTGCGGCAGCAACGGTGTGAGCGCCGCGAAGAACATCGTGTCGACGAGGACGATCGCGCCCGTCAGGATGAGCAGCCTGCGGACAGGCAAGGGTGACCTAGGGCCAGCCCGGCTCGCGGCGGTCGAGGAAGGCGCGCAAGCCCTCCTGTCCTTCTTCCCCCGCACGTAGACGCGCCGCGATCTGCGCCGACTCCTCACCGCCGGGCCGCTCGCGAATAAGCCGCTTCGCCTCCCGCACGGCTTCAGGCCCGGCGCTCAGCAATTCCGTGAGGATGCGGTCGACAGCAGCGTCGAGGTCGGCTGCGACTCCTTCGATCAAACCGATTCGCAACGCGATTTCCGCGTCGAAACGCTCGCCGGTGAGGAAGTAACGCCTCGCGTGCGCACCGATCCTCGGCAGGACGAACGGCGAGATCACGGCGGGAATGATCCCGAGCTTCACTTCGGAGAACCCAAAGACCGCGTCCGGCGCTGCGATGGCGACGTCGGCGCAGGCGGTGAGGCCCGAGCCGCCGCCGAGCGCGTAGCCCTGCACCCGCGCGATCACCGGTGCGGGGCAGCGGTCGATCGACTCGCACATGCGGTAGAGCCGAAGCGCGTCTTCGACGTTCTCCTCGAGCGAGAGGTCGATCGCCGAGCGCTGCCACTCGACGTCCGCGCCGGCGCAGAAGCTCGGACCGTCCCCGGCGAGGACGACAGCCCGTGCGTCGCCGACGTCGGCGAAGGCGTCCGTTAGCTCCGCGATCAGCTCGGCATCAAAGGCGTTCCGGCGCTCAGGGCGCGCGAGCGTGACCCTGAGGACGTGTCCGTCGCGCTCGATCCGCAGCCCTGGCACTCCTTGAGCTTAGGCACCCCTCGGGGGTGCCGTCGAGAGGACGTGCGGGCTATGCCGGCGCGTCCGTCTAATCCAACCTCATTGGAAAACTCCCCCACGAAGCAGGGCCGGCTAGCGCCTAGAGTTGCGGGATGCTGCGAGGCGCGCTTGCCGCCGCCCTGACGCCACTGCGTGACGCGGGGGAGGCCCTCGACGAGGACGCGTTCGCGCCCTACGTCGACTTCCTGGCGGCAGGCGGGGTAGACGGGCTCCTCGCGCTAGGCACGACCGGCGAGGGCTTTCTGCTGCCCGTCGAGCAACGCATGCGCGCGGCTCAGCTGTTCGTCGAGGCGGCGAACGATCGCCTGCTCGTCGCGGTGCACTGCGGGGCGCAGTCGACGTGGGACACGGTCGAGCTTGCTGCGCACGCAGCGGATCTCGGCGTGGACGGCGTCGCGGTCATGCCGCCGCCGTACTTCACACTCGACGAGGCAGAGTTGTTCGCGCATCTCGCAGCCGCCGCGCGCGCGTGCGACCCGACGCCCTTTTACGTCTACGAGTTTGCGGCGCGAAGCGGCTACGCGGCTCCGCTCGGAGTCCTGGAACAGTTGCGTGAGGCTGCGCCGAACTTCCGTGGCCTGAAGGTGTCCGACACGCCGTGGGAAGGCTTCGAGCCGTATCTGATCGAAGGTCTCGACATCTTCGTCGGGCCGGAAGCATTGCTGCCGCAGGGGCTTGCGGCGGGCGCGACCGGTGCGGTGTCGGCGCTCGCGTCGGCGTTTCCCGAGCTCGTCGCTGCAGCGGTGCGTGATCCGAGCGGCGCTGACCTAGGGCCGGTGCGTACCGCGCTCGAGCGGTTCCCCTTCCAGGCCGCGGCAAAGGTCGTGGTCGCCCGGCGCGGCGTCCCGATCGGCCCGGACGTGCGCCGCCCGTTGCGCATGCTGACGGACGAAGAGCAGAAGGAGCTCGAGCGATGGCTCGAATCGTCGTCGCCGGTAGCGGTTCTGTAGGAGCCTGCATCGCGTACCACCTCGCCCTGCTCGGAGCGGAGGACGTCGTGCTCGCGGATCGTGCCGAGATCGCGTCAGGGTCGACGGGAAAGGCGATGGGCGGTGTGCGGCAGCAGTTCTCGACCGCCGCGGAGGTGCGGTTGGCCCGGGAGTCGATCGCCTTCTTCGAAGACCTCGGTGCAACATGGTTCCAGCAGGTGGGTTATCTCTTCCTGGCGACGACGGAAGATGGTCTCGCCGAGCTCGAAGGGCGGCGCGAGTTGCAGGCGGAGCTCGGTGTGCCGGTACAGCGCGTCGATCCGGGGTTCGTTCCAGGGCTTGCAACGAACGACGTCGTCGGTGCTGTGTTCTGCGCGAGCGACGGCGTCGCCGACCCACCTGCCCTGACGAACGAGGTCGTCCGTCGTGCTGCGGAGCTCGGGGTCGACGTTCGCGAGCACACGGATGCGCGTGAGCTCGATCGAGACGTGCTCGTGATCGCTGCCGGCGCGTACTCGGGTGAGTTCGGGGTGGACCTGCCGATCCGGCCGCTGGCGCGGCAGCTACTCGAGACCGATCCGATCGAAGGCTTGCCCGACGACCTGCCGATGGTGATCGAGGCCGAGAGCGGCTTTCACTTTCGGCGTCGCGACAACTGCCTGCGCATCGCGATGGCGGACGCGGAGCCGCGCTGGGGATCCGAGGAGACCGTGGACGAATCCGTGTTCGCCGACAGAATCGAGCGGCTCGCAGATCGTTATCCGCCGGCGGCCGGAACACGCGTTGCGCGCGCATGGGCGGGCCTCTACGACATGACGCCGGATGCTCACCCGATCATCGGCCAGCTCGGTGACGGGCTCTACGCGGCATGCGGTTTCTCGGGGCACGGCTTCATGCAGTCACCGGCCGTCGGGCGTGCCGTCGCGGAGGAGCTATTGCGCGGCGAGTCGGCGCTCGATCTCTCCCCGTACCGAATCGCCCGCTTCTCCGAGGGGACGACTTTCCCCGAACACCTCATCCTCTGAGGGTTATTCGAATGCCAGCCCGAGCCGGGAGAGCTGATCGTTGACGTAACGGCCCTCGATCGTCGCCTCGATGTCGTGTGCGGAGGCGTCCGTGGATTCGTCGCGGAGGTAGCGGCGCAGCTCCTGGATCGCGTCTTCGAGTCCGCAAGATTCCAGAGGACGAAACGAAGGATCACGCGGGGGGTGGCAGCTTGGCGATCAACGCTTTGACGCTCCGCAGAACGTCGGCCTCGTCATGGCCGAAGTCGTCGAGATACGAGTGCAGTGCGGCGTGCAAGAGCCGCAGTTCCTCGTCGGACAGTTCGATTGCATGCATGACGCCTCCTAGCCCCACGAGGGGGGTTCGTACTGACTGCCGATTGGCGCGCCGATCGTGACGAACTCGAGCCCGTCGGCACCGGAGACGGGCATGCGTGTGGCAGCTGGATCGACGCGAACGAAGCGGCCTGGTCGCAGCTCGATCTCGTCGCCGTCGACGCGCATGGTTCCGGATCCCTTCACGATGAAGTAGACCTCTTCCTGATTCGAGTCGCCGTGCTCGTGTTCGAGACCCTCTTGATTCGGAGGGAAGATGAAGTAGTTGAAGCCAAACGCCTTTCCATCGACGGCACGTCGAACCTTCCGCACCATCCCACCCGGGCCCTCGGCCTCCAGCTCGCCGACATCGGCGACGTCGTATCCGGGCACTTACTGCTCCTCCTTGTCGCGGTTGTCCAGGCGTTGCAAGAAAGCCTGTCGCATGCGTTCGCCGTCTGCCAGAACCTGCCGGTAGCGGGGGCGGCGCGGCGGGAGCTTCACGACCTTCACGTCTCGCGGCGGCTCGCCGTAGGAGTGGTGATACGCCTCCGACTCGCCGAGCTCCCTCAGCCGCTGCTTCGGCTTCCTGCTGAAGAGACGCATCACATTCGGAAGACGCCGAAGGTGGTCTCGTGAATAGGAGCGTTGAGCGCCGACGACAGTCCGAGCGCGAGGACGCGGCGCGTGTCGAGCGGGTCGATGATCCCGTCGTCCCAGAGCCGTGCCGTGGAGTAGTACGGGCTGCCTTCACGCTCGTACTTGGCACGGATCTCGTCGGGGTCGGCGTCGCCGACCATCGACAGGACGGTCGCAGCCTGCTCGCCGCCCATCACCGAGATGCGTGCGTTCGGCCACATCCACAGCTGTCGCGGCTCATAGGCGCGACCGCACATCGCGTAGTTCCCAGCGCCGAACGAGCCGCCGACGATCACGGTGAACTTCGGCACCTGCGCGTTCGCGACCGCCATGACGAGCTTCGCGCCGTCGCGTGCGATCCCGCCTGCTTCGTACTCCTGCCCGACCATGAAGCCCGTGATGTTTTGCAGGAAGACGAGCGGAATGCGCCGTTTCGTGGCGAGCTCGATGAAGTGCGCGCCTTTCTGCGACGACTCCGCGAAGAGGACGCCGTTGTTGGCGAGGATGGCGACCGGGCAGCCCTCGATGTGGGCGAAGCCCGTCACGAGAGTCTCGCCGTAGAGCGCCTTAAACTCGTCGAAGCGTGAGCCGTCGACGATCCGCGCGATCAACTCGCGCGCGTCCACCTGCTGGCGGAAGTCTTCGGGAATCAGTCCGTAGAGCTCTGCCGGGTCGGCCGCCGGAGGCTCGGCCTCTGCCGGCTCCCACGGCGGGTCCGGCTTCCGTCCCTGCAGGTTGCGGACGATCTGCCGCGCCAACGCGAGGGCATGCTCGTCGGAGGTGGCGTAATGGTCGGCGACGCCAGACTGCCGGGTGTGCACGTCGGCGCCCCCGAGATCCTCGGCGCTCACATCTTGACCCGTTGCCGCCTTCACGAGCGGTGGTCCGCCGATGAAGATCGTCCCGGTGCCGCGGACGATGATCGTCTCGTCCGACATCGCGGGCACGTACGCGCCGCCGGCCGTGCACGATCCCATCACGACGGCAATCTGTGGAATGCCTTTGGCCGACATCTGCGCCTGGTTGAAGAAGATGCGGCCGAAGTGGTCGCGGTCGGGAAAGACCTCGTCCTGCAGCGGCAGGAAGGCCCCGCCGGAGTCGACGAGGTAGATGCAGGGAAGATTGTTCTGCTCGGCGATCTCCTGCGCGCGCAGATGCTTCTTGACGGTGAGCGGAAAGTACGAGCCGCCCTTCACCGTGGCATCGTTGGCGACGATTACGCACTCGCGGCCCTCGACCACGCCGATGCCGGTGACGATCCCGGCAGCCGGCGCCTGTCCCTCGTACAGATCCCAGGCGGCAAGCGCATTGAGCTCCAGGAACGCTGCGCCCGGGTCGACTAGGCGGTCGATGCGCTCGCGAGCCGGCAGCTTCCCCCGTGACCGGTGACGTTCTGTCGCCTTGTCGCCTCCGCCCTTGGCGATGAGGGCGGTCCGCTCGCAGAGCTCGGCCACGAGACCCTCCATTCGGTCTCGACGACGCTCGAAGGTCTCGTCCCGGTCGACGGTTGACTGGAGGAGCGCCACGAACGGGAGCCTACAATCGGGCCGATGCCCGGCGAAGGCCTTTTGCGGCGATACGCAGATCTGGCCGTGCGCGTGGGGGCCAACGTCGGTGAAGGCCAGGACGTGCTCATCAGGGGGTACGTCGAACATGCACCTCTTGCTCGCGCGCTTGCGAGCGCGGCCTACGAGGCCGGTGCCCGCTATGTCGCCATCCACTACGCCGACACGTACCTTAAGCGCGAGCTGATCCTGCACGCCGACGACGACACGCTCGAATGGTCGTCCCCGTGGCAACTCGCGGAGCTCGAGCATTTCGCGAAGGTCGGCGGGGCCGACATCTCGATCACCGGCGATCCAAATCCCGAGCTGCTCTCAGACCTCGACGGCGTCCGCGTCGGCAAGGCACGCCCGAAGGAGTATTCGCAACGGGCGCTCGAGGTGATCTTCGAGGAACGGAGGATGAACTGGACGATCGTGGCGTTCCCGAACGAAGGCTGGGCGACGAAGGTGTTCGGCGAGCCGGACGTCGACCGGCTCTGGGAGAACGTCGCAAAGGCGGTGCGACTCGACGAGTCCGATCCGGTGCAGGCCTGGCACGACCACATCGAGCGGCTCGTGACGCGAGCGGACTCCCTGAACGAGCGCCAATTCGACGCGGTCCGGTTCCGGGGCACGGGCACCGACCTGACGATCGGCCTCACCCCAGCGTTCAACTGGGGCGCCGCGCGGCTCGAGACTGCAGACGGCCGCACGCACGTGCCGAACATGCCGACCGAAGAGGTGTTCACCGTGCCTGATGCACGCCGTACCGAGGGAAGCGTACGCTCGACGCGACCGCTGGGCCTCGCGGGCGGCGTGATGGTGCAGGACCTCGAGTTGCGTTTCGAAGGCGGCCGCGTGATCGAGGTGAAGGCGTCCAAGGGCGAAGACGTGGTGCGTTCCCAGCTCGAGTCCGACGAGAACGCCAACAGGCTCGGTGAGGTCGCGCTCGTCGACGGCTCCTCGCGTGTCGGTCAGCTGGGCGTGACGTTCTTCGACCCCCCTTCGACGAGAACGCGACGTGCCACATCGCGTACGGCGCAAGCCTCGCTTTTACCCGGAATCCGGAGGTCGAGCTTCCGGAAGGAGCGGCGAACACGTCGAGTGTGCACACGGACTTCATGATCGGCGGTCCAGAGGTGGAGGTCGACGGACTGGAAGCCGGAGGCGGCGCGGTCCCGATCATCCGCGGCGACGAATGGGCGCTCGCGTGACCGGGGTGCGCGCTACTTCATTTCGGCTCGAAATCGACACAGACGTTTCAGGCTTTCCGCGGTAGCGTCGAACGCAGTGGGTGGTGGGTGAAGACCCCCACCCGGGTGGGGCCGCGCGCGCACGCGTGTACCTCGTAGTAGGAGCCGACGAGGTGTGCCGGAAGGTCCGGCGTCTACGCTTTCGAGCATGATCATCGCCCACCTCGATCTCGACGCCTTCTTCGCCGCCGTCGAGGAGCTCGAGGACCCGACTCTTCGGACGAAGCCGCTCGTGGTCGGCGGCGATCCTCACGGTCGAGGCGTCGTGGCGACCGCCAACTACGAGGCGCGCAAGTTCGGCATTCACTCCGCGATGAGTTGCGCGGAGGCGCTGCGACGCTGCCGTCACGTCGTCTTCGTGCGCCCTCGCCATTCGCTGTACCGCGAGTACTCGCAGCACGTCTGGGAGACGGTGCGGGGCGTGGTTCCGACCGTCGAGCGAACGGGGCTCGACGAGGGCTACCTCGACGTGGGCGAAGTAGCTGCGACATTTCTCCAGGCCCGTAAGCTCGCGGAGGCAGTACAGACGTCCGTCCGGGCTGCCACCAGCCTCACTTGTGCGATCGGAGTCTCGACCTCGAAGGTGGTCGCAAAGATCGCCAGCGACCACCGCAAGCCGGGCGGGCTGACCGTCGTTCCGGAAGGCCACGAAGCGAGCTTCCTGTCGCCGTTCGACATCAGGCGACTCCCGGGCGTCGGGCCGAAGGCCGAGCAACGCCTGGTCGCCGGCGGCGTCGAGACGATCGGCTCGCTTGCTGCGCTCCCTGAGGGCGAGCTCCGGCGGCTCCTGCCGGGGAGTGTCGGGCGCATGTTGCAGGAGCGCGCCCGCGGAATCGATCCGCGTGGGCTCGACCTGCAGACCCAGCGCATCTCGATCAGCGTCGAGAACACCTTCGAGCGCGACCTCACCGACAGAGCACAATTGCACGCGGAGCTGCGCCGGATGGCCGAGCGACTCTCGCAGCACCTCCGTGACACGGGAAGGACGGGCCGCACCGTGTCGACGAAGCTGCGCTACACGGACTTCTCGATTCGCACGCGGTCGACATCGCTGCGCGTCGGCATCGACGACGGCGAGCAGATCGGAGAGCTCGCGTGCGGACTGCTCGATCGCGCGCTCACAGATCGTCCCGGCGCCCTACGGCTCGTGGGCGTCGGCGTCTCCGGCCTGGCGAGCCACCGCCAGCTCGCGCTCGTCTGATTCGTTCCCACTTTGCGGGGATGTCCCCGCGTCTGACCCTCTCGAGTGAGGTCGTTCGCCCTCGACGCTCTAGACTCGCGCGGCGTACGTCGGTTCGGTGCGGTCCTAGCCCCCGAGCGCGGCGTGCGCGTCACAGGCCAACGTCAGAGGGGAGCCAGCCGTTGCGTGCGGACACCGGTCAGGTGCAGCCTGACCCGAAGCAAGACCAGCAGGCGCCGCCGGGTCAGTTCGTGTCCGACGAGCACGAGGCCGATTGCTCGCGCTTTCTCCAGGAGGTCAAGGAGTCCATTCGTCACCGCTCGGAAGCGGGGCTCGCGCGCGAGCCCTGAGCCGCGCCCAGGTCTCGGCCGCCAGCAGCGGCACGAGCGTGGCGCTTCCGAGGACGACGGATGCGACCACGCGCGCCTTCGTCGAGTCGAGGTAGGAGCTGTACTCGAAGCGCGAGATGACGTAGATCCAGCTCAACCCGATCCAGGCAAGGACTGTCCACACCAGACCGAAGAGCGGCAAGGTGCGGCTCCCGGTGACGAAGGCAGCCACCACGAGCACGACGAACAGGGGCACGATCAGCCCCCATTGCTGCGGGTCGAGCATCTGTCCGGCAAGCGTGCGGAACGCGATCGGGCCGACCCCCATGCGTCCGTGCAGATGGTCGTAGTCGAAGCTGTCGCCGAGGCTGTAGTTGATGTCGTGGAGATCGTGGATCCGAACATAGATCCGCCAGGGCAGCAGGAGCACGACGTCGACAACGGCAGCGACGGCGAGCGCGCGCCAGCGTTTGTGAGCCACGACCAGCAGGCCGACGAACACCGCAAGAACGAAAAGGGAGCCTTCGTTCTTCATCAGCAAGGCGCCAGCGAAACAGAAGGTCGCAACCGCAAGCGCCCAGCGTTCGCTCGTCAGCAACCAACGCCCTGAGGCTGCAACCCCGACGCAGAAGACGAGCGCAAGCGGCAGATCCGCGTAAGCGGTGAGCAGCTGGTCGAACACGGCAGGCGCAAGGGCGACCGAAAGCAGTGAGAGCCAGAGCACCACGGCCGGGACCCGGTCACGAAGCAACGCGAAGAGCCCAGTGATCGCCGCTACGAGCAAGAAGAGGAACTGCACGTGGAGCAGGCGTGTGTCGAACGCCCCCATCGAGCGAAAGGCGATTGCTTCGAACGACGGCAGCAGCAACGGATAGTCGAGGTTCGCGAAGCGGTAGGCCGCGCCTGCGAAGACGGCTGGATCGGCCCAGCCGAAGGCGTAGAGCGCGTGGCCCTTGAGTGCCCAGATCGCCCAGGCGTCGTAGCGGTTCAGCGGCGCGACCCGGAAGGCGCGCGCGTAGTCGACGACCACGGCAACGAGCACGACGACCCCTGCGACGTGAATCCACCCCGGCCGCGACCAGCGGGCACGCTGACTCCCGCGCAGGCTCCAGAAGCACGTCACGAGTGACGCGGTGGCCAGGGCGGCGAGGCCGAGCCAGCCGAAGCCGACGTGCACCAGCGCCAGGTGCGCCGAAAGGATGCCGGCAAGCAGGGTGCCGCAGAGGTAGGCGAGGCCCGAACGGCCGACCAGCTCACGCCACGAGCGGGCGACCCCCAGGACAGGCAACACGCCGAGTCCGGCCAGGAACATCAAGAGGTTGGCGCCGAGCAGCGCCTCCGCTCTCATCGGAAGTGGAAGTGGAACACCCGATCCGCCCGAGTGACCTGAATCGCAGGCAGGAAGTAGAAGGCGGCGTAGGCGCGCACGACAGCCCCGCGCGTGATGAACGGTCCCTTCGCGCCCGGCGGAACGTCCACCGCGTATCGGTCCCTGCGACTCAGTCGCCCGCGGAAAGCATCGAACGGCGCGGGGTCGAATCCGAGTCGGTCGCCCGCGGCGTGGCGGCGTTCGGCGGCGGTCAGCTTCGAGTCGCGGGTGACCGCGTCGCGCACCTGACCGCGCACGTGGTATGCCGACAGGAGGGCCGACGCAGCGAGCGCTGCGAAGAAGATCGCAGCGAGGACGACCGTCAGCCGAACAGACGGACGCTGAGTAGGACGCGAATCGCCTTGAACCCGTCCCTCCATGTGATCTTCTTCCCTTCTGCGTAGGTTCGGCCGTAGTACGCGATCGGGAGCTCGTAGACGCGGAGCTTCCGCTTGCAGACCTTCGCAGTGATCTCCGGCTCGATGCCGAAGCCGTTCTGCTTGAGATCGAGCGATCGCAGGACCTCGATGCGAAACGCCTTGTACCCCGTCTCCATGTCGGACAGCGTCGTGTTGAAGAGAATGTTCGTCAGCAGCGAGAGGAACTTGTTCCCGACGAGGTGCCAGAAGAAGTACGCACGTTGTGGCTTTCCGCCGGACAGTCGCGAGCCGTAGACGACATCTGCGCTACCGCGCTCGATCGGCTCGATCAGTGCGGGAACGTCGGCCGGGTCGTACTCCAGGTCGGCATCCTGGATGACGGCGATGTCGCCGTCGGCATGAGGAATGGCGGCGCGCACCGCCGCTCCCTTGCCCCCGTTCTGCTGGCGGACGAGGACGACGTCGTCACGGTTGGCCCGCCAGGACTCGACGAGGTCTCCCGTCCCGTCCGTCGACCCGTCGTCGACGACGACGATCTGCTTCTCGAGGTCGAGATCGTCGACGCGGTCGAGGATCTCGATGATCGTTGCCGACTCGTTGTAGGCGGGCACGAGGAATGACACACGCACGGCGGCGCAGCCTACCGTGAAGGCTAGACGGGGAAGCCCCTCTGACCGACCTCCCCCGTCTTGCCGTGGAGTAGATGCTCCCGGAGGCCGGCTCTTGCGGCGCGGTCAGGCGCTCGGCGCGCCGCGGAACCTGGAGCAGTCGGTGTCACGCCTGCGCACCTCTGCGATTGCCGCTTTGAACGTGTCGTATGAAGGCTTCCGAGTCCCGTCCCGCCAGAGCAGGCCAGCCTGCCAGCCGCCCAGGCGGTCCTCGTCGAGCAAGCCGAAGTTGAGGAATCCGGAGACGGCCGGTTGGCAGTACGCGAGCAGGATCGCGTCGCGTAACTGCGTCGCCTGGTCGACGACGCGCCGGTCCCCTCGCGGCGAGAGTGCAGGAATCGCGTGCAGGTCGTTCTCGCGACCGTGGTAGTACCGCACCTTGTCCGGCGGCGCCACGGTCTGAAACCCGTCTTCGACGTACCAGATCGTCACACCACGCATGCCCGGCACGGGCTGAGGCGTGCCGTCGAGGGCGGTGCGGAGGACGTTCATCAGAGTCTCGTAGTCGCCCTCCGCGATCAGGTCCGAGCCCTCGTGGAGGACCCAGGGCGGCTCGGCGGAGTCCGCCGGGTATGGGTTGTGGCCGAACGTGTCGAAGAGCTGACGTGTCCGCCCGCTCGCGCGGTACGCGTCGCCCAACGCGAAGACGAAGCTCGCCGGGTCATGGCGTGAAGCCGTCGAGCTGATGACGTTGATCGGACCGGGGCGGTTGTGCAAGCCGTCGTAGCAACGCGCAAGGAGCGCGGCGTAGCTCGCCGCCCCGTCGGTCTGGGGCCAGTAGGCGGGAGAGTTGGCCTCGTTCCAGATCTCGACGTCGTGGATGAGTGGAATGCGCCGAACGGCTCCGCGGAGGAACGAGCAGTACTGGTTACGCAGGCGCGCGTTCGTCGGTGCGTAGCGAGCGGTGTTGTACACCGCGAGCACGATGCGGTCGTTCAGCTGCACCATGCGCGCGATCCGGTGCAAGTAGACCTGCTGCAGCCGCGTCGGTCGCACCTGTCCAGGCTTCCAGTGAATCGTCACGCGGACCGCCATCAGCCGGAGGTCGCGGTGAACGCCGACGATCCCTTCCTGCCGGTTCATCCACTTGGCCGTGTCGTCGGTGACGCCGACGATGATCTTCAGGTGAGTGGTCTCTGCCTGCCGCGGCGCTGCGGCAGCGACTGCGAAGAGGAGCACACCGAGGACGAGGAGCCGCAGAGGCCTCATCCATCCACTCACAGCATCCATCCACTCACAGCAGCCGTATGGTGGACGCCATAGGCCGAGTGGCCCATTTACGAGTCGATCGAGAATCCGCTATATAGCGGGACGAAACGCGCACGAGGAGGCCCTAGAATGCTCGAGGTGAGACGGACGCGTAAGGTGCTCGTTCCCGCGGCCGCGATCTTCGCAGGGGTCGCAGGAGCGCTCGCAGGACCGGCGACGTCGGACACGGAGCGCGTGGCGGCCGCGCTGACCATGAATGCGTCGCTCAGGCTCTCGTCGCAACTCGGTGCGTGTCCGCCTGTCGCCGGCGCGGAGGACTGTGCCGTCCGCACGATCGAGGGCCCGTTTCCGGGCCTGGGACAAGTCACCGGGAGGTACGAGTTCTACGTGGACCTCGGCGCGCCAACGTGCGACGAGGGCAGCGGCAGGGCGCTCGGCTACCCCATCCAGTTCACGGTGGCGAACAAAGGCGAGATTCACGTCGTTGTCGCCGCGGGCCAGTGCGTCGGCGCCGAGTCGATCAGGACACAGACCCAAACGTTCACGGTAACGGGTGGTACGGGCATATACGCGGGAGCAACGGGCAGCGGAACGCTCGAGCCGACGCTGCGCACCGAGACGCCAACCGGCCGACATGGACGCGAGAGCTGGAAGGGCACACTCACCGTGCCGGGCCTCGACTTCGACATCACACCGCCGACGCTCATCGGGGCCATTGCGAAACACGTCCGGGCCCCGCGGACGGCGACGCACGTCCGTGTGACGTACGCCGTCACCGCCAAGGACGAGGTCGACGGCACCGTGCCAACAACGTGTCGGCCGAAATCCGGGAGCAGGTTCCGCATCGGCCGCACGGTCGTGGCCTGCACCGCCGTGGACAAAAGCGCCAACACGGGTACAGCGAGATTCACGGTCACAGCTGTTCGCCGCCGATGACGCGAGTAGTCGCGCGTACAAGAGGAGAGAACAGAGGCGAGGCGACGAGGAACGTGTACGAAGCACGCTGAGTCGCTCGCTCGAGCATTCACAACCCTCGCCGAACCGAACCCGGCGCGGCCCGCTGGGCGAGCTTGTCGGCATGCCGCGTTCCGTGCTCGTCATGCGTCCTCCACTCCATCGTGAACAGCACCGCGCAGTGCGCCCGGTCGCCCATCCGTGTCGTCAACCCAGTAGCTGCCGCTGATCCGCCCGAGCTTTATTTCAATAAAGCTCCACGTGACGCCCTGCCCTGGTGATACCCCTTGATAAGAGCCGGGAGCGTCACCTCGGCCACGGCTCAAAGTGTAGGGCCGATCCGGCGTCAAACCGGGTGGCTTTGGTCGCCGGGCGCGGCACTCACCGTTGGTTCGCGCTGGCTCGCAGCTGGCGCACACCGGCCCACATGTAGGCGCTTCGAGTTCACCTGCGGTTATGAACGCCTGCACGTCCTTGGCCCTGAACTTCCACGCGCCGCGCTCGACGAGCTGGACGCGCGGCAGCCTGCCCTCGACGCTGTAGCGGCGAACGCTCTTGACGGAGCAGCGCAGAAGCGCAGCGACTTCGGCACGGTGAGCAGGCGGTCAACGACGGGGCGTGTTGGGTCGTCATGCTTCAAGTATGCCGCCTCGTTTGGCGGGTTCCCGTCGGCGCTGCCCGCGCTTTTTCGTTGGGTGGTGCGCGCCAGTTGCGCGCCAGGCGGCACCCAGAACGAGCGGGTTTGGGCGGTCTTGGGCGGAGAACGAGAACGTCCCCGAAGACACCGAAACCCGCTGCTAACGCGTGGATTTCGGCCTGAACAGTGATGCAGGGGCGGAGGGACTCGAACCCCCGGCCTACGGTTTTGGAGACCGCCGCTCTACCAACTGAGCTACGCCCCTGGGCTTGTGGGAATTGTAGCCCGGCTCATTTGCGATCCTTGCCGTCATGAGCCAGCGGCCGGCGATGGGTGCTCTCTTTTCCCTGCTCGCCCTCGCCTTCGCGGGCGTCGCCTTCACGGCCGGACATGGGGCCGGAAGAGAGGCTGGACGATGGATCGTCGCGCTCGCGGCTGCTGCCCTTGCGATCTGGCTGGCATCGCTCGCTCTCCGCGCTTTCAGGTAAGCCGAAACACCGCGTATCCTCTGCGGGTGGCCGAGGCCGAAGACACCAAGTC
The DNA here is from genome assembly GCA_013816245.1 of Actinomycetota bacterium. Classification (GTDB taxonomy): domain Bacteria; phylum Actinomycetota; class Thermoleophilia; order Gaiellales; family Gaiellaceae; genus 3-1-20CM-4-69-9. The sequence goes on along the minus strand of JACDEU010000004.1, from coordinate 85,162 downwards.
GCTCTGGCTGCAGTTCAGCACGAACAAGGACGATAAGGCGCTTCGCGACCGCTTGATCCTCACGTACGCACCGCTCGTGAAGTACGTGGCCGGCCGGCTCGGCTCGGGGCTCCCGGCGCATGTCGACGAAGGTGACCTCGTGTCCTACGGGCTGCTCGGTCTGATCGGCGCGATCGAGCGTTACGATCCGGAACGCGACGTCAAGTTCGAGACGTACGCGATCGCGCGCATCAAGGGCTCGATCATCGACGAGCTGCGGGCCATGGACTGGGTCCCGCGTTCGGTGCGTGCCCGCGCGCGCGACATCGAGCGGGCGATGGCCGAGCTCGAGCGCAAGATCCACCGGGCGCCGACCGACGAGGAGATCGCCGAGAAGCTCGGTCTTTCCGTCGACGAGCTGAACGAGGCGCTCACCGACATCTCCCGCTCCTCGATCGCCGCGCTCGACGAGCTGTGGACCGTCAACACCAGTGGCGGCGACTCGGTGGCGATGATCGACACGATCGAGGACATCGACGCGCCCGACCCGCAGGGCTCGTTGTCCCAGACGGAGATGAAGGAGGCGATCGGAGAGGCGATCGCGCGGCTGCCGGAGCGGGAGAAGCTTGTGGTCACCCTCTACTACTACGAGGAGCTGACCCTGCGCGAGATCGGTGAGGTGCTCGGGGTGACGGAGTCCCGCGTCTCGCAGCTCCACACGAAGGCGATCCTGCGCTTGAAGGCGCGGCTGTCAGGCTCCACCACGCGGACTTCCCTCGAACACTGACTAGGTGTCCTGCTCGCCCGGGCGGCCGTCTGATTCCGCCCTCTCGGATGACGCACTTCCGTTCCCTCCACCTAGCTGAGGGAAGTACGATCGCGTCCAACCGCGTCTAACCGCGTCGCCAGGAGGAGCTAGCGCATGCCAGTGGAGCCGGGGAAGATCCGCAACGTCGCCGTCGTCGGACACCGTGGGACTGGGAAGACCTCCCTCGTCGAGGCGCTCCTCTTCCAGGCTGGGGCAACCAACAGGCTCGGGACGGTCGAGGCAGGCTCCACCGTCAGCGACTGGGACGAGGACGAGCAGCGGCGCCAGATGTCGTTGTCCGCTTCGCTCGAGCACGTCGAGTGGCAAGGCCGGAAGATCAACCTGATCGACACGCCCGGCGACGCCGGCTTCCAGGGCGATGTGATTGCCGCATTGCGCGTGGTCGAAGGCGCCGTGTTCGTCGTCAGCGCCGTCATGGGCGTGGAGGTGCAGACGACCCGGCACTGGCACCGCGCCGAGGAAGGGGGTCTCTCGCGTGTGCTCTTCGTGAACATGCTCGACCGCGAGCGCGCCGACTTCTACCGCGCCCTCGAGGCGATGCGCACGCAGCTCTCCGACAAGTGCGTCGCCGTTCATCTCCCGATCGGCAGCGAGCACGAGCTCACCGGCATCGTCGACCTTTTGCACATGCAGGCGTACATGGACCCGAACGGAGAGCGCGAGTCGAAGCCGACTGCGATTCCGGACGAGCTGGAGGCCGAGGTGCAGGAGTACCGCGAGAAGCTTCTCGACTCGGTCGTCGAGACCGACGAGGGATTGATGGAGCGCTACCTCGACGGCCAGGAGCTCTCGACCGAGGAGGTTGCGAAGGCACTGAAGGAGGCGGTCACACGTGGAGACGTCTTCCCGGTCGCGTGCGGCGTCGCCTCGAAGAATCTCGGCACAACCGCCGTCCTCGACCTGCTTGTCGAGGGTGTCCCTTCGCCGGCGAAGAAGGGCGCGCCGATCAGCGTCGACGGCGGCGGTACCGCCGCGTTCGTCTTCAAGACGATCGCCGATCCGTTCGCCGGGCGCATCAACGTCTTCCGCGTGCTGAACGGCACGCTGAACGGCGACTCGACGATCGTGAACAGCCGCTCGCACGCGAAGGAGCGCCTCGGCCAGCTGATGGAGCTGCAGGGCAAGGACCACGTGCAGGTCGCGGAGTTCGGCGAGGGCGACATCGGCGCCGTAGCCAAGCTCAAGGAGACGCAGACCGGCGACGTGCTGCTCGACGCCGAGCGGCAGGTCGAGCTGCCCGACATCGGCTTTCCGGAGCCCGTGATGAGCTTCGCCGTGACGCCGAAGGCGAAGGGCGACGAAGAGAAGATGGCAGCCGGATTGCGGCGGCTCGGGGAAGAGGATCCGACAATTCAGATGCGTCGTGACCCGCAGACGGGCGAGCAGTTGCTGACGGGGCTCTCACAGATCCACGTCGAGGTAGCCGTCGACCGGCTGAAGAGCCGCTTCAACGTCGAGGTGGAGCTGCACCAGCCGCGGGTGCCTTACCTGGAGACGATTCGCAAGGAATCGCGTGCGCAGGGTCGTTACAAGAAACAGACCGGCGGACGCGGTCAGTTCGGCGACTGCGTCATCGTTCTCGAGCCGCTGGACGGCCATCAGGGCTACGAGTTCGTCGACAAGATCGTCGGCGGCGTGATTCCCCAGAGCTTCCGCCCTGCGGTCGACAAGGGCATTCAGGAGGCGATGGTGCACGGCGAGCTCGCCGGGGCGCCCGTGCAGGGTCTGCGCGTCGTCCTCGTCGACGGCTCGTACCACACGGTCGACTCGTCGGAGATGGCTTTCAAGATTGCGGGCTCGATGGCGTTCAAGTCGGCGTACGAGAAGGCGGACCCCGTTCTGCTCGAGCCGATCATGGAGGTCGAGGTGTCGACACCGGACGAGGCGGTCGGCGCGGTCAACGGTGACCTGAACTCGCGGCGCGGCCGCCTGCAGGGGATGGAGCCGAGCGGAGGGATGACGACGATCAAGGCCGAGGTCCCGATGGCAGAGATCCTCACGTACTCGCAGGCCCTGACATCGATGACCGGAGGGCGCGGCGACTACCACATGCACTTCCTGCGCTACGAGGAGGTCCCGACGCACATCGCGCAGAAGGTGATCGAGGGCGCGAAGAAGGAGAAGGAAGAGGCCAAGGTCTGAGCCGCGCTCGGGAGACCTGGAGGCGAAGGCTTGCGCCTTCGCCTCGAAAGCCTCCAGTTACACGCTCTGAGCTTGCGGCTGGCCGGGTGCTTCACCGGCTCTGAGTCGCTCGATCAGATCGGAGACGTCCGCGAGCTCTTGCTCGAGATCGCGCTGGTAGGTCTCGAGCCGTTCGAGAACATTCGTCCGGTCGTACCAGCGGCTGGCGAAGCCGCGATGGTGTCGTCTGCGTCCGTGGTGCATGTTCACCCCCCTTCGTAGCGTTGGAGGAACGTGTCGAGGCGATCGCGCGAACGCAGCAACGCCGCGGCCCACTCGTCGAGCAGGCGCCGGCCTTGCTCCGTCAGCTCGTAGATGCGCTTCGCCGGGCCGGGGTCGCCGGACTCCCAACGAGAGGTGACTAGCCCGTCCTCTTCGAGCGCCCGGAGGACCCGGTAGAGGTTGCCCATGTCGACGCGCGCCTCTCCGGTCAGGGCAGGCAAGGCTTCGAGCAATTCGTAGCCGTGAGTGGCGCGTTCGCGCAGCAGCAGGAGGAGGGCAGGCTCGCTGAAGCGCTCTACGCGGGCGCGGACGCCCCAGTGGCCGGGCCGCACCATCCGGCGGCAGCGCGCGCCGCGGCCGCCACCGGGCCTCATCCCCTTCCTACATGTAAAACACACATGTGATAGACCCTAGCAACAGTTGCCTGTTGCAGAGCGTGGGCTAGGGTCCACGGCATGCTTCGACAAGTGGCCCGACACCCAGCAAAGCAAGTCTGTGCGGTCTGCGAGCGGACTCTTCTGACCGGCGAGCGCGCCATCCGGTTTTCGCCGGATGGGGAGGAGTTCGTCGACGTCTGCCCGCTCTGCCAGGAGCTCGCGCTCGACTACGGCTGGGTCAGGGAAGGAAGCCCGACTTCCCCGACCGTCCCGAACCAGCGCCGCAAGCGCCGGCGCGGCCTCGCGTCCCTCTTCGATCCCCGGCGCCAGCCGCCGGACGATCCGGTCGTCTCCGAGCCGATCCTGCGCCGGCTCTCTGCTCCCGAACAGCAGATGGTCGAGGCGGCGGACATCTTCAACTCCAGCGACTACCGCCGCACGGTCGGCGGGATCGCGAAGAGCCTCGGCGAGCCTCGCGCGAGCATCATCCCTCTGTCTGGGGTGATGGGTGAGCTTGTCGTCACCGTCGCCTGGGACATCTCGTGGTACCAGTACCGCGTCACGGCGGAGGCCGCGCAGCCGGTCCGACTGGCCGAGCGCGGTCACGAGCTCGGCGACCTCGACAGGGGCTACAAGCGCTGGAACGCCCGGATCGAGCCCGACGGCCGGCTCGTCCCGGAGATCTCGCCTGTCTGACGCTCTGGCGCCGACCCGCATCCGTCTTACAATCAGAGCGTGATTTATTGCGTGATCCCGCCCGAGCTCGCCGACGACCTCTACGACAAGATGGTCGAGTACTACAAGGACAATCCGAACGTCACGGTGATCATCGACCGTCGCACGGGGCCCGACAGGCGGAACCGCAAGGGTGCCGACGACGCGAAGCACGCGGAGCTGCGGGAGACCCGCGACCGGCGCCGCGCGCGGATCCCAGGCACCTTCCCCGAGACCGAGGGTTCGTCTGAGTAAACTCGCCCCGTGGCTTTGACGGGGACGAAGACCTTCCTGAACTACATCGGGGGCGAGTGGGTCGACTCGGCCTCCGGCGAGACGTTCGAGAGCGTCAATCCGGCGTCCGGCGACACGATCGGCACCTTCCCGCGATCGACGCCCGAGGACGTCGATCGCGCGGTCGCCGCAGCAAAGGCCGCCTATGAGGACTGGCGGCTCGTGCCCGCACCGAAGCGAGGCGAGATCCTCTACCGGTTCGCGAATCTCCTGATGGAGGAGAAGGAAGAGCTCACGGATCTGATGGCCCGCGAGATGGGAAAGGTCAAGGCGGAGGCCGGAGGGGACGTCCAGGAGGCGATCGACATGAGCCTCTACATGGCCGGGGAAGGCCGCCGGCTATTCGGTCAGACGACCCCGTCCGAGCTTCGCGACAAGTTCAACATGAGCGTGCGCATGCCGATCGGAGTGATCGGCGTGATCACACCGTGGAACTTCCCGATCGCGATTCCTTCGTGGAAGATCACGCCGGCGCTCATCTCCGGGAACACGATCGTCTTCAAGCCCGCGACAGACACGCCGCTGCTCGGGGAGCGCTTCGTCGAACTGCTCGTCGACGCGGGCCTCCCGAGCGGTGTGATCAACATCGTGCACGGAGGCGGCGGCGCGGTCGGTGACCGGCTCGTGCGCCATCCAGACGTGCCGGTCATCACGCTCACCGGCTCTCGCGAGACGGGCGTCGAGGTGATGAGGAACGCAGCGGACAACCTCAAGCACGTGCATCTCGAGCTCGGCGGCAAGAACGCCATCATCGTGCTCGACGACGCAGACCTCGATCTCGCGGCCGACGGAATCGTGTGGTCGGCGTTCGGCACCTCGGGCCAGCGCTGCACGGCCGCCTCGCGCGTGATCGTGCAGGACGGTGTCTACGAGGAGCTGCAGTCCAGGCTCGTCGCCGCCGCGGAGAAACTACGCCTCGGCCCGGGGTGGGAAGACGACACGGACGTCGGTCCGGTCATCAACTCCAAGGCGCTCGAGAAGATTCACTCGTACACCGAAATCGGCAAGGACGAGGGAGCGAAGCTCTTGACTGGCGGCGAGGTCGCGACCGGCAACGGTTTCGAGAAGGGGAACTTCTACCGCCCGACGATCTTCGGCGACGTCGATCCCCAGATGCGCATCGCGCAGGAGGAAATCTTCGGGCCGACAACTGCGCTGATTCGCGTGCGCGACTTCGACCAGGCGATCCGCGTCTCGAACGGGATCAAGTTCGGCCTGTCGTCTTCGATCTTCACGCGCGACGTCAACAAGGCATTCCGCGCGATGCGCGACCTGCAGGCCGGCATCACGTACATTAACGCTGGCACGATCGGGGCGGAAGTGCATCTCCCGTTCGGCGGCACGAAGGACACCGGCAACGGCCACCGCGAGGCCGGTCAGGCCGCGCTCGACGTCTTCACGGAATGGAAGTCCATCTACGTCGACTACAGCGGCAAGCTGCAGAAGGCGCAGATCGACACCGAGATCTGAACCGGAAGCTCGTCGTCTTCGTCCCACGCGAGGCGCTCGACGCCGTCCGAGACGCGCTCTTCGAAGCGGGCGCAGGTCAGATCGGCGACTACGAGCGCTGCTCCTGGTACACGCAGGGTACGGGAACATTCCTCGGCGGCGAGGGCACGCAACCGTCTTCGGGAAAACCCGGCCGCGAGGAACGTGTGGCGGAACTGCGCCTCGAGACCGTCTTCCCGGTCGAGCGGCAGGACGAGGTCGTCGCGGCGCTCCGGAATGCGCATCCCTATGAGGAGCCGGCGTTCGACGTGTACGCACTGCTGTGAAGGCGAAGCTCTTCACCGACGGTGGTGCTCGCGGAAACCCCGGCCCGGCGGCATATGGATACGTCCTCGAGAACGAGGACGGTGACATGCTCGCCGCGCACGGCGAGGCGATCGGTCGAGCAACGAACAACGTCGCGGAGTACAGCGGTCTCGTCGCCGGGCTCGAGAAAGCAGCCGAGCTGGGGGTGCGCGACCTCGAGGTCGTGTCCGACTCGGAGCTGCTCGTGAAGCAGATGCGCGGCGAGTATCGAGTGAAGAACGAAGCGCTGAAGGAGCTCTGGGAGGAGGCGAGCGACCTGGAGCGCCGCTTTGCGAAGGTGCGTTACACGGCCGTCAGACGAGAGCACAACGAGCTGGCCGACCAGCTCGTGAACGAAGCTCTGGACGCCTGAGCCGAGGCTATACTGGCCCCCGCCGCGCGGATGTAGCTCAGTTGGCTAGAGCGTCTGCTTGCCATGCAGAAGGTCGTGGGTTCGAGTCCCATCATCCGCTTCAGCAAAGCCCCTCTGGCTGAACTTCCACTCCTTTGGGGCATCCAGGTACCCGGTCGTCTCGGCCGTGATCTTTAAACACGTGAGAAGTCTTGTTGGCGCTCTGGCGATGACGGTTGCCGCGCTTGCGTTCGGAGCCGGCAGTGCGCTGGCGGCGCCTACGAAGTCGGCATTCATTCGGAGCGGCGACGCTTTGCGCAGCAGAGTGCAACGCGAGTTGGCGCCGGTACGCAAACGGGCCGAGGCGGCGAGGTCGCTGCCAAAGGCGCAGCAGTGGGCTGCGGTGACTCAGCCTTGGACCGACCAGATCCGGATCCAGGGCCGCTTCAACGGGCGCTTCCAAGCGATTGGTGTTCCTGCCGGGGCCTCGACGGCGCGCGGTCTCGTTCTGGGGCTCGAGCGCGGCCTCGAGTTGGCGCGTCGGGTTCGCAACGCTTTCGCGGCGAAGAGCACGAGTGCTTTGGCAACCGCACTTCCCGGCTATCTGGGTTTTACGATCTCGCTGAACCGCCGCGTGGCTGCATATTCCGCGTATGCGGCCGCTAGCCGCCACTACCGCCAAAAGGGTGGCCGACGGGGGTTAAAAGCCCGGAAGAGCGGCTAGAATACGGACGTGGCGCGCAGCTGGGACCAGTTTCTCCGCGGCTCGGCGACAGCTGAGCACGCAGTCCAGATCTATTCCGATCTCGACGAGCTGGCGAACTCGGTCGCCGACTATCTCGCCGCCGGTTTCGAGGCTGGCGACCCGGCCGTCGTCGTGGCGGTGCCGGAGCACTGGAGCCGATTCGAGGAACGACTTCAGCTGACCGGTTGCGATGTCCATGCGATCGAAGAACAAGGGCTGCTCGTGGTCGTCGACGCGCAGGCGACGCTTGCCGAGATCATGGACGGCGGGGACGCTCCGTCTTCCGCCGTGTTCGAGCGCGTCATCGGCGGCCTCCTCGACCAGGTTGCGGAGCGCTTTCCTGGCCGACAGATCCGTGCCTTCGGCGAGATGGTCAACCTCCTTGCCGAGGCAGGCAGCACGCACGCAGCGATCCGCCTAGAAGAGTTGTGGAACGCAGCGGCGGAGACGCGAGCCTTCTCGCTTCTGTGCGGATACCACCTGAGCCTGTTCGATCGAGCTGCCCAGACCGGCGCGCTTCCCCAGATCTGTCGCCAGCACTCGCACGTACAGCCCGCGGCAGACCGGGCTCGTCTGGCGCAGGCCGTCGACTTGGCGCTCGAGGAAGTGCTCGGCTACGAGCGAGCCGGCAGGGTGTATTTCATGATCGGCCAGGAATCACGCGACGAACGCGTGCCGCTCGCGCAACTCGTGCTCATGTGGGTCAGCAAGAACATGCCGACGACGGCGGACCGCATCCTTTCTTCGGCGCGGGCCCGCTACTTCGGCGAGCTGATCACCGCTCCGAAGCTCTAGCTTCGTGCCCGTAACCGGTCGGGCGACTTCCTCGTTCAAGTACCGAAGCTACCGAGGAAGGAGGCATACGTGAGCATTCTCTGGATCGTTCTAATCGTCGTTCTAGTGCTTGCGCTGCTCGGCTTCGTCGGGCGCGGTTTCTAAGTAGCGACTGTGACTTCAGCAGGCGGCGGCCTTCGGGCCGCCGCCTTGGTCTTCCAGGTTAGGGTTGGCCGGTGCGGGTCTACTTTGCCGGGCCGCTCTTCACGCCCTACGAGCGATCCTTCATCGACGAGTGCGCGGCGCGACTGCGTGCCGATGGCATCGATGTCTTCGTGCCGCACGAGAATGCGCTCGCTGCCGGGGACACGTCCGCCGCAACGATCTTCGCGAAGGACTGGCAGGGACTTTCCGAGGCTGATGCGGTCGTGGCGGTGCTCGACGGGCCCATGGTGGACGACGGCACAGCTTGCGAGATCGGGATCTTCTACGCGCTGATGCAGGCCGACCCGTCGAAGAAGGGGATTCTCGGCCTGCTGACTGACCTGCGCAGCACGCTCGGCCACGAGGGTCACGGGCTCAACCTCTTCGTGGAAGGCTGCGTCGAGGCGGCCGGCAAGATCTGCGGCACGATGGACGAGGTCGTCGCCGCGCTCGCCGACTGGCGCTAGTTCCCGCCCTCGCGGCGGTCCTTGTCAGAGCGCCGATCCTGTCCGGAGCGGCGGTCGCTCCCCGTTCGCCTCTCGCTCGCGTCAGGCGGGCCTGCGTCGCTCTCCCGCCGGTCGCCCTTCTTGCGCCGCTCGCCGTCCGTGCGGCGGTCGCTGCCTGATCGTCTCTCGTCGGCCACCGATCTATTGAACGACCGCGGCCGGTCGGAGTCAAGACTCCGCGTCTTCGCCGAGGGCCTCGGCGAGGAGGCTGCATGCGAACGCGCGCCAGGCGAGGTCGGGATCTTGAAGTCGCTCCCTGGCGTCGGGGTCGGCGTCGAGCCGCTCGACAGCGGCCGTCAGCGCCTCCCGCCGCTCCGGGGAGTCGAGGTCGTGCGCCAGCTCGAGCACCGCCGGATCTTCGAGTGTGGGCTCGCGGTGCAGATCCCCGCCGGCGGCGAAGACGAAGAGAGCCCTGCGGATCGCTGCGTTGCGGTCTGCCTCGTCGAGCGGCACTTCCTGGCCCGCGACGTACGCGAGGACGATCAGGTCGACGTCGCTAATAGTCCGGGCACTCGCCTTCAGGCGGCGTGCTCGTCGGCGATCGAGAGTGCCTCGTCGAGGATCCCGATGCCTTCGTCGATCTCTTCGCGCGTGATCGTCAGCGGCGGGCACACCATGATCACGTTCCAGTGGGTCATCAGGTAGAGGCCACGCTCGAGGGCGGCCTTCGAGACCCGCGCCATCGGCGCGAAGTCCTCACCCACGGCGTTGAACGGAACGAGCGGTTCGCGCGTTTCCCGGTTCTTGACGAGCTCGAGACCCCAGAAGCACCCGAGCCCACGGACGTCGCCGATCGACGGGTGCTTCTCCTGCAGCTCACGCAGCTTCTCCGCGAACACGTCACCCATCTCGGCCGAGTTCTCGACGATGCCTTCCTCCTTGAAGGCCTCGATCGAGGCGACGCCGGAAGCGCAGGCAAGGGGGTGTCCCGAATAGGTGAGGCCGCCGGCGAAGTACTTGTCCCGCACCCAGTCCGCGATCGGTTTGCGCACGATCATCGCGCCGAGCGGGACGTAGCCGGAGTTGATTCCCTTGGCGACGGTGAGGATGTCCGGGACGACATTCCAGTTCTCGACGCCGAACCACTTGCCCGTACGCCCGAAGCCGGCCATGACCTCGTCGGCGATCAGCAGAATCCCGTGCCGGTCGCAGACCTCCCGGATCCCCTGGAGGTAACCGTCCGGCGGGACGATGATCCCGTTCGTTCCGACGACTGTCTCGAGGATGACCGCAGCGACGGTGTGTGCGCCTTCGTACTGGAGGATCTCCTCGAGGTGCGGCGCGCCTGTGCAGACGGGGCACGGGTCGGGGTGTCCAGCAGGGCAGCGATACGTGTACGGGTCGAGCATGCGCACGACGCCCGGGATGCCGGGCTCCGCGGGCCAGCGGCGCGGGTCGCCCGTGAGCGTGATCGCGCCGGCGGTCGCGCCGTGGTACGAGCGGTACCGCGCGATGATCTTGTGGCGGCCGGTGTACCAGCGTGCGAGCTTCACGGCGTTCTCGTTCGCTTCGGCTCCGCCGTTGGTGAAGAAGGACATTTGTAGGTCGCCAGGCGTCACCTCCGCCAGCAGGCGTGCGAGCGTGGAGCGCGCCTCCGTGGCCATGGGCGGGCCGATTGTGCAGAGCTTCTCCGCCTGCTCCTTGATCGCAGCGACGATCTTCGGGTGCTGATGACCGATGGAGACATTGACGAGCTGTGAAGCGAAGTCGAGGTAGCGCTTGCCGTCGTAGTCCCAGAAATACCGACCTTCGCCGCCGGCGACCGCGATCGGATCGAGCGCGTCCTGTACCGACCAGGAGTGCAGGACGTACTGCTTCGCATCTGCCTTTACCTGCCGGCCGAGCTCGGTGTTCGTCTCGATGGTCGCCACCGAAGCGGAGCTTAGCCCGACGCGCCGCTGGATGGAATGTTCTTCGGAGGCGATCCGATCACGACCGCGATCTCTGTCTTGTCCTCGAGTGAGATCTCGCGGGGATCGCTGCTGTAGGGGTCGCCGTTCACGTAGATCGTGATCACGGTGGCAGGCTTGCAATAGCCCCCGACGCACTTGCGGTCGAGCCGGACGTCCCACTCGGTGAAGAACTCGCCGAGCGTGTTGAACTTATCCTCCTTCGCCTCCGTGTGGAGGACGCCGTCGACGAAGTGGGTGTGGAGCGGCGAGATGCACGGCGTCGAGCAGGGTGGACTGATGCCTCCGTAGCCCATCGAGCCGTCCTTGGCCTTGAAGCTCTTTACCGACGGGTCGTGGATCTCGATCCCGATGCCCGCGGGAATCGGGACCGGCTCGCCGTTCACGAAGACGTCGAGGTGGGCGTGCACGTGCAGGAACACGAACTCGTTTGTCTCGGGAGTCAGTCCCGCGCGAACGGTGAGCTTCATCGGGTCTGCAGGAGCGGGCCAGGGCGCCGCATCATTGGCCGGCGCTGGCGCTCGCGGAGCGGTCTGGGGAGCGGAGGTGTTTGCGCCGCCGCCGCAGCCGGCGGTCAAAACCAGCACCAGAAACGGGACGCAGCGCTTCATCCGCGCACCCTATCCGCGGTACCCTGGACACGTCCCACGAGGAGGAGCGAGATGACCGAGCTAGCCACCCCGCCCGTCGAACGAGACCAGGACGTCAAGCGCATCAGCCACTGGATCGGTGGCCGAGCGGTCGAGGGACAGTCGGGACGCAGCGGGCCGGTCTACAACCCTGCGCTCGGACGGCAGACGGGGGAGGTCGACTTCGCGACCCGCGAGGAAGTCGACTTGGCGGTGCAGACAGCGCGCAAGGCATTTCCCGCGTGGCGCGCGATGTCGCTCTCGAAGCGCACGGCCCTCTTCTTCGCGATCCGCGAGCTCTTCGACCATCAACGTGAGGACATCGCGCGCTTTCTCACCGCCGAGCACGGCAAAGTGCTTTCTGACGCGTTGGGGGAGGTTGCGCGAGGGCTCGAGGTGATCGAGTACTGCTGCGGTATCCCCGAGCTCTTGAAAGGCGAGTTTTCGGAGCAGGCGTCAACCGGGATCGACGTCTACTCGATTCGGCAGCCGCTGGGCGTCGTCGCCGGCATCACGCCGTTCAACTTCCCTGCGATGGTGCCCATGTGGATGTGGGCGCCGGCGCTCGCGTGTGGCAACACGTTCGTCCTCAAGCCGTCGGAGAAGGATCCGTCGGCTTCGGTGTACACCGCTGAGCTGCTGAAGGAGGCGGGCGTGCCGGACGGCGTCTTCAACGTCGTCCACGGCGACAAGGTCGCGGTCGACTCGGTGCTCGAGCATCCGGACATTGCCGCGGTGTCGTTCGTCGGCTCGACGCCGATTGCGCGCTACGTGTACGAGACGGGAACGAAGACCGGCAAGCGCGTGCAGGCGCTGGGTGGCGCGAAGAACCACATGATCGTCCTGCCGGACGCGGACATCGACATGGCTGCCGACGCTGCAGTGAGCGCGGCGTACGGGTCCGCAGGCGAACGCTGCATGGCGATCTCGCAGGTCGTTGCCGTGGGAGACGCAGCCGACCGGCTCGTCAAGGCGATCGAGGAGCGCCTCCCGAAGATCAAGGTCGGCAACGGGCTCGAAGCTGACGTTGAGATGGGGCCGCTCGTGACGCGGGAGCACCGCGACAGGGTCGCGTCGTACATCGACGGCGCGCGGGAGCAGGGCGCAGACGTGCTGGCGGACGGCCGCGAGAACACTCCAGAGGGCGAGGGCTTTTTCCTCGGCGTGTCGCTTCTCGACAACGTGACGCCGGAGATGGACGCCTACAAGGACGAGATCTTCGGACCGGTGCTCGGCGTGACGCGCGTCGGAACGTACGACGAAGCGGTGCAGCTCGTGAACGACAACCCGTACGGAAACGGAACGGCGATCTTCACGCGCGACGGCGGCGTCGCCCGGCAGTTCCAGTTCGACGTGCAGGCGGGGATGGTCGGCATCAACGTTCCGATCCCGGTGCCGGTCGCGTACTACTCCTTCGGTGGGTGGAAGAACTCGCTCTTCGGCGACTCGCACGTGTACGGGCCCGAGGGGATCAACTTCTACACCCGGGGCAAGGTCGTGACGTCACGCTGGCCGGAGCCGGCGACCTCCAAGGTCGACCTAGGCTTCCCGCAGACGCGCTAAGTCCGTCGCGAGTCCGGCTCGGCTTCGCCGAGCCATGATGACTCGCGACGGTGGCTTGTCCGCGATACGGCCATCAGCCGCGACGGGCAAAGCCCGCCGCGGCGCGATACTCGACGGGCTGAAGAGCCGCGCGTTAGCGTAGGGCCGACGATGGGGCCGCCCTCGCACCGGTGCCCGCTTCGGCCCGGAGGCGCTCCGGTCCGCTTCCGCACTCATTCGCCCCTACCGCCCGTCGTCGAGGTCGCGGCGGCCTACGACGGCCCGGGTCAGCCGACGGCGCTCGCCGCTGCGAACGTCGTCTTTGGGCTGCTCGCGCTCCGCGCCCTGGCTACGCCGCGGCCGTAGCCGCCGGCCGCAGCTCCTCGCCGAACTTCGCCCGCCTGACGAACTGTCCGATCCCCGGCTCTGCGACGAGCTCGTCGCCGTCGACGAGGACCTGGCCGCGCAGCAGCACGATCTCCGGCGTCCCGGTGACCTCGGTTCCCTCGTAGAGGTTGTAGTCCACCCTGGAGTGCTGTGTCTTCGCGGAGATCGTGACCTTCTTCTCCGGGTCGAACACGACGATGTCCGCGTCGGAGCCGACCGCGATCGTGCCCTTGCGTGGATAAACACCGAACAACTTCGCGGGGTTCGTCGCCAGTAGCTCGACCATGCGGTTGAGCGAGATCCGTCCTGCCCTCGCACCGAACTCGTGGATCATCTGGAGCCGATTCTCGAGGCCGGGCCCGCCGTTCGGGATCTTCGAGAAGTCGTCCTTGCCGAGCGACTTCTGACCGTCCCAGAGAAACGCGCAGTGGTCCGTGGAGATGGCCGACAGTGTGTCGGTGCGCACCGCGTTCCACAGCACGTCCTGGTTCTCCTTCGCCCGCGGCGGCGGGGTGTACACGTACTTCGCGCCCTCGAAGTTCGGCCGCTCGAGGAAGCTGTAGTCGACGAAGAAATACTGCGTGCACGTCTCGCCCCAGACGTCCCAGCCCTTCTCTCGCGCCAGCTGGATCGGCTCGACGGATTCCTTGCAGGAGACGTGCACGACGTAGAGCGGAGCGCCCGCGACGTGTGCGAGCTGGATCGCTCTGTTCGTCGCCTCGCCTTCGGTCTCCGGCGGGCGGGTCAGCGCGTGCCAGTGCGGTTCCGTGTGGCCTTCGGCAAGCGCCTTCTTCACGAGCACGTCGATCGCGTCGCCGTTCTCCGCGTGCACCATCACGAGTGCTCCAGTCTCTGCGGCGACCTCCATCGTCTTGAAGAGCGTTTCGTCGTCGACCATCAGCGCGCCCTTGTACGCCATGAAGAGCTTGTAGGACGTGATCCCCTGCTCCGGCAGCGACGCGAGCTCTTCGAGCGTCCCGCCCTCGCGGAGATCGGTGACAGCCATGTGGTAGCCCATGTCGATCACCTGCTTGCCATTCGCCTTGCCTCGCCATTCCTCGATTGCGTCGGCGAACGTCGAGCCCTGCGGCTGGATGATGAAGTCGACGTGGCACGTCGTTCCGCCGAACGCAGCGGCGGTCTGCCCCGACTGGACGTCGTCGATCGTTGTCGTCCCGCCGAACGGCATGTCGAGATGCGTATGAGGGTCGACGCAGCCGGGAAGCACGTACTTCCCGGCTGCATCGATCACTCGCTCGGCCTGGAGATCGATCGACTCGCCGATGAGGGAGATCCGCTCGCCTTCGACGTAGATGTCGCCGACGTAGTCGTCCGCCGCGGTGATGATGCGGCCGCCTTTGATGAGTACGGACATCTGCAGATCCCTCCCTCGGCCTCGTTTTCTACTTTCCGCCCTCGGTGAGCTTGACCTTCGCCTTCTTCCACTTCTTACCGAGGACGTCCACGCCCTGGGCTTTCAGCTGCGCAACAGCAGCCTTGGCCAGGTCGCTGCGATAGGCGCCCGACGGCGTCTTCTTGATCACCTTGAACTGCTTCGCGATCTTCGCAGTCCGATTGAACGCCTTCGGATCCATGATCCCGATCCCGAGCTTGTTCGGCCAGATCAGCGCATTGATCTCGTTCATCTGCCACTTCTGGTGGCCGCCCGGCAGCGCCGGTCCGTTCTTCAAAACGATCTTGACGCAGTCGCTCGCGTGGTCACGGCAGTAGATCCAGCCCTTGAACGACGCAGCGAGGAACTTCTTTGCGATCGCCTGGTTCTTCTTGTCCTTGATCCAGTCGTCGCGCACGAAGATCTCGTCCTCGAGCATCGAGGTCCCCGCACCCTTCGCGGCGTTCTCCATGCTGATGACGTTCAGGTCGGACAGCTGGTAGAGCTTGCCGGTCTTCGGGTTCTTTGTCTCGAGGACCTGTGCCAGCTCGTTGTAGGTCATCGCCGCCGCCGCATCGACCTCGCGACTGAGGAAGAGGTCCATGTTGAACGGCTGGTTGATGATCGTGACGTCGTTCTTGCTCTTGGGATCGATCCCGTTCTTCGTGAGCGCCGCGTACAGCTCGGGCTCGTTCCCGCAGCACCAGACCCCGACCTTCTTGCCTCGCATCTTCGCGATGGTCGTGATGCCGCTGTCCTTCCACGTGAGCTCGGTCATGCCGCTCTTCGAGAACACCTGCGCGATGCTCATGATCTTCTTGCCGCCGTCACGGAACGACAACATGCTGGGTGTCCAGTCGATGCCGAACTCGGCCTGCTTTCCGAGCACGACCTGCTCGGGCGTGATGGTCGGCCCGCCGACCTTGAGGCTCACGTCGAGGCCCGCCTTCGAGTAGTACCCCTTGGCCTTCGCCGCGTAGTAGCCCGCGAACTGCGCCTGCGTTACCCACTTGAGCTGCAGGGTCACCTTCGTCGCTTTCGTGCCCGTCGTCAGCTGCGTTCGCGCCGCTGCCCCTCCCGCCACGACCAGGCACGCGAGCACTGCGATTCCTACGACCCACCTGTGCTTCATCCGCTTCCTCCTCCGGTCTGAATTTCCAGCCATTGTCCCTTTATCTCATTCCGTATGGAAGGCCCTCGCCGACGGGTGCCAGCTGGTTGTCAGCCGCTCGGCCAGGGCGACGACTGCGTAGAAGACGATCCCGAGCAGGCTGGCCATCACAATCCCAGCCCAGGCGTCGGTGAAATTGCCATATGAGGAGTCATTGAGGATCTTCACCCCGAGCGCCTCCGTCGGGCCACCGAAGTACTCGCCGACGATCGCCCCGATCATCGACAGGACCGTGGCGACCTTCAGCCCGGTGAACATGTGTGGAAGTGCATTAGGGATCCGGACGCGGCGAAACAACGAGACCCGGCCGGCCGCGTACGACTGCATCAGCTCGATCGAAGAGGGGTGGACCGAGGTCAAGCCCCGGAGCGTGTTGATCATCACCGGGAAGAAGCAGAGCACGGCTGCGATCGCCATCTTCGAGAACGGGTTCAACAGCCCGAACCAGTTGTTCATGATCGGCGCGAAGGCGATGATGGGAATGGCGTTCGCGGCGACGGCGTAAGGCATGAACGCGCTGGACAGCGGCCGCCATGCGGCGAAGAGGAGCGCAACGAAGATGCCGAGACTGCAACCGAGCGCGTAGCCGCCGAGCGCCTCCTTGAAGGTGTAGATCCCCTGGCTCCAGAGCGCGCTCTTCTGGTCCCAGAAGGCCTGCGCGATCGCCGTCGGCTTCGGCAACAGGAACTCCTCGACGTGGAACGCCGCGACGAGGCCCTGCCACGCGGCGATGCCGAGGACAAAGACGGCGAGTGCCGGAATCCAGTCGAGCGCGGTGCGACCGACACGCCGGCCGACGCTTCGAGGAACCGGTTGGACGATCGTGCTCAGACCTGGTCCTCCACCAGAGCAGGCTCCTGCGTCTCTCCGAGTCGAGCTCCCGCGGCGGCGAGCTGCTCTCTCACCTGCGTCACGAGCTCGAAGAAGCGAGGGCTTTCTCTCGTCGCGTTCGTTCGCGGTTGCTCGAGATCGACGTCGACCAAGCCCGCTATCTGTCCCGGCCGGACGGACATGACGACGACGCGCGTCGACAGGAACACCGCTTCGGAGATCGAGTGGGTGACGAAGACGACGGTCGAGCCCGTCTCCTGCCAGATCCGCAGGAGCTCGGCGTTCAGCCGCTCCCGGGTCATCTCGTCGAGTGCGCCGAACGGCTCGTCCATCAGCAGCAGCGACGGGGAGAACGAAAGCGCCCGCGCGATCGAGACGCGTTGCTGCATCCCGCCGGAGAGCTGCCACGGATGGTGGCTCTCGAAGCCGGTCAGCTCGACGAGCTCGAGCATGTCCTTGATCCGTGCGTTCCGGCGTGAGCGGTTCCAGTGCAACAGCTCGAGCGGCAGCGAGATGTTCTTCGACACCGTCCGCCAGTCGTAGAGCACGGCGTCCTGGAAGACGATGCCGTACTCGTGGTCGCGGCGGGCACGATCGGCTGGCTTGCCGTTGACCTGCACGGTTCCGGCCGTCGGCTTGGTCAGATCGCCGATGATTCGGAGCAGCGTCGACTTGCCGCACCCGGACGGCCCGATTAGGGAGACGAACTCACCGGGCTCGACGTCGAGGTCGATCCCTTGCAGCGCCGTCACTCCGGCCTCGAACTGCTTCGAAACGCCCTTGATCGAGACTGCGCTCACGCCACGTTCTCCGGAGCACGCTTCAAGACAATGTGCTCTAGCGCTACGACTGCGAGGAAGAAGACGATGCCGAGCAGCGCGCAGACGATGATCGTCGCCCACAGGTTCGCCGGCTGGATCGAGTAGTACTGGTTGAAGTTCACGATCGCGTAACCGAGGCCGCCCTGGAGCGACGCGGGCGTTTCCCCGATGATGGCGCCGATGACGCTGGCCGTCGCGGAGATCTTCAGCGCCGAGAAGACGTACGGCAGCGACGCGGGGACACGGAGCCGCCAGAGGATCTTCCAGCGGCCCGCTGCATATGAGCGCATCAGCTCGAGCGCCTCCGGATCCGGCGACAACAAGCCGCGCAGCGTGTTGATCGCGACCGGGAAGAACGTGAGGTAGGCGGCGATGACCGCAACCGACACCCACGGGCTGACGCCCTTCGTACCGAGGCCGACCACGACCATCGGCGCGATGGCAAGGATCGGCACCGTCTGCGACACGACGATGTACGGGAGAAAGCCGCGCCGCAGCATGTTCGACTGCGAGAGCGCGACAGCGAGGAAGAACCCGATCGCAGCCCCGAGCACGAAGCCCGCAAGCGCCTCCTTGCCCGTAAAGATCGCGTAGTGCCACAGGTAGTGCCGCAAGGGCGGTCCGTCGGGTTGCAGCGGCTGTCCGAAGGCGTGCCAGATCTTGCTGATGTGGGGCATGTTCGTGTCGTTGACCTTGAAAGGCCACGTCCAGTGCTCACGGATGCCGAGCCAGCGGTAGCCCTCCCAGACGCCCCAGAGAACGGCGAGGCCGACGACGAGCAACAGGGCGCGCGCCGCTGCGCGGGGAAGCGCGCCGGCGATCCCTCTGTTCGACGGCTCGACCGCGATCGCCGACATCGAGCGATGCTTACCACACTCGCAGCCCGGAAAGTTAGAGTCGCCGCGTGCCTCTCGACCCCAGCCGCACCGTCGTCGAGCTGCGCGAGCTCCAGGAGCTGACCGGCGACGAGAACGGAGCGCAGCGGGTGGCCTGGACGGACACCTGGGAGCAGGCCCGGGAGTGGCTCCGGGGGAAAGTGGCGCCGCTAGGAGCGGAAGAGTCGGTCGACGCGGCCGGCAACCAGTGGTTTACGCTCCGAGGCGCCTCCGACAAGGCCGTGCTGATCGGCGGCCACATCGATTCGGTCCCGAACGGCGGCTGGCTGGACGGCGCACTGAACGTGGTCGCGGGGCTCGAGGTGCTGCGAAGGCTCGCCGAGGAGGGCACGCCGCCCGTCACGGTGCGTCTGGTGAACTGGGCCGACGAGGAAGGGGCTCGGTTCGGGCGTTCGCTCTTCGGCTCCTCCGCAGCCGCCGGCTCGATGACGGATCAGGACGAGCTCCGCGCCCGTAAAGACGCCGCCGGCATCGCGCTTGCCGATGCGCTCGGCCAGCACGGCGTCGAGCTCGACCGTGCGGTGGACGCCGCGCGCGAGCTCGAGGGTGCAGCCGCCTACCTAGAGCTGCACATCGAACAGGGCCCGGTCCTCGAGTCGATGGATCTCCCGCTCGGCGTCGTGCTCGGCACGTTCGGCGTCGAGCGTCACCAGATCAGGTTCCGCGGGCAGGCCGCGCACGCCGGCTCGACCCCGATGGACAAGCGTCGCGATGCGCTCGCCGGGGTCGCGCGGCTCGAGCTCGAGATCCGCGAGATCGCAAAGCGTACGGGCGACGGCGCCGTTTGCACGATGGGTGGGGTCGTCACGAAGCCGGGCATCGTCACCTCGGTGGTCGAGACGGCCGAGTGCCTGCTCGACCAGCGTCACCTCGATGCGGGAAAGCTCGCCGCGATGCTCGGCGATGCGAAGCGCGCATCGGAGCGGTTTGCGGAGGAAGAAGACATCGCAGTCGAGTGGGAGCGGATCTGGAATATCGAGCCGATCCTCTTCGACGACGCGCTCGTCGACCTGGCAGACGAGGCGATCAAGGAAGTGGCGGGAAAGTCCCACCGGTTGCCGAGTGGTCCGTTGCACGATGCGGCTGAAGTGGCGCGCGCGGGGATCCCGACGGTGATGGTCTTCGTGCAATCGCTTCGCGGCCTGTCGCATACGAAGCTCGAGGACACGAAAGAAGAGCACCTCGGGTTGGCCGTGCAGGTGCTCGACCGCCTTGCGACGAAGACCATCGCTCGCGTCGCTGCCGGTTAAAAGATCCGCACCAGCGCGACGCCCGCACCGACGAGCGCCATTCCGACGATGCGCCCTGGGCTGATGTGCTTCTGCTCGAAACCGACCCAGCCGAAGTGGTCGACTGCGAGCGATGCGAGCGACTGTCCCGCGACGATCACGGCGATCAAGGCCGCAGCCCCGAGCTTCGGTGCGGCGAAGATCGAGCCCGCCACGTAGAAGGCGCCGAGAGCTCCACCGAGCCAGACCCACCAGGGTGCGTGGCCGAGGCGGTTCCACGAGGGCAACGGCTTGAAGACGAGCGCCGCGGCGACGGCCAGGATGACCGCGCCGGTGAGGAACGAGATGAACGCTGCCCGAATCGGACTGTGCAGCCAGACCGCGAGTTGCGCGTTGATCCCGAACTGGACCGGCAGTGCCACGCCGGCGGCGAACGCGAATAGGAGGTAGGGCCATGCCACTGTGCGGGGCGTTTTCGCGGCGGTATGCTCGTCCCCTGCCAGCCATCGGGGAGGATCGATGCTCAGCTTCGGCGTAACCGTTCTGCCGGACCCGCCGTACCAGCGGATGATCGAGTTGATGAAACTCGCCGAGCAGCATGGGTTCGAGTACGCCTGGACCTACGACTCGCACATCCTCTGGGAGGAGTCCTACGCGACGCTCCCGCTCGCCGCTGCGCAGACGAGCAAGATCAAGCTGGGTCACTTCGTCACCAATCCGGGCATCCGGGACGCGACGGTCACGGCGAGCTGGTACGCGACGATGCAGGACATCTCCGACGGCCGGATGGTGATGGGGATCGGCCGCGGCGACTCTTCGCGTCGCGTCGTCGGTCTGAAGCCTGTGAAGGTCGCCGACTTCGAGAGCCGCTGCGCGATGGTCAAGGACCTGATGAACGGGCGCTCCGTCGACTGGAACGAGAAGGAGCTCGAGCTGAAGTGGGTGCGCGAAGAATTGCCCGACATCCCGATGTGGATCGCGGGCTACGGCCCGAAGGCACTGGCCGTTGCCGGACGCGTCGGCGACGGAGTGATCATCCAGCTCGCCGACGCGGTCATCATCAAGTGGATCATGGACACAGCCCGCCGCGCGGCCGAAGAGGCTGGTCGCGATCCAGCCGAGCTCAAGTGCATCGTCGGCGCGCCGAGCCACATCTCTGAGGACATCGCCGACGCGCGCGAGCAGTCGCGCTGGTTCCC
This sequence comes from Actinomycetota bacterium, assembly GCA_013816245.1. Classification (GTDB taxonomy): domain Bacteria; phylum Actinomycetota; class Thermoleophilia; order Gaiellales; family Gaiellaceae; genus 3-1-20CM-4-69-9. The sequence continues at coordinate 64,183 of JACDEU010000004.1, read as the reverse complement.
GGCGATGGTCTCGAACCACGTCATGGACCTGATCGAGCGTTACGGGGACGACTCGGACATTCCGAAGGACCTCACAGATTTCGTGAAGGCGCGGAAGTTCTACGACTACAAAGATCATTCGCGTGTCGGCGCGGCGCACGGTGAGTTCGTCACCGACGAGATCGTCGACCGTTTCTGTGTGCTCGGAACGGCCGCGGACGCGACGAAGAAGCTGAAGGAGCTCGAGTCGATCGGCGTCGACCAGTTCAACGTCTACCTCATGACGCATGGGCAGGAGGAGACGCTGAAGACGTACGGCGACGAGATCATCCCGCAGTTCACGGGGGTTGCGGCCTGAGCCTCCGGCTACCCTGGCGACATGGACCGGGGTCTCGCCCTCGCCGCGCTTTTGGTCGGGGCAGTCGCCTTAGCGGGCTGTGGCGGTGAGACGAAGCAGGCTGCCCAGGTGACGACCGCCGAGGTAACGACCTATCCGGTCGAGACGGTCGAGGTTCAGCGAGATCAGCCGCGGCATTGCAAGGGCCTCTCGAAGGCAAAGCAGGCCGCGCAGCGCAGGCGGCTCGAGCGCGACCTGCAGCGACTGCGTGTCGTGATCAAGACGATCAAGCGTCAGGCGGAATACGGGAATCCGGCCGTCAACAAGGCGCTCGACCAGTTCGAGCGCGACATCACCGAGGAGGCCTTGCCCATCCACCAACGAGCGAGGTACATCGACCTTGCAGCCGCGATCGTCGCGCCGCGTTGCTACTGGTGCTTCGAGGTGTTGGAGTCCAACCGCCCGATCGCAGGCGGCGGCAAGCTGGCCTGCGGCTAGTAGCGTCCGGAAGTCTGCTCGGCTTCGCCGAGCATGATGACTTCCGGACGGTCTTTCTCCGAGGGCGCTTGCGGCTGCGACGGGCAAAGCCCGCGGACGTCGGAGACCTTCTGGCGCCTTACCTCGTCGCAGTGGAGGCGGCCGCGGCTACGCGGACGGATCATCGAGCGAGTGATACGCCAGGGTTCCGCCCCCGACCAGGGCCCAGCGGATCTACGCTCGGTCGTCCTGGGTGAAGCCCCATAGAACCAACGGGACGAGAACCACAACAGCCATCAATGCGACCGCATGGTTCGGAATAAGCCTCCACTTCACCGCGACGAAAGCAATGACTCCTCCGACGCCTCCAAGCATGAGATCGCTAACACGACAAGCCCCACGACACGACCTATCCCCGAACGCTGCGCTTCCACAATCCTCAGTCTCGCCATCTGAGCAGGAAGGTCAAGCATCGACCTCGACAAATCATTCCGGCGCACGGACGACGACAGGATGATCCGCGAGCATCGGGGAGTCTGCCCGCTCGTATCGCCCAGTTATCGGAAGGTTCCCCCGGTTCTGTAACACCGGGGAAAGTGTCGAAAAAGTGATTATGCGCTACTCGGTCTCCCAGTCCGCCGCTTCGAGCAACGCGTTGAGCTGATTCGTAGGACTCGTCGATCCGCTGTTCGAGCGGCGCTTCGGGTTTGTCGGCGAAGGGCAATTCTTCGAAGAGAGCCTCTGTCAGATAGACCTTGGCCGTCTTTGCGTCACACACCCGGGCGAACGAGATGCGTTGCAGCGGTTGATTGGGCACACGAAGGCCGACACCACCGAGATCTACCTGCGGCGGCTGAACAAAGAACGAGCAATGGAGAGCGTCCGAGACCTCTCGTGGGGGCTCCCCCCGTTCGGTGCTTTTGTCGAAAAGGCGCCGACCAGAATCGAACTGGTGTGCGAGGCTTTGCAGGCCTCTGCCTAGCCACTCGGCCACGGCGCCGCTTGAGCGGGGCCATGGTATCCGGAGGTTCCGAAGACGAGGTGCGCGGGTCAGCGAGCGCCGATGACGGTGAACACAGCGCCGTCCTCGTGCGGTTTGTCGCTGAACCCGTCGACGATCCGCTCGATTTCCAGCCTCGCCTGCAGGTAGAGCGCTCGGGCCTGGTCGACTGTGTAACTCCGCGTCGCGGGCTTCTGCACATGGCGCTCCGCCGCGACGACTTTCCCGTCGACGAGCACTTCGTAGAGGTCGTCGGTATCCTCGAGCTCCGTCACCGGGTCGTACTCGGACTTCGCAGTGCGCCGTACGAGAGCACCATCCGGCCGTACCGCTTCCCTCGTCCACTCCTCGTCGCCCTTGAGCGTCATGAAGGGCATCACGAGCGTGCCTCCGGGCTCGAGGTGTGAGGCGAGACGCACGATCGCGCGACCGGCGGTCGCCGGATCGATGACAAGCTGGATCGACGAAGAGGGGACAATGATCGTCCGGTAGTAACGCGGCAGGTTCAGGTCCTCGACGGCCTGCTCGTACAAGGTGGGCTCCAGGCCGAGCGTCGAAGCCTTCGCTTGGCAGAGCGCCAGCATCTCCGGCGAGACGTCGACGCCGTGGATCTCGATCCCTTCGGCCAGATAGTCGAGGAGCAATCGCCCTGTGCCGCAGCCGACGTCGAGCACGGGCTCACCGGAGCGTCGGATCAGCTCGAGGTAGAACGGCCGGTCGTCCCAACCCGAGGTGTCACCGCGGAGGAGGTCCCAGGCCTCCGCCATCAGGCCGTGGTACTCGTAGGCAGGAGGTCCCAGGATCGACCGAGCGTATTCGGCCGGCGCGCCGCAGGACGAGAACGGTGATCAGTGCGACGAGTGCGGTGAAGGCGGCGATTTGTGCGGTTGGCGGTCCGGCGTGCTGCATCCTCCAGACGATCGAAGGGGCATCCGTGCTCGGGCTCCCGGCGTCGGCCAGCTGGCGCGGCACAGCGGCTCCAAGCCAGAGCGCCGTAAGCAGGACCCAGATCAGATCGGCCGAGGGCGCAACGAGGACAATCGGCACCAGCAGCAAGACGAGTGACGCCGGCCAGACGATCGGCAAGCATGCGATCGACGCGACGACGACGACGCAGAAGGCAATGCGATCTCCGTTGCGACGCCGAATCGACACGAACGCGAGGGCAAGCAAGGCAACACCGGCGAGTGACGCCAACGCACTTGCTACGGACCAGGGAAGGCCGAGCCCTACTCCACCCGCGAACAGGGACCAGCTGTGTGCTGCGTACAGATCGTTGTTCACTCGGAGAAGCTGCGGGTAGTCGCGCAAGCCGTCGAAGCCCAGGATTGCCCACGCACAGACCATCGACATCACGGCTGAAGCGGCGGCGATGAATGCCGCGCGCCAGCGACGAGTGACGATGAACCAGACGAGCAGGGGCCACAGAACGAGCTTCAGCGCGATGCCGGCCCCGACCGCGAGACCACTCCAGCGGGGGCTCGCCCTGTACCGCCAGGCGCAGGCCAGAAGCGGCACGAGCAGGACGACGAGATTTCCCAGCGCCAGGCCGTACGCGACCGGAAGAGATCCGAGCGCGATCGTGTAGCAACGCCAGTCGCGAGCACCGAGAATTCGCAGAGCCACCAGCACTGCAGCGACAAGCGTTACGGTCCACGCGGCGTACGCGATCGTGAACGGCACGAGTGCATAAGGGAGCGCCAGCAGGAGCACCACCGGTGGATAGACGGACGGGTTACCCGAGTCCATCGCGGCCGCCAGCGGCCGAGGATACGGTGAATGTCCCGCGAGAATCTCATGCCCCGGCTGCCAGATCGTTCCCTTGAAGTCGAAACCGAGGAGACCCTGTCTCGCTTCGGCGTACATCACGAGTGCTGCGAAGGCGAGGGGTAGCAGGCCGAAAAGCAGTGGATCGAGGATCCTTCGCCCGGCGAGGAAGAACCCGGGCAAGGCGACCGCTGTCGGCCGGCGGCCCGGCACGGACGTGGCGACGGCGCTCTTGGGAACTTTCGAGCTCAAGACGGCCGAGGTCGCGGAGGGGCGTGGAGGACGGCTGCGCAGAGCGCGGCGAGGGCAGCGAGACCGAGACCGATCTTCCAGATGTCTCCACCTGTCTCCTGAAAAGGCCACACCCAGAAGCCGAGGGGGATGAACCAGGCCGGCGACAGCGTCGGATACGCGAGCGCCAGTGGCGCGACGAGTAGCAGGAAGTAGTGGAGCCACACGATCGGGGACAGCAAGATCGCAGCTGCGACTACAAGCGAAAAGGCCCAGAGATCGCGCTTCTCACGAGGGGCGAGGGGGATGACCGCGAGTGCCGCGCCACCGAGCACGAGCGCGACCGTTTTTGCGGTCGCGGCCGAGAGCCCGAGGGAGAGCCCGAGTGCCACGGTCGACCAACCTCTTCCCTGAACGGTGGTCGCAAGCGCTGAGAGAAGCTTTGGGTACTCGCCGAGCCCGGCAAAACCGAGCACGGCCCAACTGCCGATGGTGATCGTCACCGCCGACACGAGGGCGAGCGCCGCAGCCGCGAAGCGACGAGTCACGAGGAGCCAGACGAGGAGCGGCCACAGGAAGAGCTTCGCAACGATCAGACAGCCGACGACGCCTGCGACGACGACTCGCCGGCTTCGGTAGCGCCAGACGAGGGCGAGGCCGAGCAGGAGCAGTGGCGTGAACGTGCCGAGCCGGAGCGCGCCGACCGTAGGCATCGAGGCGAACACGACGCCGTAGCACCGCCAATCCGAAACGCCGAGGAGCCGCAGGGCAAGGAAGACGGCGGCGAAAGAGCAGACGAGGAAAATCGACGCGGCCAGCGTGAACGGAAGCAGTCCGAAAGGCGCCATTGCGAGCGCCGCCGGAGCCGGGTACGGAAAGCGGAAGACGTGCTGGATCCCCAGCGGGTCGAGGCTCTCCTCATTGCCCGCGGGCAGGGAACCGGCGGACGGATAGGGAGAGTGACCGTTGACCACGTCTCGTCCGCCCTGCCAGAACTGATGGAAGTCGAAAGCGAAGTGATCACCGAACGATCCGCCGATCACCGCGGTCACGAGCAGAGCAGGCAGGACGATGTACAGGAACACACTGCCGGCACGCCGCGCTGCGTCGTGGAGACCTAGTTGAGAGACTCCGACCTTGCCCTGCCCGCCGAGCGATACCTGCTGACCGGTCGTCACCGTCGTGTCTTCGCGCGGGCGCCTACCGCGTCGGCCGTTGGCAGCTTTCTCGGGAGTGCCACGACCCTTCCGGCGACATTGCCCTGCGAACGTCGATCGGCGATCAGCCCCGCTACGAGCGGCGGGCACTTTCGAAGGATCAACACGGCGCCTGCGAGTGTCGTCGGGACGAACCATGCTGCGTGCATGAGGATCGAAAAGGCGAACGCGGACGTGTGGTTCACGCCCAGTACGCCGAGCGACCACACGCTGAGCCATTGGTACGTCCCGATGAATCCCGGCGACGATGGGATTGCGACACCGAGATTGATCACCGCGGTCACGAACAGGAGATCGAGCGGCGTCAGCGGGATTCCAACCGATGAGGCCACCAGCCAGGCGCTCGCACTCCAGAGGCCCCATGCGAGCAGGCTGAGCATGACCGCCGCGACTCCGCGCCAGCCTCGAACGCGGCTGCACACTTCACATGCGACGTTCGTGACGAAGCTGCGCAGACGGCCTACCGGTGCGCGCCTCGCACGCCGGCTGTACGCGACCGCGCCGATGACGACCAGGCCTGCGAGCATCACGAGGAGGAGAGCGACGACACCGACGTGATCGATCCTGTGCGCATTCCCGACGCTGGGGTAGGTGAACGCGAGCGCCGCCACGAGGACCGCCAGATCCAAACCCCGGTCGACTACCACCGAGGCGAGCGCCCGGGCGCGCGGCATCTTCGCGGCGCGCGACAGCCATTCGATCCGAAGTAGGTCGCCAGGACGCCCGGGGACGACGTTGTTCACTGCGATCGCTCCGACCGCCCAATCGAGGAATCTGCGGAACGGAAGGGGAGGTGACGGCTGAGCCACCAAGCGCCAGCGCGCCGCCTGCACGACATACACGAGCGAGCTCGCGCACACAGCGAGGGCCAAGACTGCCGGGTTGGCGGAGTGCAGCGACTCGTGCAGCGCACGTCCGTCTAGCGAACGGAGCGACAGCATCAGCAGGGCAATGCTCGCCGGAAACCCCACGGCGGCGCTGAGCAGCAGCGTGCGTCCGGAGAAGCCGCGCGAACGCGCCACCTTGTTCAGGCGGGCCGTCGTTTCGCTCCACTCCGTCGTACCCGAGCGGGTCATGTCGAAGCTGCGTTTCATGAGATCTGCGGTCCTCCTGCGGTGCTTGGTAGGAGATCTGCGCTTTATCGGCGTCGCCTCCCGGCACCTTGAGACGAGATCGTGGCCATGGCGCCCCTAGCGATCCCGCTCGGGCGAACGCTCTGCGCATCTGAAAGGCTTGCGGTCTTCGGATGCCCGAGCCGCTCGACTTCGCCCTGATCAAACGACTCCGCGAGGTGCTCGACCGCCGACCCGCGACGGAGACCGAGCTCCGAACGCTCAAGGAGGAGGCGGGGGCCTGGGAGCGCACGGTCAGCGGCCAGCTTGAAGCGAGCGAACGTCGGATTCGCAGGTTGAACGCGAGCCCTGCCAGCTCGCTCGCGCAGATCGCGTCAGAGCTCCGCCGTGTCGACAAGCTTCGCCCGCAGCTGGACGAGGTGCGTTCGCTGCTCACCGACCTCGAGGATCGCGCGCGGGAGCTGCGCACCGAATGGGTGCTGTCGCAGGCGACGTCTGCGAAAACGACTAGCCGGCGACCAGTCGATCGCCCACGCTGAGATCGCGGCGTCGCGCCTCACCCGCGGGAATCTCGAGCACGGCCTTTGCGCCGCGACTGCCTGCGGCACGCCAGGGCCTCAGATCCGCTGCGATCTTCACCACTCGCAGGTCGCGATCGAGGAACACGGCGTCGATCGGAAAGCGCATGAACGCCATGTGCACCGACGAAGCCGGCTTCAGGAGAATTCCTTCGCCGTTCGGCAGCTCGCGCCGGCCGAGCAGTCCCTTCATGCGCGTGAGCGCCGTGTCCGCCAGGACACAGCGCTCACACACGATGCTTCCGTCTTCGCGCCGAAGCACGGCTTCCGCCACTAGAACCCGATATGGATGTGGTTGTAGTGGTCGGCCATCGGGAACGACGGTCCGCCCATGCCCAGCAGGGAGATGACCTGCCGCGGCATGACCTCCACCGGCAGCAACAGGATGTCACGCACAGCCCGCTCGGTCATTCCGCCGGGCTCCTGATGTCCCTGGATCGAGGTGCTGCCGAGGCCTGAGATGTCGACCGCGTGGCCGGCGATGTGCGCCGAGATCACGCCGGGCCGAGCATACAAGCGGTGGCCGGTGATCAGAGACGACACGCTGACCTGCCCGAACGACTCGCGGAGGTACGCGATCACGGTCAGGACACGCACGTCGACCCTGTTCAGGACCATGTCATTCCGGCCGCTCTCGTAGATCGAGACGGACGGGTCTGACAGCAGCCGGGTCGCGATCGACTTCTTCGCCGCCTCGAGGCCCTTGGTGAGAGCCGTGAGGCCTACAGCCCGGTCATACCGCGCGAGCGCAGCGGCCCTGTCGGCGAAGCTCGTGTCGCCGGAGTACGAGACGATGCGAGCCCAGTCTCCCTTCGCGGGACCGTAGGTCGCGAGCCGCGAGGCCAGCTTCCGGAGCGTGGCGAGGCCGGTCGGGGAATGTCCGGTCGCGCCCCTCGCACGCAGGATTCCGAGCATCGTCGACCAATCCAGACCGGCACCCTTTGCGGCCGCCTGCAGGTTCGCTGCGAACTTCGGCGACAAACGCAGTGCGGGCGGGGTCGGATCGGGAAGCTGCGAGTTGATCCAGATCGTGGAAGCATCGGCTGGGCCCTCGAGCTCGGGCGTCGGGGCGGGCTTCAGCTTCGGCAGGAGGATCGTGCGCAGCTGGGTCTTCTTCCAGCCACGGGCTGCCTTGCCTGCCGGCTTCGGTGCGCCCGGATCGGCCTGAGCCGCTGCTCCGGTGGAAGCCGCCGGTGCGAGCGTCGAAGTGCGCAGCGGTGCCACGGCTTCATCTGCTGTCGTGGCATCCGCAGAGTCGGCGGGTGCCGCGGTCGCGTCGGCAGGTGCCGGGGCAGCCGCTGCTGCGGGCTCTTCCGCTGTAGAAGCATCGGGCGCCGAGGCGTCCGTGGCTTCCGCGGTCGTTGTCTCTTCCGCGGTAGTTGTCGCGTCGGGCGCTGCGAGTTCCTGAGCGTCGTTCACGACGAGGGGCCTGAGCTGGTCGCCCGCAACTGCTGCGAGTGACGCGCCGGCGAAGAAGATCGTTGTGAAGACGAGCGTTGAGGCGAGCCGACGCTTCCGCGACTTGGGCTCGGCGGACTCCACCTTTGTGGGTTCCGGCTTACCGCCGAATTCCCAGTTGTCTCTGCGTATGAACCGTCGTGGCATTGCCATGCTCCTTCTGGTAAAGCGCCCTGACCGCCACCTTCGGGCGCGGAATCTCTGCGTTGGTTCCGCAGCCGCTTACGGTGTTTGACTATCGATCCCAAGCGGTCCGGTGCCGCTCCCTCACGTGGGGGAACGTCGACGCGGATCACCCAGGAGGGGGACACATGCCCTCTCGCAGCCACGACGATGAACGGGGACGGCGTGTCAGCAGCAACGCCGCATCCATTTTCCAATCCGCGTCACGCGCGCGCTCGAGCTGCGGAAGTTGGTCAATCCATCTTGTTGATTTCAGATCTGGTGCAGTACCGCCGCGTACGTCTTGCCGTCGAAGAGGGTCAGACGATGGCCGAGTACGGCATCGTCCTGGCAGTTATCACGGTCGGCGTGATCGGCGTGCTTGGCGTCCTCTCCGGGGCCATCCAGGGCGCGCTTCAGGCCGTTTCTGATCGTCTCTAAAAAAGTGTGAGAGATGGGGCTCCGCGAGGAGCGTGGTGAAGGACGAGCGAAGCGACAAGGCCCGACCTCTTTGAGCTCGTCCCACTCACGCTCTTCGGGCGCACTCACCTAGCTCCGCGCTCGGTCAACTCGCGTTTCGCCTGACCAGCGATCCGTTGCCGAGTTCTCCCTCGTTGAGGGGAACGGTGCAGCAGATCACCCCTGCGAGGGATGTGTGCCCTACCGCCCTGACGACGATGACGGAACGAGATTGACCAGTAAGGCGAAGCGGCGCGCCTCGAGAAAGAAGGGACTCATCAGCGTGTCAGCGAGTGTCACCGAACTTCGAGTCGATTCCCACACGAGGAACACCAACGCCTTTTCATTCCGCGCGCCCGCGCGCGCTCGAACTGCCGAAAGGGGGTGAATCCATCTTGTCGATTTCAGATCTGGTCCAGTACCTCCGCGTACGGCTTGCCGTCGAAGAGGGTCAGACGATGGCCGAGTACGGCATCGTCCTGGCAGTTATCACGGTCGGCGTGATCGGCGTGCTTGGCGTCCTTTCCGGGGCCATCCAGGGCGCGCTCACCGCTGTGTCCAACCGCCTCTAAAGCAAGGTAAATAAAAGGAAAGGAGCCTGAAGGTGAAGCTCTGTCGGTATCGCATAGCAAAGTCCATCGCAGGTCTCTCGCAGGAGTGCGCGCAGACGACCCCGCAGTACGCGATGTCTTTGTCGGTGATCAGCGGTACCTCGTTGCTGAACTTCACCTCCGTTCCTCGTAACGCTGCAAGTGCCTTGATTGGTCTGGCGCGGCTCTTCACCTAGCCGCCCGGACATGAAGGCGGGGCCCTCTCCCCGGTGGCGAGGGCCTCGCCGAATTTTCTAGTTGGGAGCGACATGAACGTGAAGCACACGATCAAAAGCGAACAAGGGCAGACGGCGACGGAGTTCGCGCTCATCCTGCCGATCCTGGTCGTCGTGCTGTTCGGAATCATTCAGTTCGGGATCGTCTTCAACAACTACATCGCGCTGACCGACGCCGCACGCGCCGCGGCTCGAAAGGGTGCGGTTTCGCGGAGCTCCGGCAATGCAAAGGGCGACTGCGAGGCCGCCGGATACGCGGCTGGTGCAAATCTTCAAAACCCAGGCACCGACTTCCTGATGAATTGCTCAGGTTCTTTTGCGGCCGGGTCTGACGTCACGGTTACGGCCTCGTACCCATACGACATCAGCCTCCTGGGCTGGGTGGTTGCGAGCGGGCGGCTCAACACGACTATGAAGGAGCGAGTCGAATGACTTTTGCCCGCAAAAATGAGCGCGGTCAGGCTGTCGTCTTGATGGTCGTTTCGGTCGCGGTCATGCTCGGCATGGCCGCACTTGTCCTCGACGCTGGAGCCTGGTTCCGGACCAAGCGTCGGCTGCAGGGCACCGCCGACGCCGCAGCGCTCGCCGGCGCGCAGCAATTGCCCGGCAGTCCGAGCAGCGCAGCGACCATGGCGATGAACTACGCGAACCAGAACGGCGGCGACGTCGCCGGCGCCGACATCGTGATCTCCTCGACGACTCTCCCGAACGACACGATCACTGTCAAGGCAAAACGGACCGACGCAGGGTTGTTCAGCGGTGTCCTCGGCATCCCCGGAGCGAACATCGACGCCCGCGCGAAGGTGCGTGTCGGCCCGCCGGCGCAGGCGCGGTTCGTCGCCCCGATGGTGGTCAACTGCGCTCACCCGCTGATCCACAACTGCGGCGCCAACAGCACGCCGGACTTCCAGGTTCCCACGACGATGGACTACGACCCGATGGGGGCCCCCGGCGCCTACGGAATGCTGAACCTCGGCAAGGACGCCAGCGGCACGCCGGGCTCGTCCGAGGAGGCCGACTGGATCCTCCACGGCTTCGACAAGTATCTCGGGCTCGGGAATTACAACTCCGACCCGGGCGCCAAATTCTCGTCTTCCAATATTCAGGACGCGCTTCAGGCCCGTATAGGCACCGTCCTGCTCTTTCCTGTCTTCAAGCAGCTCAACGGAGGGGGTCAGAACGCCGTCTACGAGATCATCGGCTGGATCGGGTTCCACCTAACGAGCTTCAACGTGCAGGGCAACAACGCCTCCCTCCGCGGCTACTTCACGGAGTTCATCGCGCAGGGAATCCTCGCCGGTAGCGGCGGTGGCGCGCCCGGCTCCGGACCCTCAAGTACTTGGGGCGTGCAGTCGATTCAACTCATCGAATAGCTCTCGACCATCGAATAGCTCTCAAGTCCTCAGGCCCTTCAAACGAAAAGAGAAAGGACTATGAACTACCGCGTTAAGAATATCGGTATCGCCGTCGCGCTGGCCGCTCTCGCAGCCATCTTGACGAGCGTGTATGTCGTCAACTACAAGCGCCACGTGCAGCACGGGGAAGGCAAGGTGACGGTGCTCGTCGCCGCGCGCGACATCCCGGTAGGTACTTCTGGCGCGGACGTGATCGACAAGAAGATGCTGAAGCAGCAGACCGTGCCTCGCAAGGTGCGTGTCCCCGGAGCGATCTCGTCTCCGGATCAGCTTTCCCAGTACGTCGCGATCCAGGACATCTTCCAGGGTGAGCAGGTCAGCTCGCGCCGCTTCGCTGCACCGCAAGAGCAGGGCATTCGCGCAAAGATCAAAGGCACGCAGCGCGCATACCAGCTCCCGGGCAACGGTGACCAGCTGCTCGCAGGCACCCTGCAGGTGGGCGACCACGTCGACGTGGTCGGAACTTGGGAAGTCAAGACCGGAACCGGCGGTGACGGCTCGCTCGTGAGTCGCGTCGTTCTTCGCGACCTCCTGGTTCTCACCGCACCGCAGGGAACTTCTTCCTCGACCGTGGCATCTGGATCTGGCGGCATGTCGGTGCAGTTGCGCGTGACGGATGCACAGTCGCAGAAGCTGCTCTGGATTCAGAAGAACGGGGTCGACGGAGGTTTCCACCTCGAGTTGCGACCGCCGTCCAGCTCGCTCGACACCTCGAACACCTATCAGGACTCGAGGCTCATGCTCTCCGACGGACCTGGAAGGAGGCCGTAATGAGCTCCACTACCGAGACAACTCAGCGGGAGCGCGTGCGCCTCTTCGCAACCGGATCCTGTGAAGGGTTCGAGAAGCTTTGTGAGTCGCTCGCGGGTCATCCCGAGATCGAGCTCGTCGGTGCCACCACGACCGTCGCCGAGGGAGCTCCCGCACTCGCGGGCGGCCACCTCGACGTCATCCTTCACGCCACCCGCGGAGCGAGTTTGCCCGCGGACGAGCTTGCAGGAATTCGTGAGCACACGCGCGCCCCGGTCATGATCGTGGCATCGAGCGGCTCCGCCGGGCTGCTCGACCAGGCGCTCGACGCGGACATCGCCGACGTGTTGCTTCTGCCCCAGCTGGTCGAGAACGTCGTGTTCGCGATTCGGAAGGCTACGCACACGACGCGACGGCCCAGCAGCATCGGCGGCGGAACCCGCCAGGGCAAGATCGTCACGGTGTTCTCACCGAAGGGCGGTACGGGCAAGACGGTCACGGCGACGAACCTCGCCGCCGCTTGCGCGAAGTTCGAGGGGCGAAAGACTTTGCTCCTCGACCTCGACCTACAGTTCGGCGACGCCGCGATCATGCTCGGCATCGAGCCGGAGAAGACGATCTACGACCTGGTCGTTGCTCCCGGCGAGCTCGACGCGGAGAAGCTGGCCGGCTACACGACGAAGCACGCTTGTGGCCTCGAGGTACTGCCTGCTCCACTTCGCCCAGAGGATGCGGAGCTGGTCACGGAGGCCAAGCTCGGCCGCCTGCTCGAGGTCGCACGGGAGGCGTTCGACGTGATCATCGTCGACACGTCCCCGTTTTTCCACGGCCCCATGCTGGCTACGCTCGACCGCACCGACGAACTGCTGCTGCTGTGCTCGCTCGACGTGCCGACGCTGAAGAACCTGCGCCTGGCTCTGCAGACGCTCGACCTGCTGTCGTTCCCGAAGCAGCGCGTTCAGATCGTCCTTAACCGTTCGAACTCCAAGGTCGGCATGAAGCCGAATGAGGTCGAGGGCGCGCTCGGCATGAAGGTCCGCTTCGAGCTCCCGTCAGATCGTGCCGTTCCGCTTGCGGTCAACCGCGGCAACCCCGTGGTCCTTGCAGAGGAGGGCGCTGACGTGTCGAAGGCGATCAAGTCGGTGGCGAAGAAGCTCTTCGCAGCTCCGAAGGAAGAAGCGAAGAAGCGTCGTCTCCTGCCTGCGCTTGCGAGGTCGTAACCAATGAGCCTCCACGACCGCCTCAAACCAACCCCCAACGGGGGCTCGTCCGCAACGGCGGAGCTGCTCACAAATGGGCAGCAGCATGAAACAAGCTACTCCACGGCCGGACAGGATCCATATGCGGAGCTGAAGACCCGCATCCACCACGCGTGCATCGCCACGCTCGGCGCGGAGCTCTTCAAGCGCGAGGCCACCGGGGACCTGAACGAGCGCGTCACGCGTGCCGTCACGGAACAGCTCGTGCTGGACCGGACGCCGCTGACTCGCGAGGAACGACGCCAGATCATCCGAGAGATCACGGACGACATTCTCGGTTACGGGCCTCTTGAGAACTTCCTGCGAGACGACTCCGTCACGGAGATCATGGTCAACGCATACGACCGGATCTATGTCGAGCGTCTCGGCAAGCTCGAGCGGACAACGGCGGCTTTCGCCGACAACTCGCATCTGCTTCGCATCATCGACAAGATCGTCTCCCAGATCGGGCGGCGCGTCGACGAGGCGTCCCCCATGGTCGACGCGCGTCTTCCCGACGGCTCCCGCGTGAACGCGATCATCCCTCCGCTGGCCCTGAGAGGCCCGACGCTGACGATCCGAAAGTTCTCGCGCGACCCGTACACGATGAACGACCTGATCACGTTCGGTTCCATCTCGCCGAAGGCTGCACAGTTCCTGGCCGCCTGCGTCAAGGGAAAGCTGAACATCCTGATCTCGGGCGGTACAGGTACCGGTAAGACGACCACGTTGAACGCGATGTCTGCGTTCATTCCGGGTGACGAGCGCATCGTCACGATCGAGGACGCTGCCGAGCTCCAGCTGCAGCAGGACCATGTGATCACGCTCGAGTCCCGCCCGCCCAATATCGAGGGCCAGGGTGAGATCCGCATTCGTGAGCTCGTTCGAAACGCCCTGCGCATGCGCCCCGACCGGATCATCGTCGGCGAGGTCCGCGGGCCGGAGACCCTGGACATGCTCCAGGCGATGAACACCGGCCACGAAGGGTCGCTCACCACGATCCATGCGAACTCGCCGCGCGACGCGCTGTCGCGCCTCGAGACCCTTGTGCTGACTGCCGGTGTCGAGCTCCCACTGAGGGCGATCCGCGAGCAGGTCTCGAGCGCGTTCGACCTGCTCGTACAGATCAGCCGTCTCGTAGACGGCTCACGCCGCATCACGCACGTCACCGAGGTGCTCCGCATGGAGTCCGATGTGATCACTCTTCAGGACATCTTCGTCGCGCGGCCTCCGGACGAGGAAGCAGCATCGGGGAGCACGACCGTCCGCCTGCTGTCGCCTCTGTCTTGCAGCGGCCTCAAGCCGAACTTCCTCGACAAGATGGCGGCGAACGGTGTCGTTCTCCAGCCAACCTTCTTCACGAAGGACGACACCGAGTCACCCGTTGTCGGACAGGGCCACCAGGCTTCGAAGTTCAAGGGAGCGTTTCAATGAGCCGGCTCCGGCTCGCAGTCGCCAGCCTCGCGTTCACCCTCCTCGTCCTTCCTGCCGCCGCCGGCGCGGCAGTACAACTGCGGGGGGTCGACGCGACAAGTTACCCGACGATCCGCGCGTCGATCTTCTCGCCGACCGGTGGAGGGGAGCCTGCACTCTGGGAAAACGGCTCGCCCGTCGCCGGCTTCGAGGCGCAGAACCTCGGCAGCATCGTCGCCGCGACGCTGCTCATCGACCGCTCCCAGTCGATGCGCGGCAAGCCGCTCGCCGATGCCTCTTCGGGTGCCCGTGCCTTCGTCGCCGCGAAGAAGGCGAACGACCAGCTTTCCGTTATCGCCTTCGGTTCGGCCGTGACGACCCTTTCGCCGTTCTCGACGGTCAAGCTCGACGCCACCGACCCGCTCACGCACCTGAGACCCGATTCGGCCCGTGGCACCGCCCTCTACGACGCCGTCGCGACGGCAGCACGCCAGCTGCTCGGCAATCCGTTGCCGGGCCGCGTCATCATCGTTCTGACAGACGGTGCCGACAACGCGAGCGCGATCAGTCTCACCTCGGCGATTGCAGCAGCCCGGCTGGCCAACGCGGCGATCTACACGATTGGCATCGAAGGCGAGGGCTTCACGCCGGAGCCGCTCCTCCAGCTTTCGACGTCTACCGGCGGTCAGTACTTCGGCGCTTCATCGTCTTCGGATCTCGGACGGGTGTATGCAAACGTCGCTGCGGCCCTGAAGAAGACCTGGCGGGTCCAGTACGTGACCGCTTCGATTCCGGGTGATCAGATTCGCCTGACCGCGTCGGTCGTCGGAGAAGGCTCCACGACGACGTTGGCCAAGATTCCGGCAGGTAGCACGACGCCTCTGCCCGAGCCGTCGCGGCTCGTCCCAAAGAACGCCTACGGACCGGGTGGTCCGCTCGCCGTTGCGATCGGCGTCGCCATGCTCGTCCTCTTCGCGTGTCTCTTCTTCCTCACCGGAATCCGCGGGTCATGGGTGCGTAGCCGCATCGCCGTGTTCACGGGCGAGTCGACGGGCAACCCGAAGCAGGTGCGCAAAGAGCGACGGAGCGAGCTGTTCGCGTCACTCTTCCAGGCGACCGAGAAGACTCTGGGAGATCTCAAGCACTGGCGCATGATCAGCCGCATGCTCGAGCGGGCCGATGTCCAGCTTCGCACCGTCGAGTTCTTCTGGATCAGCGTCGGCGCTGCAATCTTGATGGCGATGCTCGCGTTTCTCTTCGGCGCGTCACCGGTCATCCTGATCGTCCTTGCGACCATTGCCGCCATGACGCCGTACTCGTGGTTCTGGCTCAAGATGCGGAAGCGATTGCGGGCTTTCGAGGATCAGCTTCCTGACCTTCTGATCACCATCGCTGCATCTCTGAAGGCCGGCCATTCGTTCAAGCAAGGGTTGCAGGCCGTCGTCGACGAAGGACACCCGCCGGCGGACAAGGAAGTCAAGCGCGTGCTGACCGAAGCCTCCCTCGGGCGCCCGATGGACGACTCGCTCGCCGAGATGGCAGAGCGAATGGCCTCGAAGAACTTCGAGTTCGCGATCACTGCAGTGACGATCCAGCGCCAGGTTGGTGGATCGCTTGCGACTCTCTTCGACATGGTCGCTGACACTGTGCGCGCGCGTCAGCAGTTCGCGCGCAAGATCAAAGGATTGACAGCGATGGGGCGGATGTCGGCCTACACATTGGTCGGGATTCCCTTCTTCCTTGCCGGCGTCATCACTTTGGTGGACCGCACCTACATGCATCCGCTCTGGACAACGAGCACGGGCCACATGCTGATCGCCATCGGGCTCGTGATGATGGCGTTCGGTTCCCTAATCCTAAAAAAGATCGTTTCCTTCCGAGGTTGATGACATGCCAATGACCCTGATCCTTGCAATCGCTGCCGTGGGTGGCGCCGTCTTCTACTTGGCCGAGGTCGCGACCTCGCCCATGAGGAACCGACGGAACCTCGTGCATCGGGCTGCCAACTACGGCCTGGTGCGTCGGACGAGCGGTACAGAGCTCCCGCGCTTCCGCGATCGCGCCCTCGACCCTCTCATCGCAAAAGTCGCACGCTTCGTTCTTCGCATCAATCCCCGCATTTCGTCCGAGATCATCTCGGCGAAGTTGATGGCGGCCGGGATGCGGAAGACGTCGCCGACGACGATCATCGGCGCAAAGGGAATCTTGGCGGCCGGTGGGTTCTTCTTTGGTGCCGTGCTCGGCAGTGCGAGTGCACCGAAATACATGTTCTTGACCGCGATCCTCTTCGCGGGCATCGGTGCGTTCGCCCCAAATCTCTATCTTCAGACCCGGATCCGTTCGCGCCAGGCCGCCGTGTCCGCACAGCTACCCGATGCGCTCGATCTGCTCGCGGTGAGCGTCGAGGCCGGGCTCGGTTTCGACGGAGCGGTCCAGAAGCTCACGGAGCACATGGACGGGCCGCTGATCGAAGAGTTCGAGCTCGCGTTGGGCGGAATCCGCATCGGCGAAGGTCGTATCGAGGCGCTCAAGAAAATGGCGGACCGAAGCGCTTCGCAGGAGATGTCGAGCTTCGTTCGCGCGATCATCCAGGCCGACCAGCTCGGTATCTCTCTCGGACGCATCCTGAAGGTTCAGGCCGGCGACACCCGCCTCAAGCGGCAGCTACTCGCCGAGGAGAAGGCGGCCAAGGCACCGATCAAGATGATGTTCCCGACAGTCATCTTCATCTTCCCGGCGATGTTCCTGGTGATCCTCGGGCCGGCGTTCCTCAACCTCGCTAAGCTCTTCAAGTTCTAGGAAGTCTGGAATGTCCGTCGCCGAACAAGGCACTGAGGGCGGCTTCGGCAGTGGACTGAGAGCCAAGCTCCAGTCGACTGAGACTCCCGAGCCGAGGTCTCCCGCCGAGGCGATCACCGCGGCCGCACCCGTCGCCGAAGACGGCGACGCCGAAACGTTGCGGCTCGAGCTAAACGCTTCGCTCGCTCGCGAGCAGGAGCTCAGGGCCTCGCTGAACGAGCAGGTCGAGGCCTCGGGGCGCGAGGTGCAGCAAGAGCAAGTACTGGCGGAGCAGTCGGCTGCGCTGGATCGCCGCGCCGCTGCGCTCGCTGCTACCGAGACGGAGCTGGAGGAGCGTGAGCGCAAGATGACTCAGCGGTTCGTCGAGCTCGACGGCCTGCTCGAGCTGAAAGAGACTCTCGCGAAGACCGAATCGACGCTCGCGAAGAGCGAGCGGACGATCGAGCTCAAGGTGCACGAACTGAAGACAGCCGACGAGCAGCGCGCGGCAGTGGCAAAGGAGCTCAAGGAAAAAGTCGAGGACCTTGCACAGAAGGAGAAGGAGCTCGCCCGATCTGAGGTGCGCGTTTCGAGGGGCCTTCGGGAGACCGAGGCCCGCCACGAGAAGCTGATGCGCTCGCTGACAGAGAGCGAAGAAAAGGCACGGGCCAAGGAGGAGCAGGTTCGCTCCCTCGAAAAGGCGCTCGCGGAACGCGAGGCGACGCTCGCGAAGGCCGAGCGCGAAGCGACCCAGTCTCGAGTCCAGGTCGAAGCTCGTGAGAAGGTGCTCGACAAACGTGAGGCCGAGCTCGCGGCCAACAGCAGCGGGAACCAGGAAGAGCTCGTCGCGCGTGCGCGCGAGCTCGATCAGCGCGAGCTAGAGCTTTCGAGCCGGGCGAGCGACCTCACCGCACGGCTGCAGCAGCTCGAAGGCGAGCTTCAGGAACGCGACACGGTTGCGAAGGACGCGCTGGCGCAGCTCGCGAACATGGATCGGCGTGAGGCCGAGCTGATGGCCCGCGAAGCCGAGTTCCACCGCCAGGAAGCGGCGCTCCGCCGGGCCGCCGAAGAGTCGCACAAGCCTGAAGTCGACGAGCTCGCTGAGCGCCGCCTGAAACAGCGCGACGAAGAGCTCTCGGCGAGAGAGGCCGGCCTCAACAAGGCCGAGCAGGCGATCCTTGCGTCGCGGAGCCGCTACGAGGGCAAGGAGAAGGGGCTCGACGAGCGGGAGAAGGTCCTCGCCGGCCGAGCGAAGGAGCTGGAGGAGCGCGATGCCGCCCTCAACCTGCGCGAGGCGCAGCTCGAGGCCGAGTTCGAGGTCCGCGAGCAGCGGCTCGAGCAGCGCGAGAAGGCGGGCGCCGAGCTCGAGGCCACGCTCTCGACCCGTGAAAGCGACCTCTCCATGTACGTCACGCAGCTCCAGGAGAACTTCGACCGCCGGGAATCCGAATGGTGGACGAAACAGCTCGGGTCGAACGCCGGCGAGTCCCCGGCCGCCTGACGACGTAGCAACACGTCAGAATCTGCGGCATGGCGCAGGCCTTGACCGACAGTGAGCTCGTCGCGCGTTGCCGTACCGGCGACCAGCAGGCCTGGGCCGAGCTCGTCGAGCGGTTCTCCCGTTACGTCTATGCGATCTCCGTCCAGGCCTTCCGGCTTCCGGACGCCGATGCCGAGGACGTGTTCCAGGAAGTGTTCGCGCGCGCGTATCAGCATCTCGATGGCTTGCGCGACGATGCCGCCGTGCGCCCCTGGCTCGCCCAGCTCACACGCCGGCTTTGCATCGACCGCCTGCGCGCCGCCTCCCGCGAGCGACCGACGACCGACGAGGAGCTCGAGCTCGCGGGCAGCGAGGAGACGTTGAACCAGCTCGAAGAGGCGCTCGCGGTCCACGAGGCGCTTGCCGCGACTCCCGGGCACTGCCGCGAGGTCCTCGACCGGTTCTTCGCCCGCGACGAGAGCTACAAGACGATCGGCGAAGCCCTCGACCTGCCCGCCGGCACGATCGCCAGCCGGATCTCGAGATGCCTGGCACGCCTCCGCGAGCTCCTCGAGGGAAGAAACGAGGCCGCTCCCACGTCTGGTTCACGATGACCGCTTTCGACGAAGAGCGCCTCGCGCGCCTGATCCGGGCTTTGCCCCCGGCGCCCGAGGCATGGGTGCGCGCAGCGCAAGAGCTGCCGCTGGCGAAGGCCGGGCTCGACCAGATCGTTGCCCGCGCGGAGGCCGATGCCGAGTTTCGTGCCCGTCTCGTCGCCGATCTCGAGGCCGCGCTCGAGGCCGAGGGCTACGAGCGCGGTCCGGCGGTCGTCGAAGAGCTGCGGGTTCGCTTCAAGTCGAAGTAGCGCTTCCAGCAGAATCCCCGCATGACCTTCCTGGACAGGTCGCTGCGGGAATTTCTCGA
The DNA here is from genome assembly GCA_013816245.1 of Actinomycetota bacterium. Classification (GTDB taxonomy): domain Bacteria; phylum Actinomycetota; class Thermoleophilia; order Gaiellales; family Gaiellaceae; genus 3-1-20CM-4-69-9. The sequence goes on along the minus strand of JACDEU010000004.1, from coordinate 44,621 downwards.
GGACGTCGCCGCCGAGGGACGAACCCCGGGTGGCGGCTCCGTCGCAGCGCTCGTGACAGCGGTCGCTGCCGCACTCCTCGCCAAGGTCGCCAGAACCTCCCCCGCGTGGCCCGAAGGCCGGGGGATCGCTGCGCAGGCCGAGTCCCTGCTCGATCGCGCGGCTCCTCTCGCCCAGGCGGACGCGGAGCAGTATGAGGCAGCGCTCCGAGCGCGCGAGGACGACGGCGGTGAGGCCGGGGAGCGCCGGGACTTCGCGCTCGGGCGCGCCTTCGCCCGCGCGGCCGAGCCACCGCTTCAGATCGCCCGGATCGCCGCGGACGTCGCCGAACTGTCGGTCGTCGTGGCCAGGAACGGCGATCCCGCGTTCCACGCCGACGCCGTCACGGCCGGCCTCCTGGCGGCGGCCGCCGCGAGTGCAGCGGCCGAGCTGGTGGGTGTGAACCTGACGGCCTCTGCGGGCGACGAGCGGGTTCGCGAGGCGGCGAGGCTGGCAGAAAACGCCGCCCGCGCCGCAGAAGAGGCGCGGGCGGCCCGGGAGTAGATCAGGCGGCCGGAACCGCCAGACGCCGCGTGACGACCCTTCCCGCGGCAGTCCAAAGGGCTCTCGCATGCACCCGTACCGGCCGGTCCGCCTCCTCACGGATAATCGCTGCCGATTGCTGCCGGGTCGCCTCGCGAAGGAGGTCGGCGTGGCGGTCTCGAGCGATCTCTTGCGGCGATTGCGGAAACACTTCGCCCACAGGACGGGCGACGAGCGCCTTGTCTTCCCGGACCCTGACCTCGTTAGGCTGACGCAGTGTCCGAAGAAGAACTTCCCGCCTGGAGCCTCCCCGCCGCGTCGGTCGAGAGCATCAAGCTACCCGAAGAGTGGCCAGGGGAGATCACGCGGGAGTGGGCGTGGGGCGAAGCGACGGGCGCCGGCGCCCGGGTATGCGTGCTCGACAGCGGCATCGAGGGCGGCCACCCCATGGTGGGCGAGGTCCAGCAGTCGGTCGCCATCTCCATCGAGGGCAACGAGGTGATCATCGACGACGAGGACACCGAGGGCGATCTCTGCGGCCACGGAACTGCCTGCGCCGGTGTGATCCGGTCGCTGGCACCGGAGTGCGAGCTCGTGAGCGTCCGTGTTCTCGGTGCGGGGTACACGGGCAGCGGCGCTGTATTGCTGGAAGGCCTCAAGTGGGCGATCGAGCAGGGGTACGACGTCATCAACATGAGCCTCTCGACGACGAAGCAGAAGTTCGCATCCCTCTTGCACGAGCTCGCGGACACCGCATACTTCCGCCGGACGATGCTCGTGGCCTCCGCACACAACATGCCAGTCGAGAGCTATCCCTGGCGCTTCTCGAGCGTCATCTCCGTTGGAAGCCACGAGGGCTCCGATCCGCTCGAGTACTACTACAACCCTGCCCCGCCGGTCGAGTTTTTCGCCCGGGGGCTCGACGTCGAGGTGGCCTGGAACGGCGGCGGCCGCCTCGTCTGCACGGGCAACAGCTTCGCCACCCCGCACATCGCGGGCATCGCTGCGCTCGTGCTGTCGAAGCACCCGGAGCTGACTCCCTTCCAGCTGAAGAGCGTTCTCTACCTCGCGGCGACGAACGTGGGGAGCGGCAAGTGAGCGACGACTTTCGTGCGGCCGTCGCCGCCGGCGTGCTCGGCTCGGAAGACCAGTTCCGCGCCCTGCTGCAGTCGATCGTCGACGTGGCGCGGGCGATCTTCAAGGCCAAGGCTTCTTCGATCCTGCTCCTCGACGAGGAGGCGGACGAGCTCGTCTTCGAGGCCGCGGCGGACGAGGCTTCGGAGTCGCTGATCGGCAAGCGGTTCCCGTCCAGCACTGGGATCGCCGGCTTCGTCCTCGTCAGCCGGCAACCACTCGTGATCGAGGACGTCCTCAAGGATCCGCGCTTTTCCCGGGAGACCGCGGAGAGCACCGGGTTCGTCCCGAAGGGTCTGATGGCCGTGCCGCTCCTCCACGACGAGCGCGCGCTCGGCGTCCTCGAGGTGCTCGACCGGCCGCAGGACACGAGGTTCACGCTCGCCGAGATGGACCTGCTCGGGCTGTTCGCGAACCAGGCCGCGATCGCGCTCGACCTCCTGCAGCGGGCGCGGCGCGCCCAGGCGGCCCTTGCGGGGGAAGGTGACCTCGCAGTCGTCGCCCGGGTGGCAGAGGCCCTCGAGCACCAGCGAGACGACGAGGACGGATCGCGTGCGGCCGCGCTCCGGCTGCTCGCAGAGCTGGAGAAACTCCTCTAGAAAGCGCGAAGCCCGGGCAATGCCCGGGCTTCGCCAACGCATGGAACGCACGCTAGGCGTGCTTGCGATGTGCTTCCACGTCGTCTGAATCGTCGGAGTCGTCGCTGGCCGCGGTGTTGCGGGCCATCGAATGCTTGCGATGTGCTTCGACGTCGTCTGAATCGTCGGAGTCGTCGCTGGCCGCGGTGTTGCGGGCCATCGAATGCTTGCGATGTGCTTCGACGTCGTCTGAATCGTCGCCGGCCTCAGTCGTGGCCTCGAGATTCAGCGCCTGCGAATGCTTCTTGTGGGCCTCGACGTCGTCTGAATCGTCGCCGGCCTCAGTCGTGGCCTCGAGATTCAGCGCCTGCGAATGCTTCTTGTGGGCCTCGACGTCCTCGTCGTCCTTGGCCTCATCCTGCTCGAAGCGCTCGTCGGACATTGAAATCCTCCTTCTAGAAGGGACTCGGCGGGATGCCGGTTTTCAGGTACTAGACGGCTCACCTCGCAGGAATCTTCCCTGCTGCCCTTCAAATACGCAACTCGGGCTGCGATCCTGCTCCCGGTGCGGCGATTTCTGGGGCATTTGGCTGAGTCCGGTCGGGCGTTTCGGGAGGTTTTCGCCAATCCCGGGCTTCGCCGCATCCAGCTGGCCTGGGCGGGATCTCTTCTAGGTACGTGGGCTTACGCGATCGCCATCGTCGTCTATGCCTATGAGCAGGGGGGAGCCACGGCGGTCGGGATCGTGGGCATGTCCCGCTGGCTCGCGGCCGCGGCCGCCTCGCCTTTCGCGGCCCTCCTGGGAGACCGTTACGACCGGCGGGTCGTCATGGTGGCCTCGGATCTCGCGCGGGCGCTCCTCATCGGCGGAGCGGCCGTCGCGGCCTACATTCACGCAAGCCCGATGGTCATCTATGTGATCTCCGGCCTGGTCGGCATCGCGGCGACCGCGTTCCGTCCGGCACAGGCTGCGCTCGTCCCGTCGCTCGCCCGGACGCCCGAGGAACTGACCGCGGCCAACGTTGCCGCCAGCGCGGTCGAGAGCATAGGGATCTTCGGGGGCCCGGCGATCGGGGGGCTGCTGCTTGCGGCTTCGGGCCCTGGAGCGGTCTTCATCGTGACCGCCGCTCTTCTCGTCGGGTCGGCGATCCTCGTGCTGGGAGTCCATCCGGTCGGCGCGGTCGAGCGTGGGGTCACGGAGCCGGGCTCGGTCGTCGACGAGCTGCTCCTGGGTTTCCGGACGATTGCGAAGGAGCGCCGGCTGCGCCTGCTCGTCGGGCTGTTCTCCGCGCAGACCTTCGTCGACGGGATGCTGAACGTGCTGATCGTCGTGATCGCGCTGAAGCTGCTCGACACGGGCAACGCCGGCGTCGGCTTCCTCAATTCCGCCGTTGGTATCGGCGGCCTGCTCGGAGCGCTGGCAGCCGCCGCGCTCGTCGGCCGGGGGCGGCTTGCCGCCGACTTCGGCCTCGGGATCTTCATCTGGGGCGTGCCGATCGCGCTTGTTGCGATCTGGCCCAATCAGATCTTCGCGCTCGTCCTGCTCGGAGTCGTCGGAATCGGCAACACGATCGTGGACGTCTCCGGCATGACTCTTCTTCAGCGCGCCGCGCCGGACGAGGTGATCGCGCGGGTCTTCGGGGTGATGGAGAGCCTGTTCCTGCTGTCCGTCGGCCTCGGCGCGCTGGCCGCGCCGCTGTTGCTGAACTGGCTCGGAACGCGAGGTGCGTTGATCGCGGCCGGAGCACTCCTGCCGCTTCTCGTCGTGCCCGCGTGGCCGCGGCTCAACGAGATGGACCGGGCGTCACGGGTTCCTCGCGACCGGCTCGAGCTCTTGCAGTCGAACCCGATCTTCGCCCCGCTTCCCGAGGCCACCCTGGAGCAGCTCGCGGGGGCCCTGGAGGAACTCCAGGCCCCGACCGGCGACGACGTCATCCGGCAGGGCGAGGCGGGTGACCGCTTCTACCTGGTCAAGGACGGAACGCTCGAGGTGTACGTCGACACCAAGCTCGTGCAAACACTCGGCCCAGGGGACTCGTTCGGCGAGATTGCTCTGCTGCGCGATCTGCCGCGTACGGCCACTGTCAGGGCGAAGACCCCTGCGACCGTCTTTGCGCTCGACCGGCGCGCCTTTCTCACCGCCGTCACCGGTTTCGGGCCGAGCCTGTCGGCGGCGGAGGCGGTTATCGGGATGCGGCTGGGGCCTGCTCGCGCCGGGATCGTTCGCGCCTAGCGTTAAGCGCAGATTCCTCGATCACGAGCGTGTGCGCGTCGGCGTCGATCGTTGCAGTGACGCCGAGTGGAATCGTGCAGAGATGATCTCCGTGTCCGAGCGGGAGGTTGTGCACGACCGGCACGTCGAGCGGTCCGAGGTGATGTTCGAACACGTCTTCCATCGAGCGGCTTCGCAGCCACGGCTCGGGCTGCCGCCACTCCTCGCACTTGTACATCTCACCGATCGCGACCCCTTTGATCCGATTGAGCTTGCCTGCGTTCCGTAGCTGCGTGAGCATCCCGTCGACGTGCCACGGAGGGCAGTGCACGTCTTCGAAGAACAGGATCGCGTCGTCGAGGTCGACCTCCCACGGCGTTGCGAGAGTCTCACGCAAGAGCCAGAGGCAGCCGCCGACGAGGGGAGCGCTCGCCCTGCCGCCACCGATGGCGCCGACGTATGGGTCGTCGGGCCGCGGCGGAATTTCCCCGAGCTGCTCCGGGTCACCGACGGCACGCAGGAATCGTTCTTTCGACCAGTCGCCGCGCTTCGAGCTCCCCATGCCGGTGAAGCCGGGCCCGTAGAAGGTGACGAGGCCCGTGCGCTGGCGAATCGCCACGTGGAGTGCGGTCACGTCGGAGTAGCCGACGAGCGGCTTCGGGTTGTCCCCGATCAGGTCGAAGTCGAGATGCGGGACGACCTGTGAGGCGCCGTAACCGCCGCGCAGCAGCTGAACGAGGTCTACGTCCGGGTCGGCGAACAGGGCGTTGACGTCACGTGCTCGTGCTTCGGCGTCGCCGGCGACGAAATCGTCACGGGCGTAGACACCGTCGGCGAGCTTGACGCGGTAGCCGCGCTCCTCGTACCAGCGCACGCTCCGGTCGATCTCTGACCGTTCCTCGAACGGGCTCGACGCCGCAGCGACGCCGATCGTCCCGCCCGCGGGAAGCGGGCGTGGCTTCAAAGGCCACCCCTGGTGTCAGACACCGTGCCGGCGGTCGGTTCCGCGGCCGCGAAACGGCTCGTCGAGCCAAGCTCCTTCCAACGGCGGGTGTCAGACACCAGGACGAAAGTGTGTCGCAACTCAGTCGATCTTCGCCATCACGTGCTTGATCTGCGTGTAGTCCTCGAGCGAATACGCGGACAAGTCCTTGCCGTAGCCCGACTGCTTGAAGCCGCCGTGCGGCATCTCGCTGATCAGCGGGATGTGGTCGTTGATCCACACCGTCCCGAACTGGAGCTTCCGTGAAGCATTGAGCGCGCGGCCCACGTCGCGCGTCCACACGGACGCTGCCAACCCGTAGTTCACGTCGTTCGCCCAGGCGATCGCCTCGTTGTCGTCGGCGAAGCGCTGCACGGTGACAACCGGGCCGAAGACCTCCCGCTGGACGATCTCGTCGTTCTGCCCGACGTCGACGACCACCGTCGGCTTGACGAAGAAGCCGCGATCCCCGTTCGTGCCACCGCCCGTCAGGACGGTCGCGCCTTTCGCACGGTCGAGGAAGCCGAGCACACGCTCCTGCTGGGCCTTCGAGATCACGGGGCCCATCTCGATCTCCTCGCCCTCCGCGGGATCGCCGACGTGCAGCGACTCCACAGCCGGGACGAGCTCCTCGAGCAGCCGGTCGTAGATCTTCGGGCCGGCAACGACACGCGAGGCGGCTGTGCAGTCCTGTCCCGAGTTCCAGTAGCCGCCGATCTTGATCCCCTCGGCGACGGCGGCCGGATCCGCGTCGTCGAAGACGATCACGGGCGCCTTGCCGCCGAGCTCGAGGTGCACGCGCTTGAGATTGTCAGCAGCCGTCCGAGCGATGATCTTGCCGGTCTCGACGTCACCGGTCAGTGACACGAGGCGCACGTCCGGATGCTTCACGATCGCCTCACCCGCGGGGACACCGTCGCCGGTGATGACGTTCAGAACCCCGGGCGGCAGGATCTCCGCCGCGAGCTGCGCGAAGCGCAACGTCGTCAGCGGCGTCTGCTCCGACGGCTTCAACACCTGCACGTTGCCCGCGGCCAGTGCGGGGGCGAGCTTCCAGATCGCCATCATCAGCGGGTAGTTCCACGGTGCGATCCCGCCCACGATCCCGATCGGCTCGCGTCGCAGCCAGGAGGTGTAGCCCCGCATGTACTCCCCGGCCGACTTGCCCTCGAGGACGCGCGCGGCTCCTGCGAAGAAGCGGATGTTGTCGGAGGCGACCGGAATCTCGTCCCTCGCGTACGAGAGCGGCTTGCCCACGTTCAGCGACTCGAGCTCGGCGATCTCCTCGGCGTGCTCGTCCAGCACGTCTGCGAGCTTGAGCAGCATCTGCGCTCGCTCGCCCGGCGTGGTCTCCAGCCATTCGACGAGGGCCTTCTTCGCCGCCTGGACCGCACGGTCGACATCTTCGGCCGACGCGCGCGGCACTTCCGCGATCACCTCGCCGGTCGAGGGGTTGAGGACCTCCATGGTCTCGCCGCTCGACGCGTCGACCCACTCGCCGCCGATGAGGTTCTGGTGCTTGGAAACGGTGGTGCTCACGGTCTACCTCCTTCGCAGGATCCCCGTGTCGCGCGTCAGGCGCTGCGCGACGGTGACGGGAAGCACGGTCATGACTATCACGAAAAAGACGACGACGTTCACCTGTGGCAGCTGCTGGCCGAGGCGTAAGTTCCCGAGGATCCAGATCGGCAGCGTGTTCTGGGCGCCGGCAGTGAACGTCGTGACGATCACCTCGTCGAAGGAGAGCGCGAAGGCGAGTAGCGCACCCGCGACGAGGGCGGTCGAGATGACGGGAAAAGTGACGAAGCGGAAGGTCTGCCAGCCGTCCGCGCCGAGGTCCATCGACGCTTCGGTCAACGAGGTCTGTGTCCGGCGCAGCCGGGCGACGACGTTGTTGTAGACGACGACGATGCAGAAGGTCGCGTGCCCGATCACGATCGTCCAGAGAGACGGGCTGAGACCGTGGACCGGGTTGTTGTTGAAGAACGAGTTCAGCGCAATGCCAGTGACGACTCCCGGTAGCGCGATCGGGAGGACGAGCAGGAACGTCACAGCATCTCGCCCGAAGAAGCGGAAGCGGCTCACCGCCGTCGCCGCTGCCGTCCCCAGGACGAGCGCGATCACGGTCGCGATGGCTCCGGCCTTCAAAGACAGGACGAGGGCGCTCCGTGCCTCTTCGTTGTGCCATGCGGCGTGGAACCACTTGGTGCTGAACCCGGCGATCGGCCAGCTCTGGATGTTCGACGAGTTGAAGGCGTAGACGCAGATGAGGACGAGCGGCAGCCACAGGAACAGGACGACGAGCAACGTCCAGACGCCGAGTGAGACCCTGGTCGCGCGCGCCTCCACTACAACGCCTCGAATGCGCCCAGCCGTTTGGCGAGCGTCAGATAGACCGCCATCACGATCAGCGGCACGGTGGCGTACGCGGCGGCGAACGGCAGATTGTTCGTCAGTCCGAGCACGTTCCGATAGATGACATTCCCGATGAAGTCGACGTTGCCCACGAGCGTCGGCGTGATGTAGTCACCGAGCGTCAGCGAGAAGGTGAAGATCGAGCCTGCCGCGAGGCCGGGCAGCGCGAGCGGCACGATCACCCGCCGGAAGGTCGTCCAATTGCGTCCGCCGAGGTCGCGCGACGCTTCGATGAACGAGTCGGGGATCCGTTCGAGCGCAGCGTAGACCGGCAGGATCATGAACGGCAGCCAAATGTAGGAGAACACGATCCACATGGCCGTGTTCGTGAAGGCCCAGCTCTGCTCGGGGAGGCCGACCTTGGCGAGCGACCAGTTGAGCGCACCGTCCTGGTTCAGGATCAGACGCCACGCGTAGATTCGCGCGAGATAGCTCGACCACAGCGGCAGCAGCACGAGCACGAAGAGGATCGTGCGCATGCGCGGTGGTGCGACGCGAGCCATGTAGTACGCGAACGGAAAAGCGATCAACGCGTCGGTGAGCGTGACCGCGACCGCCATCCAGATCGTCCTGAAAGCAATCTGGTGATACGTCGAGCTGTGAAGGATCGTGTCGAAGTTCGTCAACGTCCACGCGTGGGTGAGCTTCCCGGTGAACGCATCGATGCTCCAGAACGCCGACACGAACAGGACCGCCAGGGCCGCAAGGTAGAAGATCAGCATCCAGGCGAGCGGCGGCCCGAGCAACGCGACTGCTCGCAGCCACGGCCGCCGCCACAGTGCAGCGGACAGACGGCGGCGGGCCGACAGAGGCCGGCCCGCCGTGCCCAATGGGCTTTTCGGTGCTGCCGTTGTTGTGTTCACAAGCTGCTGGGTGACAAGGCTGCGCGGGCGAAGCCCGCGCAGCCGCTCTGCGGCGCCGCCAAGTCGGCGCCTTGGTACGCCTGCGACGTCAACTCAACTCTTGATGTCGGTCCAGGCCTGCTGCCACTTCGTGTAGTCCATGCAGTTGCTCTGGCCGTTGCCACAGTCCTTCTGCGGCGTCTTCCAGAACTTGATCGAGTTGAAGTACTTCGCGCTCGCGTTGCCGTGGTACTGGGCGCACGAGCCCTTGGACAGCTTGTCCATGATCGCGCACGCCTTCGTGTTCGCCGGCGTCTCGCCGAAGTAGATCGCCTGCTGAGCCTGCACCTTCGGCGTCGAGACCCACTTGATCCACGAGACGGCACAGTTCGGATGCTTGGCCTTGGACGAGATCATCCACGTGTCGGCCCAGCCCGTCGCGCCTTCCTTCGGGATCAGGTCGCTGACAGGAGCCTTCGCGGTCTTGAGCGTGTTGGTCTGGTAGGGCCAGGACGCTCCGACGACCGCACCGCCGCTCTTGAACAGGTCGATCTCGTCACCGGCCGACGCCCAGTACTTCTTCACGAGCGGCCGCTGCTTCTTCAGCAGGTCGACGCTTGCCTTGAACTGCGCGTCGTTCAGCTCATACGGATCCTTGATCCCGAGTGCGGGCTTCGTCTTAGCGAGGTAGAGCGCCGCGTCGGCGATCTGGATCGGGTTGTCCGGGACGGTGATCTTGCCCTTGTACTTCGAGCTGTAGAGCACGCCCCAGGTCGTTGGCTTCGGCTTGACCTTCTTCGTGTTGTACATGAGCGTGTTCGGGCCCCACTGCAGCGAGATCCCGTAGTGCACGCCTTTCACAGTGTTGTGAGATGGGGCCTTCAGGGCAGGAATGAAGTTCTTGAAGTCCGGGATGACCTTCGGGTCGATCGCGCGAACGTCCTTGCCGAGAATCAGCCGGAGGCTTGCGTCGCCCGAGGCCGAGACAGCGTCGTACTGGCCGGTCCGCATCAGCGTCACCATCTCGTCGGACGAAGCACCGAACTTCGACCGCACCTTGCAGCCGGTCGCCTTTGTGAACGGGGTGACCCACTGCTTGTACGTATAGCCCTCCCAGGCGATCAGGTTGAGAGCGCCCTCGTTCTTCCCGGCCTTCGTGATCATCGTCGGCCCTGCAGCCGAGCTGACTCCCGACGCGGGCACGCATAGCGCCGCGGCCAGTGCGGCGACGAACACGTGCCTCCTGTGCATCCTTCTCATTCGTTTCCTCCTCGTTCGATCTCGAAGGTGTGCTCGGGCCGCCATTCGAGGCGCACCCGTTTGCCCCTGGACTCGAGCGCCTCCTGTGAGGACGTCTCGAGGTTCTGCCTGACAACGGTGAGCTCGCCCCCGGAGTCGAGCTCGACGATGTACCTGGTGAACATGCCGACGTAAACGACGTCGCGAATGCGACCCAGCTCGCCGTCGCCGGCTTCGTCGAACTGCATCCGGATCTTCTCCGGACGGACGGTGAACTTCTTGCCGTCCCGCTCGAGCACGTTCGAGACTCCGACGAAGCCGGCCACGAACTCGGTTGCGGGACACTCGTACACCTCGGCCGGCGCGCCGATCTGCTCGATCCGGCCCTTGTTGAAGACCGCGAGGCGGTCGCTCATGGTGAGCGCCTCCTCCTGGTCGTGTGTGACGTAGACGAAGGTGATGCCGACGTCGCTGACCTCGCGTTGGATGCGCTTCAGCTCGATCTGCATCTCCTGGCGTAGCTTCAGGTCGAGTGCGCCGAGCGGCTCGTCCAACAGGAGCACCTTCGGCGTGTTCACGAGCGAGCGGGCGAGCGCGATGCGCTGCCGCTGGCCGCCGGAGAGCTGCACAGGCTTGCGGTCACCGAGCTCCGGCAGGCGGACCACCTTCAGGATCTCCTCGACCCGCCGCTTTCGTTCGGCGCGTGGGACGCGCTTGACCCGCAGCCCGTAGGCGACGTTCTCGGCCACGGTCATGTGCGGAAAGAGCGCGTAGTCCTGGAACACGGTGTTGACGTCGCGTTCGTAAGGAGCGCGGTTCGTGACGTCGGCGCCGGCGAGCTCGATGTGCCCTTCATCCGGACGTTCGAAGCCGGCGATGAGGCGGAGCGTCGTCGTTTTCCCCGACCCCGACGGCCCGAGCAGGGTGAAGAACTCGCCGGCCGGGATCTCGAGATCGACCCGGTCGACCGCAACGACGTCGCCGTAGGTCTTGCGAATTCCGTCGAGCCGGACGTCGAGCTCCGCCGCAGGCACGGGATGTGCTGCCGGCTCCGAATCAGCCAGCGCGGGCGTCGCCAAGCGATTCCTCCAGCAAGTCCAGTCCGCGCTCGAGGAGCGCATCGTCGATCGTGAGGGGCACGAGGATCCGAATCACGTTCCCGTAGATACCGCAAGACAGCAGGACGAGGCCGCGGTCGCGTGCGGCGGATGTCACCGACTTCGCGAGCTCCGGGGTGGGGTCGGCCAGCTCGAGAGCGAGCATCGGGCCGAGCCCGCGCACCTCCCCGACGGCCGCGTTCCGCGCCGCAAGCTGCTCGAGGCGTGTGCGAACCCGGATGCCGAGCTCGTCGGCGCGCGTGCGGAACGCTTCGCTTCTGACCTCCCGAAGGACTTCCACCGCCGCCGCACACGCGACCGGGTTTCCCCCGAAGGTCCCGCCGAGGCCGCCCGGTGGCACCGCGTCCATCAGCTCTGTCGGTCCTGTCACTCCGGCCAGCGGAAGACCGCCGCCAAGGGACTTTCCCGAGACGATCAGGTCCGGGACGGTGTCGTAGTGCTCGATCGCCCACACCGGCCCGGTCCTGCCGATGCCTGCCTGCACCTCGTCGTCGACGTAGAGGATCCCGTGCTCCCTGCAGACTTCCTTGAGCCGTGCCGGGAAGTCCGGCGGCATCGCGACGAACCCGCCTTCGCCCTGCACGGGCTCGAGCACGATGCACGCGACGGTTGCCGGGTCGACGTCCTGCTTGAACAGATGACCGAGGGCGTCGAGCGCGTCGTCCGACGAGACGCCTCGATACGGATACGGCGCGGCGGATCGGTACACCTCGCCCGGGAACGGGCCGAAGCCCTGCTTGTACGGAACGACCTTCGCCGTCATTGCCATCGTGAGGCTCGTTCGACCGTGGAACGCATGGTCGAACACGATCACGGCGGGACGCCCGGTGGCGGTCCTCGCGATCTTCACGGCATTCTCGACCGCTTCGGCGCCGGAGTTCAGGAGCAGCGACTTCGTCTCGACGCCGGAGGCGGGCCAGGTTTCGTCGAGCAAGCGGCAGACCTCGACGTACGGCTCGTACATCCCGACCATGAAGCACTGGTGGAGATAGCGGTCGACCTGCTCGTGGATCGCAGCCGCCGCGAAGCCGTGGCCCGTGTTCTGGCACCCGAGCCCGCCGGCGAAGTCGACGTACTCGCGCCCGTCGACGTCCCAGATCCGTGCGCCCTCGGCGCGGGCGACGACGAGCGGGGTCGTCGCCACACCACGAGCGACGTAACGCCCACGGTCGGCGACGACCTGATCCGACTTCGTGTGCTCGCTGATCGCCATTACGCGTGCTTCAGGTCTCCCAGGATCTCGCCTGCAGCGCGCTCACCGGTCTCGACGCCTCCGTTCAAGTAGCCCTGGAAGTCCTGAGACGTGTGCTCGCCGCAGAAGTGGCAGTTCCCCTGGCGCTCCTTTTCCATCCCGGAGAACTTCGTGTACTGCCCGACCTTCCAGTAGGAGTACGAGCCCTTGCTCCACGGGTACCCGGCCCAGTAGTCCACCGTCACCGTCCCGGGATCGCTCTTGTCCCAGTGCGTCCCAATGTCGATGCCCGGGAATTGTGGGGCCAGTTGATTGATGAACTGCTCCCCACGCTCCTGAGGCGTCCCGGTGCCGAAGCTCGCACCGATCGTACCCCCCGTGTAGTCGACCAGGATGCCCTTTCCTCCGCTCTGGGCTCGGGTGACTTCCCAGGTGTTCTGGTAGCCGGTGTCCGCGTAGGTGTTGCCGTTGTTCTTGGCGATGTACCAGAAGCGGTCCTTGAACTGCACATGGAGCTTGGAGTTCGTTCCCATGGCCAGCTCTCTGATCGCAGTCACCTTCAACCGCTCGAAACCCGCCTTGGAGTAGTTGACCTCGCGCAGCATCGAGAACGGGATCGCGAGCACGACATGGTCGACAGTCGTCGTCCGCGTCGTGGCGCCGTTCTGAAACGTCAGGGTGAACGAACCGCCGCTGTTCTGCTTGATCGCGGTCAGCACGTGGTCGAGCCTGATCTGTCCCGAAAGGCGATTTCCGATCTCCGTCGGGATTTGGTCGTTGCCACCCTTGACGTGGTACTTCTCGTTCGACGGGCCGAAGACGCGGAACTGACCCTGCCCCGAGTAGCCGAGGAGGTAAAGCAGGTTCAGCGCGCTCTGCTCGCTGCATTCGGCGCCGTACTCGATGTTGTAGGCGATGTCGAGCACACGGCCCAGGTTGGAGCTCGCGCCGCCGTTCGGAATCGTCTCGTTGAGCCAGTCGGTGATCGACATGTGATCGAGCTCGAAGCCGCGCTGGGTGTACAGATTCCAGAGCGTCGGGTAGCTGGCTGCGGAGACGTCCTTGTGCATCTTCTGGTAGATGCCGTTCAGGTCGACGACGAGCTGCGAATACGGATATTTCGCGCCGTTGACGTAGAAGAAGTCTTCAGTGCCTTTCGGTTGTGCCTGGAGCAGGTTGTCGAGTGTGAACCCGAGCTCCTGACTCAACTGGCGCATGGCGGTGTGGCCCTGGTCGATGAGCTCGCCGCCGTGCTCCGCGATCTGGCCGTCCGCAAAGCTGGTGATCGTCCAGCAGCGACCGCCGATGCGCTCGGGATTCGCCTCGTAGACCTGGGCGTTGAGCCCGGCCTGCTTTAGCCGATAGGCGCACGTCAGCCCGGCGAGGCCGGCTCCGACCACCGCGATCTGCGGCTGTGCCGCGCTCTGGGCTGCCTTTGCGAAGCGACCCATCGTGCTCGCCCCTGCCAGTGCGGCCCCGGCCACTGCCGTCCGCTTGACCAGCTCGCGTCGGGTCGTCCGACTCTCGACGACCTCGGCATACGCGTCCTCGATGCGCTGCGCTAGCGGTGTTCTCGCCACTTCCACTCCTCCCCGGATTGTTTGCGAGAGGAGCATCCAACATTCGCAATGCGAGTTCAAGTAGGGGCTTTCGTTGACCGAATGCGCGGCGCGTGGTACGAATCGCCTCGCTTTGCGTAGAGCCATCGCGCAGCCGGCCGTGGCCGAGCCCCACCGAGGGCCCATCAGTGCGCCTCCTCGCATCGACGGCCTCGACCAGGGGATCATCGAAGCGCTCCAGGCGAACGGCCGGGAGTCGTTCCGGGCCATCGCCTCGCGGCTCGGCGTCTCCGAGGCGACAGTCCGGGCCCGGTATGCCCGCCTCTGCGGTGAGGACATCCTGCAGGTGGTCGGGGTCACGAATCCGCTCGGCCTCGGCTTCGAGCAGGCACTCGTAGGTGTCAAGACCGCCGGTTCGCCCGAGCCCGTGGCCGACGAGATCGCCAGCTGGATCGAGGCCGACTACGTCGTCGTCACCGCCGGGCAATACGACCTCGTCGTCGAGGTGGTCGCGACCGACCGCCGCGAGCTCCTCGAGGTCACGAATCGAATGCGAGCGCTGGAAGGAGTCGTCTCCACGGAGACCTTCCTCTACCTCCAGATGGTGAAGCAGCTGTATGACTGGGGTACCCGAGTAGGGGAGGAACATTGACCGCCACTGCACCTGAGACGCTCGATCTGCAACGCGCTGCGCGAGAACACCTTTGGCTGCACTTCACGCGCATGGGTGGGGACGGCGAGGTGCCGATCATCGTCCGAGGCGACGGGTGCTATCTCGAGGACTCGAAGGGCAAGCGCTACCTCGACGCGCTCGCGGGGCTCTTCTCGGTCAACATCGGCTACGGGTACGGCGCGGAAATCGGTGAGGCGGCGGCCGCGCAGATGCGCGAGCTGCCCTTCTACACCAACTGGGGCTACGCACATCCGCGGGCGATCGAGCTCGCTTCTGAAGTCGCATCGCTGACGCCGGGGGACCTCAACCGGCTCTTCTTCGTCTCAGGTGGCTCCGAAGCGGTCGAATCGGCGTGGAAGCTCGCGCGGCAGTACTTCACTGCTCGTGGCGACGGCCGGCGCTGGAAGGCGATCTCGCGCCACGTCGCGTATCACGGCACGACGATGGGCGCCCTATCGATCAACGGCATCCCAGAGCTGCGCAACCCGTTCGAGCCGCTCGTGCCCGAGGTCCTGCACGTACGCAACACCAATCGCTACCACCGGCCGTCGGACGAGACGGAGGAGCAGTTCACAGCCTTCCTGCTCGACGACCTCGAGCAGACGATCAACGCGACGGGCGCCGAGACGGTGGCGATGGTGATCATGGAGCCGGTTCAGAACGCCGGCGGGTCGTTCACGCCCCCGGAGGGCTACTGGAAAGGCGTGCGCGACATCTGCGACCGCTACGGCATCCTGCTCTGCGCCGACGAGGTGATCTGCGGTTTCGGCCGGGTCGGCGCGTGGTTCGGGTCGGAGCGCTACGACATCAAGCCCGACTTGATGACGATCGCGAAGGGGCTCTCGTCCTCCTATGCAGCGATCGGCGCTGTCGTGGCAAGCGACCGGGTGATGGAGCCCTTCATGCGCGATACGAACATGTACGCCCACGGAATCACGTTCGGCGGGCATCCGGTGATGTCCGCAATCGCACTGAAGAACATCGAGATCATGAAGCGAGACAAGATCGTCGAGCATGTCGCGGACACGCAGGACACGTTCAAGAAGACGCTCTCGCAGCTTCTCGACCTGCCGATCGTCGGAGACGTCCGCGGCACGGGCTTCTTCTATGCGGTCGAGCTGGTGAAGGACAAGGAAACCCGCGAGTCGTTCAACGACGAAGAGTGCGAGACGCTCCTGCGTCGCTTTCTGTCGCCTCGCCTCTTCGAGCGTGGTCTCATCTGCCGGGCCGACGATCGCGGCGACCCGGTGATACAGATCTCGCCTCCCCTCATCGCCGGCCAGCACGAGTTCGACCAGATCGTCTCGATTCTCGGTGACGTTCTCAGCGAAGCGTGGACGCGTGTTGCAGACCTGGAAGGCGCGCCCGACGGGGCCACCCACCGAGTGAACCGGTGACGGTCGGGGAAAACGGAAACCCCGACGTCCGGCTCGTCGACGTCACGAAGCGATTCGACGACGTCGTCGCAGTCGATCGCCTCAGCCTCGAGATCGAGCACGGCAGCTTCTACGCCCTCCTTGGCCCATCGGGTTGCGGCAAGACGACGACCCTCAGGATGATCGGCGGCTTCGAACAGCCGACGGAAGGCGAGATCTACCTCGGCGACGCGGAGGTGAGCAGCTTGCCCGCGTACAAGCGCGACGTGAACACCGTCTTCCAGTCGTACGCGCTGTTCCCGCACCTGTCGATCTTCGAGAACGTGGCCTTCGGGCTCCGTCGCCGCTCGATCCGCGGCCAGACACTGACCGGCCAGGTGAACGAGATCCTGCGGCTCGTCGGTCTCGAAGGAATGGGCAAGCGCAAGCCCAGCCAACTCTCCGGCGGACAGCAGCAGCGGGTAGCCCTCGCTCGAGCTCTCGTGAACAAGCCGCGCGTGCTGCTGCTCGACGAGCCGCTCGGCGCTCTTGATCTCAAGCTCCGCAAACAGATGCAGCTGGAGCTGAAGGGCATTCAGCACGACATCGACATCACCTTCGTGCACGTCACGCACGACCAGGAAGAGGCAATGACGATGGCAGACAAGATCGCGGTCATGAACCACGGCCGCATCGAGCAGCTCGGGACCCCGACCGAGCTGTACGAAACGCCCGCGACGGCGTTCGTCGCGGGATTCCTCGGGGTCTCCAACCTGATTCCCGGCACAGTGAGCAGCTCTGACACGGTCCAGCTCCGCCGCGGCCCCGAAGTGCGCGTCCGTCCCGAAGCGTTGCAAGGGCGGACGGGCGAGGTTGCGGTCGGGATCAGGCCCGAGAAGATCGCGCTCGGGGAGGGGCAGTCGAACACCCTCGACGGGACGATCGTCGAGGAGGCATACGTGGGGGTCGCCACGCAATACATCGTCGAGACCGCCTGTGGCCGGCTGACCGTCTACCGTCAGAATGCTTCACCCGGCCTGAACGGAGCCTCGCCGGGGCAACGACTCACGCTCAGCTGGAGCCCAGACTCCACCTTCGTCGTCGACTCACTGGAGGGACCCGAATGACCGATGCTCTGAACCGACGCGACCTTCTCCGCCGCGCTGCGGCGGGTGGCGCCTTCCTCACGGTGCCTGGCGTGCTCGCGGCCTGCGGCGGCAGCTCCAAGTCCGCTGCCACGACCTCGGGCGGAAACAAGACGCTCGCGAAGACGCTCCGGTTCTCCAACTGGACGCTGTACATCGACGTGAACGAGAAGACGAAAAAGCATCCCACGCTCGATGCCTTCAAGAAGAAGACCGGCACCACCGTCCAGTACACCGAGGACATCAACGACAACGCGTCCTACTTCGGCAAGATCCAGGGGCCGCTTTCCCGCGGGCAGTCGATCGACCGAGACATCATCGTGATGACCGACAACTCGCGTTATCCCTCGCTTCTGATCAAGAAGGGGTGGGTCGAGAAGCTCGACAAGAGCGCGATCCCGAACATCAAGAACCTGCAGGATGCGCTCGCCCATCCGAACTGGGATCCGAACCGCGACTACAGCCTTCCCTGGCAGTCCGGTATGACCGGCATCGCCTACAACGACAAGCTCACCGACCCGATCTTGTCGATGGACGACCTGCTCGAAAACAAGAAGCTCAAAGGCAAGATCACGCTGCTGAACGAGATGGGGGACACTCTGGCGCTCGTGATGCTCGCCAACGGTGACGATCCGGCGAAGGTCACCGACGCGACGTTCGACAAGGCGATCAAGCGGATCAAGGCTGCGGTCAACTCGGGTCAGGTGCGCCAGTTCACGGGCAACGACTACACCGGGCCGCTCTCGAAGGGTGACCTCTCGGCCTGCATGGCGTGGTCGGGCGACGTCGTGCAGCTCCAGGCGGACAACAAGCATCTCCACTGGAATCTGCCCGAGGCCGGCGGAGATATCTGGACGGACAACATGCTGATTCCGAAGGGCGGCAATGTGTACACGGCGTCCGTCTACATGAACTACGTGTACGACCCGAAGGTGGCGGCGCTGATCGAGGACTACGTCAACTACATCTGTCCGGTGAAGGGCGCGAAAGAGGCGCTGCAGAAGATCGATCCGGCGGTCGCGAAGAACACGCTCATCTTCCCGACGCAGAAGATGCTCGACAACGTCCACATCATCGACGCGGCTGTGCTGAGTAACCAGAAGTACCTGACCACCTGGCAAAACCTCATCTCCGGCTAGAGAGGCAAACGGCGTGGGATTCCTGCACCGTCACAGAAATCTCACGCCGTACCTCCTGCTCGGGCCGGGGCTGTTGTACCTCGCGCTCTTCTTTGTCGTCCCGCTCGGCTTCCTCGCCTACCAGTCGCTCGAATCGGGCAACTTCGACGTCGGCTACTCGTTCACCTGGGCGTGGGGGAACTACTGGGACGCGATCAAGAACTACCGCGGTCACTTCATCCGTTCGCTCGAATATGCCGGGATCGCAACGATCCTGGCGCTGGTGTTCAGCTACCCGCTCGCGTACTGGATCGCGTTCCGCGGCGGCCGCTGGAAGAACCTGCTGCTGCTCTTCATCGTCGCACCGTTCTTCGTCACGTATCTGATCCGCACGCTCGCGTGGGAAACGATCCTCGCTGATCAGGGGCCCGTCGTCAGCGTCCTCCGCGACGTCGGAATCCTCGGCCACGACGGTCGCCTGCTCGCGACCTCGACGGCAGTGGTCGCCGGCATCACCTACAACTTCTTCCCGTTCATGGCGCTGCCCCTGTACGTGTCGCTCGAGCAGATCGACGGGCGTCTGATCGAGGCCGCGCAGGATCTCTACGCGAGCAAGTGGAAGGCCTTCCTGCGCATCACGCTGCCGCTCTCCCTGCCCGGAGTCGTCGCCGGCACACTGCTGACGTTCATTCCTGCCGCAGGCGACTTCATCAACGCACAGCTTCTCGGCGCGCCGAAGAACCACATGATCGGCAACGTGATCCAGTCGAAGTTTCTCGAGCTGACCGACTATCCCGCAGCGGCCTCGATGTCGTTCGTCCTCATGGCAGCCATCCTGATCATGGTCGCCCTCTACGCACGTGCAGTCGGCACGGAGAAGCTCACGGGATGACGGTCGCTCGCTTTCAGCTGGCTCCCGTGAGGGAAACCAGGTTTCCCTCACGAGCTCTCTTCTTTAGGGATCGCCTCAACCCCCGCGCCGCTCGGATCGCCGCGTGGGCTGAGGAGAACGAGAGGGGAAACCTCCCGGTTTCCCCGTTGGCCCCTTCCACCGCTCATCGGCCGGAGACCGGCCGATGAGCACAGCCGCCGCAGCCGAGCAACGCCTGCACTCGAATGCCCTGAGCTCGGCGTGGGAATTCGTTAAGCACCACGTGCTGACGGTCTACGCGCTGCTCGCGTTCATCTACCTGATGCTGCCGATCGGCATCGTGATCGCGTTCTCGTTCAACGATCCGAAGGGCCGCTTCAACTACGTGTGGTCCGGCTTCACCCTCGACAACTGGAAGAACTGGGACGGCGTGCCGGGGCTGCGAAGCGCGATGGTCCTCTCCCTCGAGATCGCGCTGATCGCGAGCCTGATCGCGACGGCGCTCGGAACGCTGATCGCACTCGCGCTCGTGCGCTACGGGTTCCGTGGTCGCGGCGTCACGAATTTCCTGATCTTCCTGCCGCTCTCGACACCGGAGATCGTGCTCGGAGCGTCGCTCCTCACCCTCTTCTTGAATCTCACGATCGTCTTCGGCTTCTGGACGATCCTGATTGCCCACGTCATGTTCTGCATCAGCTTCGCGGTCGTGACGGTGAAAGCGAGGTTGATCGGCTTCGACCGACACCTGGAGGAGGCGGCGATGGACCTCGGCGCCAACGAGTGGGCGACCTTCCGCAGGGTGACTCTGCCGTTGATCGCTCCGGCCCTCCTGGCCGCGCTGCTCCTCTGCTTCGCGATCTCGATCGACGATTTCGTCGTCACGTATTTCAACGCCGGCCCGAGGACCACCTTCCCGTTGTTCGTGTGGGGCGCCGCCCGTGTCGGCGCGCCGCCACAGGTCAACGTGATCGGAACGGTCATCTTCAGCGTGGCGGTGATCGGGATGGTCGCGAACGTGCTCGTGCAGATGCGGCGCGAGCGGTTTGCCGCAGCAGCCGATTGACCGGTCCATCCGTCGCGCCGCGTTTCCCACCGTGGTGGCTGGACGAGGCCGGCCCCGAGGAACCGTCCCCACGTTTCGAAGGAGAGGTCGTAGCCGACGTCTGCATCGTCGGCGGTGGTTACACGGGTCTCTGGACTGCGCTTGCACTGAAGGAGCGCGAGCCAACGCTCCGCATCGTCCTGCTTGAAGCCGAGGTGTGCGGCGCCGGCCCGAGTGGGAGAAACGGCGGCTTTCTGCACGGCTACTGGGCGGCGCTCGGCGATCTCGTGCCGCAACTGGGGCAGGAACGCGCCCTTCTGCTCGCACGCGCGGCGGAGCGGATCGTCCCGGCTGTGCGCTCGTTCTCCGAAGCGCGCGGGGAGGACGTGTGGTTGCGCGAGTCGGGAATGCTGATGGTCTCGACCACCCCGGGACAGGACGCGGCGGTCGAGCGCGCCGTCGCCGCGGCCGCAGCTGTGGGTGCTGCCGAGCAAGCAGTTCCGCTCGACGCTGACCAGGTCGCCGGGCGAATCCATTCGCCGGTGTTCAGGACGGGGGTGTATTTCAAGGACGGGGCGACCGTGCAACCGGCACGGCTCGTCCGCGCATTGCGGCATGGCGTCTCGGACGCGGGAGTCGAGCTGCACGAGCACTCGCCGGCGACAAGCATTCGCGACGGCGAAGTCGGGACTCCGAGCGGAAGCGTGCGCGCGCGGGAGGTGGTCGTCGCGATCAACGCGGCAGCGACCGGTTGGCGTCCTGTCGCACGCCACGTGACGAACTTCGGCTCGTACGTCGTGCTCACCGAGCCCGTCCCCGAGCTACTCGAAGAGATCGGATGGACAGGCGGCGAGGCCGTCCTCGACGCACGGATGTTCCTGCACTACTTCCGCACGACGAACGACGGGCGCGTGCTAATGGGAAGCGGCTCGGGCCCGATCGGCTTTCGCGGCCGCCTCGACGGACGCTTCACCGGAGACACACCGACCGCCGCGCGGGCCGAGCACGGCCTACGCCGCCTACTGCCGGGCCTTGCGGAGGCGCCAATCGAGCGCGCGTGGGGCGGACCGATCGACGTTTCTGCCGACCACCTGCCCTTCTTCGGGACCGTGAGCGGCAAGCGCATTCACTACGGCCTCGGGTATTCCGGTCACGGCGTCGGACCGACGTGGCTCGGCGGTCAGATCCTCGCGTCGCTCGTGTTGCGTCTCGAGGATGAGTGGACCGCGCTGCCGCTCGCCTCGCGACAGGTGCCGTCGCTCCCTCCGGAGCCGCTCAAGCATCTCGGCGGCGCGCTCGTGCGCTCCGCCATCCTCGCCTGCGAGCGGGCGGACGAAGAAAACCGCCGAGCCCCGTTCCCGGCCCGTGTCGGGGCCGCACTACCCCGATTGTTCGGAATGGAAATCGGCACGCGCTGAGAGCCGCCGCCACTGCCGGCTTTGCCGGCGGTGGGCCTCATACGCAACGACTCGACACCTTCCGCGAAAAGTCATCATGGCTCGCGAAGCGGGCCGGACTTTTCGCGGTTTCCGCCGAGCTCGTGGTGCGCGCGGAAGAAGTTCTCCGAGCCGGCGGTCGCCATCGCCGCGCTCGCCGAGATCTCGAGGGCGAGCGTCGCTGCGGCCACGATCTGCGCAAAGCGGTAGACCTTGCCTACTCCCGCGCAGTCCATCAGCTGCAGCCAGGTGCGTGCGTACGGGAAGACCGTTCCGCCCCCGACCGTCCCGACCTCGAGTCCCGGCAGGCGAATCGCGCAGTTGATGCCACCGTCGACCCGTCGCCCGGTGCCGTGCGCCATCGAGCTGGTCCCGACCATCCCGAGGTCCTGACCCGTCGCGGCGAAGATCGCGGCGATTGCCGACGCCGGTGTGAACGCGACCGACTGCATGCCCGACGCGACGGCGCCGTGCGTGCCGACGTAGGAAAGGTCGAGGAGGTCGTCGACCGTCGTCCGCAGCACGCGTCGCACCGCCTCCTCGGTGAGCACCGCTTCGGCGAGGACGGTCTTGCCGTGCCCGCCGCGCTCGAAGTAGCGGTGGGATGGCTTCTTGTCGCCGCCCATGTTCGCTTCGAGGATTGCGCGCTCGGGCTTTACCGGCGCTTGCTCCATGACGTATGCCATGTTCAGTGCGTACGCATTACGCGTGATCATGTTCGGGCCGCAGGCATCGCCGGTCGTGAACGCCCACATGACGTGACACATCGGGCCGATGACGTGCGTCTCGACCTCGCGCAGCTTTGCGTATCTCGAGATCGTGGCCTCCTGGCGCTCCGACAGCCAGCGCCTCATCTCGGCGACGTGAGCGTCGAGGAACCGCGCAAGCTGAACCGCCTCCTCCGTCGACTTGCAGACGAAGCAAGATGCTCTAGTAATTCGGTCCTGGAGCACGTACGTTCGGAAGCCGCCGGACTCGGCCGCGGCCCGCGCCCCGCGATACAGCGATGCGGACAGACCGCCTTCCGTGTGCGCGAGCGGCACGAACACCTCGTCGGTGGCACGACCGGTCTCGGAGACACGGCCGAAGGGCTCTTCGAGCTCGTATTCGCCGAGCTCGACTTGCAACGGCCCGACCACCGACACCGGGATGACCGCGGCTCCGGTCAGCATCTCCTGTGCCGCGACGAACGGTGAGAGATCGATCTTCGTCACGCCGTCGCTCAGGCCAAGTGCTTTCTGGCGCGCGCTGATCGACTCCGGATCGTTCTTCCGAGGCCACCGCTTCATTTCCACCTCCAGAGCTTACGCGGCGCCGGACCCGCATAATCTCCCACATGGCCACGGATCAGCTGATCGAGATCACCACCGACTGCCGCGAGGCGTACGCCGCCGTGCTTCGCTTCTACGAGCTTGCGAAGCGCCAGGAGTGGCAGGTCCGAGATCTACCCTGGGGCGAGCTTCCTCCGATTCCGGAGGGCAAGGGCTCGCCGCAAAGCCGCGCACGGCGCAAGGACATGTGGCGGTCGGTGCTGACGCAGCAGTTGCAGGCGGACATGTTGGCCTGCGACATGGCGTCACAGCTCCTCAACATTGCGCCCGACGTCGAGGCGAAGCTCTACTACTCGACGATGGTGCAAGACGAGTCGCGTCACACCGAGGCATGGCTCAAGCTGGTCACGGAAGCCGGAGGCACAGCCGAGCGCGATCCTCACCTCGACAACCTTGCTCACCTGACGCTCGAGGCCGACACGCTGGAAGAGAAGGTCTTCCTGATGCAGGTCTTCTATGAGCGGCTGATCATCTCGCGCTTTCGGATGATCGCCAGGTCAGCGCGCGGAACGGTGCTCGAAGACGTCTGCAATCGCCTCGCCACGGACGACGGCATCCATCACGGTGCCGGCATGGCGTACGAGCGGGTGCTGCTCCAGGACCTCTCGAAGAAGATGAACCAGAAGCTGGTCGACGCTGCGAACAGGTTGCTGCCCGAGTTCGCCGCGCACGCAATGTGGCGCCCGCGCGAGCGAGCCTGGATCGGCCGCGCAATGGAGTCCCGCGACGCTGTCCGCCTTCGGGAGGATCTCGAGCTGGGTGTCCATCTTGCGGAATCGCTGGGCCTCGACGTCAGCGGCGTCGAACTGACCCTGATCCCGTAGTAGTGCCCCTTCCAGCAATACATGCCGGCCTCTGGCTCGCGATCACGCTGCGCCAGAGTCCCCACTCGCTCTTACCAAGGCTTACCGGCCTTGGCTGCGAGCGAGTGGGGCCTCTGGCTTGGCGCTCGGAACCCAGAGACTCGGCGGCATCACTGGAAGGGGCATTATGAACGCAACCTTGATGGACGGCACTGCCCTGGCGGCACGTCTGCGCGGCGAGCTGAAGAACGAGATCGTGGAGCTCGGCCACGTCGGCCTTGCCACCGTGCTCGTCGGCGATGATCCCGCGTCGGAGATCTACATCCGCCTCAAGCACAAGGCGGCGGAGGAGGTGGGAATCGCGGCGATCGACCATCGCCTGCCCTCGACTACGCCGGAGGACCAGCTGGTCGAGCTCGTCGAGCAGCTGAACGAGGACGAGGAGGTGGACGGGATCCTCGTCCAGACGCCGCTGCCCGAGCAGATCGACGAAGCGCGCGTGATGCGGGCGATCGATCCGATGAAGGACGTCGACGGGCTGCATCCGTTCAGCGCAGGACAGCTCTACCTCGGCCGCCAAACGCTCGTCCCGGCGACACCGCTCGGCGTGATGCACCTGCTCGACGAGTACCGCATCCCGATTGCCGGCCAACGGGCGGTGGTGGTCGGGCGTAGCCCGCTCGTCGGCAAGCCACTGGCACTGCTCCTTCTGCAGGCCAACGCGACGGTGACGATCTGCCACTCCCGCACGGAGGATCTTGCTCGGCACACCCTCGATGCGGACATCCTCGTCGCCGCCGTCGGCCTCCCCGGAGTGATCACCTCGGACATGGTCAAGCAGCGCGCGACGGTCGTCGACGTGGGGATCACTCGCACGGACTCCGGAGTGATGGGAGACGTGGAGGCGGATGTCGCCGATGTCGCGGCATTCCTCACGCCCGTTCCGGGCGGCGTCGGCCCGATGACGATTGCCGCCTTGCTCGGCAACGGAGTGCGGGCCGCCCGGTACCGCCGCGGCAAGCTTGCGTTCCCGCGCATCTGAGCTAAACTCCGGCCCGCTGTATCAGTAGTGGCGGCTCGGTGCCCGGGCCGTCGCATGTTTTGAAGGAGGAAGTCGTTGGCTCAGGGCACCGTGAAGTGGTTTTCGAACGAGAAGGGCTATGGATTCATCGAGCGTGAGGGTGGAGAGGACGTCTTCGTCCACTTCTCCGCCATCACGCAGGAGGGTTACAAGTCGCTGACCGAAGGTCAGCGAGTTGAGTTCGAGGTTGTGCAGGGCCCCAAGGGCGCCCAGGCCGCGAACGTCCAGCCTGTCTAGCTTTCCTTTCGGAACCAAGTGAATAACGAGGCCCCCGAAAGGGGGCCTCTTCTTTGGAAGGATTCAGGTCGTGGCCATCAGCAGAGAAGACGTGCTCCATGTCGCAGCGCTCGCCCAGCTCGAGCTGAGCGAGGAAGAGATTGCGCGGCTCACCGTCGAGCTGAACGACATCCTCGCCGCCGTCGGCAAGGTGTCCGAGCTCGATCTCTCGGACGTGCCGCCGACCTCTCATCCGCTCGCGGTGGTGAACGTCTTCAGGCCCGACGAGCCGCGGCCGTCGCTCTCGCTCGACGACGTGTTCGCCAACGCGCCTGAACGCGATGCCGACTATTTCCGTGTGCCGCCAACCGGCGCAGCCGAGGAGTCGTCTGCGTGACGATCGACACGCTCAGACTCACGGCCGAGGAGGCCAAGGGGCTGCTGGAGCGAGGCGACGTTTCAGGCGCCGAGCTTCGGGCTGCCTACCGCGAGGCGATCGACGCCCGCAACGAGGAGCTCCACTGCTTCCTCACACTCGTCGACTCCGACGACAACGAGGGCGTGCCGATCGCGCTCAAGGACGTGATCTCCACGAAGGGTGTGCGCACCACCGCAGGCTCGAAGATCCTCGAGAACTACGTGCCCGTCTTCGACTCGACGGTCGCGGAGCGCTGCAAGGCCGCGGGCCTGCAGCTGCTCGGCAAGACGAACACGGACGAGTTTGCGATGGGATCGTCCACCGAGAACTCCGCGTACGGTCCTTCGAAGAACCCGTGGGACCCCACTCGCGTGCCGGGTGGCTCCGGCGGCGGTTCGGCCGCGGCCGTGTCGGCGGGCCTTGCCCCGTGGGCGCTCGGCTCCGACACGGGCGGGTCGATCAAGCAGCCGTCTGCGCTCTGCGGCAACGTCGGGCTGCGTCCGACGTACGGAACAGTGTCGCGTTACGGCATCGTCGCGTTCGCTTCGAGCCTCGACCAGGTCGGGCCCGTCACGAAGAACGTGCGAGACAACGCGCTCCTCTACGGGATCATCAGCGGCCGGGACGACTCCGACTCCACAACCGTCGACGTTCCTCCGGTCGAGCTTCCGGACGGCGAGGATCTGAAGGGCCTGCGTGTCGGCGTGCCGAAGGAGCTGAACGAGGCCGAAGGCATCGAGCCCGGTGTGGCCGCGGCCGTACGTCGCGCGATCGATCTCTGCGCGAGCCTTGGCGCTGACGTCGGCGAGTGCGAGCTGCCGCGCTCGGTCGAATACGGCATGGCGTGCTACTACCTGATCGCTCCCGCGGAAGCGTCCTCGAATCTATCGCGCTACGACGGTGTGCGCTACGGGCTTCGAGTGCCGGCCGACAACTACTACGAGCTCGTCGCGCGCACGCGTGACGCCGGCTTCGGCGACGAGCCGAAGCGGCGCATCATGCTCGGCACCTATGCACTGTCCGCCGGCTACTACGAGGCGTACTACGGACAGGCGCAGAAAGTGCGCACTGTCATCGCACGCGAGTTCGACGCTGCGTTCGAGCGCTTCGACGTCCTGATCAGCCCGACCTCGCCGATGGTCGCGTTCAAGCTCGGGGAAAAGTCGGAGAACCCACTGGCGATGTATCTCGCCGACGTTCTGACGATCCCCCCGAACATGGCCGGGCTCCCCGGCCTGTCGGTCCCCTGCGGTCTTTCGGAAGGGCTCCCGGTCGGTCTCCAGTTGATCGGACCGCAGTTCTCCGAGAACACGCTGTTCCGCGCCGGCCACGCACTCGAGCTAGCGATCGGCTTCGACACGGTTCCGGAGCGGCTGCGATGAGGCGAATCGTCGACCGGGCCGCCGACTTCGTCCTCGCCGTAGAGCGGGTGTTCGGCGTGCGCCCACGCGTGCTCGACGGCTCACGCGCGGTGCAGATCGACGACGTTCGGCTCTCGCTCGAAGCCGGAGAAAGAGAGCTCTGCCTCATCCGGATGCACGGAGCACTTGAGGAGTACCTCGCAATCTTCGAGGTGCGCGGCGACATCGAGGTGCCGTTCCTCCAGGCGAAGGAGTACCTCTATGCCTGAGTGGGAGCCCGTCATCGGTCTGGAGATCCACGTCCAGCTCAAAACACGCACCAAGATGTTCTGCAGCTGCGAGGCCGGTTACGGCGGCGAGCCGAACACCCGCACGTGCCCGGTCTGCCTCGCGTTCCCCGGCGCGCTCCCCGTCCCGAACGAGACCGCAGTCGAGTGGACGATCAAGCTCGGCCATGCGCTGAACTGCCGGATCGCCGAGCATGCGGTCTTTCACCGCAAGAACTACTTCTATCCGGACAATCCCAAGGGCTACCAGATCTCCCAGTACGACGAGCCACTCTGCGTCGACGGCTCGTTCGTCGTCCCGGGCCCGGGCGGCGACACCGAAATCGGCATCGTTCGCGCGCACCTCGAAGAGGATGCGGCGAAGACGATCCATGTCGGGGGAGCAACCGGTCGTATCGTCGGCTCCGCCCACTCCAACGTCGACTTCAACCGTGGTGGTACGCCGCTGGTCGAGATCGTGACCCAGCCCGACATCCGGTCCGCCGACCAGGCCAAGCGCTTCCTGCAGCTCTTGCGCCAGACGATCGTCGAGCTTGGCGTCTCCGACGCGGAGATGGAAAAGGGAACACTGCGCGCAGACGCGAACGTCTCCGTGCGCGAGGTGGGGGAGCAGGGTTATCGGACGCGCACCGAGCTGAAGAACATGAACTCCTTCAACCACATCGCGCGCGGCATCGAGGCGGAGCTCCGGCGGCAGATAGAGATGTGGGAGTCCGGAGGCGAGGTCGTGCAGGAGACGCTCGACTACGAGGTGAAGTCGGACCTCGTCACCGCGCGGCGCCGGAAGGAGGAGGCCGATGACTATCGCTACTTTCCCGAGCCGGACCTCGTTCCGCTCGATCCGTCCACCGAGCTCGTCGAGCGGTTACGGATCGAAGTCCCCGAACTGCCGGGCTCACGGATTCGCCGCTTCGAACGGGAGTACGAGCTGTCGTACTACGACGCGGAAGTGCTCAACGGCTCGGCCGCGCTCGCTGCCTTGTACGAACAGGTTGCGCTGAACGGCGTGGATGCGAAGGCCGCCTCGAATGTCCTCATGAACGACTTCGTCGCGACGGGAGTCGACCCAGCGGCGGTCGACGGCACCGAGCTCGGCAAGCTGATCGCCGCACGCGCGACGATCCCGCGCGAGACCTTCACCCGGGCGCTCACCGAGAGCGGCGACCCCCAGTTCCGCGCCGAAACGTATCTCGGCGATGCGCTCGTCGCGGACACCGCCGAGCTCGAGCCGCTCGTGGTGCGGATCCTCGCCGACAATCCGGGGCAGGTCGCGGCATACAAGGGTGGCAAGCAGGGACTGCTCGGCTTCTTCGTCGGCCAGGTGATGAAGAAGACGCGCGGCAGGGCCGATCCGAAGATCGTCAACGAGCTGCTGCGCGCGAAGCTGCGCGACTGAACATGCTGCCTCGGGATCACGCACCGGTGCACGAGCCGACGTTTCGCGCGCCTGACGTCGGGTAGCCCTCTGTTCTAACCCCCGGTTTTCCTAGCAGCCGGAAGGAGTTGACATGGATACATGGGTTTGGATCGTGGTCGCTGTCGTGGTCGCAATCGTGGTGCTCGGTGTGTGGTGGGGTGCCATGCGCACCCGCCGCACTCGTTCGCTGCAGGAACGTTTCGGTCCTGAATATGACCGCACCATCGACAGGAGCGGCGGACGCCGCGACGCGGAACGGGAGCTCAGAGAACGCGAGAAGCGTCACGACGAGCTCGAGCTACGCCCTCTGTCGCCAGAGGCGCGGGTCGGTTACGTACAAGAGTGGCGGGACACGAAGGGTCGCTTCGTCGATGATCCGAAGGGCGCAGTTGTGCGGGCCGACGAGCTGGTCCAGCAGGTCATGAGGGACCGTGGCTATCCGATGGACGACTTCGAGCAGCGGGCAGCCGACATCTCCGTCGAGCACCCCGACCTCGTCGAGAAGTATCGGACAGCGCACGGCATCGCACTTGCGAGCGAGCGAGGTGAAGCATCCACCGAAGATCTTCGCCACTCCGTTCGACACTACGGTGCGTTGTTCGTCGAGTTGCTCGACGTCGACGACCAGCCCGAGAATGTCGACGACGTCTCGAGCCAGGACGACGATGCGATCGATGGTCGCGAGTCCAACCGGGTGGAGCGGCTGCGATGAGCGAAGCCGGGACTTCAGGCGCCGAAGCAACGGGCACAGAAGAAAGCGCCCAAACGGGCGATAGGCCCGATGGGCAGCTCGAGGCGTTACTGGACCAGGGTGAAGCCCAACAGTTCAGGCAACGCTGGCAGTCGATTCAAGTCACGTTCGTCGATGAGCCCCGACAATCGGTCGAGGAGGCTGATGCCCTCGTCAACGAGGTCATGACCCGGCTGACGAAGACGTTTCAGGAGGAGCGGCAGTCTCTGGAGGCGCAGCTCGACACGGAAGACGTTTCCACAGAAGACATGCGAGTGGCACTCAAGCGCTACCGCTCGTTCTTCGAGCGTCTCCTGTCCACCTAGATCAAGCCGCAATAGCGCGCCGTGTTCGGCCACGGATAGAAGCCGCGGCCGGCACGGTGCGCACGTTCGGCAACCCACATCTGCTCGAGAGGGGTCCAGTGGTTCGCCGGCCCTTTCGTCCCCAGCAGCTGACGGCCGTACTTGCGCTGGAAGCCCAGGTCCATCTGCAATCCTCCGTAGTACGGAGGGTTGGGGTCGTTCCAGGCGCCCTCGAAATGGTGGATGCACAGCCACTCCCGCTTGTGCGGGGGGTTCTGCGCGCGGCGTCGGATCTCCGATGCCACTTGCTTCCAGGTGGCGATCTTCGCTTCGACGGCGACCGGCGCGTTTTGCAGTTGGCGTGTGAGCGGATTCCCCATGATCCGCTGCCAGCGCCAGACCTCGTGGCGATATCTGTCGATCTGCCGCTGGAACTCGCGCTGATCGACCTCAGGCTCTGCGGTTTCTGTGGTCGTCGCCGGCTCCGGCGGCGGCTCGGCGCGCAGTGTCGTGGCAGCCGCGAGCGAAACCACAAGGGCGCAGGCGCACGCGAATAGGCGTGTGAGCTTCTGGTGCATCTGAGTGATCCCCCCGGATCAACGCCGCCTCGTGAGTCTGCCGCAGCCGAGGACGGCTGGTTGTGTCGAAGGTAAGACTGCCCCCGACCGCGGAAGTTAGACATCTTTGTGGTTATTGCAACGAGGAGGGGTCAGGGCCTAGGGGTCTCCCGAGAGCACCGCCCCTTTGAGAGCGGTCCCCGCACGAACCCGGAAAGGGGTCAGCACCGTTATGAAGCGATAAAGCACTTAGAAGTTCCGGTTGGGGTCGCGGCGGCAGCGCACAGATGGGGGATGGGACGAAACGCTTGATTTTGATCGCATCTGTGTCCGGCACAGGATTCCGACGCGAACATGTGCTCGCTCGTGAACCAGAACTCCACGAGCGGCAAGAACGTGTCGACGCTCGATGACGCGTACAACCAGTTCGCCCGTGCCCAAGGCTGCGGCCGGCGAACAGCAGCAGGGAATCGAGTTCGGCAGCGGTGGTATCGCCATGAGATTCATCAGGAGAGCTCTGGCTTCTGCAAGATCGTCACGAAGCAGAAGGAGCATCAGGTGCTACGTGCCGTACGGGCGAACGTGGCCCAGTCCCAACACGGGCCGGTGCGGAAGGGCGTGGGCTCGAACCAGGCCTGTGGCGCAGACTCGGTCTGGACCGGCACGCAGGACTCGAGCCAGGTTCTGACGTCTCGACTGACGGAAGCTGACATCGGCAGTCTCGTCTTCGCCTCTGCAGGGCTTCAGGACAACCTCGTGGAGTACTTCGGCGTTTCGGCCGGCTCTATCCATGCAGCGCAGTCGGTGAGCGAGCAGATGAACGGCCATCCGGAGCGGGTACAGAATTCCTGCCCCACCTCGGATACCCCTGATGACGCGGTCTGCGCGGCGGTCATCACCCGCGTGGAAGGGAGCTGCACGAGCCCGGAGAGCGCAACTCCGTGTCCTCCGGGTGAACTCCCGAATTCGACGACCGGGAAATGCGAAGTACTCCCACTGATTGAGAGCGAACAGCTCTAGCGAATTGGAGGGGGCCGGCGCTTTTGGCCCCCTCCGCCGGTTCGGGCAGGCCTCGCTAGTCTCAGGCGATGGCCGAGAAGCGCTACCTGCTCACGCCGGGGCCGACGCCCGTGCCACCCGAGGTGCTCGCCGAGCTGGCCAAGCCGGTCATCCACCACCGCGAGCGTGACTACCGCGAGATCTACGAACAGTGTCTCGCCCGCCTGCGCGAGGTGTACCGCACCGAGCACGACGTCCTGATGTTCACCACGTCGGGAACGGGCGCCTTCGAGTCCGCCGTCGCCAACTTGACATCGCCGGGTGACCGGCAACTGGTCATCTCCGCGGGGAACTTCGGTGAGCGCTGGGCCGGAATGGCGAGAGCGTTCGGCGCCGATCTCGTGCATACGCGGCTCGAGTGGGGGGAGACTCCCGAGCCGGAGGACCTGCGCTCGGCGCTGGCCGAGGCCGGCGATGTCCGCGTTGTCTACCTGACCCATTCGGAGACCTCGACGGGCGTCGTGTGCGATGTCCAGTCGCTCGCAGCCGTGGCGAAGGAGGCAGGCGCGCTTGTCGTCGTCGATGCCGTCTCGAGTCTCGGCGCCGTCCCGCTCGAGACCGACGCCTGGGGAATCGACGTCGTCGTCTCGGGATCGCAGAAGGCATTGATGTGCCCGCCGGGCATCGCATTCGTCTCCGTCTCTCCCGCCGCGCTCGAAGCGGCGTCGATCTCGACGTCGCCGCGCTACGTCATGGACTGGGAGCGCACGCGGAAGGCGCAGGCGAAGCTCGATGCACCGTTCACCCCGGCCATCCCGATCGTCCGCGCGCAGAACGTCGCCCTCGGCTTACTCCTCGAAGAAGGGCTGGAGGCCGCATTTGGCCGGCACGCACGGCTTGGACGCGCATGCCGCGAGGGCGCCAAGGCGATGGGGCTCGAGCTGTTCTCGCCCGACGAGGAGAGCTCCGCGGTCGTGACCGCAATCCGAGCTCCTGACGGAGTTGATGCGACCGAGATCGTCGAGGGTCTGCGCAACCGTTTCGCAATCACGATCGCGAACGGTCAGGGGGACCTGAAAGGAAAGATCTTCAGAATCGGGCACATCGGCTGGTTCAACGTGTTCGACATCACCACCGCGCTCGCGGCAGTCGAGCTCGTCCTCACCGACGCGGGTGCCGAGATCGAGCGCGGTGTCGCCGTCACGCGCGCTCTCGAAGCCTGGGCCGAGCACACCCCCGTTTGAGCAAAGTCCTCGTCCGCGAACCGATCGCGGAGGCCGGAATCCGTCTTCTGCGCGATCGCGGCTTCGACGTCGACATCGACAGCGACTCCGACCTTGCCGAGTCGATCGGCGCTTACGACGCGATCGTCGTACGCTCCGCGACGAAGCTGACTGCCGAGCTCATCAGCCGTGCAGACAACCTCAAGGTGATCGGACGCGCGGGAGTCGGCGTCGACAACGTCGACGTCGAGGCCGCCACGCGGCGCGGCATCGTCGTTGCCAACGCTCCGGAATCCACCGTCATCTCGGCTGCGGAGCACACGATCGGCCTTCTCGTCGCCTTGACCAGGAACATTCCACAGGCTCACGCCGCGCTCAAGCAGGGCCGGTGGGAGCGAAAGACGTACGGCGGCGTCGAGCTGGCGGACAAGGCGCTCGGCGTGCTCGGCTTCGGTCGCATCGGCCAGCAGGTCGCGAGGCGCGCCGCCGGTCTCGGGATGCGTGTCGTTGCCTACGATCCGTACGTCGCGCCAGAACGCTTCCGCGAACTGGGCGTCGAGCGACTCGAGACTGCTGAGGACGTCTACGGCGCGGCGGACTTCCTCACGTTTCATCTCCCGTTGACGGACGAGACCCGCCACGGGGTCGATGCTTCTGCGATCGCACGGATGCGTGACGGTGTCCGCATCGTGAACGCGGCCCGCGGTGACCTCCTCGACGAAGATGCACTCCTCGACGCACTGAAGTCCGGAAAGGTCGCGGGTGCCGCGCTCGACGTGTTCTCGACGGAGCCGTACTCTGGGCCGCTGCTCGAGCTCGACAACGTCGTCGCGACGCCGCATCTCGCGGCGTCGACCGAGGAAGCGCAAGACCGCGCGGGAGTGATCATCGCGGAGCAAGTCGCCGCAGCGCTGGAAGGCGGCCTCGTGAGCAACGCCGTGAACATCCCGGTCATCGGCGCGGAGGACCTCGAGGTGCTCGGCGCGTACATCCCGCTCGCCGCCAAGCTCGGGCGTCTGGCCATGGAGCTCGCAGCGGGACACGTGGAAGAGCTGCGGCTCACGTACTTTGGGGCGCTCGCCCAGTACGACACCCGGCTGCTCACGGTGGCCGCCTTGAACGGAGCCTTTCAGGGACGCTCCGATCAGCCGGTGAACTACGTGAACGCACCGATGATCGCTGCGGAGCGTGGGGTGGAAGTACGAGAAGAGCGCAGCCGCTCGGCGCGCGACTACACAAACCTCGTGAGGGTCGAGGCGGTCGCGGGCGGAGTTGCGCTCCGGGTCGCCGGCACGACCATGGGCAACGACAATCGGCTCTGGCTCGTCAGCGCGCTTGGGTTCGAGCTCGACATGGAGCTCGCACCGCTGCTCGTCGTGTTCCGCTACGACGACGTGCCCGGCGTCATCGGCAAAGTAGGAACCCTCTTCGGCGAGTTGGCCGTCAACATCGCGAACATGACCGTCTCGCGTACCCGGCAGGGTGGGCAGGCGCTGATGGTTCTCTCGATCGACACGCCTGCACCGCCGCAGCTCGTGCAGACGATTCACTCCGAGTTCGATGACGCGCGCTTCATCTCGCTGGAGTGAGTTCCGCGCGCAGGGTGGCCTCTGGGTCGCCGGGCAATTCGCGTTGATGGCCGGGATCGCGGCGGCGTGGTTGCTGCCTCCAGAGTGGCCGGATTCCGTCCGGCAGTCTTTGAACATTCTGGGGATCGCGCTCGCACTCCTCGGCCTCGGCCTTGCGATCTGGGCGTATCGCTCGCTCGGCGGTTCCTTCACCACGTACACCACGCCGCCGCGGGGAGGCGAGCGCGTGGAGGTGGGGCCATACCGCCTCGTGCGCCACCCGATGTACGGCGGGGGCATTCTGCTCTTCGCCGGCATCTCGCTCGCGTACAGCATTTCGGCGCTCGTGCTGAGTGCCGCACTCGCTGCGCTCTGGCGGGCGAAGTCGGCGGTCGAAGAGCGCGAGCTGGTCGCACGCTTTCCGGGCTACGAGGAATACCGCCTGCGCACGTCGCGCCGGTTTCTTCCGTTTCTTTACTAGCCCAGTTCGGTGCGCGGGTTGAGCTGGCGAACCGTCCGGGCGACGATCGCATTGAACTTCTCGACGATTGCGAAGCGCTTGTGCGGCCTCTTCACAACTCGTTCCATTTCCTCGACTTCGTGGCCCGGAACGAGCAGGAAGTGGGTCGCATCGGAGCGCACCTCCTCGTAGTGGACGAGCGTCGCAGGGACGCGTTCCGCGCAGGCGGCATCGGCGCATTCGCAGACGAACTCGGCGTCGCTTGCGTCGAAGCGCTCGGCGCTCTCTGCGATCGCTCGTTGACATCGCGGAACAGCGCTTCGGTATGCGCGATCCGCAGCTCGCGTTCGGCCATCTTTCGTCTCCCGTCGATTGACTGGCAATTCAAGAACGGAGAACCGGCTCGATTGGTTGCGCGTATCGTGGTTCCGTGTGGCCCGAAGCCGTCGAGCGCGTTGCGAGCTTCCTCCGGGCTTCGGGGCTCGAGGGACAGCTCGAGGAGCTTCTTGCGGGCGCGCAGGTACCGCCCGGTCTCCAACTCGTCGCGACGGCATTCGAATGTGAGCAGCGCCTCGTCGTCGCACTCGTTCCCGCCGGCGGAACGCTCGACCGACGGAAGCTTGCCCGGGCCGCCGCCTGTTCGGAGCTGGTGACTGCGCAGCGGCCGGAATTCCCTTTTGCGGGCTCGACTGTGCTCCTCGAGCAGACCGCACTGACGGCCCCCACGGTGTGGCTGGAAGCAGGGACACCCCGCCATGTCCTGGGCCTTGCTCCCGCGCAGTTGAGCCGTCTGACCGGGGCCAGGCCAGCCGATTTGACGGAGGAGAGCCAAAAGGGGGGAGGTTGACGACAGGACTCGCGGGTAGAATTCGACCGGCCCAGCCCTCCGCTCAAAGGAGCACTCTGCAATGCAGGAACTCGAGAAGATCTGGATGAACGGCGAGCTCATCGACTGGGCCGACGCCAAGATCCACGTCGGTTCGCACGGACTGCATTACGGCTCCGGCGTGTTCGAGGGAATTCGCGCGTACGAAACCCCAAAAGGCAGCGCCGTTTTCCGTCTGACGGAGCACTTGCAGCGCCTGCAGAACTCCGCGCGACTTCTGAACATGGAACTGCCCTTCACGCTCGAGGAGCTTCGTTCGGCGTCGATGAAACTGATCGGCGCGAACGGTGTGGCCGAGTGCTACCTCCGTCCGATCGCGTTCTTCGGCTACGGCGAGCTCGGCGTAGCTGCAACAGGGAATCCCGTCGACGTCGTGATCATGTCCTGGCCGTGGGGGACGTACCTCGGCGTGGACGGCTTCGAGAAGGGCATCCGCGCGAAGATCTCGTCGTGGACGCGCGTCGGGCCGAACGTCATCCCGCACGTCGCGAAGGCCACCGGCATCTACCTCAACTCGATGCTTGCCGTCATGGAAGCGAACCGGGGCGGGTACGACGAGGCCATCCTCCTTACCGACGACGGCTTCATCGCCGACGGGTCGGGCGAGAACGTGTTCATCGTGAAAGACGGAACGATCTACACGCCGGACCTTGCGGCGTCGA
This sequence comes from Actinomycetota bacterium, assembly GCA_013816245.1. Classification (GTDB taxonomy): domain Bacteria; phylum Actinomycetota; class Thermoleophilia; order Gaiellales; family Gaiellaceae; genus 3-1-20CM-4-69-9. The sequence goes on along the minus strand of JACDEU010000004.1, from coordinate 8,886 downwards.
TCCTGCCGGGCATCACCCGCGACACGATCATCCAGATCGCCGAGGACCTGGGATACCCGGTCGTGCAGAAGCAGCTGATCCGCACCGATCTGTATCTGGCCGACGAGGTATTCATGACGGGGACTGCTGCGGAGGTGACGCCGCTTCGCGAGGTCGACGACCAGCCGATCGGTGCTCCCGGGCCGATTACGTTGAAGATCCAGACGGCGTACCTCGACACCGTCCGCGGCAAGAGCGAGCGTTGGTCGCACTGGCTGGAGTACGCGTCGACCGAGCGCGCCAGAGCCGAGGCGTGAAGGAGGCAGTCCGGGAGCTCCCGCTCTCCCGGCCGTGGCTCGACGAGCGGGAGGAAGAGCTCGTCCTCGAAGTCCTGAGGTCCGGCCGGCTCTCGCTCGGGCCGTGGATCGAGAAGTTCGAAGAGCAGATCGCGGAGCGGGTCGGTGCGCCGTACGCAGCGGCAGTGTCGAGCGGCACGGCGGGGCTGCACCTGTTGTGCAGGATCGCGGGGCTCGGCCCCGGCGACGAGGTGATCACCTCGCCCCTGTCGTTCGTGGCCTCCGCGAACTGCTTCGTCGTCGAAGGCGCCACACCGGTTTTCGCCGACGTCGATCCGGTGACGCTGAACATGGATCCAGCCGCGGTCGAAGCCGCGGTGACCGAGCGCACCAAGGCGATCGTCGCTGTCGACATGTTCGGCTATCCCTGTGAGCTCGACGAGCTTCGTGCCATCGCCGACCGTCACGGGCTGGCGCTGATCGAAGACGCGTGTGAATCGCTGGGCGCGGAGTACCGCGGCCGTCCGCTCGGCGCACACGGCCCCTCGGCGGTTTTCGCCTTCTATCCCAACAAGCAGATGGCGACCGGCGAAGGCGGCGTCGTCGTCACGCACTCGGAGGAGGAATGGCAGCTCCTTCGCAGCCTGCGCAACCAGGGGCGCTCCTACGACGGAGACGGTGGCTGGTTCCACCACGTCCGCCTCGGTCTGAACTACCGCTGGACCGACGTACAGGCCGCCATCGGGCTTGCACAGCTCGAGAAGCTCGACCGAATCCTCGAGCTTCGCAACGCCGCCGCCCGCCGCTATGAAGAGCTTCTGGCACCGGTCGAAGGCGTCGAGGCGCCGACGTCAGACGACAGCGAGCACTGCCGTTCCTGGTTCGTCTACGTCGTGAAGCTGGCTTCCGAACTCGACCGTGCGGCCGTCATGGACTCGCTACGGCGGGAGGGCGTCGCGACGGCGGAGTACGTTCCCTGCATCCACCTGCAGCCGTACATGCGCGAAACCTTCGGATTCGGCGAGGGCCTGTGCCCTGTCGCCGAGCAAACAGCCGCGCGAACGATGGCTCTGCCGTTCTTCAGCCAGATCGAGCCCGGCGACCAGGAACGTGTCGTCGGGGTGCTCCGCGCCTCGATCGCGTAGCCGGCCGACGGATGGACGTCACCTCACTGGCAACGGCCGAGCGGTTCACGACTGCCGCCTATTCGCACGAGGACACCCTCTTCCAGTAGTCGGGCATGGGGAGCGAGGCAGCAAGAACCGAAAGTTGACCGCGAGTCGGCACACACCGGTGCGTAACTCCTTTTTCCACAGGCGTCCGCTACGGCCCCGTACTTCGGGTCAGACCCCAAGACGCGCCCGTACGGGACAGGGTCGCAGCTAGCTTGCCGTGAATCAGCCGTGTCGTAGCCCCCGCGCGCGTGCACGTGTAGTGACGCCGGTTCCGGCCGGGCCGCGATAATCAGCCGATGCCCGACCACGCTGGCCGCATGGCGTTCCTCGCGCTCGTCAGGGACGAGAACCAGCTGTCTTGACGGACGACCTGGGGGTCGGAGCAGCCGAGAACCAAGGCTGGCGTCGGCGGGCGTCTCGCTTTGCGCTCGACGTGTCGCCCTTGCGCCACAACCCGGCCTTTCGCCGCCTCTGGTTCGGGCAGGGAATCTCCTTCATCGGCACCGAGATCGCCGAGGTCGCGCTCGCGTATCAGGTGTACCAGCTGACCGGGTCGACGCTGGCCGTCGGCCTGATCTCGTTGACACACCTCGTACCGCTCCTCACGCTCACTGTGATCGGCGGAGCGATCGCCGACGCGTTCGACCGGCGGCGCGTGATGCTCGTGCAGCAGATCGGGATGATCACCGGGAGCCTCGGCCTCGCTGCCAATGCCGCACTGGGCCATCCGCGTGTCTGGCCGCTCTTCGTCTTCCAGTTCGTCATCTCCGCCTCGTTCAGCATCGGGGTCGGTGCGCAGCGCTCGATGACGCCTCAACTGGTGGACGAGGCGCACTTCATGGCCGCGTCGGCGCTCAACAGCGTCACGTCACAGTTCGGTGCGGTCGGTGGGCCGGCGCTCGCGGGTCTCGCGATCAAGTTTCTCGACCTCAAGTGGATCTATCTTGGCGACACGCTCTCGTACGTCGGCGCAATCACGGCAGTTGCGCTGCTGCCGCGCCTCGTGGCCACGGAGAACGCGGATCGCCCGAGCTGGAGCTCGATCGTCGCCGGCTTCCGTTACGTCCGCAGTCAGCCGGTGATTCTCGGGTTCTTCCTCGTGGACACGAACGCAATGATCTTCGGGATGCCGAGCGCACTCTTTCCCGCGATCGCCGCGCACCGCTTCGGCGATCCGGCTCTCGTCGGCTACCTGTACATGGCGCCTGCTGCAGGCGCGCTGGTGGTGTCGCTTCTGTCCGGACCACTGCGGCAGGTTCGCCGGCAGGGTCTCGGTGTCGTCGTCACCGCCACGCTCTGGGGGGTTGCAATTGCGGCATTCGGGTTTGCACAGCAGTTCTGGCTGGCCCTCTTGCTGCTCGCGCTCGCCGGCCTCGGCGATCAGATCAGCGCGATCCTGCGCTCCGTGATGCTCTACCGGATCACGCCCAAGCGGATGCTCGGGAGGGTGTCCGGCATCGAATTCATGCAGGTCGCAGCCGCGCCTTCCATCGGCAACCTCGAAGCCGGGGCCCTCGCGTCGGCAACCAGCCTGCGGTTCTCGATTGTCTCCGGCGGGGTTGCCTGCGTCGCAGGCTGTCTTCTGCTCGCGTTGGCGTTCCCCGCCCTTCTCCGCTACGGCGCCCAGGCCGACGATGCTGACGCGTGACTTCTTCGCACGAAGCGTTCACGAGGTCGCCCCCGATCTCATCGGGGCAACCCTGCTCGTGGACGAGATCGGCGGAACGATCGTGGAGGTCGAGGCCTATGACCAGGAAGATCCCGCGAGTCACGCGTACGGCGGGCGCACCGCACGTAACGCGACGATGTTCGGTCCTGCGGGTCACGCCTACGTGTACCGCTCGTACGGGATCCACTGGTGTCTCAACCTCGTCTGCGGCGGCGACGACGACGCGGAGGCGGTCCTCATTCGCGCGCTCGAGCCGTCCGCCGGCATCGAGGCGCAGCGCGCACGCCGCGGAGTCGACGAGCCGCGGAAACTGTGCTCCGGGCCGGGAAAGCTCTGCCAGGCGCTCGCGATCACCCGCGAGCACGACGGGCTTGCGCTCGATCAGCCTCCGTTCCTGCTGGAAGAGCGACTCGAGATCCCGAAGATCGTCACCGGGCCGCGGATCGGGATCACTCGAGCGACGGAGCTCTCGTGGCGCTACGGCCTGATGGGCTCGCCGTTTCTCAGCCGTGTCCTACGACCAGCCTGATCTTCATACGCGGCCCGGCCGCGACGCCGGCCACGGGCCTCTGTGCCAGCACTCGGCCCGAGCGGCCGTCGGCGAAGTGTTCGATCGCGGGTACGAGCCCTCTGCCGCGGAGCCGCCGCCGCGCGTCACGGAGCGACATCCCGACGATCTTCGGGACGACTCCGTGCAACGGTTTCGCCAGCACCAGCGTCACAGTGTCGTGCGACGAGAGCCTGCCCTTGCGCGGAAACTGGTCGAGCACGAGATCGACGCGCTGCTTCGCCCGCGCGGGCTTGTAGACGATGTTCGCCGAGAGTGGCTGCAGGGCGAGCCGCAGCCTGGCCCGTGTCAACGACATTCCGACGACGCGTGGGACGTCGACTTCGTTCGGCTTGCAGTCCGCGTTCCGCTGTGGTCCTCGGCCGGAGAAATACGAGACGAGCTCGGTATTGCGACAGTGGCCGTTGTCGAGCCGCAGCACTCCGTCCCGCCACACGACTCGCTTCGCCGAGGAGTATTCATAAGCGTACGGCGGAAATGACTGTGGAGTCGTGCCCGCGAGCGCGAGCCTGTTGAAGGTGCGCCAGATCTCGGCCGGGAACGTTCCCCCGGCGACTGCCTGCCCGTGGTACTCGGTGAGCATCGGCTTGAGCCGATTTGGATAGCCGACCCAGACTGCAGTCGCGAGCTGCGGCGTGTACCCGACGAACCAGGCGTCGCCGTAGTTCTCGGTCGTTCCGGTCTTCCCGGCGACGACGCGGTCGGAAAGCGCTGCGCGCTTGCCCGTGCCCGAACGTACGACGCCTTCGAGGATGCTCGTCAGCAACGCGTTCTGGTCGCGTTGGAGTACCGCCCGATTGAGCGGCTTGTTGTCGTCGACGACCTTGCCTTCGGGATTGCTGACCCGCGCGACTGCACGTGGATGGTTGCCGAAGACGGAGCCGTCGATGCGACGGCCTCCGTTCGCAAAGGACGAGAAGGCGCGCGCCATCTCGAGCGGGCTCACCGGGTCTGCACCGAGACCGATCGCGAAGTACGGGTTCAAGTGCCGGGTGATGCCGAGCTGCCGTGCGGTCGCGGCGACCTTCGCGGGCCCGACGAGCCGGGTCAACTGCGCGTACACCGTGTTGTCCGACACGACCGTCGCAGTCGTGAGATCGGCTGAGCCGAGGTAGGAGTTCTCATAGTTGTGCACGGGCCAGTACTTGTCGCCGATGAAGATCGACACGGGCCGCGACGGAAACGTCGTTGCCGGTGAGACGCCCTGCTTGAGTGCAGTCGCAAGCACGAAGGGCTTGAACGACGAGCCCGCCTGACGTTCACCTTGCACGGCAAGGTTGAACTGGCTCTGCCGGAAGTTGTCGCCGCCGTACATTGCGACGACCTCGCCCGTGCTCGGGCGGATCGAGACCAGCGCCGCGGATGGGCCGTTCGGTTCCTTGAGGATCGACTCGATCGCCTGCCTGGCGAACTTCTGCAGCCTGAGGTCGATGGTCGACTGCACGTTGAGACCGCCGCCGAAGACTCGGCGCGTTCCGTACTGCTCGATCAACTGTTGCTTCACGTAGTTGACAAAGTAGGGCGCTGGACCTTCGATGCCCGGAAGGCGCACGTCGGATGCCTTCGGCAACGGCGAACGGGCGGCGCGCCGGAGGTCGCGGGCCGAGATCTCGCCTTGCGCGAGCATCGCCTTCAGCACTTCGAGCCGCCTGGCCTTGGCGCTCTTCGGGTTGGTAACGGGATCGAACCGCGACGGATCTGCCGGAATCCCCGCGAGCAACGCTGCCTCGGGGAGCGTCAAGCGCGCTGCGTTGGAATTGAAGTACGTCTGCGCGGCGCGCTGGATCCCGTAGGCACCGTTGCCGAAGTAGATCGTGTTCAGGTAAGCGGTGAGAATCCGCAGTTTCTTCCAGCGCTGCTCGAGCTGCCACGCGAGCGCGGCCTCCTTGAGCTTGCGGCTGATCGTCCGGGCGCTCGTGACACAGGAGTTCTTGACGAACTGTTGCGTGATCGTCGAACCGCCCTGTACGACGCTCTTGCTCGTGACGTCGGCCCAGACGGCTCGACCGATGCCACGGACGTCGACACCGCGGTGCTCGTAGAAGCGCTTGTCTTCGACCGCGACGATCGCCTGCTGCATGATCGGCGCGATGTCGGCGGTTCCGACGAGGATCCGGCTCTCGGAGCCGCGGAGCGTGGCGAGGATCGTGTGCCCGTCGTTCGCATAGATATGCCCGTCCACCTTGCGGGGCACGCGAGACGGGTCGCAGGTCGGAATCTGGCCCGCCACAGCCGTGATGAGCCCGAACGTGAACGATGCGACGCCGAGCAAAAGGAGGATGACGAGGAGGGCGGTGAGGCGGAGCTTTTGGATTCTCCGCCGGCGCCCGTTCGAAGCGGGCGCTCGGGTGCTGCGTCTCCGGCGAAGCAAGCGCCGGATTCTAGCTCTGGGCCGCGTTTCTCACGATGGCGAACGGCTGGCTGGAGGGGCTCTTGCGCCTGCCGGCGGGTTCCCTGGTGACCATGACCGTGGCGCCTTCGGGCACGGGCCGGTCGAGCGGGATCGCCACCGCAGCCCCACCTTCGAAGAGACCTGCGGGCTCGGGAGCCCCCTCTGCGGAAATCCAGGCCTCGTAGGTGCGACCGTCTCCCGGCGGCTCCAGGTTTCTGAGCACGAGGGCCGCCTCCCCGTTCGGTGCCACCACGAGGGTCCCGCGCGCGAAGGAGATCGTCCGCGAACCGGGTTGCCCGACGATCTGCGCCACCCGCTCCTGCCGGGCGAGACTGGCTTCGCTGCGATCGAGCTTGCTCGAAAGCGAGGCGGCCCAGATGCCGAGGCCGATCGCGGCGCAGGCGGCGACTGCCGCGATCGCCGCGACGGGCTTGACCCAGCGGGGGCGGAGAGGAACGACATTGGGTCGCTCGCGCGCCGCCTCCTGCAGGATGCGGGCCCTCAACTCGGGCGGGGGAACGGGCGCTTCCGTTCCGAACGCAAGAGCACCCGCAGCGTCGGAAAGCTCGGCGAGTTCGGCGCGACAGCGCTCGCAGCGCGCAAGGTGTGCCTCGTACGCGCGCGCATCCTCAGAGTCGAGGGCGTCGAGCGCGTAGGCAGCGGTCAGGTCGTGTAGGGCGTCGGCTTCCATGCCGCCTCTCCAGATCCAGGCTCTGCAAGCAGCTCACGAAGCCGCGCAAGGCCGGTGAACATCCTGCTCTTGATCGTACCGACGGGCTGTCCGAGTCTTTCTGCGAGCTCCGTCTGGCTGAAGCCGCCGTAGTACGCCAGCTCGAGTGCCTCGCGCTGCTGGTCCGGCAGTTGCTTCAAGGCCGACTGCACTCGCTCGCGCTCGAAGCGGAGCCACGCATCGTCCTCCGCGGAATCAGACGACTCTGGTTCGATGCTGTCGCTGAGAGGTTCCGCACGCCGCCGGTCCTCGCGGCGCACGAGATCCACCGCGCGACGGTGGATGAGCGTCAGCAACCACGTGCTGGCCTTGGCGCGCTCCGGCATGAAGCGATCGGCGTTCCGCCAGACCGTGAGGAAACCTTCCTGCACTGCGTCCTCGGCGAGCTTCTCGTCCCGAAGAATCCGGAGAGCGAGCCCGTACGCGACGCGGCCGAACCGGTCGTAGAGCTCGGCGAGCGCCGACTCGTCCGAACGCGCGAGGAGCGCGACGACCGCCTCGTCGGAAAGGTGCGCAAAGGATCGAGCCACTGGCCGAGCAGTTTCGCTCATCGAGCTTATTCGCAACAAGCCACCCCTCGGTTCGGTCCGAACCGGTTGTGGTCGGCAGGCGAATCAGCGCCGATACGACGGCCAAGGCCGCAGATCCCCGACCGGCCGTCTGAAAGGAGCATGGAGGACGATGCGCAAGCTCGCAGTCCTACTCCTGGCGGCCGCAGCTCTGGCAGCGCTTGTCGCAGCGTTGACATCGCGGGGCGGAAGCCCGGCGACAGCCCAGGCCTCGAGTCACCGGGAGGCACCGCTGATCTCGGAGGATCCCTCCGCGGACAACACGGACACGTACGCGTTCCGGAGCCCGGATGCACCGGACACCGTAACGATCATCTCGAACTACATCCCCGGCGAAGATCCTGCCGCGGGCCCGAACTGGTACACGTTCTCGCCTTCGGCCCGCTACGTGATCTACGCCGACAAGAACGGCGACGGCAAGCCTGACCTCACGTGGCGCTTCCGCTTCAAGAATCGCGCTCCGGTGGCGTTCCAGAACACTCAGCAGGAGTACACCGTGACGCGAGTCGACGGGAAGTCGTCTCGTGTCGTCGGCAGCGGGCTGTTGACACCTCCCGACAACATCGGGCCGCGGTCGACACCTGGCTACCACGCACTTGCAATGGCCGGCATCCATGACCTCAACGATGGCTCGAAGGTCTTCGCAGGCCAGCGCGACGACGGCTTCTTCGGAGACATCGGTGCGGTGTTCGACCTCGTTGCGATTCGCAAAGGCACAGGTGCAACCGGCGGCGGCAAGGATTTCTTCGCCGGCTACGCCGTGCACGCAGTCTCGCTGCAGGTGCCGCTGTCGCAACTGGACAACGGCGGGAATCACATCGTCGGCTTCTGGTCGGCCACGGAGCGTCCGGTGACGAAGGTGATCCTCGCGAAGTGGCGGGGACGCAAGGTCCTGAAGAAGGCGACGGTGTGGAAGCAGGTGTCGCGTCTCGGCGAGCCGCTCATCAACGAGTTGCTGATCCCGACCGAGCTCAAGGACAAGTGGAACGCGACCACACCGGACAAGGACAAGCAGTTCGAGCAGTACTACTCGAGTCCGGTGCTCGCCAAGCTGCTCAACCAGCTCTACCCGCAGTTTGGCCCATTCCAGGAGACGAATCGCACCGATCTCGTCTCCGTGCTGCTCACCGGGCTGAAGGAGCCGAACCTCAACTACACGGGTGCGACGCTCGCGGACGAGATCCGGCTCAACCTCGCGATCGCACCATCGGCGCCTGTGGGCCACGGCAACCGCCTGGGTGTGCTCGGCGGCGACCTGGCGGGTTATCCCAACGGGCGACGGCTCGAAGACGACGTGATCGACATCTCCGAACGCGCTGTCGGCGGTGTCCTGATCGGGCACAGCCTGCCGCTCGGTGACGGCGTCGACGCGAACGACGTGTCGTACATGGCGACGTTCCCGTACCAGGCAGATCCGTTCAGCGGCTACGAGAACACGAAGGGCCAGCAAAAGCCCTGATGGCGGCCCGGCGTTTGATCGTCGGAGGAGTGGCGGGGGCCTTGACGGC
>JACDEU010000105.1 GCA_013816245.1 Actinomycetota bacterium | reverse complement strand
TCGGGTTGGTTGATCTCTTCTTGTTCAATGTTCCGGTCAACCCCGGCTTGATCCCCAGGGGACAGGTTCTCGTATGGAATAGCATCGGGTCCGAGCTGCAGCGGCTTTCCCGGTTCGATCCCAACGATGGCGGGCTTCGATTCGGCCGGCGGAGTCTGTGGGGGCGCGCTTTCACTTGAGCCACCGGTCTCACCGGCCACATTGCTGCTTCTCGCAACGATTAATGTCGCTATTGCGAAGCTGGCAATGCCGGCCCCGCCAAGGAGTGTCCACCGTGCGCGCATACCCAAACCTCCGTCACCGTGCAGGTCACACCCCGTGACCGCGGACGCGCGCAGCAGCGCGCTCTCTTCCTTCGTAAGGGATTCGATGTCGATCTTGCAACGCTGAAATCGATGTTCCGGCTGACATCGGTGTGATCACGAATCTGCGAGGTCGTCACGGAGGCCCTGGAGCCCCGTTCGACCAAACTCCCGAAGACGCCTGCAGCAAAACGCTGCAGCCCGAAGTGCGACGCGCGAAAACCAAGTGCATGTTCGAAAGAATGGAGAGCGGGCATCTCGACCGACGTTGGGGACACTGGTGCGGCTTGCGGGCCCGCTGCCGCTTCCGGTAAGTGCAGGGTTGTTTGTCAAGAGGTGGGGGTGGTGACCGCGTAAAAGGCGGCCAAACTGATCGCGGTTATCCACAGGTCGAGGTCGGGCGATCTGGTCTGTCGGCCGTGGTGTCGAAAGGGCGGCCAAACTGATCCCGGCCGTGGCGATCACGCCGGGCGCGGACACCCCGTTGGTGGTGTTCGTGATGGCGCGGCGGGGCGGCCAAACTGATCTGTTTACGCCGACCGGGCGGCCTTGGCCTTCTTCGCGGGCGGCGGGTTCCGCCAGGTGTCGCCCTCCATCACGATCACGTGTGAGTGGTGGAGCAGCCGATCCATCGCAGCGCTCGCGAGCAGGAGGTCGCCGAAGAGCGGCGGCCACTCTTCGACGTCGCGGTTCGACGTGATGATCGTGGAGCCACGCTCGTACCGCTTGCGGATGATCTCGTAGAGATCGATCGGCTCGTCACTGACGAGCGGCCGAAGTCCAAGATCGTCGATCACGAGGAGATCGGGCGACGTGAGGCGCAGCATCTTGCGGTCGAGTGAGTCGTCCGCGCGCGCTGCGCGAAGCTGCGTAAACATCTCGTTCGCGCTGACGTAGATCGCTTGGTGGCCAGCGCGGCACGCACGCTGACCAAGCGCCTGTGCGATGTGCGACTTACCGGTGCCGGTGCCCCCGACAAGCAGCACGTTCTCCTTTCGCTCGACGAAGGCGCACGTCGCGAGATCGATGATCTTCGACTTCGGGATCTTCGGGTTGAAATGAAAGTCGAAGTCCTCGATCGAGCGCAGCCCCTCGAAGCTCGCGCGTCGAAGCCGCGCGTCGAGCTGCCTGCTGTCGCGACGTTCGACCTCATCGGTGAGCAGACGGAAGAGAAACTCACCGTGCGCGAGGTCGTCGTCGACCGCTTGTCGCGTTCGGAGATCGAGTGACTGCAGCACTCCGGAGAGCCGCAGCTTCTTGAGGAGTGGGATCAGGTTGTCAGTTGTGCTCATGGGAATCCTCGTCGGTGCGATGAAGCAGCTCGCCGATGGGGCGAGCGAAGCGCGGCGCGGGAAGCGCACCGCTGGTGGTGCGCGTCGAGGTGACCGGTTGGAGGTCGAGACCTTGACGCAGGATGTTCTTGATGACGCCGTACGTGTAGCTGCCGTAGTGGTGCGCGCGCAGGCAGGTCGCCACCGCGCGCTCGACGGGAAATCGCTCGAGGTGCGTCACGATCGCCTGGACAGTGCGCAGCATGCTCAGCGCGTCGTCGACATCGAAGACGGCGCGCGCGTACGCCCCGACCTCTGGCGCGATCCGATCGGCGCGTTGTTCCCAGTACGGTCGGCTGCGATGCCTCCACGCCGCACGATCCTCGGGGAGATGCGCGTCGATCGTGCTGCGGACCTTGCGGCCACCGCGCGCGTGGGTCGCGACAATCTCGTCGACGTCGTTGTAGATCACGACGGTCGCCGCGGTCGCGCGCAGCCAGAGTTCCTGGCCGATGAGCGTCCACGGTGCCGAGTAGAGCCGGTTGCCATACGACACGTGGCTGTCCTGATGCACGCGAGCCTGGTACCAGGTCACAAGCTCGAAGCGACGTTCGGGCAGTGGTTTGAGCGCGACGCACTCGTCGGCAAACAGCTCGATCGGCCGTCGGTGGGTCGTGCCGTGAATCCGTTTGTTCGCGATCTCGTCGACCCATCGCACGAGCTCGCGCTTCGTGTCGTCGGCGTCGTTGCTGTCGCGCCCGACGAAGAAGTTCCGCTTGACGTACTTCACCGCCGACTCGACCTTCCCCTTCTTTTTCGGAGCGTAGATCGGCGCAGGATCGATCTTGAGGTTGTAGTGCCGCGCGAGCTCGCGGTAGCTGCGGTTCAGACTCGCGGCACCGTCGACCCCGAAGGCGGCCCGAATGACCGCCGCCTTCAAATTGTCGGGGACGACGGTCGCGACCACGCCGCCGAGCTCGGCGAACGATTCGACGTGCAGCCGCAGCCACGTCTCGATCTTCTGGTCGAAGACGATCCGCACCACCATCCTTCGCGAGAACGCGAGCACCATCACGAAGACCCACGCTTTGCGAAGCACCCCGCCCGCGGCGTCGTACAGCTTGCCGACGTATCCGAAGTCGACCTGGGCGATCTCGCCAGGCTCGGTCTCGACGGGGATCGCGACGTCTGCGGCGCGAACGCCGCGCTCCTTCCGCCACTTGCGCCACACGCCGCGGACCGCCCAGAAGCTCGTGTCGAAGCTCGGATCCTCGAGCCGCAGCCGATCGTAGATCGCCTGCGGCTTGGCCCCCTTCTTCGCGAGCTCGCCGATCTTGTCTCGCACCGCCAGCGCGACGGTCGACGCCATCTGCGGCGGCGGCGGCACCGACAGCTGTCGTTCCACCGCCGCTCGCAGGACCTCGAGCGTCGCGAGCTCGTCGACCGGACCCGCGAGCAGGTCCTCCGCTTCGAGCGCCTCTCGGTAGGCCCGCTCCGTGTTCGGGCTCATCTTAAGCATGCGCGCCACCTCGCGCGCACCCGTCCCCATCCGGTGAAGTCGCACCAGTTCTTCGAGTCGATGCATCTCGACCCTCCTCTTGCTCATCGGCGGTCTCCTCGTGTGAATCCGAGGACCGTCGCGGTTGCCCCTGACCTACAGCCGGGCGTCGACGAGGGCGATCAGTTCGGCCACCCCCGGTGCGATCACTTCGGCCGCCCCCGAGTCTCCGAGCGTCGCGTGGTTCGACCAATTCCTGCGATCACTTTGGCCACCTCCAGGCCGATCACTTTGGCCGCCCTCACCGCGATCACTTCGGCTACCTCCACCCGGATCACCTAGCCCACCCCGTTACACTTGGCCTCGAGCTCCGGTGCGAGCGCCAGCCGCTCGACCACCTCCTGCCAGTGCTCCTCGAACGGATCCACGCGCGTCCTCCAGTCGCGCCGTGTCGTCAGCTCTGACGGGAGCTTGCCGCCGTCGGCGTACTTGCGTGCCGTCTTGCGATCCATGCCGGCCTTCATCGCGGCCTGCCCTATGTGACCGTGTTTGCTCATCTCCTCCATCAGTTTCCTCACCTGGGCGTCGCTCGCTGGTCGCACCTGGCCTGCCTCTCCACCGAAATGAAGAGCACGCCGCCGACCGCCGAGGCCGCCTCAGAAATGGGGCGATGTAATTGTCGCCGGCGGGGAGATGTAACTGTCGCTCAGCACCATAGCTAGACCAGCCGGGGACTGGAGGAATTTCATGGCCGATCCGCGCGCGTTCATCAGCTTCGATTTCGATAACAACGAGGACGACAAGATTCTTTTCGCTGGCCAGTGCAGCAAGAAGTCGCCAACGCCTTTCTCGGCGCAGGATTGGTCATCGAAGACGGCGCTGCCACAGCGAACGTGGCAGCAGGTCATCCACGAGAAGATCGGCCGCTGCCACGTCATGTTCGTGCTCGTGAGCCCGACAGCACACAGGGCAACGGGTGTCGCGAAAGAAATCCAGATGGCCGTGGAGCAGGACGTTCCGTATTACGGCGTCTATGTCAACGGAGCCGATTCGTCAACACCGCTGCCGGCCGGGCTAAAGCGTAGCCGGACGGTTGTATGGCGATGGAGCAACGTCGCGGAGGCTGTGGACTCGATGATGTCCGAAGGCAAGAACGCGTGACACTGAGCAAGGCTGCGCTGCTGATCGGCATCGACGACTACCCGACCGCACCACTGATCAGCTGCGTCGCTGATGTTCAGGCCATGGCGGCGCTGCTCTCGCGCATCGAGGTCGGCTCGCCGAAC
>JACDEU010000018.1 GCA_013816245.1 Actinomycetota bacterium | reverse complement strand
CGCCGGCCGCTCCGCCGCGCTGCGCCTGCATTTCCGGGCGCGCGACGTCTACGTCGTCCTAGGAGGTAATGGCACCGTCCGCGCCTCCATCGACGGGCGCCTCGTCGGGACTATCCGGGTCGGCGGCACGCCGAGGCTCTACACCGTCGCGCGCCGCGCGAAACTGACGCGCGGGCTGCTCGAGCTGCGCTTCACCGCGCGGATCCAGGCCTACTCGTTCACCTTCGGATAGACGGAGGGGCCCGGCCCGCGAGCCGGGCCCCCTCGAGGGCGGTCGAGAAAGTGGTTCAGCCGCCGATCATGCCCGCGACGAGCTGGCCGCGGATCGCGCCGTTCGGGTACTTCTTCGTATGGATGTTCACGTAATAGCGGTTGGGATGCTCCTCGATCGCGGCGATCGCCTTCTTGCTCGCCTTGACCGTCCCGCTTGCCTTGTAGGCCGCGCCCAGGGGCACGAAGACCGGACCAGCCTTGCCCTGCGCGCCCTTGTGGATGTGCGCGGCGGTGGTCCTGTCAATACCGCTCACGCCCTTGAAGTCCCAGCGGACGGTGCCCTTCTTGGCGTCGAGATGGAGAACGACGATGCCCTTGCCGTTCGGGTCGCCCTTTATGGGCGCCTCGGCCTTGCCCGCGAGCTTCGCCGAGACAACGGGACTCATCGAGCTCGACGCAGCCACGGCGAGCGCCGGAATCACAAGAGCGGAAAGCACGGCCGCCAGAATGCCCTTACGCATGCGATCTCCTCTATTCGGTTAGACCGGCTGGACAGCCGACCACGCCCATTCCAACGGACAAATCTTTCGGAGATCTTAAAAAGTGGGTCACCGCCTAGACTCGTCCGCCCTGCGGCGATTTGAGCCACTCTTCATCCGGGCGTAAGAAACGGGTAAGGCCCCGCCAGTAGAACCCGGTCATCCACTACGACCGAGGAGCCTCAATGCCCAGTCCGAAGTTCAGCCGCCTCATCTCGGCGGCGGCGCTCGCGTTCACCCTCACGGGTGTCGCCGCGACCACATCCACCGCTGCGCACTCCAGTCGCGCGGCGAAGTCCCTGCTGCGAAGCGCGATCGCGCTCGACGCCCGAAACGAGACAATCACGTTGCCACTGTTCAAGGGCCGCACCGCGAGCGGAAAGACCACCTGGTACGTCGTCACCGACTCCTCGGCGCGCACGGATGCGAACCGCCGCGGTGTCAATTTCGCTCCGCGACTGAAGAACGCGCTCGGCACGAAGGCAGTCCAGAAAGCCCGTAGCGTCGGCGGAGTCCTCCGCTTCGCGGGAACCGTCGACTTCAACCCGGAACGAAAGGTGGTTCCCGGCGACGAAGGCTTTCCTCCGGCGACGGCCGAGCCCGGCGCTGTCGGTGACGCGCGCTACAGCCCGCTCGTGACGATCGGCGGCGGTGTCGTCATCGACGCGCCGCAGGTCAAGAACGGGACCGGGCAGAGCGATTCCGTCGTCAGCATCGACACGAAGGCACGCCGGGTGACCCTTCGGCTCCTGCGCGGCTTCTTCAACGGGACGAGCATCCTCTACGTCCGCACCGACGCCTCGGCCGGCCTCGTGGCCGCGCTCGAGGGCAGCACACTCGCTCCGAACCTGAACGCCGCGCCGGGCCTCGGCTCGAACGCCTCGTCCTCGGGCCGCTCGGCGATCATCCCCGTGATCAACGGCGTGAGGGGGAAGGGCAAGCCAGGTCGACAAGGGCTGCAGTCGGCCGTCCTCGGCGAGGGCGACCCGCTCAACATCACGCAGTCGTTCCCGGGAGCCAAGGACTACACCCCGGTGTGGGACCTCCACCCGGCCGTCTGGACGGACGACGCGATCACCTCGGGCAAACGGCATCTGCTCCGCTCGGCCGCGGACGTCGCGAACGAGGTGCGGGCCGGCCGGATCACGAGCGCCGGCAAGGAGCGCTCGAACACCAGCCTCGGTGGCCTGCGGGCGATCGGCTTCATCTCCAACTGCTCGACGGTGGCGCTGGGGTAGCGCGCCGGAGCCGCGGCGGGGCGGGGCGCGCCCCTCGCTCCCGGCCCGCCGATTTCAGCCCGGCGTAAGGAATTCGGATGCACAATGAAGAGATGACCACCATTCTCGTCGTCGACGACGAGCCGATCGTGCGCGACGTCGTCGTCCGCTACCTCGAGCGCGAGGGCTACCGGACGCTCGAGGCCGCCGACGGCGACCGGGCCCGCGAGCTGCTCGAGCGCGAACAGCCGGAGCTCGTCGTTCTCGATGTGATGCTGCCCGGCATCGATGGGCTGAGCCTCTGCCGCTGGATCCGGGGGCGCTCGGATCTTCCGGTCATTCTCCTGACCGCGCGCGGCGAGGAGGCAGACCGGATCGTCGGACTCGAGATCGGCGCGGACGACTACGTGACGAAACCGTTCTCGCCTCGCGAGCTCGCCGCCCGCGTACGCACGGTCCTTCGCCGCTCGACCACCGCCGCACCGGCGGGCGAGCGACTCTCCTTCGACGGGCTCGAGGTCGACGCCGCGACGCGCGAGGTGCACCGCGGGGACGAGCTGCTAAAGCTGACGGCGAAGGAGTTCGATCTGCTCTGGTTCCTCGCCAGTCATCCGCGCCGCGTCTTCTCTCGCGACCAGCTGATGGCCCGCGTCTGGGGTTACGAGGCGGTGCTCGACACGGGGACGGTCACCGTCCACGTGCGACGGCTGCGGGAGAAGATCGAGGTCGATCCTTCGCGGCCGCGGTTCCTCGAGACCGTCTGGGGCGTCGGCTACAGGTTCGCGGCGTGATCGAGCTCGGCCTCGTCGTCGCCGCCTCGACGCTGGCCGTCGGCCTCGCTGCGACCCTCGTCCTCCGACTGCTGCCGACCGTGCGAACGCAGCTGGCCGGCCTCGCCCTCCTTTCGGTCGCGTTGCCGCTCGGAGCCGTGCTGTTGTCGGGCTGGGTGATGTTTCACATGGGCGACGACGTGAAGATCCTTGCCGTCGCCGCGGCCTCGGCAACCGTGGCGGTCGTCGTCGCGCTTGTTCTGGGGCGCTCGATCGCCGCGCGGATCGACCGTCTCAGCGCGGCGTCCGTCGAGCTGGCGGCCGGCGATCTCGCCGCCCGCGCCCCCGCCAGCGGTCCGCGCGAGCTGGCCGAGCTCGGCGCCTCCTTCAACGAGATGGCTGGGAACGTCGAGCGGCTCTTCGACGCGCGTCGCCAGCTCGTGGCGTGGGCGAGCCACGACCTGCGCACGCCGCTCGCCTCGATGCAGGCGATGCTGGAAGCGGTGGAGGACGGCCTCGTCGAGCCAGAGCACTACGCCCGCGCGATGCAGGATCAGGTCAGGACATTGAGCATGCTCGTCGACGACCTCTTCGAGCTGGCGCGGATCGACGCCGGCGTCCTCACGCTCGAGCTCCGCGATGCGCCGCTCGAGGGCGTCGTGGCGTCTTGCCTGCGCGGCCTCGAAGCGGAGGCGCATGCGCGCCATGTGCGGCTCGAATCGCGAATCCCCGCCGCCCTACCCAACGTGCGCTGCGCACCGGACAAGGTCGAGCGCGTGCTCTACAACCTCCTGGCCAACGCTCTCCGCCACACGCCGTCCGACGGCTCCGTGGGAGTGATCGTCGCGCGCGACGGGGACGAGGTGCAGGTGTCCGTCGAGGACACGGGTGAGGGCATCGACGGCGAGGCCGAGAGCCGGATGTTCGAGCGGTTCTGGCGCGGAGACCCGGCCCGTACCCGCACAAAGGGCGGCGCGGGACTCGGGCTCGCGATTGCCCAGGGCCTCGTCGAAGCGCAGGGCGGCCGGATCTGGGCGGAGACTCGACCGGGCGGCGGGGCGCGCGTGTCCTTCACGCTCCCGGCGGCGACGGCCGCGGCCGCGGTTTGAGACTCTTCTAAGCCGCGCCCCCTCAAAAGTAAGTCAGGACCTTGTTGCCGTCGATCTCAAGTGATGCGAGACGGGCGACGACGACGCGCCGACCTACGCGACGCCGCGAGCCCTCTCAAATGCGACGGTGCTACCGTGCGTCAGGTGCGCGTGAAAGCTTCTCCCGAGGCGGTCGGGCTCGTCCAAGATCAGGGGGGAAAGCTGTACGTGTGGGCCAAGAGATCGCGCTGCTGCCATGGCTCGCTCACGTTCCTCGAGACCTCGAGCGAGCCTGGCGAGCGGTCGTTCCGCCGTGTCAACGCCGACGGGATCGAGCTCTACCTCGATGAAAGGCTCGGCGAGCCGGAGGAGCTCGTGGTCGAAGCGAAAGGGCGTCGCCGCAAGCACGTGCACGCGTACTGGGACGGCTGCGCATACGTCGTCTAGCGCTTGGAGAACAGGCTGGGTTGTCCGCTCTCAGCGCAGCTCGAAAGCCGCGAAGGAGCGCTGCCCAACAGCGGCGGCGCGCTGACGCAGATCGTCGAGGACTTCAAGCCCGGAGTTCGCCCGAGGTCATCGAGCGCCGGCACCGTGTGCGGTGCGTTGATTCCAATCCGTCTGTAAGTCAGCCCTTGCCTGCTCCCTGTCGGCAGCGTCGGGCCAGCTCGAACCCCGAGCGCCGATGGAGCTGTAATGGCGCCCCGTGGTGCAACCGGTGGCAATCAGCGGCGAATCGACCGGCTGCAAGAACCGCGGAAACAAGCCAAACCCGTTGCTAGCGGCTGTCACCGGTTGCGAGCGGCGGTACATGGTAAGGAGGGGTCTCCGGTTCGAGTCCGGAAGAGGGCTCTGCATAAAGCCCCGCACAACGGGGCTTTGCTATTCAGTCGACTCCGCACGAGCTCCACGGTGCGATAGGGGGAGCAACGAGGTCACCTACGAAGGGCAGGCGACGGTCGAGCTCGAGTTGCTCGCCGGAGAGGTCGAGGCAGACCCGCCGACTTCCGCCGCAAGAAGCGGCAGGCGCTCACGAAACTGCTTTGCAACGCGGTTGGGGTCGGACTGAATCAGTCCCTCAAGCCCCGTTGAGATCAGTAGGAGAGCCGCCAGGGTTCAGGCTACGCGCGTGAGCTTCGCGCCTCACGCTGGACAGGAGCCGCGCGACGAGACCTGCACGAGCTCCGGGATCGGGTTGCCGCCACAAGCGGAGAAACGCGGCTTCTACCGCCCGCTCGGCGACTGGCGCGTCATCCGAGTACGTGAGAGCGACGCTCCAAGCGGCTTCGATGTGGCGGTCGTAGATCACTTCCAACGCGCGAAGCTCACGACGCGCAATCAGGACGAGCAGATCGGAATCCGCCAACTGACCTAGGCCGTTGGGGTTTGGCTCAGTCGCCGTTGCACGGTGGGCACTCTCGACCTTCTCCGAGGGCCGGGGATGTTCCAGACGCCTGTCTTCGCTGACAGCCACTACAAGCTCAGGCTGCGTCGATTGCGTGCAGTGCCAGATCCTGCCTCGCTTGCGTCGCTGCGTCTTCTGCCGCTACCCGCTGCTCGTTCTCGTCGCGTCCGTCCAGAATCGCCCCCCAAAAGAGGAGCGCGAGCGCAGCCAAGACCAGCAGCGTGACAACGACTCCGACAGCAAAGAGGCTGATATTGCTCATGACCGCACGCTCCGCGGGAGCACGATCGCTCCAAGCGCCAGTATCGAGGGAACCCAGAGCCCGACGAAGATTCCTTGAAGCTCGTTCCCTCCGAACCACAGCGAAACGGACAACACAAACGAGGCGGTGGCGGCGAGGAACAGCAGCAGCCGCGCCGTTACTACCCGTGATCTTGCGCGGGCCTCGAGACTCCGAGGAGGCTGATGTGTCATTGCGAACTGCTTCATGGATATTCCTTTCAGTGGCGGGCGGACGAGGATCACGCCGCGTCCGCTAGGCGATAGTTTGTATAGAGTTTGTCCAGCGATCGTACACACAGCCCTCCACTCTGTCAAATCTTTGTAGATGGTATGTACACTGATGGAAGTGTCCGCAGATCTCCGCATCGGCGAGCTCGCGCGGCGCACCGGCGTTAGCCCCGAACTCCTTCGCGCCTGGGAGCGGCGCTACGGCTTGCTCCGGCCCGAACGTTCTTCGGGTGGCTACCGGCTTTATTCGGCCGAGGACGAACGGCGCGTCGGCAAGATGACCGGCGCGCTGGGGCGGGGCATCTCAGCCGCGGAGGCGGCGAAGCTCGCGCTCGGCAACGCGGTGGACCTACCCTCTGCCGGGACGCTCGTCGAGGCGCTCGTCGCCTTCGACGACGTCGGAGCGCACGCGGCACTCGACCGACTGCTGTCGTCGCTCACACTCGAGAGCGTCCTGCGCGACTCGGTCCTGCCGGCGCTCCGCGATCTGGGCGAGCGCTGGCAAAGCGGCCAGATCACAATCGCGCAGGAACACTTCGCGAGCAACCTGCTGCGGGGCCGAATGCTCGGCCTGGCGCGCGGCTGGGATCGAGGCTCAGGCCCGCGCGCGCTCCTCGCCTGCCCGGCGGGCGAACAACACGACATCTCCCTGATCGCGTTCGGGCTCGCCCTCCGCGAGCACGGCTGGCGGATCACGTACATTGGCACAGATACACCGGTCGCCACGATCGCGGAGACGGCGAGGGCGCTTCGCCCCGACCTCGTCGTCATGGCGGCCGTCGATCCATTGCGTTTCAGCGCGTGTGTCGAGGAGCTACGCGATGTGTCCGCGCAGTTTCCGGTTGCGCTCGCAGGCGCAGGCGCGGGCAAGGAACTCGCGGCGCAGATCGGCGCCACCTACCTTGCCGAGGGCTCAGTCGAGGCCGCAGCGGCCATCGCGTCACTGGAGCGGCCTTGATGATGCGGTGTCCGACTACCGGCCGACCCGGCAGAGCCGCGATCCGCTCGATCATCTTTCTATAGGTCAGCACCTCGGGCTCAGCGGCGTCAAAGGCGCCCGATTCGAGCACCCGGTAGGTCACTCCCGACCAGGGAAATCGGTCACAAGGCGCCCGCTCCAAGGAAGCGGGCAACTGCGTCCTCCTGCGCGATGAGCGGCTTCGGATACTCGGCCGTGCCGAGTTCCGGCAAGTAACGCCCCGCGTAAACGCCCTCGGGGTCGAGACTGTGCTGCTGCCGGATCGGGTTCGGCATCCGGTTAGGCCGGGTGTCCGTCCCGGTTCCGGCTACCCACTGCCAGTTGCCGGCATTGTTGGCGACATCACCGTCCACGAGGTGGGCGTAGAAGTGCGCAGCCCCCTTACGCCAGTCGATGGAGAGGTGTTTTGTGAGGAACGATCCGGCGACGAGCCGCGCGCGGTTGTGCATGAAGCCCTCCCGCAGGAGTTGCCGCATCCCCGCATCGACGAGCGGATAGCCGGTTCGGCCCTGCTTCCACGCCTCGAGGGCATCGGGGTCGCTGCGCCAACCAGCGCTGCGCGGCCGAAAATCGTCCCGGGAAATCGCCGGAGCCGCGGCGAGCAACTGGTGATGGAAATCGCGCCAACAGAGCTGCCGGACGAATCCCTCGCCGCCCTCTCGCGCGAGCGCCAGCTCAGCCACCTCGCCCGGCGAAACGCAACCGAAGTGGAGGTAGGCCGAGAGCCGTGAGGTTGCATCCGCAGCGAGGTTGTCTCGCAGTTCGTCGTAGCATTCGAGCCCGTGCTCGAGCCAGCGCTCGAGACGCGCCCGGCCCGCGGCCTCGCCGCCCAGCGGCAACTCGGGGGCGGGCAAGCCGGGCACGAGCTCGCGCAGCTCCGGCAGCCTCCCAGCGGCGACGCCGCCAGGGAGCACGATCCGTTCCGGCGCCGGCAGGACAGGCCGCCGCGGCTCCACTCGCCAGCGGCGCCAGTAAGGCGTGAAGACGCGAAAAGCTTCGCGGCCGACCGGGGAAAGGTCGCCCGGCGGGACGACGGTCACGCCGGGGAATGTCTCGAGCTCGACCCGCTCGCCCGCGAGACCCAGCCGAAGCCGCCGCTCCCGCTCCTGCGCGTAACCGCTCACGTCCTCACTCATGAACACGCGCTCGGCCTTCACATCCCGCACGGCCCGCACAGTCTCCTCGACGACGTCCCCACGCCGAAGAGCAAGCTCGCCGCCTCGGGCGCGGAGCGAGCCGCGGAGGGACCGCAACGAGCCGAGCAGAAACGCGACCCGATTAGGCGTGCCGAACGATCTCAGCAGCCCGCCGTCGAGCACGAAGAGCGGAAGCACGCGCTCGAACCGCCCGACCGCGGCGGCCAGAGCCGGATTGTCGTGGACGCGCAAATCGCGGGTGAACAAGACGACCGCGGGACCCTGCAGACGTTCCTCCATATCCGGACGAAGAGCAGGCCAGAGTACAGCCAACACGACGCACGTTTCGACTGAGGCAGGCCCCGTCAAGTCGCGGCTGGGGAAGCGTTGCGGCGGCTACCTTGGACGGCTCGCAACACGGATCACAAGTTAGGTGTACAGTGGTATGCACTGGCCCTGCAGCCAGAATTCCGGCCGAAGCCCCCATACTTCGCCGACGCGCCTTCTGGCGCGCGAGGCGTTCAGAGCTACGGCAAACAGAGTTCGACTCCGCAGGGTCAGTATCTCGTCGTACTCCGCGCTTTCCTTTGACGGACGACCGCGATGTCGTGGGCCGCAACGCTGGGCGTCAGTGGCTCTGAGACTCTTCGCCGACCAGCGCTGGGATTGGAGGCTCGTCCCCGGCCGCACGCTCGCGCTTCGCGAGTTCGTCTGCGACGATCGCCTGAAGCTCGGCTTCAACGGGATCGCGGGGGCCCCGGGCTGAGCGGTGGCGGAAAATTCCAAAGGCGGCGGCCCCGGTTGCAAGCGCGACCAGCAGGCCGCACAGCATCCACCACGACTTTCTTCCCCCCGAACGGCTTTTCGGCTGGGCCGATTGTTCCACGCGGATCGGCTCGACCGACGCCTGCGGCGTTGCGACGTGCTTCGCGACTGAATCCCCGAGGACACGACGGCGCGCTGTCGGCGACGACGCGGGCGGCGAAACGTGCGGCCGAACCTGCACGACGCTCCGTTCACGACTCCGGACGCGGACCGGAGCGGCCGCATGCACCGGCACACTCCGGACGCGGGGCACGGAGGCAACCTGTGCGTCGGCCTCAACGCGAACCTGGCGCCAGCCGTCCGCGCTCCTCCCCCGGGCCTGCGGGAGCGGCGTGGCCGCAGACGGCGCTGAGGCCGGCGGTTGCGGAGGTGGCACCAGAGCGCCGACGACTAGCGCGACTGAGGCAATCATCGTGACGGACTGCGCACTCTCGTCGAGCACGTATGCATCCAGCGAGTACGTGCCGAGCATTGTTGACGTTGTAAGCGTGAACGTCACGCTCCACGTCCCGTCTACCGCCGCGGTCGCTTGCGCAACGACTGGGCCCTCGGCACCGAGGCTGACCTCGATCGGTTGAGCCGGCGCCGCGAGATCCGAGTCGAGAAAGACGCCGTGGACGATTACCTCGTCTCCCGGCAAGTACGCCGGCTTGTCGAGGAACATGTCGCGTCGGCCGTGTGCGGATGCGACGGGCGCCAGCAAGAGGAAGATCCCGACAAAGACCACTCCAACCGCAGCTGCGCGCCTCACAGGACCGCGAGCTTAGCAAGGAGGATGTCGCGCCGCTCTATGCGTCCAACATCTAGCAACCCCGCCTATCCTCGGTGCTCAGCGATCAAGGGGTCACTATGCGCGCCAAACGATTTGTACTAGTCCTGGTGGCGATGGCCACCGCCTGCGCGCTCGGCTTGGGCGGTGGACTGGCTGCATCGTCGGCAACGGATTACTCCGTCAGGCCGATCGAGTCGCCGGATCCACAGCTAAAAGGACGGTGGGCAGAACGCGCGGCGGCCGCCGGAGATCTCAACGGGGACCGCGTCCCCGACTTCTTCGTCGCGGTGCCGATGGAGGACGTAAACGCGGTGGCGGACACCGGCCGTGTGTATGCCGTCAACGGACGGACGCTCGGAACCCTCTACGCGATCAACTCGCCCGAGCCGCAGACGAACTCGAAGTTCGGGTTCTACATCTCTGTCGTCGGTGACGAGACCGGCGACCGCGTCTCCGATATCGCGATCGGCACAGACGCGCAGGACGTCTACACCGGCACCGGTGCCGCGTGTGGCTCACCCGAGCCGAACGGTTGCAACGAGGACCAGGGCAAGGCGTGGGTCTTCGACGGCAAAACCGGTGTGCTCTTGTATGCGCTGAACAATCCTTCTCCCCAGGGGAACTCGAAGAACTCTGCACGATTCGGTTCGCGGATCGGCCGTGCGGGCGACCTGACCGGGGACAAGCGTCCTGAGATCATCATCGGCGCATCGAACAACGACGTTCCGGCCGGCTGCGGCGACATCAGTCCGTTGCCCGCCGGCTGCCGCGTCAATCAGGGCCAGGCGTTCATCTTTAACGGCACAAGCGGGGCATTGCTCCGGACGCTCGATCTTCCGGCTTCCGATCGCTCGCCCGCCGGCACATGCGCGTCAAGCTGCGGCTCGCTCGGGATCGCGGTGCAGGGCCCCGGCGACGTCAACCGGGACAAGATCCCCGATCAGCTCGTTGACGCCGGCAGCTACAGCTTCTACACCGGCAGTGGCGCGCCCTGCGGAGCGCCCGAGCCGAACGGCTGCAACGAGGGTCAGGGACGTGAGTACGTCTTTAGCGGTACGGACGGTTCCGTGCTGTTCCACATCGATGACCCGGAGCCACAGGCGGGTGCGGTGTTCGGGTTCCAGGATGCGGCGCCGCTCTCACCGGGTGACGTAAACGGCGACGGCTACGCCGATCTGTACGCGAACGGCTTCGTCCAGAACGGGCCGGCCGGGGAGGGCCAGGGCAAGGCGTGGGTCTTCAGTGGCAACGGCGGGTCGCTCCTGGACGAGCTCCATGACCCTACGCCGGAGGTCGGCGGCCAGTTCGGGTGGTCAATGTCGAAGACGTTCTACAACAAGGATCGCGTGCCCGATCTCTATGTAGGACAGTCGCCGCATCACGTCGCAGGAGCAACGGGCAGCGGTGGCACGTACGTCTTCGACGGACGAACCGGTGCGTTGCTGAAAGCGCTCGAGCTGCCGGCGAGCGACCGGCAGACGAGCTCGTCCGGCAACCTCGGTCCGAATCTGGGCTGGGCCAACGCCGCCGTCGGTGACATCAATCGCGATGGTCAGCCCGACTACGTCGCAGGGGAGCCGTTCGAGGACGTCGGCCCGAATCAGGATCAGGGCCGACTGCTCGTGTTTCTCTCGAGCGACAAGACGCGCCCGAGCGCACCGAAGATTCGGCGCCGCGGAGCCTTTGTCCTCTTCTCCGCGACCGACCCCGACAACCGCTCGGAACAGCTGCGCTTCCGTTGCTCGACCGGTCGCGGCGCGCTTCATGCGTGCGGGGCGCGGTTGCGCGTGCGCAGCGGTTCTACGATTCGCGTCCAGGCCGTTGATAGGGCCGGAAACCGGAGCCGCGTCGTCTCTATGCGAATCTCCTAGAGAACGCGCCGCGAGGGCGACCAGCGCTCGCACGGCTGGAGCATCAGGAGCAGAGTCGATCGGGGCAACACCGTCCCGATCGGCTCGCCCGCCTGGTCGGCGCGATCCTCAGCCCACCCAGCATGAACGGACATCTGGAAGCCCCTGACGTCTGACGTGGTGGTTAGGTCGGGCTACTGCGGCCGGTGGATTCGCAATCCCGTCCGCACGCCCGTGACGAACACCTGCTTGTTGTACGGACCGGGAAGGCCGCCGGCGAAGCCGCCGGGTGTGTAGTACCAGCTGTCGAACACCTCGCGGCGGAACACCGTGAAGAGCGTCGGGTAGTACAGGGGCAGGGCCGGTAAGTCGCGCGCGACGAGGTGTTGCATGCGCGCGAGCTCCCGCTTCCGCTCCGCAGGGTCGGCAGTCACGAGTTGGCGGTCTGCCAGCCGGTCGAGATCCGCGTTCAAATACCCCTGCGCCCCCTGCAGCCGGCCCTTTATCCGCGAGGAGTAGAACGTGCGCATCGTGTCGGGATCCGCGTTCGGCGCCGTCCCGCCCGGACCGGGATAGAGGCTGAGCGCAATCTCGTCCGCGCCCTGCTGCAGTCGGCCGAACAGAGTCGGCAGGTCGACGGCTTGCGGTCGAAGCTGGATTCCGATCCGCTTCAGCCCTTCGACAATAAGGTCGAGGGCCGCGGGAATCGGCGAATTCCCTGTGACGACAGAGAAGCGGAGGACGCGACCGTTCGGGTCGCGGCGGAGGCCATCGGCGGTCCGCGACCGGAATCCCGCCTCGTCCAGCAGGCGCTCCGCTGCCGCGGGGTCGAACGCATACTGCTCGGTCGGAACGAAGAATGGATCGTTCGGCGGCAGGAACCCGGGGTTCCCGGCGAGTCCGTTGCCGCTGAGCAGACGCTCGACGATCGCGCCTCGGTCGATCGCGAGTGCGAAGGCACGGCGCACTCGAACGTCGGTAAGCGCGGATTCGCGCGCGAGATTCCAGATGAGCGGGAACATGAAGCCGCCCGTCGCGTGCACGATGTCGTAGGCGTTTCCGTGGAACGGGCTCAGCGCGTCGCTACTCGTCCCTTCCGCCGCAGTCTCCGCGACGTCGACGTCGCCCGCCAGCAGCGCACTCAGCTCGTCGTCGACCGGCCGCAGCTCGAGCCGCCGCACGTACGGGCGACCGAGGAAGTGGTCGTCGTTCGCCAGGTAAAGCGAGGCGCCTTCGCCGGGTGAGTACGAGTGCAGGCGGTAAGGCCCCGAGCCGACGAGCACCGCCATGTCCTGCGCGTGCGGCGCGTCCGCGATCCCCGACCAGATGTGCTTGGGGATGATCGGCACCGCTCCCGCGACCGCCTCGAGAAAAGTGACCGCGGGCAGCTCGAGCTCAATCACCACTTTGCCCACGCCGACCGCTCGTGCGCCCTGGACGCCGAACGGCTGCGCGATGATCAACGGCCCGAGCGGTTGCCGAGCGAAGTACTCGAACGTGAATACGACGTCCTCGGCCGTCAGCGCGCGCCCGTCCTGCCACGTGATCCCCTTGCGCAGGTGAAAGGTGTAGGTGAGCCCGTCGTGCGAGCGTTCGACGGTCTGCGCGAGCCAGGGCAGCAACCGCCCGCTCGCGTCCTTCCACAAGAGTGTGTCGTAGATGTAGCTCATCTGCACGTACCCAGGGCCGGCGATCGTGGCGAACGGCGAGGGAAAGCCGAAGGAGCCGCCGGGCAGGCGCAGCTCAGTCGGGCCGCCTGCGCGACGCGAGCTGCGGCACCCGCCGAGCGAGAGCGCGGCAACGACCGCGGCCGAGCCGCCGAGGAAGGCGCGTCTCGTTACAGGCGTATCCATCAACGCTGGTAAAGGTCGAACACCGGCGCCGCGTCGACGAGCGCGCGGCCCGTCGCGCTGCGCGGGTGCGTCGAGACCATCGCAGAAGATCCGGATTCCACCACGCGGCCGCCGTCGAGGACGACGATCCGGTCGGTTACCTTGCGCACGAGAGCGAGATCGTGCGAGACGAGCACGAGCCCCAGACCGCGCTCCACTTGTAGCTCGCGCAGCTGCACGAGCAGCCGCGCCTGCTCGGACGCGTCGAGCATGCTCGTCGGCTCGTCGGCGACGATCATCTTCGGATGCGCGATTAGCGCCCGGACGAGCGCGATCCGCTGCAACTCGCCGCCGGAGAGCTGCGCCGCGCGCGCCTCGAGGAATGCGCCCGACGTCGGAAGCCCGACCGCCTCCAACGTGGCCACCACTAGACCGCGATCGGAGCTGCCGCCGATGTGGAGCGGCTCGCCCACGAGCGCCTCGACGGAAAGACGCGGCGAGAGCGCATCCCAGGGATCCTGCTGGATGAGCTGCACTTGGCGCCGCAGCGCGCGTGTGTCATCCCCCCACCCGTGCAGGGACTCCCCTTGAAGGCGCACCTCACCACCGTCCGGCGTAAGGTCTCCGGCGAGGATCCGCGCAAGCGTCGTCTTGCCGCTGCCAGTGGGGCCGACGACGCCGACCGACTCTCCATGGTGGAGCACGACCGACACGTCGTCGAGCGCTGCCTCTTCACTTCCTGGGTATCGCTTCCGCAGCCCTGTCGCCTCGAGCAGCGTCTTCAAGCCGCCGAAGTGGCACGTGACGAGGCGGCCGCGCGACGGCGCGAGCGCAGGGTGTTCAACGCTGCAGATCTCCTCCGCCTGCGTACAGCGCGGATTGAACGGACATCCGGGCGGGATCGCGCGTGGGTCCGGCGAGGTTCCGCGGATCGGGCGCAAATCCTTCGTCGTGCTGAGCACCGGGTACGCGTTGACGAGTGCCCACGTGTACGGATGCTCCGGCCGACCGATGACGCCGCTCGTCGCGCCCTCCTCCATCGTCTCGCCCGCGTAGAGGACGAGCGTCCGAAGGGCGAGCCTCGTCGCCGCGGGCAGATCGTGCGAGATCACGAGCAAGGCAAAGTTCCGGTCCGCCGCAAGCTGCGCCACGCTCTCGACGAGCTCCTGCTTCGACAACGGATCCAGTCCGGCGCCCGGCTCGTCGAGGATCACGAGCTCAGGATCGAGCACGAGCGTCATCGCGAGCATCACCCGCTGTCGCTCGCCGCCAGAAAGCTCGTGTGGGTAACGCTCAAGGACGTCGCGTCGCGGGAGCAGTTCGTCCGCCAATTCGCCGATACGCCGACGCGCGTGGGCGTCGCGCACGCCGCACTGCTGCAGGGGTTCGAGCAGCTGCGCACCGACCCGGACGACTGGGTTCAGCGGCGCGCCCTGGAGTGCGATCGCGACAGTCGACCAGCGCAGCGAGCGCAGCAGCTCCGGATCCGCGCCAACGATCTCGTGACCGGCGACAAGCGCGCTGCCGCCGACCACGTCCGGCGGCTGCACGAGACCAACGATGCAGTGCGCGAGCGTCGTTTTTCCTGAGCCGCTCTCCCCCACGATCGCGAGCGAGTCGCCGCGGTCGAGCAAAAGGCTCACGCCCCTGAGGGCGTCGACGTCGTGGCGGTAGCGCACACGCAGATCCGTGACTTCGAGCACCGGCGTCACGTGTGGCTCCGCGGCTCGAGAGCGAGTCCGAGAAACGCGAGGCCAACGACAGCAATTGTCACCGCGAGCCCTGCGGGGAGCACCCACCAGGTCCACTCCGACGTGGAGTAGACGCCCTGGTGTGCGAGCGCGCGGTTGAGAATTCCGCCCCAGCTCGTCTCCGTGGGATCGCTGAGGCCGAGGAACGCGAGCCCCGCCTGCAGGACGACGGCGGCAGCGGCCCAGTTGACGAAGTTCGCCGCCGCAACCGGTGCGAGCGCTGGCACGAGGTGCCGTCTCAGGACGTAGAGAGGTCCCCCGCCAAGGCCGCGCGCGGCCCTGACATAGCCCCGTTCTCGGAGCTCGAGCGTTCGGCTACGCACAATGCGTGCTACCGCGGGCCAGCCCGCGAGGCCGATGACGAGCACCACCGTCGTCCGACTCGGGCCGACGAACGCGGCGATCACGATCAGCAGCGGGAGCGCCGGCAACGCGAGGAAGACGTCCACCGCGCGCATGGCGACGATGTCGGTCCAGCCTCCGACAAGCGCCGAGCCTGAGCCGACGAGCAGCCCAAGCGCGACCGCGAGCGCTGCGGCGGCGACGGCGACGACCACCGAGGTCCGGGAGCCCCAGATCAACTGCGAGAGCACATCCTGCCCGACGTCGTTCGTGCCGAGGAGGTGATGTGCCGAAGGCGCGGAGAGCGACGGGCCAGAAGCTGCGTGCGGGTCGTAAGGCGCGAGCAGCGGCGCCAGCATTGCTACGAGCGCGATCGCAACGGTGATTGCTCCTCCCGCGATGAGAAACGGCGACCGTCTCAAGCGGTCGTCCGAGGATCGAGCGCACGGTTTGCGAGGTCGGCGAGAAAGTTTGCCGTCACAACGAGGATCGTCAGCGCCAGAAAGCACCCCTGCATCATCGGGTAGTCGCGCTGGTTGACGGCGGAGAAGAGCAAGCGTCCCATGCCCGGGTAGGCGAAGACGGTCTCGATGAAGATCGCGGCGGTCACAGCTGAGCCGAGCTGCAATCCCGCGACGGTGACGGAGGGGAGCAGCGCATTGCGCCCCGCGTACCGGTACTTGAGCAAGCGGTCGCGAAGTCCTTTTGCCCGGCCGAGCAGTAGATACGGCGCCCCGAGTTCGCTGACCATGCCCGCGCGCATGATCAGGTACTGGAAGGGCGCGAACTGCAGCGCGAGCACCGCGGCAGGCAGCACGAGGTGGTAGGCGACGTCGCCCGTTTCCGCAAGCGCGCCCGACGAACCCGCGAACGGCGTTCGCGCGCCCGCGAGCGGGAACCAGCCCAACCGCACGGCGAAGACGTACGCGCCGATGGAGGCGAGGAAGAACGTCGGCACGTTATAGACCGTCAGAACGAGCGTGAGCAGGCCTGCGTCTACCCGGCGGCCATGACGCCAACCCGAATGGATCCCGGCCAGGATCCCAAGCGCGGTGCCGATCACCCAGGCGGTCCCGACGAGGAGCAGCGTCCACGGAAGCCGTTCGCCGAGGATCCGGCTGACTGGGGCGTCGTACTGGATCGACGTGCCGATGTCCCCGTGCACGAGCCCTGTGAGATAGTGCCAGTACTGCGTGAGCAATGGCCGCTCGAGGCCGTAGTAGCGCTCGACGGCTGAGCGGGTCGACGAGTCGCCTACGTACGTGGGAGACCGCGGATCCGCGAGGGCGGCGATCGGGTCGCCCGGCAGCGCGCGCGGCAGGAAGAAGTTGAGCGTGACGAGGACGAAGGCCGTCAACACGTACGCCGTGACGACCCGCAACGCTGCTCCGTCTACGTCAGCTCGGGCCTACGTGGCACTGTCTGGAGAGGCCGAGGCGATCGGATTCGGCGTTGACGACAACGAAGTTCGCGCCGTTCGTGATCAGCGCCGGCTTCTTCATTATCTTCGCGCGCGTGGCCTCGGAATTCGCGAGCCAGGTCTTGTACGGCTCGGCAAAGTCTTTCAGTTCGCGCAGCTCGCGGATCTGCGCCGTGTACTCCGGGATCAGCGTCTGGTGCGCGAATCGCCCGAACTTCTGAGGCGTCGGGAGTTTCCCGCCTGCGAGGAGCTTGTTCGCGCCGGCTGAGATCTTTTCGTAGTGCCGCTTACAGACCGCGTCAGCCTGCTTCGTGAGCTCCGCCTTGCTGAGTCCGCTCTCGCCGCCGCATCCGGTGAGCGCGAGGGGTACCAGGAGTGCGCCCAGCACGCCCCTCGCGGCAGTTATTCTCAGCATCGAGTAACTCTCTCCAAGTCGTGTCCTCGGTTCGGGAGCATAACCTCATCCGCCCCAACGAGTCAGTGCGTCGGCGGCGAGTGGGACCGACATCACTAGAGGCGACCCGCAAGCGCGACCAGCGCTCGCACGGCGGGAGCATCAGGAGCAGAGTCGATCGGGGCGACACCGTCCCGATCGGCTTGCTCGACCGCCGGGTCCGCCGGAACGACGACAACGTCGTCGACGCCGACACTTCGCCGGATCAGGTCGACGTCCTCATCGTCTCGCACCTTGTTGGCGACGACCGTGACGGACGCGCGGCTCGCGGCAATGCGAACGCAACGGGCCGCGACATCGATCGCCTTCGCCGTCGGTTCGGCAACAACGAGAACTCGGTCGATCTGGCCGGTCTGGAGGCGCAGAACCGTGCCGATGCCAGCCTCCATGTCGCAGAGTACGGTGATGCCTTCAGCTTCTAGCTCCCCGAGCAACTGCTCGGGCGCGAGACCGCATCAGGTTCACCCCGGATCGGCCTCGTCGATCCGCGACACGACGACGAGGCGCACGCCGTCAGGGGCGTCGGTGCCGAACTTGTCGACGAGCCCCGCAGCGGTCGGCTCGTGTCCGAGGCGGCCCCCGTCGAGCGCTTGACGTGCGGCCACGAGGCGATCCGTCTCCTCCGGCCCGACGCCGAGAGAGATCCCGAGCATCGGATTTACGTCGCCGTCGAGTGCGAGCACCTGATGTCCCGACCGAGCGAGCGCGCGCGCGAGTGTCCCGGAAACGGTCGTCTTCCCCACGCCCCCTTTGCCCGCCACCGCGATCTTCATCAGTGAGAGCTTAGACGCTCGGCAAGCTGTTCGACGGCGCGTGCTGCAGGAGAATGCGGAGCGTGGTCGAGGAGCGGCACGCCTTTACGCTCTGCTTGAACGACCGCCGGGTCGCTGGGAATCCAGCCGAAAACCGGTTCGCCGACCATCTCGCCGACGGTCGCCGCGTCGGCGTCGTTACGCGTCTTGTTCGCGACTAGGAGGACGGTGACACCGCCGCGTGAACGCACGATCCGGGCGATCCGGCGTGCGGTCAACGCCGACTTCCAGGTCGGCTCGGCGAGGAGGAGAAACGTGTCCGCGTAGTCGGCCCAGCGGTACGCAGACTGACGCGGTCCCGCCGAGAGATCACCGACAATCGTCCAGTCCCGAAAATAAGGGGCACGACGAAGCCGCTGAACAACGTCGTAAAACACGTTCACGGAGCCCATCACGGGCGCCATCCCCTCCGGCGTCGTCTTCCCCGACTGCAGAAGCAGGACGCCGTCGGGCGCGGGTTGGGCATAGCGCTGCACTGCACGCACAGGACCGATGCCTTTCCGCGTGCGCCAGCGACCGGCTTCGTTCTTCTCGGCCGCCGCTTGCAGCAGCGGCTCGCCGGCTGGCTCGACGCCGAGGCTGTACGTGAGACCTGGCATCGTGTCCGAGTCGAGCGCTAGCACACGGTCACCCCGTCTGGCAAAGACGCGGGCAAGTGTTCCAGCGACGACGGACTTCCCCGCACCGCCCTTTCCGACGACCGCAAGCTTCACCGATGCGATCTTATTGTTGCCTTCGCCGGCTGCAGCGGCGTCATCGTCAGCAGATCCGGGGGAGCGGGTCGCCCACGAGCATTTCGACGACACGCCTGCCGCCGAACGTGGTCTCGAGGACGACGAGCCCAGGCTGCTCCTCCGTGATCTGCCCGACGACCTCCGTATTGATCCCAAGCTCGTGCGAGGCAAGCGCGGTGAAGGCAGCCTCGGCAGCTTCTGGCGCCACAACCGCCATCAGCTTCCCTTCGTTCGCGACGTAGAGCGGATCGATGCCAAGAATCTCGCAGGCGCCGTTCACTTCCGGACGCACCGGCAAGCTGGACTCGTCGATCACGATGCCCACGTCAGCGGTGAGGGCGATCTCGTTCAGCACCGTCGCCAGCCCCCCACGCGTCAAGTCGCGAAGGCAGCGCACGCCGTCGGTCGCCTCGAGGAGCCCGCGGACGAGGTCGGCGAGCGCGGCCGTGTCGCTCTCGAGATCGACCTCGAGCTCGAGGTTGCCGCGCGCCACCATCACCGCCATCCCGTGATCGCCAAGGGTGCCTGAGACGAGGATCTTGTCGCCCGGCCTGACGAGTGAGGGTGAGAGCTCCAGCTCACGCTCGAGGACGCCCACCCCGGCGGTGTTGATGTAGACACCGTCACCTTTGTCGCGCTCGACGACCTTCGTATCTCCCGCGATGATCGCGACCTCGGCGGTCCGCGCCGCGGCACCCATCGAGGTGGCGATTTTTCGGAGCTCCGCCGTCGGGAAGCCTTCCTCGATGATGAAACCCGCTGTCAGGTAGAGCGGCCGGGCTCCCATCATCGCGAGGTCGTTGACGGTGCCGTTCACTGCGAGCTCGCCGATGTCGCCGCCAGGGAAGAAGAGCGGTTTGACGACATACGAGTCGGTCGTCAGCGCGAGCCGGGTACCGCCCTGAGTGAAGACTGCCGCATCTGCGAGGGGAGCGAGCAGCGGGTTTCCGAACTCTCCGAGGAAGAGCGCCTCGACGAGGACGTGGCTCGACTTCCCGCCAGCGCCATGCGCAAGCGTGATCAGCTCGTCCGTAAGTCTCGGCTTCCGGCGCCGCCGGAGCTCAATCGTCTCGAGCACCTCCTGCTCGCGGCCGTTCATGTGGCCAGCGTCTCGAGACGGCGCGAGAAGCGACCGTAGTTGTAGTAGGCCGCGCAGGCGCCCTCGCTCGAGACCATGCAGGTGCCGATCGGCTTCTCCGGCGTGCACGCCGTGCCGAAGACCTTGCACTCCCATGGCTTGATCACGCCCTTCAGGACTTCGCCGCACTGGCAGGCCTTCGGGTCGGCGACGCGCACGCCGGGAACGTCGTACCGGAGCTCGGCATCCCAGTCGGCGAATTCGTCCCGCAGCTTCAGGGCGCTCTGGGAAATGAAGCCGAGTCCACGCCATTCGAATGTCGTCCGGACCTCCATGGTCTCGGCGATCGCCTCGAGCGCCCGCTCGTTCCCGCCTTCTCGAACCACGCGGGAGTACTGGTTCTCGACCTCGGCACGTCCTTCTGCGAGCTGCACCATGATCATGAAGGCCGCCTGGAGTACGTCGAGCGGCTCAAAGCCGGCGACGACGAGCGGCTTGCCGTGGTCTTGCGCGATGAACCGGTACGGCACCGTCCCGATCACTGTCGAGACGTGCCCGGGGCCGATAAAGCCGTCAAGGCGTAGATCCGGCGAGGCGAGGATCGCCCGAATAGCCGGGATGATGGTGACGTGGTTTGCGAAGACGAAGAAGTTGCGGATCCCCTCGGACCGCGCGCGAAGCAGGGTCAAAGCCGTCGACGGGGTCGTCGTCTCGAAGCCGATCGCGAAGAAGACGACCTCGTGATCCGGGTGTTCGCGCGCAATCCGGAGCGCGTCGAGCGGCGAATAAACCATGCGCACGTCTGCACCGCGTGCCTTTGCCTCCAGCAGCGATCCGTTGCCACCGGGAACGCGCATCATGTCCCCGAAGGTCGTGAAGATCACATTGGGCCGCTCGGCGAGCGCGATCGCATCGTCCACGCGTCCCATCGGGATCACACAGACCGGGCAGCCGGGGCCGTGGATCAGGTCCACCGCCGGCGGGAGCAGGTTCTCGACACCGTGCTTGTAGATCGTGTGCGTGTGGCCGCCGCAGACCTCCATCAGCTTGTACTGCCGGCCCGGTTCGACCAGCCCGGCAATCTGATCGGCGAGACGCCGCGCCACATCCGGCGACCGGTACTCGTCGACGTACTTCACGGCCTCGGCCCCACGACCTCGAGGAAGAGGTGGTAGACCGTGGCATGCGCCTCCTGGACGCGCGGGACGTAGTCGCTTTCGACGACGAGTAGGTGATCGAGTTCCAGCTCGCGAAGACGGCCGCCGTCACCGCCTGCGATCGCACACGTGAGGAGGTGTTGCCGCTGCGCCTCCTCCAAGCCCGCGACGATGTTCCGGGAGGATCCGCTCGTCGAGATAGCGATCGCGACGTCGTTGTGGCGGGCGAGCGGGATCAGCTGGCGCGCAAAGACGTTCTCGAAGCCGACGTCGTTCCCGACTGCGGTGATCGTCGCCACGTCGTCGACGAGCGCGAGCGCAGGCCAGCCGAGCGCCCGACAGTCGTGGGCGAGGTCCTGGGCGTCGGTCGACGAGCCGCCGTTGCCGAATACGAGGAGCCGGCCGCCGCACCCGAGTGCCTCGCGGATCGCCTCTCCGCATGCGACGACAGCGTCGAGGTCGATCCCGCGCCGAAGGGCGATCGTGTCGGCGCCCTTCTGCCGGGTCGAGGCACGCACATCGGCGAGCACGGCTGGGAGATCGGTCTCGGTACGCTCGAGAAAGGGATAGAGGAACTCAGTCAATCGATTCGCTCCAATGCGACCCCGGCATGGCAGAGAATGGTGTCGCCGACCGCCACGTCGTTCACGAGATCGACTGCCACCTCCTCCAGGGCGCCGTCGCGCTCGATGGTCGCCGTCCCGTTCGACACCGCGACGACGCGGGCCTCGACTGCGACGTCGCCGCAAGTAATGCATGCGTCCGCGAGGAGGCCCGGATGCTCGAAGAAGACGTGCACGAGCTCCCAGAGCACGTGGTAGGCGCTCTCCTGCACCTCTTGCACGATGGCACCATCATCGCTCTCGACGGCGAATGAGAAGTCGGCCTCGATCCTCGTCGGGCCCGTCAGGGCGATCGTGAGCATGTCCGCGCGCGCCAGCAGCGTCTCCACCTTTCGGTCCCGTCCGCCGTGAACGAGGCCGACCGCGATGTCGCCGGGACGCGCCAGATCGGGAGCTGTGAGCGCAGGCAGCGCCCGCTTGCCCACGATCACCGGGTGCATGAACTCGACGGCAACGTGGGCGGCGTCGGTCGCCGCCGCACCGGTGCCATACGCGACGAGCGTGCCGCCGGCCGAGAACGCCCGCGCCATTGCGTGGCACGCGAGCCCGAGCGTGTCCGCGTGGGTGTCGATGAAAGAGGCGAGCACAAGCTCGCGCTCCTCCACGAGCCCTCGGAGACGACCGGTCATTCGATCGAGCTCGCCCGAAGCTCGTCGAGTTCCTGCTCGTACGGGTTGCCGAGCCGTTCGAGAAACTCGCGCGTCGCGAGGGCCTCCTCCTCGTCGATCTTCGACATCGCAAAGCCGACGTGGATCAGCACCCAGTCGCCGACTTCGACCGCATCCGGCCCCGTCGCGAGCAGTGCGACGTTGACGTTTCGGCGCACTCCCGACACGTCGACCTTCGCGATGTGGTGCTCGTGATCGACGACGTCCACGATCTGACCGGGGATTCCTAGGCACATGGCCCGGGCCTTCGCTCGACCCGGTGCTGCCGCAAGACGGCCATCGCTACTGCGACTGGGCTTTCGGTCCCGTCACCGGCTCCATCGGAGCCTCCGGTTGCGCCGGCGGGCCGGGCTTGCCGCCCACGACGCCCTCGAGCGCCCCGGCGACCTGCTCGAGCGCGCCGTTGATCTCGCCGAGCACCGGCCCGATCGGCTGCGTCTGCATCTCGATCGCGCGAACGCCGAAGGTGACGAGGCCGAGCGTCTTTGAGATCTTGCGTAGCGTCGCTGCGATCGTGACCAGGTAGACGGCAAGGACGACGACCAGCAGGACAAGCTCGACAAGCGTGGCGATGATCAGCGCTGTCTTCAACGTTCGCTCCTTTCGGCGAGGCGGGCGTGCTCGCCCAGCTCGGCGAGGAGATCGCCGCCGCGAGCCTTGGTCGTCTGCAAGAGATGAGTCGTCTGAGTGTTCTGCGCGACGAGCTTGCCGGCCGTCCAGATCGCCGTCGCGCCCTCGTCCACATCCCGCAGGGTGCGGCGCAGTACCTCGAGGAGCGCCCAAACAACGAGGGCGATGACAAGCCCGACGGCGACACCGAGACCCCAGGCCAGCTCGACTCCGTTACTGAGAGCGAGAAGCGTCATGCCTTCCCGAGCCTCCGGAGATAGGCGACGGCGAGGCCCGGGACAGCCGTCGCGAGGTCGCGCGTGCGCACCGCCTCATCGACTCCATCGAGGTTGCGGGTGATCCCGAGGCCGGCGTCGAGGATGGCGCGGGAGTAGCGCTCGATTTCGAACGCCGGCCGGACGACGCGGTCGAAGAGCCAGACGACGACGAGTGCGACCACGAGACCGAGTGCGACCCCGATCCAGGCGAAAACCACCACCGTCGTGCTCACGCCGACAACTCCTCGCGCACCGAGCGCAGGTCGCGGACGATCCGTACGAGCGCGTGATTCGTAGCTGCAACGTCGTAGAGGGGGGCAGTGTTGATCTGGGCTCCGTCGAGCGCCTCGACGATCGCTCCGGCCTGACCAACGACCCGGCGTGCGAGCAGGATGATCGCGAGCAAAAGGGCGGCGACCACTGCCACGACGACGATTCCGAGAACGGTCCCGATTACCCACCACGCTGTCGTTGTAACGGTTACCACGCGAGTCCCCCAGGCCTCTGCATGCGCTCCGCACCTACCGGCGTAGCGTAACGCACGCGGGAGCAAGGGGATAGCGCTCTCGACGGGCAGCTTCGAGCCTTCTCAGGCCTTGTCGCGGATCAGGCTCTGAGCGTAGCGCGCCAGCGTCTTCGCCTGTGTCAGGTCGACCCCGTGAGCGCTCTTCGCGTGTTCGACCGCCTTCGCGAGCACCTCCTCCTCGCTCTCGCCTTCGATATTCGCGCCGCAGACGACGCCGCCATGGCTGCACTCAAAGGTCTTTGTCATGTTTGGAGCTTTCTGTCGTTTGACGTGGAGGGCCAGCAGGTAGCAGTATGCCGGAGACATCTACCGGCAGTCCGCTTCACGAGTAAAAGGGGATCTTGGTGGCCACGAGCGCGACGAAGAAAACCCCGGCCGAGGAACTGCTAGAGATCCTCGGCCCGGTCGATCGCTATCACGACCACGCTGCGAACGGCGACTTCGGGATGCCGGCGAGGACGACTATGGAGGACTACCTCGAACCACACGCTTACGCCGGGCCTCAGAGCCGGCTCGGGCCCCTCGAGAAAGTGCACGCGTTCTGGTTCGCGGGCATGAGCTGCGATGGCTGCACCGTGTCGGTCACCGGGGCGCAGGCTCCCTCCGTCGAGAGCCTCCTGCTTGGCGCCCATCCGGGCCTGCCCCGCGTGATCCTCCACCATCCGGTCGTCAACATCGAATCGGGCCCGGCCTATCTGCGGGCGCACGAGCATGCCCTCAAGGGCGAGCTCGGCGCACCGTACGTGATCATCCTCGAGGGCTCGATCAGCGATGAGACCGCCGCTCACGCGGCCGGAGGCTACTGGTCCGGGCAGGGCGAGGAACCGTGGGGAGCCGACGGCGAGCTGCGGACAGTATCGACCGACGAATGGATCGCGAGGCTCGCGCCGGGCGCAGCCGCCTCGATCGCGATCGGCACGTGCGCCACTTGGGGCGGAATTCCGGCCGCGCACGGCAACCCGACGGGCGCGATGAGCCTGATGGACTTCCTCGGCAAGGACTACATCAGCGCCCTGGGCGTCCCCGTCGTCAACATCCCGGGCTGCGCGCCTGTCGGAGACAACTTCACCGAGACCGTGGCGGCGATCCTCTACTTCCTTCAGGGCTTCGGGCCGTTGCCAGAATTCGACGAGCTCGGGCGGCCCGCGTGGCTCTTCGGCGAAACCGTGCATCGCCACTGCGTCCGGGGTGCCTACTACGAGGAGGGCAGCTTCGCGGACGAGTTCGGCGACAAGGAGTGCCTGGTCGAGATCGGCTGTTGGGGACCGGTCGTCAACTGCAACATCACCTCGCGTGGCGCCATCAATCATGCAGGGGGCTGCATGAACTCGGGCGGCGCCTGCATCGGCTGCACCATGCCGGGCTTCCCGGACAAGTTCACGCCGTTCTACAAGGCGCCGCCGGGATCGCTTGTCTCGACGGCTGCCTCGACCGCAGTCGGCCGGATCATCAAGCCGCTGCGGATGTTCACGAACGACCATCTCAACCGTGAGGTGCGCTGGGACGTCGAGGGCGAGGTCCCGAGCGGCTGGTCGTCGGAGAGGTCCGAGCCCGGCAAAGTGCGCGAGGCTGGGCACAAGGTGTACGACACACTTCGGCGGCGCGGCGACACCGGCAAGAACGACGGCGACGAGTGGGGCAAAGGAGGGGACTCCTAGATGTGCTTCAAAAATCTCCCGGTCGAGTTCGACGAGACCGGCGCCGCGCGACTGATCGGCGGCATTCCCGACCCGTACTCCGTCACCGTGACCCGCCCCGAGGTCGCCATGACCGACGTCGAACGCGAGGAGCAGATCAAGCGCCTCTCCGCGCGGAACGGCCACATCAAAGATCTGAACATGGATCCCGTTACACGCGTTGCTGGCGCCCTCGCCATCAACGTCGTCGCCGACCTCGACAACGGCCGCTACCTCGACGCACGCTCGCAGGCCACCCTCTTCCGAGGTTACGAGGTGATCTTGATGGGTCGCGACCCGCGCGACGCGATCTTCATCTCCTCGCGCGCGTGCGGCGTCTGCGGCGGCGTGCATGCCCACTGCTCCGCGTACGCGATCGAGATGGCGATGGGGCTCGAAGTACCGCCGCTCGGCACGGTCATCCGCAACATGCAGGAGGCCGCGGAGATGGGCTACGACAACCCGCTCCATCTCTACCTCCTGGCCGGGCCCGACTACTCGGAGGCCGTCGTCCGGGCCGTGAACCCCGAGCTCTGGCCGAAGGCGAAGGAGTGGCGCTGCCGCAACCAGGAGCACCACGGGTTCAAGACAATGGCCGACCTGATGACGGCGCTGAACCCGCTGACCGGCGCGCTCTATCGCGAGGGGCTCGAGTTCACGCGCATCTCGCGTGAGATGTTCGTGATCCTCGCGGGCAAGTACCCGCACCCACAGACGGTCGTACCGGGCGGCGTCTCCTCGACGGTCTCGCTCCAGACGCTCAACGAGTACCACTCGAAGCTCGGACGGATCTTCGACTACGCGAAGCGGATGCTCGCCGTCTGGGACGAAATCCCCGAGTTCTTCTACGCGTGCGACGAGCGCTACAAAATGGTCGGCGCGCGGCCCATGAGCCTGATCGACACCGGCTTCTGGGACGATCCGCACGCGTACAACTCGAGCTACGCCGACTGCAACGACTGGGGCGAGCGGCGCTGGTCGACGCCCGGCGTTGTGATCGATGGCGAGCTCGTGACGACGCGCCTCACCGACGTCAACATCGGCTTCGAGGAGTTCGTCGAGCACTCGTATTACGAGCAGTGGGCCGGCGACCGCTACGCGACCGATCCTCGCGGCGATCCGATCAGCCCCTACCACCCCTGGAACAAGCAGACGCTGCCGAAGCCGAGCGAGAAGAGCTGGAAGGACAAGTACACGTGGGCCTGCGCACCTCGTTGGGACCGGAACGTCGTCGAGGCAGGCGCGTACGCGCGGATGTTCATGACCGCGATGGCGCAGAAGCAGCCCGCGAATGACTTCATCGAGGCAACCGGGAGCAGCCTGAAGATGAACGTCCCAAAGGGCCTGACCCCGGAGATGGACTGCGAGTGGCACGTGCCCGAGGTCTGGAATGCCTTCGAGCGCAACCGCGGCCGCGCCTATCACTACGTCTTCTCGCAACTGGTGGGCCTCGCCAGCCTGCTCGAGGCCTACCGGCTCTTCAAGCTGGGCGAGCGAAAGGTCGCAGCTGTCCCGCCCGACCAGCTGGACAACCACATCCCGAAAGACGAGCGGATCGGTGTCGGCTGGTGGGGTGCAGGGCGCGGCTACCTCGCCCATCACCTAGTCATGGATCACGGGAAGATCGTCAACTACCAGATCTGCACACCCTCGACGATCAACGCGTCGCCACGCGATCCGTGGGATCAGCTCGGGCCTTACGAGGAAGCTGTGCTGAACACGCCAATCATCGAGGACACGTCCGATCCAGCGAAGTTCACCTCAATCGACATGCTCCGGACAATCCGCAGCTTCGATCCCTGCATGCCGTGTACGACCCACGTCCACACCGGGCATGGGACGGTAGTGCGCGAGGTGAACACGTGCGCCTGCGGCGCTGAGTAGCGTCCTCGTCGGCGGAGTCGGCGAGCTCTATCAGGGCGACCTCGACCTGGGCCGGCGCGCCGTCGAGCGGCTGGGGGCCGAGGATCTGGGCCCGGACGTGCTCGTCGAGGAGCTCCATTACGGCGCCGTCGCCGTCGCGCAGCGGCTCGAAGACCTGCGTCCCGACCTGCTGATCCTTGTCGGCGCGGTTGTGAGCGGCCGTCCGCCGGGCACCGTGGTTCGACGGGTTGTCGCACAAGCACCGCGTGATCCGGCCGAGGTTCAGCGCGCGGTCGGCGACGCCGTCACCGGCTACGTCGGAATCGACCTCGTCCTCGAGGTCGCGGCGGGCCTCGGGGCGCTGCCCAAGCAGACGATTGCGTTCGAAGTCGAGCCCGCCAACGTCGAGCCTTCGGAAACGCTCTCCGCGGAAGGAGCAGCAGCGCTAGAGCGGGTCCTGGGGCTCGTCAGGGAGGAGCTGAGAGCAGGCCGAGACTCTGGGGCGGGATCGCCAGACGCCGCCCCTCCGATGTCTCGACGACCAGAGAGCCGTCGACCGACGAGCTAACCGCTCTGCCGGTTGCCTCCGGTCCGCCGGGCCCGAGCGGAACGAGGCGGGCAACGACGTGTCGGCCGATCGTGTCGCAGCGGCGGAGATAGGCGGCGAGGACAGGCGTCGATGCTTCCGCGAGGCGAGCCTCGATCGCCTCGACGATGCGTGCAACGAGTTCGGGGTCCGCCTGGTGGATGAGCACGTTGACTACCGCCCACTCCACACCGATGGGGCCGACCTCCACATGCGCTCCGACCGCTCCCACCTCCACGCCGCCACAGCAGACGGTTTCAGGCCACTCGATTGTCGCCTCCTCACCAAAAGCGTCCGCGAGGCCGGAGACAGCGACTGTGTAGACCCATCCCTCGCGCGGGGCAGGCAACCGCGGGCGCAAGACGAGCGAGAACGCGAGCCCGTCGCCGACATTCCACTCGAAGCCTGCGCGGCCCCGTGGCGAGGCTTGGTAACCGGCTGTCACGACCGCGCCCTGGGGGGCACCCGCGCGCGCCCACGCGAGCGCGTCGGCCTCGGTCGACAGCACCGCGGGGTAGAAGCGAAACGGCCGGCCGGGCAGCGCCTGCTCCAGCGCCTCGCCTAGCTCCACGGCTCCCCCAGCTCGGCGGCAGTACGGCGGAAGATCTCCTCGAGCCGGAGGAGCTGCGGGACATGGAACCGCGCCGCGGCGCGCGTGACGTCCGAGCGAAACCGTCCCTTGACAGCGGCGTCGCGCGGTCCCAGCGCTTCGAGCGCGGAGCGAATGAGCGTCTCCATGCGCTCAGGCGGCAGCTCGAGCAGGCCCCCGAGCCACGCCTCGGCTCGCTCAACGCTCGAGCCGTCGATCCAGGCGACGGCGTCTGCCCGGCGTACTTCCGCCGGCGCCTCGCCGGAGCGCGCCAGTTCCTCGCGGACGATCCCCTCCCAGCTCTCCTGGGGCTCGTCGTCGAGCACCCGCCGGAGGTCTTCCGCCGTCGCGCTTCCGAGCCGCTCGAGCACTGCCATGGCCTGCGCAGAGACCGGCACGGGCGGCTCGGCGACTCCGAGCGCCTGGCGGGCGGCCAGGCGAGCCCTGGGTGTGTAGCCGTGCTGCTCGTAAGCGAGCGCCAGGTTCGCCTTCGCCATGGCGAACTCGGCAGGACGAACGCCGCGCGGGTGAGCGCCGGCTGCCTGCCGGAACGACTCGATCGCGGCCTCGGTTTCGCCCGCGGCGAGCCGGGCGAGGCCGAGGCCGTTCAGGGCGCCACCGTAGCCCGCCGCATCGCCCCGCTCGGCCAGCGCGACTGCCCGTTCGAGCATTGGCGTCGCCTCTTCGAGCTCCCCGAGCGCGAGCAGCGTGGCGCCGAGCTCCCGCGCGGCAGCGGCCTCAAGCCCACCTGCGAGAATCGATGCGGCGCGCCGGAAGCACTCGGCGGCCGCCGCCGGGTCGCGCTCGCGCCGGACGAGCCCCAGATTGAAGAGTGCCGCTCCATGCTCTTGCTTCAGACTCGAGCGCTCGAAGAGCTCGGTAGCCCGCTCGAACGAAGCCTCCGCCGAATCGAGCTCACCGGCGAGCCGCAAGGCGGCACCGAGGGCATTCAGCGCCTTCGCATGCTCCACGGGCAGCGCGTCGGGATCGAACAGCTCTGCGGCGCTCGCGAGCGATTCGATCGCCTCCTCCACCCGCCCCGCGTCCGCCAGGACGACACCGAGGTGAAACCGCGTCGTCGCATGCTGGACCGGGTACCGAGCGGCGTCGTAGCGGGCGAGTCTCTGCTCCAGCTCCAGGATCGGCTCCATCCGGCCCTATCCTGCTCGACGTGAGGATCCTTGTCGCGGGTGTCGGAAACGTGCTGCGCGGAGACGACGGCTTCGGCGTCATCGTGGCCCAGCGGCTGCTCGAAAAGGACGTGCCCGCGGAAGTGCACGTGCTCGACATCGGGATCGGCGGCATCCATCTCGTCCAGGAGCTGTTCGCGGGTGCCGACGGGCTCGTAATCGTCGATGCCGTCGACCTCGGCAGCCCCCCCGGGACGGTCGTAGTGCAGCGCCCCGACATCCGCGAGATCGCCGGCCCGGACGATCTGGCCGACGTGCACTACGCGACGCCGGAGCGGGCGCTGATGTTCGCGCGCGGGCTCGACGTCCTCCCGAGGTGCGTCTTGATCGTCGGCTGCCAGGTCGTCGACGCCGAAAGTCTTGGGGAAGGGCTTTCGCCTACGCTCGAGGGAGCGGTCGACTCAGCCGCCGGCGAAGTGCGACGGCTCGTGCGTGAGCTTGGCGTCGACTGGATCTAAGTTAGGCTCTTCCCGATGAAGCTCGCAGTCGCAGGCAAGGGTGGGTCGGGCAAGACGTCGATCTCCGGGACGATGGCGCGCCTGCTCGCTCGCGACGGCCGGCGTGTGCTGGCGATCGACGGGGACTCGAACCCGAACCTCGCCCTCACCCTCGGCATCCCGCAGGAGCAGATGAGCGCGATGCCGACGCTGCCCCGGGATCTCGTCGACCGCTCGAACGGCGGAGCGCTCCTGACGAAGACGCTGGAGGAGATTTGTGCGTCGCACTCGGTCCGGGGCCCGGACGGCGTGACCCTGCTCGTGATGGCCCACCCGCAGCACGCGGGGACAGGGTGACTGTGCGGCATGCACGCTACCGAGCGTAGCGTCATCGAGACAGCCCCGGACGAGGATGTCTGCATCCTCGACACGGAAGCATCGCCGGAGCACCTCTCACGGGGGACCGCTCGTTACGCGGATGGGCTGCTCGCCGTCGTCGAGCCGTATTTCAAGTCGCTCGAGACCGGGCGCCGTATGGCCGCGCTCGCGAAGGATCTGGGGCTCGAACGGGTTTCGCTCGTCGCGAACAAGATCCGCGATGAGCGGGATCTCGCTGCCGTGGAGGAGTTCGCTGCGCAGCACAAGCTCGAGCTCGCAGGCGTGATCCCGTTCGACGACAAGCTCTCGGCGGCCGAGCGCGCCGGAGTGGCACCACTCGACTTCGATCCGGACTCGCCCGCCATCGAGGCGATCGGCAAGCTCGCCCGCGACTTCGTAGGGTCACGATGAGCGAGCTCGACGCGCTCAGAGTTCGCGAGGAGGTACTCCAGGCAATGTACTGGATGCGCTCCGAGGGCCTTGGCGAGACACCATCCGCCGTCGAGTTGGCGCGCTTCCTGGCCGTCCCTGCCGCAACGCTCGGTCCGTATCTCCAACGATTCGTCGACGAGGGCTATCTCGAGTACACAGGCGAGGAGTTCAGCCTGACGGAGGTCGGGATCGAGTTGGGCAAGCGCACCTTCGCGGAAGAGTTCGCCGACCTGACGCGGCCTGGGCACGGCGAGTGCGACGCCGACTGCTGGTGTCATGACTCGCCCGAGGAGGCCGCCCGCTGCCTCGAGGAACGGGTTCAACATGCACACTGAGAACGCGCCGGCGCTCCCGAAGAGCTTTCTCCGCCCCTGCCTGCTGTTGCTCCTGCGCGAGCAGCCTGCTCACGGATACGAATTGCTCGAGCGTCTCCGCCCGCTCGGGTTCGCCGGCGACGATCCCGGCGGCCTCTATCGCGCACTTCGCGCACTCGAGCGAGACGGATTCGTTCACTCCGCGTGGGAGCCGTCGCAGGCCGGACCGAACAGGCGGATCTACCAACTAACCCGGGCTGGCATGGAGGAGTTACACCGGCGGTCGAAGGCCCTAGCACGCGCCCGCTCGACGCTCGAAGTCTTTCTCAGCCGTTACGGCGAGTTCGTCGCCCTCGACACCCGCAAGTCCGTCTCCCGCTCCACCCGCTAGGACTCTCACCCGCGCAGTCGGCGCACAGGCGCTTTCCCCGAAGGCGGAGCCGCTTTCCAACCGTCACACCCGCTCCTTTCGAGCGCCCTCATTGGCGGAGTTACCTTAAGCGGCGTGGAGCGCCGACGATACCGAGTGACAGGAGTCGTCCAGGGCGTCGGCTTTCGTCCTTT
Source organism: Actinomycetota bacterium (assembly GCA_013816245.1). GTDB lineage: Bacteria > Actinomycetota > Thermoleophilia > Gaiellales > Gaiellaceae > 3-1-20CM-4-69-9. Next base: position 14,648 of record JACDEU010000018.1, on the reverse strand, counting down.
TGTCTACGGCCTGGCCGAGCGCTATCGGCTCGGCGGGTTCGTGCTGAACGATGGGGCGGGAGTCGTAATCGAGGCAGAGGGCGAGGCGCGCAGCCTGAACGACTTCGGTTTGGCGCTCGCGAGCGAGGCCCCGGCTCTCGCGCGGGTCGACGAGGTGAGCGCGACGCCCGTTTCCCCTCGAGGCGAATCCGACTTCACCATCGCCGAGAGCGCCGCCACGGGCCGCACCGCCCTGATCCCGCCCGACATCGCCACGTGTGACGAGTGCCTGCGTGAGCTCTTCGACCCGGCCGATCGCCGCTACCGCTATCCGTTCGTGAACTGCACGCAGTGCGGCCCCCGGTTCACGATCGTCGAGCGCGTTCCGTACGATCGCCCGAACACGACGATGGCAGGGTTCCCGCTGTGCGTCGACTGCCGTCGGGAGTACGAAGACCCGGCCGACCGGCGTTTCCATGCGGAGCCGATCGCGTGTCCGGTGTGCGGCCCGCAGCTGTCGATGAGCCTCGATGATGCGATCGACCTGCTCCGCGGCGGCGCGATTCTCGCAGTGAAGGGGCTCGGCGGATATCACCTCGCATGCGATGCCGCGAACGAAGAGGCGGTGGCGCAACTCCGCGGCCGCAAGCACCGCGAGGACAAGCCGTTTGCACTCATGACCAAGCGTCCCGAGCTGCTTGCAGACATCGGACCGGAGGAGGACGAGCTCCTGCGTTCGCGCGAGCGGCCGATCGTTCTGGTCAAGCGCCGCACGGACGCCCCCGTCGCCCATTCCGTCGCGCCGGGTGTCCCGTGGCTCGGCGTGATGCTTCCGTACACCCCGCTCCACCACCTCTTGGCCGAAGACTTCGGCGGCGTCCTAGTACTGACGAGCGGAAACCGCTCCGACGAGCCAATCGCGTACGAAGACGGCGAAGCCGAGGAACGGCTCGCGCATATCGCCGACGCGTTCCTCGCCCACGACCGCCCGGTTCACCGCCGCTGCGAGGACTCCGTTGTGCGCGCCGCGTTTCCGCTGCGCCGTTCGCGTGGCTTCGTACCAACGGCGCTGGCCCTCCCGGTGCCGGCGGCGCGGCCGATCATCGCCGCAGGATCCGAGCTCAAGGCGACCTTCTGCATCGCGCGCGGGAACGAGGCTTTCCTCTCGGCGCACCTCGGGGACCTCGACACGGAGCTTGCCTACCGCGCCTTTCTCACCGACCTCCGGCTGTACGTGGACATGCTCGGTGTCGACCCGCGCGTCATCGCGCACGACCTCCACCCCGAGTACCTCGCCACCAAGTGGGCCCTCGAGCAGGAAGCCGAGCTCATCGGGGTTCAGCATCATCACGCGCACGCCGCCGCCTGCCTGGCCGAGCACGGCGAGGTCGGCCCGGCGCTCGCGCTCGTTTTCGACGGCACGGGTTACGGCACGGACGGGACACTGTGGGGCGGAGAGCTGCTCCGCTGCGACCTCGGCTCCTTCGAGCGGATCGCGCACCTCGACCCCGTGCCGCTGCCGGGCGGCGAGGCCGCCATCCGCGAGCCGTGGCGAATCGCCGCCATGCATCTGGAGCTGAGCGGGCTGCCCGTCCCGTTCGAGCGCTGGGAAGTCGTCCGCGAAAGCCTGAAAGTGAACGCGCCGCTCTCCTCGGGTATGGGTCGCCTCTTCGACGCGGTAGCGGCATTGCTCGGCGTCCGTAACGAGGTCACGTACGAAGGGCAGGCGGCGATCGAGCTCGAGTCGCTCGCGGGCGAGGTCGAGGCGCGGCCTTATCCCTGGGTCTTCGGCCGAGGCGCGGAGCTCGTCGCGCTCGTCTACGCCGACCTCGCTGACGGCCGGGCCGGTGTAGAAATCGCCGCCGCGTTCCACGAAACGGTGGCCGCCGCCGCAGCGGCGGCCTGTGCCGATGCCGCCGAGCCACGGACGGTCGTCCTCTCCGGAGGGAGCTTCCAGAACCTTCGCCTGCTCGCCTCAACGCGCCGCCACCTGGACGAGCTCGGCTTCCGCGTGCTCTCGCACCGGCGGGTACCGCCGAACGACGGGGGGATCAGTTACGGCCAAGCGGCGGTAGCTGCCCGGACGATCCACTTCTAGCGCTCCTTCGTTCACCCAAGACCACCTGTGGGGGGGCGTTCATTCGATTCGCCGCAAAGCGGCCATGTAGGGCTCCCTTGTCGGCAGCGACGGGCCGGCTCGATCCGCGGGCGCTTATGGAGCCCTTATGGAGCCCCAGGGTCGCAACTGGTAGCAAGAGCCGCAGCCCAGCCGGGCTGCGAAAGGCACGTAAACAAGCCAAAACGCTTGCCAGCAGTTGCCACCGATTGCCGGGAACGCTCCGGTAAGGAGGGGGTCTCCGGTTCGACTCCGGAAGAGGGCTCTGCGAGCTCCCTGGCTCACGCTGCGATCTTCTGCAGCAGCGCGTCGATACGTTCGAAGCCCTGCTTCGCGCCCTCCTCGACGCCGTACTGCATCGTCGTGTCGCGCTGCTCGGTCGTCTCGAAGCGCATCGTCTGCGTCAGCTTCGTCTGCTCGCCGAGCTCCTCGAACTCGAGTGTCTGCAGATGGTTCTGGAACGTCTGCACGAGGCGCTCGGGCGGCTCCACCTCGCGGAACTCGCCTTCGACGACGCCGTACGCGGTGCGGAACCGGTAGGTGCCGCCGGGACGGACGTCCATCTCCTCGACGACCGTGCCGTCGCCCCACCATTCGGGGATCAGCTGCGGATCCGTCCAGACCGAGAAGACGTGCGTGCGTGGTGCGTCGAAGACCCGCTCGACGCGGATCTCGAGCTCGTTCGGGGTTGTGACGGTAGTGCTCATCGTGCTCCTTTCGTGCGTTCGACGACCTGCGCGAAGCGGTCGAGCCGCTGCAGCCACGTGCTGATGCCCTCGAATGCATAGGGCACGAGCGTGCAACTGCGGGCACGGCCGACCTTCTCAGTTGTGACGAGTTGCGCCTCCTCGAGCAGCCGGATGTGCTTCTTCATCCCGGTCAGCGACATGCCGAAGGGCTCGGCGAGCTCGCTGATCGTCGCACTGCCGGCGCCAAGCCGTTCGAGCATGGCACGGCGGTTGGGGTCGGCGAGGGCCGCGAAGGCGCGATCGACGGTTGTATGAAGATACTGAACCATTGAGTTCAGTATGAGAGAGGAAGGGCAACGGGGCGGCTAGCGTTCTCCGGGTGAGGATCGCCGCTGAGGCTGCGCGCCGTTTTCTCGTTGCCCGGCACCTCCTCGCGCCAGCGCGGTCTCTCGAGGGAGGCTCCGATGCCGTGCTCGAGATCTTACACAAGCTCGGCTCGATCCAGTTCGACCCGCTGGCGGTTGCCGGTCGAACGCACGACCTCGTACTGCACGCGCGCGTCGCCGACTACGACCCGGCCTGGTGCGACCTGCTCTACGAACGTCGCGAGATCTTCGAGGCGTACAACAAGGGACTCTCCCTCGTCCCGGCAAGCGAGTTCGCGTGGTTCCGTGGAACCTTGAGCCGGAACTCACCGCGCGTCCTCAGCGAGAACGCAGAGGTGGCCGAGCGGGTGTTCGAGCGGATCCGCGCGGAGGGCCCTCTGTCGTCGCTCGACTTCGATCGCGCGCATGGGAAGACGACCGACTGGTTCGGGATGCCGACAAACGGCGTACGCGCGGTACTCGAGGCGTACGCCGTCACGGGCGTGCTCGGCCTCGCGCGTCGGGAGGGCAACCGCCGGTACTACGACCTCATCGAGCGGCTGCTACCGGCCGACGTCCTCACGCGCAACGTCCCGCTGAGAGAACAGCTCCTGCACAAGCTCCTGTCGCGCTACCGAGCCCACGGTCTGCTCGGCGTCGGGGGCGGCGCTGGAGACGTCTTCGGCGGTCTCGGCCCTGCGAAGCCGGACCCGCGCTGGCCGGGGACCCCGGGGCGGAGCGCGCTACGCGAGGAGCTCGTCGAACGCGGAGAGCTCGTTCCTGTCGAGGTGGAGGGCGTGCGCGGCAAGCGACTCGTCCTCGACAGCGACGTGGAGCTGCTGGAAGCGCCGCCGGAACCGCCTCCCTCCGTCGCGTTCCTTCCCCCTTTCGATCCGTTGATCTGGGACCGCGCCCTTCTTCGGAGCCTCTTCGACTTCGACTACGTCTGGGAGCTCTTTCTCCCACCTGCCAAACGCCGCTGGGGCTGGTACGTGCTGCCGATCGTCTTCCGTGACCGGTTCGTCGGCCGGATCGAGCCGCGGATCGACCGGACCGACAACCGCGTCCACGTGCTCGATGTCTGGTGGGAGGACGGTTTCGCGCCAAGCCGCGCTGATGGGTTCGTGGACGCGATGCGCGACGCGCTCCGCGCTTACCTGCGCTTCGCAGGCGCGAACCGCCTCGAGTGGGCATCCCACCTCGGTACCGAGAAGCGGCTCTTTCTGACCCGCCCGTGAAGAAAGACGATCGAGCAGTACGTGTATAGCTCCCATTGCTTTCCTCCGTGTCGATGTTGACGTATAGACCTAGCCGACAGCCGGAAGTCATCGATCCTTAGTGGAGAAAGAGGCAATTACGCCTGAGGTCGTTTCCCGGCTCGTCGCTGCTCAGTTCCCCGAGTGGGCACGCCTTCCGGTCACGCCGGTCGAGCTCGACGGGTGGGACAACACAACTTTCCGGCTCGGCGAAGATCTGACAGTTCGACTACCGAGTGCCGACGGGTACGTCCCGCAGATCGAGAAGGAACACCGGTGGTTGCCGGTCCTCGCGCAACAACTGCCGCTTCCGATCCCTCAGCCCCTGGCGAAGGGCACGCCGGGGAGCGGGTTCCCGAGGCCGTGGTCCGTCTACCGGTGGCTTCCGGGGCGACACGCCACTATCGATCGGGTTGAGGACCCCACGGCGTTCGCGAACGACCTCGCCGACTTCCTCGCGGCCCTCTACGAGATCCGCCCGGCAGCTGGCCCGGAGCCCGGTGCGCACAGCTTCTTCCGTGGCGGACCTCTCACCACCTACGACACGGAAACGAGAGCGACGATTGCAAACCTGTGCACCGTGATCGACGTGGACGCGGCCACGACGTTGTGGGAGGCAGCCCTCGCTACGACATGGCAGGGAGCCGGCGTCTGGATCCATGGAGACGTCACTGCTGCCAACTTGCTGGTGATCGACGGTCGCTTGAGCGCGATCATCGATTTCGGCTGCTCGGCGGTTGGTGATCCCGCGTGCGACCTGACCGTCGCATGGACGTTCTTTTTCGGAGAGGCCAGAGACGCATTCCGGAACCGGCTCGCGTTGGACAAAGACACGTGGATCCGCGCCCGCGGCTGGGCGCTCTGGAAAGCATTGATAACGCTCGAGAAAGGCACGAGGGCAGGCGATGTCGAGGGAGCTATCGACAGCCGACGCTTCGGCTGGCGGCTGAGCGCCCGACGGGTGATCGAGGAACTGCTCGGTCCTTAGGCCTGCTCGACCGCATCAAGCCCGAGCCAGGAAGCCATGTCCTCCAGCTCGCCGTGCACGGCCTTGGTCATCGTGCGGGTGAACTTCACATCCTCGTGGATCGCGTTGACCCGCAACACCGAGACCTTGCGATCGGCGATGGCGTCCACCTTCCCGACCAGCTGGTCGCCGTGGAGGACAGGAAGAGCGAAGTATCCCCAGCGGCGCTTGGCCACGGGCTTGTACATCTCGAGCGTGTACTCGAAGTCGAACAGCCCCTGAGCACGGACCCGGTCGTAGACGAGCCGGTCGAAAGGCGACAGCAGCGCTGTCCGCCCCTCGAGGTCCTGGCCGAGCGCGGCAGGGTCGACGCGCCACTCGCCCGTGGTGCCCTCGACCACGGCCGGCTCACCGGCCTCGCCGACCTCGACCGGTTCGAGCGGCATGGCGGTTCGCTTCTGCCGGGCGATGCCGAGCGAGGCGAGCCGCCGCTCGTTCCTGAGCCGGCGCGCCTCGTCTACCGCCGGGACGACGACGTCGGCTGGGTACACCCGCTCGCGCAAGTCCCATAGCCGCTCCCGCCCCACGCGACCGGCGATCGCGACCTCGCCGCGCATGATCAGGAACTCCAGCATCTGCGTGACGTTGCGATTGTTCGTCCACCCGGTTGAGGCCCACGGCACGGCGCACGTATCCGGGATGTGGCGTGAAGTCATCGGCCCAGATTTTCGGAGCAGCTTCAGAATGTCGCGCCGAAAGCGATCGTTGTCACGGATCCAGGCCGTGCGATCGCGGCTACGTGCCGTCCGCGCTCCTGCAAGGATCAGCCCGAGGTCATTCATCGGCCGCACGAGCGCGTTGTGCTCGAACAGCGTGCGGTCCTCCTCGAGGGCCTGTCGGAGGTGCGCGAGCTGGTACGCCGAACCAAGGCGGCTCCAGGCGACAAGGTCCGCGCTCGGCGCAACGGCTGCTGTCGGGTCGATCTGCAGCAGCGTCAGCTGCTGCACCACGTCGAGGAGCTTCCGCGGCCGAGGCGCGTCGAGTAGTTGCGCGCGCACCGCAATGCGCCTGGCCTGCTCCTTGCTGAGCTGGTGCACGACGGGAGGCTTCAGGCGCTGCGTTCGAAGATCTGCGTCAGCCTTTGCTCCGGCGCTTGTGTCCCTGCGCGTGCGCATGCGGCCGCGATGCGAGTAGCGCCAGGAGCGCGACGGCGACGAAGTTCCGAAAAGTGGGCTCGGGCCAGTGCACCTGGGTGGAGCCGTGAAACCAGGAGGGCTCGACGAGGAAGACGATCGCGGTGATCACGACCTTTGGGAACCAGCCGACCACGAGGAAGAGCGTCGCGAGCACGATCCCCCAGAAGCCGAGCTCGGGCAGGCCGAGCGCGTGCCCGAAGTCGAGCACGTTCCAGGCGATCCAGAAGACGAGCGGTCCGAACAGGATCGCCCCGGCGAGCGCGGCGAGCGCAACGGCAATCCCGCCGGCAACCAGCGCGCCGATCCCGAGGATGCGGAACAGCACGCGGAGGGCGGGATTCACGAGCGGAGCATACGACGGGGGCCTACCTCGATGGTCATGTAGACGCTGTGAGGATTCGCCGTGTAAGCGGCGAAGGGCTTACACGGAACGAACCCGACCTTCGTGTACAAGAAGCGAGCAGGGGCGAACGCCTCCATGGTGCCGGTCTCGAGGCTTACTCGTTCGTAGTTCTGCACGGCCGCGAAGACCAGGATGTGATCGACGATCGCACGTCCCACTCCGAGCCCTCTTGCGGCCTCATTCGTGTGCATCGACTTGAGCTCGGCGTGGGCATCGTTCAGCCGGCTGAGCGCTCCGACACCGAGCAGCAGGCCGGCTCGCCGCGCACTGAAGAACGTGATCGCCGGGTCCAGAAGATTGTCGACTTCAAGAGCGTGCACGTGCTCGGGCGGGGTCAGTTCCCGGGCGAACGCCAGATGCCGTTCGAGAAGGGCCTGCACGTCGTCGGCTCCGGGATCGTCGACTGAAATCACGAGGTCCATGGCAGAACTTCTACCTCGCTGACAGCTGTACCGTGCCGGTATGCAATCGCTGGGGCGCGAAATCGACGAGCTCGCCGCTACGCACGCCTTCTCCGGTGTCGTGCGCATCGACCGTGACGACGAGCCCGAGCTCGCCAAAGCGTACGGGCTCGCCCATCGTGGTCACGAGATCCCGAACACGGTCGACACGCAGTTCGCGATCGCGAGCGGTGCCAAGGGTTTCACTGCGCTCGCGGTGGTGAGCCTCATCGAGGAAGGCGCACTCGAGTTCTCGACGACGGCACGCTCGGTGCTCGGCCAGGATCTTCCGCTGATCGGGGACGACGTCACGGTCGAGCATCTGCTGTCCCATCGTTCGGGCATCGGCGACTACCTCGACGAGGACGCCGATTACGAGATCACCGACTACGTGATGCCCGTTCCCGTGCATGAGCTTGCGACCACCGAGCAGTACCTGGAAATCCTGGACGGGCACGAAGCCAAATTCGCGCCGGGCGAGCAGTTCTCGTACTGCAACGGCGGCTACGTCGTCCTCGCGCTGATCGCCGAGCGGACGAGCGGCATTCCATTCCACGAGCTCGTCCGTCAACGCGTCTGCAAGAGGGCGGGAATGGACGATTCCGAGTTTCTTCGCTCCGACGAGCTACCTGGACGCGCCGCCATCGGGTATCTCACGAACGACGCCGGCTCGAGGACGAACGTCCTGCACCTCCCCGTGCGCGGCAGTGGCGACGGCGGGATCTATTCCACGGTGGCGGACATCAGCTCTTTCTGGAGCAGTCTCTTTGCCGGCCGGATCGTGTCCGCGGACTCGCTCGCTGAGATGGTGCGGCCCCACAGCGAGGCGCCTGGCTATGGCCTTGGCTTTTGGCTCGATGACTCAGACGTCGTGAGGTTGGAAGGCTACGACGCCGGCGTCTCGTTTCGCAGCGTGCACGACCTCGGGAGAACGATCAGGTACACGGTGATCTCGAACACGTCCGACGGTGCGTGGCCACTCGCGCGGTTCCTCGCCGAAAAGCTGTCGGGCTAGGAGCTAGAGAGCGGGGTCGGGCACGACGTGCGCGGTCGGCGTTCCGGACCGCGGAAACGCAACCGCCCAGGAGACGATCTCCTTGGAGCCGAGCTCCACAGGATTGAGCTTCACGTCGAGGGATGCGTCTGCTTTCCAGACGGTCCCTGTGGTCGTGGTGGTCTTGATCTTCATGATTTACCTCGTCGCGCCGGGGAAGGCCCGCGAGTCGCGGACCTCCCCAGCATCGACAGAAAGCTCTTACGCCTTGACCGAGCCGTTCAGCTTGTGAACGATGACCTCGCCGTCAGTGACTTTCGGCGGCGTCAGGATGCTCTCGAGCTTCTCGTCGCGCACCCACTCAGATGCGACGCGCGTGGACTCGGTGGCCTGCGTCGACGTGTCGAAAATGCCGATCGAGCTCATGACGCCGTCACCGGTGTCGATGAGGAAATAGCCGCTGAAGCCCGGAAGCTTGCTCAGGCGCGGGGCAAGACTCTCGCCGACCTTCTTCGTCAGCTCGTCCTTCTTGCTCGCGTCGATGCCTTCGTAACGTCTCACGGTCGCAAACATACGTTGCTCCTAACTTTCACTATGCAGGGTCGAAGCACTCGAGTCGAGCGCTCCTGATGCACTCAGGCCAGGTTTCGTAAGTCGAAGAGGAACCTCGGAGCCTCGGAGCCTCGGCGGCTTCCGCGCTAGGTCTAGATGCGCAAGACCCACCATAGCCGCGATCACGCGACCACGACGGATTTCTTTTAAACCGCTTGGGAGTGGGCTTTAGAACGTCTTTATTGCGGTTGCGGCACAATGCGGATGTAAGGCCGCGGCGACTCCCACCCGTCGGGATACGTCTCCTTGGCTTCGTCGTCGGACACCGATCCCGCAATGATCACGTGGTCGCCCTGTTGCCAGTTGACCGGCGTCGCAACCTTGTGCTTTGCGGTCAGCTGCAGCGAGTCGATGACGCGTAGCACTTCGTCGAAGTTGCGACCGGTCGTCATCGGATAGACGAGCACCAGCTTGATCTTCTTGTCGGGACCGACGACGAAGACGTTTCGTACCGTCTGGTTGTCCGCCGGCGTTCGGCTGGTGGGATCGCCCGAGGTATCGGAAGGAAGCATTCCGTAGAGCTTCGAGACGTTGAAGTCGGCGTCGCCGATCATCGGATAGTTCGGCGCCGTCCCCTGCGTGTCCGCGATGTCCTCTGCCCACTTGGCGTGGTTGTCGACTGGATCGACCGAAAGACCGATCACCTTCACGTTTCGCCGGTCGAACTCCGGCTTGATCTTCGCCATGTATCCGAGCTCCGTCGTACATACGGGCGTGAAGTCCCGGGGGTGGGAGAACAAGACAGCCCACGAGTCGCCGATCCAGTCGTGGAAACGGATCCGACCTTCAGTCGTCTCCGCTTCGAAATCAGGTGCCGTCTCGCCAATCTGCAACGCCATCTCCAGCCTCCTTCGGCTTCAAAAACCCCGTGCGGCGAAAAGCTATGCCCCGTGGGTCTGCTCTCAAGTCACAGGTGGAACAAAGCTATACCAAATGAAGCTTTACCTGGGACGACGCCGCGCAGCTGTTGCCGCCTGCAGGGTGACGATTCCCGCGATCGCTGCGAAGATCGCCCTTCCGGCTATCAGGCATCGTCCAAGGAGGAGGCACCAGTGGCTGCGATCAGCGAGAGCATCGAGATCAACCGGAGGCCGGAGGACGTCTTCGCATACCTCGACGACGTCGAGAGACACGGGGAGTGGCAGGACCAGATCGTCACGGTCAAGCGTCAGGACGACGGGCACCTGGGTGTCGGCTCGCGCGTCCGCGAGACGCGCCGCGTACCAGGTGGGGACCGATCGATGACCTACGAGGTCATCGAGCACGATCCGCCGCGGCAGTCGTCGTTCCGCGTTCTCGACGGGCCGGTGCGCGCAGTGGGAACGATCTCGATCGAACCGATCGGCGACGGCTCCCGCTCGAAGTTGACGATCGCAATCGACTTCCAGGCCCATGGGCTCGGCGGCAAGGTGCTCCTACCGGTGGCGAAAGGCCAGGCTCGCAAGCAGATCCCGAAGGACCAGGCAAAGCTGAAAGAGTTGCTCGAAAGCGGAGCCGCATAGGCGAGGGCACTAGGCTGAACGCATGCGTGGCCTTCAGCTCCGCGCTCGTTCGGGACTCCGCTCGGGTCACGGCCACTGGCTGCTCCCGCCCTGGATTGCACCCGCCTTCCTCATCTGCGCGGTCGTGCTGCTTCCCTGGGCGACGTTCCTGATCGTGACGCTGCCCCGCAACTACACCGCGAACCACTGGCGAGTGGCCTGGGGAGGCTTCGATCTCGGGCTCGGCGTGGCCATGATCGCGACGGCTCTGGCTGTCGCGCAGATCGCCCTTCGCCGAGGTCGCTGCCGCTGTGACGGGAACGCTCCTCGTCTGCGACGCCTGGTTCGACGTGCTCACGACTCGGGCTAGGAGCGAGGTCGTCGTGGCCGGGTTCGAGGCAGCGCTCGTCGAACTTCCGCTCGCCGTGCTCTGCTTCTGGATGGCGACGAACCTCGCGCGTGCAGTCGAGATTGCTGTCCCGTTCCTGCGCAAGGCCGGCTTTCGCGTCGAAGGCAACCGACTCGTGCCGCCCGACGATTAGAGCGCTTCTTAACCTGAAAGCAACCTTTCCGATCGCCGGCGTGAAGATACTTCTGGCATGGCGCTCCGCACGCCGCCGAGGTCACTCCTGCTCTTCCTCGCCCTGGTCGTCGCAGTCGGTGCGGCTGTGCACCATCTCGTCGACGGGATCGGGCTCGCCGGTTTCTTCCTGTTCATCTCGTCGATCGAAGGCAAGCCGGCGTGGAAATGGTTCTTCGACGCACCGGGGAACCAGGACAGCGGTCGCGACGGCGCGCGCAGCTTCAGCTGGCGCAGGCTAGGCGCCCAGTCGCCGCAAGAGCAGCGGCGCATGCCTCCGCTCGGCTAGAGCGAGACGAGTCGGCGCTCGAGATAGATCGCCAGGCGCGTAAGCGGAAACGAGATGCAGAAGAACGCCGCCAGCAGGGCGGCATAGATTGCGAAAGCGTGCGAGTCGCCGGGTGGCGTGAGCTGCAGCCGCTCGATCGAGCGTTGTCCCGTGGCGAGGAGCTCGGTGACACCGATGAGCGAGGCGATCGTCGTGTTCTGGATGATGTTGGCGAGCAGGCTCACGAGCGGGGGCAGCAACCGCCGCAGGGCCTGAGGGAGGATCACGCTCTTGTGACGGCCGATCCAGCCGAAGCCGAGCGCCGCGGCGGCTTCGTGCTGCTCGGTCGGGATCGACTGGACAGCACCCCGCGTCGCCTCCGCGACTTGCGCGCTCCCCCAGAGAATCAGCCCGATCGCCGCCCCGGCGATCGCCCCGAACCTGTGGTGGATCACCGGTGCCGTCGGGAGCGCGAAGTAGACGAGGAAGATCGTGACGAGGATCGGGAGCCCTCGCCAGACTTCAACGTAAAGACGGATCAGAGCCTGGAGCGGCCGAAACCGAATCGTCAGCAGCGTTCCGAGCAGGACTCCGATGACCGTGCTGCCGACCACCGCATACGCCGCGATCCGGAGGGTCGCCGAGAGACCTTGGTGGAGCATGTAGTGAGCTACCGGGTCGGCCCAGTCGGGCATCAGCGTGCCTCCGGAATCGCGAGCCGTCGCTCAACCAGGCGGACGAGCGCGGACAGCGTCCAGACAACGAGCAGATAGGTGGCGCCCAGCGCGAGATAGACCTCGCTCGGCTTGAAGCTCTGACTCTCCAGGCTGTAGGCGGTGTCGGTCAACTCGGCGAAGCCGATCGCGGTGAGCAGCGACGTGTTCTTCAGCACGGAGACGTAGGTGTTGATCGATGAGGGGAGGGCGATGCGGGCGCCGATGGGGAGCGTGACGTTGGCGAACGTCGCGATCCGGCTGAAGCCCAGCGCCAGACCGGCTTCGCGATAGCGCCACGGAACGGCCTCGAAGCCTGCGCGGAAGTTCTCGGTGTTGTACGCGCCGCCCCAGATCATCACGCTGAGCCACGCGATCGTGAACGGCTCGAGCCGGATCGGATGACCGGGAATCTGCGTCAGGCCTCCGGCGATGAAGAAGATCTGGACGAGGATCGGCGTGTTCCGGATGACCTCGACGTAGACGGCGGCCACCCAGTTGAGAACGGGGATCCGGTGCGCGCGCGCTGCACCAAGGACGATGCCGATCGCAAGTGACCCGCCGATTCCGATCGCCGCCACCTTCAGTGTCGCCTTCAGCCCCGTCCAGAAATCCGGGATGTGCTCCCAGATGAAGTTCCAGTCGAAGCTCGCGACCAGGGTCATTGACCGATGGCGCCGGGAGCGGCCGCCGTCAGACGGCCGCTCCGACGCGCTACCTCAGGGACAGATGCTCGCGACGTCCTTACCGACCGGGTAGGCAAAGTTGTTCTTCGGTCGCGGGACGTTGTCGAGGAAGTCGCCCACCAGCCGGGCCGGCGCATTCGCCTTCAGGATCTTCACGAACTCATCCTTCTTCTTCATGTAGCGCAGGGCAGCATTCACCCAGCGGGCCGTCGCCGTGTCGCCCTTGCGGATGCCGATCCCCCACGGCACATTCAGGAACTTGTCGCCCGTGAGCCGGAGGTCACGGTCCTGCGTCGCGACGCCCAGCAGGAATGCATCGTCGAACATGAACGTGTCGGCGCGTCCGTCCTTGACCGCTGCGACGGCAAGGGCAGGCGAGTCCACCTGGAGGAGCGTCGAGTTCTTGAAGCAATTCGACGTCCACGTGGCGTAGATAGCGCCGCGCGTCGTCACGATCGTCTTGCCGCCGAGGCTACCGATTCTCACCGCTGAGCTGTTCGGCACGAGCAGGCGCCCCGTCGCCGAGTAGTACGGGATCGAGAAGTCGATCTGCTCTGACCGAGCCTGCGTCCACGTGAGTGTCGAGACGATGATGTCGACGCGTCGCGACATGAGCGTCGGTATGCGACTTGGCGTCGTCACACACGTGAAATCGACCTTCTTCTTGCTGCCGAACGCGAGCGTCGCGAAGCGACGTGCGACCTGCACGTCGTAGCCGTCGTTGTTTCCTCGCACGTCGATGAAACCGAACGGTGCGAAGTCGCACTTGACCCCGATCAGCCACTTCTTGCGCTTCTTGACGTCGCTCGGGAGTGCCGGAAGCTTCGGCTTCGCAGGCTTCTTTGGCGCGGCGGTGGGGCCGGCCAGGGCCGCCACCTTCCCTCCGGGTGCGGCCGTGCCCCAGGCCGCGAACGCCGCCGCCGCAAGCACAAGCGCGGCGACGACGATCGTGATGCGCTTCATTCAACCCCTCCTTCTTCGATTGTGAGCTCTTCCAAAGAGTCCGCAAGCTGGAGCGTCCTGCGCAGGAAGCGGCGCGTTCGCTCAGCTTTCGGCCGGTCGAGGATGTCGGCGGGATCCCCCTGCTCGACGATCTTGCCCTCGTCCATGAAGATCAGCTGGTCGCCGACATCGCGCGCAAATTGCATCTCGTGCGTGACGACCAGCATGGTCATCCCGTCGCGGGCGAGGTCGCGCATCACGACCAGCACTTCACCGACGAGCTCGGGGTCGAGCGCCGACGTAACCTCGTCGAACAGCATCACGTGTGGGCGCATCATGAGAGCGCGCGCGATCGCAATGCGCTGCTGCTGCCCGCCCGAGAGTTGGTGTGGGTAGCTCCGCGCCTTATCGACCAGCCCCACGCGCTCGAGCAGTTCCTGGGCGCGCTGCTCAGCCTCCTTGCGCGGAATCTTCCCCACGCGGCGCGCGGCCAGTGTGAGGTTGTCGATCGCGCGCAGGTGCGGAAAGAGATTGAACTGCTGGAAGACGATGCCGATGCGCTGCCGGACGGCCGGCACCTTCGTGCCCTTACCGGTGATCTCCTCGCCCTCGAAGAAGATCCGGCCGCTGTCCACGGGCTCGAGCAGGTTCACGCAGCGCAGCAGCGTGCTCTTACCGCTGCCGCTCGGGCCGATGATCACGAGGGCCTGTCCCGCGTTGACCGTCAGGTCGATCCCGTCGAGCACGACGTTGTCGCCGAAGCTCTTGTGCACGTCCTCGAGCCTCACGACGGGAGCCGTCGTGTGCTCCGGCTCTGCCAGCGCCGCCCCTGAACTGTGCCCCACCACGCAGCAGCAAATCTATGCGAAAGCCGGTGCCTTCGCCTAACCGCGCCCCGCTAGTGTCCTGCGGCGTGACCGACGTCCCGGAGCTCATCCGTTCCCGCCGCACGCACAAGACG
>JACDEU010000104.1 GCA_013816245.1 Actinomycetota bacterium | reverse complement strand
AGGCAACGGCGTCCGGCGTGGTCGCATACCGCTTGGCGGCGCGGGGCCCAAGGCCGACCAGCAGATCCTAGAAACGTGGGTTCGTCCCCTGTCGCTTTCTGGTGGAAAAGCGACAGAGAACAATCCACCTCGTCCATCGCGCGCGTCCGCGGCTCAAGCAAGTCGTTGAAGCGGCGTTTTTCACAATGAACAGTTTCCCGGCCCATGCGGCGACGCAACGTCGCGCTCTTTTCCGTGCGCTTCTGGAGTCAACCGAGCTTTCGCGTTCCTCTGGAAGCGCTCGACTCGTCCTGACCCGCCGCGCCGCGCTCCGGTCGACTACGACTTCTACCTGGCCGTCCTCGTCAGTAGCACGGTACCAAGAGGCGAAAACGGTGGACTCCAGCGACGACTACCGTCGTATAGTCGAAGGCGATGGTGCACGTCGCAGCGATGATTGCCGCGTCCGCGCTCGGACTCGCTCAGCCGCCGTCCACGCTCGGACTCGCTCAGCCCCCGACCATCGGGGTCGCCTGCAGGGGGCTTCCGAACCTGACCACGTGCGGACGCATCGGGATTGCGGTATGGCTGAAGCGGCCAGCTCGGGGAGTTGACGCAGCACTTTCAGGAGCGCACGTCCATCTGCACGCCGGGGGTTTTGGTGGCACCGGCCCGACCTACTGGGAGGGCTACGTTCACATTGACCGGCGGCGGCTCGGCCTACCGAGGCAGTGGTACGGGACCAAGCCGGTGAGGTTCTTGATGCTCCACCTGACCGTCCGCTACGCCGGGGGAACTCGAAGCGGATCAGTTTGCGTTCAGCTAAGACCGGGCTGGGGCTAGCGATCCCAACCTCAGTAGCGAGTGGCCCGCGGTCGAACGTCGGAGGTTCGAGTCCTCCACGGCCGAGCGAGCAGGGCTTTCCCACCCTCAACCTTTGACGGACACGCGAACGCGTACCCGTTTGTCGTCTTTCGGCTCAACTGCGACAACCACAAGCCGGCGACGCCCCAGCGGGACAGGGCGAGTGCACGAGCACAGAGTCGGTGGACGGCTCTCGATCGCCGGGACGGTCGCCGCTCGCACTTCGCGGCGGGCGTTCGCGTCTTTGCCTGGCGGATTTGGCGGACGGAGCAGGCTCCAACGAAGCACCCCGCCCGTGGCGGCGACCTCACCTCATAGCGCCTACCTCCCGTCGGCCTCGGCGTCCCCGGAAGGTGCCGTTGATGCTCACGCCGCGCCAGCCCGCGCGATTGAGATCGCCAGACCATCGACCGACGCAAGCCCCGCATCTACCTCTAGCCGAGTCCGTGCCCCACTCTCGCTACGCCGACCGGCGGCGGGCCGGCTGTACGCTCTCTGCGTGACGAGTTGCTGCAACCCGCGCGGCTGCGACCAGTTCTTCAGTCCCCGCTTCGCCCGCCGGATGGCCAAGCGATACCGCAAGCGCGGCCTCGATAAGACCGCCCGGCGGATGGTCGAGTTCCTCGAGCAGCGCGGGATCGAGGGCGCGACAGTGCTCGAGGTCGGCGGCGGCGTCGGCGAGATCCAGATCGAGCTGCTGAAGCGGGGCGCGGCGCGCGCCGTGAACCTCGAGCTCTCGTCGGCATACGACGAAGAAGCCGACAAGCTCCTCCGCGAGGCAGGGCTGGAGGACAAGGCAGAGCGTTGCCTTCGCGACATCGCCGCTGATCGGGACGGCGTCGAGCCGGCTGACGTGGTCGTGCTCCATCGCGTCGTCTGCTGCTATCCCGACTATGAGCGGCTGCTGCGAGCCGCGGCAGAACATGCTCGCCGGCTCGTCGTCTTCAGCTACCCGCCCCGGAACGCCGCTTCGCGCCTAGTCGTCGCTGCCCAGAACCTCATCTTCAGGCTGCTGCGGAAGGAGTTCCGGACGTTCGCCCATCCCCCGTCCGCGATGCTCACCGTGCTCAAGGAACGCGGACTCAACCCCACGTTCGGCCATCACGGGCTCGTATGGCAGGTGGCGGGGCTCGAGCGTCAAACGAACGGGGCGCACCAGGATCGCATGCGCCAGCGCGAAGGCAAACGCGCGAGCTGACCCCGTGGGGTTCACAAATACGATCCCGCTGCAAATTGCGGACTTTGCGCAGGCGGCCGAATTTGTGCACCCCACGGGGCCGGCACCCTTGTAACGCGATCCCGCGCCTGCCGCCGGCTCCCGCGGCGGTTAGACCGAGTCGCAGCTCGCACGGCGCCGCTCGACGTCCCCGACCCCACGAACGCGCAGTCCTCGCGGGAACCCGCTAATCCGTATCTGACTACGCTGTGGTAGTAGATGGCGCTGGCGCAGCACATGACGGCCACCGCGGTGCACGAGCTCACGCACGATCGGAAACTCCGGCGCTCTGCGGCAGAGCAGCGAGCGTCGATCGCGGCAGCCGTCGAGTGTGATCCCCGAGCAGCGTGGCGCTTATCCCGAACAAGAGCGCAACGGAAGAGTATGTGGGCCGAGCGGAGGGAGGCGAATCATGATCCTCGTCACCGGGTTTTGCCTATCGCCTTTCGGCTCTTCTACGACAACCAGAGCCCGGCGATGCCGCAGCCGACAGGACGACGCGCGAGCTCATCGCCGGGGAGGAAGCGCGGTTGTCGCGCTCCGATCATGCGCGCAGACGCGTCCTGCTTCCGCTACCGCGAGCGGTACTGTGACCCTACGAGAAGCCGCTTGCGAGGAGCCGATTCAAGGGGAGACAGGGAGATGGGGACACTGACGCAGATGAAGTGCGTCGCGTGCCGCAAGGACGCACCGACCGTGACGGATGCCGAGATCGCCGAGTTTCATCGCCAAGTCTCTGACTGGGAGATCGTGGAGCTTGATGGAGTCAAACGCCTGAGACGCGTCTTTTCAGTCGACGATTTTGCGCAGGCGTTGGAATTCACGAAGAAGGTTGGCGAGCTTGCAGAGGATGAGGGGCATCACCCTGCGCTGCTGACCGAATGGGGTAGGACGACGGTTACATTGTGGACGCACAAAATCAAGGGCCTGCATCGCAACGATTTCATCATGGCGGCGAAAACGGACGAGCTGTATCAGCGATGAACCGATCCGTTAGATAGACAAGGACCTGGTCTCGATGCCCGGGGAGACAGCGAGTCATGCTCGCACGTTCGTCCTCTTCCGTTGGGCTTCGCCGGTTCCGGTTGTCGTAGAAGAGCCGAAAGGCGACCCGCACTGTCGCTCCGTCGACGCGGCCGGCGAATCCGTGTCCGGCCGGGTCGCGGTTGCGCTCACCTGCCGCCGAGTCAAGCAGAGTGAGTAATGTTCGACGCAAGACGGCGTCCATGGTTCGACGAGCGTAGTCAGTGTAGGTCGGGAGCGAAAAGGGCGGGTGTGGACGAGCTGTTCGACCGGTTCCGGAGTCTCGGGCCGATTCCTCAGCGGGATTCGCGACCTTTCGGGGTTTCGAGCACGCTTTGCTGCTCGACGATCTGGCGTGCGACCTCCACCAGTCGGAGGTTGCGTTCGCGGGCGGCGAGCTGGATTCGGCGGAACGCATCCGGCTCGGAGAGAGCAAGGGCGGTCATTAGCAGACCCTTCGCGCGTTCGATCAGCTTGCGGTCCTCCAGTGCTTGCTGGGCGCGGCCCACTTCGACTTCGAGTGCGGCGAACTCGGAATGGCGAGCGGCGGCCAGCCGGATTGCGGCGTCGAGCTCGCGTTCGTCGATCGGCTTCATCAGGTAGGCGCCGACACCGCTTGCGATTGAGCGGTCGACGAGATCTGGATCCTCGACGCCGGTGACGACGACGACGGGACGCCGGAGACCTTCGGCTGCGAGCGTTGCCGCGGCTGCGAGCCCGTCGAGCCGGGGCATGTCGATGTCGAAGAGGTAGAGGTCGGGCAGGCTGGCGCGAGCGGCCTCGACGGCGAGCTGGCCGTCTGCGACGGGTCCGATCGGCTCGTGCCCGAGCACGCGCAGGCGCTCGCTGAGGCCGAGGCCAATGACCGGGTCGTCTTCAGCGATCAGGATCCGCATCTGCGTCGAACACCACCTCGGCGTGCGTGCCTCCGTCCGGACGCGGCTCGAGCCGAAACTCGCCCTGTAGACCTTGCTCGACGACCTGGCTGACGAGTTGGAGGCCGAGCCCCGTTGGCTGGCCGTTCACGCCGGCGCCGCGGTCGTTTACGTGCAAACGTGCCGGTGGTCCTGCCGTGAGGCGGACGGTGATCGGGGCATGTCCGTGGCGGACGGCGTTCTCGATCAGCTCGTTGGCGACGATCCCGAGTTGCTGGGCGCGGTCGGCGGGAAGCGCGACGGCGTTGGCCTCGACGGAGACGCTCTCTGCTGAGACTGCTGCGACGGCTTCCAGGATCGCTCGAGCCTGCACGTTCCCGCCGCGCGAGTCGGCGAGGAGGCGGTGGACGGCTGCGATCGAGCGGATCCGCGTGGCGGTGTCGTCGAAGGCGTGACCGTGGTGCCCGGTCGGGCGGGCGAGCAGGAGTAGATCGGCCACCGTCTGCAGGCTGTTCTTGACGCGGTGATGTGCCTCAGCGAGCAGGACGCCTTC
>JACDEU010000103.1 GCA_013816245.1 Actinomycetota bacterium | reverse complement strand
GCACTGCACATGATCCTCGTCACGCGCAAGCGCTCACACCCCGCCACGATCGCCTACATCGAACGACGCGTGCAAGAAGGCAAGACCCGACGCGAAGCAAGCCGCTGCCTCAAGCGCTACCTCGCCCGCAGCCTCTACCGCCTCCTCGAACACGGAGCGCCACTGGCCACTTGACAGACATAGAAGCATCACTGGCGCAGGCGGTGGATTTGTCGCCCGAGACCCGAGTCGGACTGTCGCTAGCGGGGCTTCGCTACTGCCGTGAGCACACCGTCAAGGACAGTGACCGCCCGCCCGATCACGGCCACCCGGTCACCGTTCAGTTCAACGCCGACCGTTCCCGATCTCGCCGAAGCCTGGAAGCCAAGAAGTGCCGTCCTTCCGAGCCGGGCAGCCCAAAACGGCGCGAGCACAGTATGGGAGCTGCCCGTCACGGGGTCTTCGGGGATGCCGGCATTCGGTGCGAACAGGCGCGAGACGAAGTCATAAGGTCGATCTGCATCGGCGGCAGCGGTCACGATCGCGGCTGAGGCGTCAAGTCCACCTATTGCGGCGAGGTCGGGGGTTAGCTCGCGAACCGAACGCTCGTCCGCGAGAAGCGCGAGCAAGAAGAAACCGTCGTGGGCCTGACCTGTCCATTCCACCGCCGCTCCGAGCGCCTCTGCCACTGCGCTCCGCGCGGCGATCTCGGCGGGCGGGCAGGCTGGAAAGTCCATCGCGAGCGAGCCGTCAGGCCGCCGACGGACAGTGAGAACGCCGCTTCGACTCGCGAAGCGAATCGGTTCCTTTACACCGTCGTCAAAGAGACAGTGGGCTGAGGCAAGAGTCGCATGGCCGCAAAGATCGACCTCGACCATCGGCGTAAACCAGCGGAGCCGGAAATCGGCGTCAGCTAGGTCTTCTCGGATGACAAACGCTGTATCCGAAACGTTCGTCTCTCGCGCGACCGCTGCCATCCACTCATCCGTCGGCGCTTCGTCAACGAAGACCACAGCCGCGGGATTACCGGTGAACGGTGTTTCAGTAAACGCATCCACCGTCCTCAAGCGCACCTCAGCCATCAGCCGACGCTACCTCAGCACGGCAGCAACAACAACGCCCGAGGGACATTCCCGCATCATCGGGGTTCCCTATGGCGATGATCGAGTTCGACCTGAACGGGCGAATGCTTGCGCTCGACCACACCGTTGTGCACGAGCTGCGGGCGAAAGCGCTCGCCGGAGCTGGTTCGTCCTCGACGCTCAACGACCTTGCCGTGATCCTCTCGCCTGCGCTCTCCGAGCAGAAGTCTGTAACGCTCCGGCGAGCGGAGTCGCGAGCCCTGGAACAGCTGCTGAATCCGCGCGACGGAACTGTCTAGCTGAGTCGAGCGCCTGCGTTTGAACGGCGGAGGAGGTCTGGCAATTCGGCTACGTGACCAGCGAAGCCCTTGTGCAGGCAATGCGGCAGCGGCGCCGAAGGAGCGTCGTCGTGCAGATCGGGACGCTCAACGAGGGCGCGCTCCACGCGCAGCTGAAGGAGTGGTACCGCCGTCCCGGCGACCTGCTCGAGCAGGTCGCGGGCGGTTTCGTCGTCGACCTCGTCCGCGGCGACCTGCTGGTCGAGATCCAGACCGGCGGCTTTGCGCCGCTGCGGCGCAAGCTCGAGCTGCTCGCGCAGGAGCATCCGGTACGGCTTGTCGCGCCGGTGCCGGTGGGGCGGAGGATTGTCAGGCTCTCGGACGAGGGCGAGGTCCTCTCCGCCCGCCGCTCGCCGCGCCGCGGCCGCATCGAGGACATCTTCAGCAGGCTCGTCAGCATCCCCTCGCTCCTCTGCCTGCCCCGGTTCGAGCTCGAGATCGTCCTCACCCACCAGGACGAGCTCCGCGTCCACCGTCCCGGCAAGGCGTTCCGTCGGCGCGGCTGGGTCGTGACCGGCCGCCGGCTGGTCTCCGTCGAAGAGCGCCGGCTGCTCGCCACGCCCGCCGACGCCGCGGGGCTGCTCCCGCTGGCGCTGCCCGAGCTCTTCGACACTGCCGAGCTTGCGCAGGCGGCGGGGATCGAGCGCCGGCTCGCCCAGCAGATGACCTACTGCTTGCGGGCAATGGGCGTGCTCGACACCGCCGGCAAGCGGAGCGGCGCCGTCGTCCATCGGCGCGCGGCGTAGCGAACGGCCGGGTCGCGAGGCAAGAGGCCAGGGATGGCCCGATCCGTGCATCGGAGCCCTTGGGCGATCAACTGCTCGCCGATCAGCGAAGCGCTTTGGATTGATCGCGCCTGATCTTCGCTGCGCCCGCCGAAGTGAGTCTTAGCGCAGCGCCTTAGACCGCGCGAAGGGACTCCAGTCGGCCCGTTCCCAGAGCCGCTCGCCGCACACCATGCAGCGCGGTAGCACTTGGTGAACGGTCACGCGATTCCCACAGGCGGCACAGGAGAACTGGCCCTTCGCCAAAGTTCCGGCGAGGGGCTTGCCGCTGCAGTAGACGAAATGGCCAGCAGTCCTCCGATCATCGAAAGCAGTAGTAGTTGCGTGCGGATCACGTCTGCTCCTTTGTTTCTGGTGTGGTCATTGAGCGGTTTCCCAGGCTCCTTGGTGTGCTTCGGGGCCGTGCGTTAGCTGTGTGATGTTGGTGCCGTCTGCGTTCATCAGGTAGATCTTGTAGGTGCCGTTGCGGTTGCTGGCGAAGGCGATTCGTTTGCCGTCCGGTGACCACGAGTCGAAACCGTCGTGGTGGTGCCGCCGTTTTCGTGGGTCAACCGGCGGAGTCCGGTGCCGTTCGTGTGGATGGCGTTGGCGGATCTGCCGGCGCGGCCGAACTCCGGGCTCGAGAAGGCGATCTCGGTGCCGTCGGGCGACCAGCCGATCTTGTCGGCGACGCCATGTGTGAATGGTGTTACCCGGTGGAGTCCTTTGCCGTTGACTCCAACGGTGTAGATGGCACCGCTGTGTTCGCCCTTGATCCAGGTGAAGGCGATGTGTTTTCCGTCAGGGGAGAAAACAGATGAGCCTTGGCCGGCGCAACCGCCGCAGCCATCGTTTTTCGGTAGTCGGTTTGTCGTGATGGGCCGCAGGCCGCCTCCGTCGGCGCGCACGAACCAGATCGAGGCCTCCTCTCCGGGGATGTAGCGGCCGAACGTGATCTGTCTACCGTTCGGGGACCATGACGGTTCGCCGTTAAGCCCCCGCGGGGTGAGCGAGTGGAGGTCGCTACCGGAGGCGCTCATCGTGTAGATCGCCGCGTGGTTGGCGAAGTCGCGCTCGAAGGCGATCCGCGTGCCGTCGGGCGACCAGGCCGGCCAGCCGGCGTCACTGTTTGTGAAGTGCGTGACCTGGTGCTGCCGGCTTCCGTCGGGTCTGACAGTGAAGAGCTGCATGCGGCTTCCGGCCTGAGCCCGGTACACGAGGAGGCCGTTTGTGCCGCGGAACGTCGCGCGCGACGATGGCGCCGATAGCGCCGCTGCGGTCAAACACAGCCCGACCAACGCGGCTAATGCGGTCGTGCGCATCTTGGGTTGCTCCTTCTTCGAGGGGCTGGTTGGGAAGCCTCACTCGTGCCGCTCATGTGCCGACTTAGCGAAACTACGGTGGCGGGGGCGACCGCGGGGTCGTCGGTGTGACCGCCCCGCACGCCTCCGCGCTGGGTGCCTGTTACGCGTGGCTCCCCCATGAGGCGAGGTGTGTCTCCCCGCTGGTGATCTGAGCCACGCCGGTTCCATCAGCAGTGTTGAGCGAATACAGCTGATACGAGTCGGCGCCTACGTTCGAGATGAATGCGATCTTTGTGCCGTCGGGAGACCACGAGTCGAGACCGTTGTTGATCGCCTTGTTCGTCGTGTGCGTGAGCTGAACCCTGTGGGTTCCGTCAGCCTTGATCGTGTACACGTTCGACGCACCGTGGTCGAAGCTCGGGGCGCTGTACGCGACGCGCGTCCCGTCGGGAGAACAGTCGATCTTGTCCGCGTAGCCACCCCAGGGCGTAATGCGCTTCGGGGTCTTGCCATCGAGGCGTGCCACGAAGATCGCCACGGGACCGTCGCTCTTCGGGGTCTGCGAGCGCAGGAAGGCAACGCGCTTACCGTCCGAGAAGACGCACACGCTGTCGCCGCCGTGGCCGCGCACGACCGGATTTCGCAGGCCGGTTCCGTTCGCGTTGATCATCGCGATGCTGTTTGTCGGTCCCTGCAAGAAGACGATTCGCTTGCCGTCAGGTGTCCAGTTGGGCCCGAGCGCGAACTTGCCGGGACGTGGGAGCGCCTTTAGTCCGGTTCCGTCCGCGCTCATCGTGTAGATCTCGAGCGCCTCGTTGTTTCCGCCTGGGTTCCACGTTCGCGAGAAGACGATCTTGTTGCCGTCCGGCGAGAAGTTCGCGTTCGTCGCCGCACTGTCCTTGAAGTGCGTGATCTGCGTTCGTTCTGTGGAGCGCCGCCCTGCCCGGCGACGTGCGGCGGCAGGCGCGCGATTTCGGCGCCGACACTTTGGGTGCCAAGGTGGTCGGCGAGGAGCTGTCCGCGTTCGTTAAGAACGTGCTCGCGC
>JACDEU010000061.1 GCA_013816245.1 Actinomycetota bacterium | reverse complement strand
ACCGCACCGGTCGGCGGCTCGAAGAGGCCGATGTCCGTTGAAGAACGCCGATCTCCTGATCGCCGCTAACACGGTCTGGGTCGTCGTTGCGGCGATCCTCGTGATGTTCATGCAAGCGGGGTTCGCGCTCCTCGAAGCGGGGCTCACGCGCATGAAGAACGCAGCGCACATCGCCGGCAAGAACGTGCTCATCTTCGGGATCTGCTCGCTCGTCTACTGGGCGGTCGGCTTCGGTCTCGCGTTCGGCGACGGCAACGCGGTGATCGGCACGACCGGCTTCTTCCCTTCAGTCGACTCGCTGCTCGCCGTCGGCGCTGCGCCGTTCACGTTCTTCACGTCGATCCCCGGCGCCGGTGCGTATTTCTTCGAGGTGGTGTTCGCAGGCGTGTCGCTCGCGATCGTCTGGGGTGCGATGGCCGAACGCGCGAAGCTCTGGGTGTACTTCGCCTTCGGCGTTTGCTTCACCCTCATCTACTCCGTCACGTCGCATTGGATCTGGCATTCGGGTGGCTGGCTCTTCGGCCTCGGCATGCAGGACTTCGCAGGCTCGACCGTCGTCCACTACCAGGGAGCGCTCGCCGCACTGGCCGGCGCGATCCTGCTCGGCCCGCGGATCGGTAAGTTCGGCCACGACGGTCGAGCAAATCCAATCCCCGGCCACAACATGCCCTACGCGGTCCTCGGCACGCTCATCCTCTGGTTCGGATGGTTCGGCTTCAACCCTGGGTCGACCCTGGCCGTCATCACCGGAAAGCATTTCGGCTACTTCGCGTATGTCGCGCTGACGACGAATCTCGCCGCCGCCGCCGGTGCGCTCGGCGGGATCGCGACCGCATGGCTCGTGTTGAAGAAGCCCGACGTGTCGATGATGCTGAACGGAGTGATCGCGGCACTTGTCGCCGTCACCGCAGCTTCCGGGTTCGTGGCGCCGTGGGCTGCTGTCGTGATCGGCTTCCTCGCCGCGGTGATCGCGGTCGTTGCCGTGCCATTGGTCGAGCGGCTCGGCATCGACGATCCCATCGGAGCGGTCGCCGTGCACGGGCTCGCAGGCGTGTGGGGCACGGTCGCAACGGGACTGTTCGCCGTCCCGGCGCTCGCGTCGAACCTCGCGACGGGAACCGGAGGGCTCGTCTACACCGGCTCCTTCCGCCAGGTCGGCGTGCAGCTACTCGGCCTGGTCACCGTCGGCTCATTCACCTTCTCGGCGTCCTTCGGCTGCCTCTGGACGATGAAACGCCTGTGGGGTATCCGAGTCGAGGAGCACGTCGAGACCGCAGGTCTGGACGTGTCGGAACACGGGATGTGGGGCTATCCCGAGTTCTACATCCCGGTCCCTGGTGGCTACGGCACCGAAAGCCACGGCCACCTCGTCGGTCACGTGCACCGTCACCCTGCCGCCGAGGCCGAAGCAGCCTGACGTTGATTCTCTGAGGCGCGGGCCTTACGATCGCCGGGTGATCCGAGGTGCCCTCGCCGCGCTGGCCGTGGCGCTCATGGCGTTCGCCACGCCGGCGGCCGGCGCCGAGAAGCAGACCTACCCGGTCAGCTACCACGCCTTCCCCCTGAGCTCGGGCACGACGAGCGGCACACAGGTCGACCGAAGCGGAGGGCTCGTACTCGCCAAGAGTGGGCTCAGTACGACGACGTACGCGGATCCGTTCGGCTACCCCGCCCGCGACTACCTCGCGGGGACGTGGACGTCTCCGTGGCAGCCGGCCGGCTTCGGGTTCATGGAGCTCGTCTCTTCATGGAACGCCGACACTCCTGCGGGCACCTGGGTCCAGGTGGAGATGCGCGCCACGGCGGCGGCCGGCGGACACAGCACGAAGTGGTACGTGATGGGACGCTGGGCATACGGGGACGCCGACATCCACCGCACGTCAGTCGGCGGTCAAGGCGACAAGGACGGCTACATCGCCATCGACACGTTCGTCCCGAAGAATCCGATGACGTCGTACCAACTGCGGCTGACGCTCTACCGGGCAGTCGGCACGACGGCAACGCCACGTGTTACGCAGATCGGGGCCGTGGTCTCTGATCCCGTCACGATCAAGCCGTACGCGCCGAGCGCGACGACGATGAGCAGCGCAGTCGAGTTGGCGGTACCCGCGTACTCGCAGGAGATCCACAAGGGCGAGTACCCGCAGTTCGACAACGGCGGCGAGGCCTGGTGCAGCCCGACCTCGACGTCGATGGTCGTAGCGTACTGGGGTCGCGGCCCGGCGGCCGCTGATTACGCGTACGTCTTGCACGACTATCCGGCGACGACGGACCCGCAGGTCGATTACGCCGCGCGCTATGTCTTCGACTATCACTACAACGGCGCTGGCAACTGGCCGTTCAACACCGCGTACGCAGCACACTTCGGGCTCGAGAGCGAAGTTACGCAACTGCACTCGCTCGCCGAAGCCGAGCAGTTCATCAAAGCGGGCATCCCGCTCGTGATCTCGATCGCGTTCAATTCGGGCAAGCTCGACGGCTTCTTCTTCAAGAGCACGAACGGCCACCTCATAGTCGTCGTCGGGTTCACGGCGGCTGGGAATCCGATCGTCAACGATCCCGCTTCTCCCGACGACGCGAGCGTGCGGCACGTCTACGACCGGGCGCAGTTCGAGGATGCCTGGATGTCGGCGAGCGGTGGGATCGTCTATCTGATCCATCCCGCCTCGGTGCCGTTGCCGCCCTCGAGCGGCAACTGGTAGGCCTGCGCTACCAGTTCGTCGACTGTCGCTGGGAGCTCGGCAAGCCGGGACGTGGTCGTGATCTCTACCGCGCCGGACACATTCCGGGCGCCGGCTTTCTCGACGTCGACGCCGATCTGTCTGCGCCCGCCGGTCCGCGCGGGAGGCATCCACTTCCCGAGTCGCACGCGTTCGCGCGGGCGGCTGGACGCATGGGCATCGGTGACGGTGTGTTCGTCGTCGCCTACGGGAACATGGGAGGCGCCGAACGCCTGTGGTGGCTCCTGCGCCATTTCGGCCACGAGGCCTGTGCGGTGATCGAGCTCGACGCCTGGCAGGGCCCGCTGACGACCGGCGACGAAGGGATCGAGCCGGCGGAGTTCATACCCCGGCCGCGTGACGACGACACGATCGACGCCGCCGAGCTCGAGCGCCGCCGCGGAGAGCTCGTGGTCGTGGATGCGCGCCTCCCAGCGCGCTGGCGCGGCGAGACCAATCCGCTCGACCAGATCCCGGGGCGAATTCCGGCAGCCCTCAACGCACCTTGGAACGAAACGCCTCCGGAGCTACCGGAGGGGGAGCTCGTTGCCTACTGCGGCTCGGGCGTCACCGCAACGGTGCTGCTCCATCGTCTGCACCTCGCCGGCCGCGAAGGCAGGCTCTACCCCGGGTCGTGGAGCGAGTGGGAGCAGCTCCGGCTACCGGTCGAGCGCGATCTCGTGTAGGCGGGGGCCGACCAGGTCGAGCAGGCGATCGACCGTGATTCCCTCTTGCTGCTCGCGGATCATCGGGTGGTCCCCGTCGTGCAACACGATGCGGGGCCGAAGATCGAGGTCGGCGGTTACCACGTCGGTCTTGAGGTTCAAGGTCTCCGGATAACCCGGTAGTGAGTTTGAAAGCCATCCGAAGTACGGAGGCTCTTCCGTACGGGCTGGGGCATCCCACAACTCGAGCACGCGGTCGAACGACTGCTGGCTGAGTGACGACCAGATGCCGTAGCGCAACGAGTCGTTCAGCTCGGGGACGGGTACGTGGAGAACGCCGCGGATGAAGTAGGAGCGCTCTCCGACATCGTCCGTCCACGAGCAGATGTCCGCCGTAAGGACGTCCTCCTCGTGACGCGGGCCTTCCCAATAGCTCGGACTGTCGTAGCTCCAGTCCAGCGGCAACCCTTCATGCTCCTCGCCGCAGACGCTGCAGGCCCAGCGCACCTAGCCTGTCGCGCTCCCGAAGTGCGCGAGGTACGGCTGCC
The DNA here is from genome assembly GCA_013816245.1 of Actinomycetota bacterium. Classification (GTDB taxonomy): domain Bacteria; phylum Actinomycetota; class Thermoleophilia; order Gaiellales; family Gaiellaceae; genus 3-1-20CM-4-69-9. Next base: position 10,903 of record JACDEU010000061.1, on the reverse strand, counting down.
AGCCGTTCGGGATCTTCGGGGCGGCCAGCCGGATGAAGAGCACGGGAGCCGGCGCCTTCGGCGGATGCACGAGCTCCATCCGCGCCTCTTCCAGCGTGCGGTTTCCCTTCTGGTGGTTGCACGGCGCGCACGCCGTGACGACGTTCTCCCAGACCGACTCCCCGCCGCGCGAGCGCGGGATCACGTGGTCGAGCGTCAGCCGCCCGGCCGTCGTGCCGCAGTAGACGCAACGCCAACCGTCGCGGGCGAAGAGCGCACGCCGCGAGATCTTGCGCTGCACAGCGCGCGGTACGCGGACGTATGCGACAAGCCGGATCACGTGCGGCCACGGGTACGTATCGGTCGCGGAGTGCAGCGGTTGGTCGAGCTTCTCGATCACCTCGGCCTTCCCCTTGAACACGAGCACGTGGGCACGCCGCACGGATGTGACATTCAGCGGCTCGAAACTTGCGTTCAAAACCAGAACCTGCTGCATCTGGCCCGAAATGTAGCTGAGGGACAGGTGCTAGCCCGCCATTGCCCGCTCGACGGCCTCCTGCTCCTCCGGCGAGAGGGCTACCGAAGGCCGGCCGTGATCGAGCTCCTTCACGTAGATCCGGGCGTAGTCCCGGCCCTGGATCGCGGTGAGCACGACACCGCTCCGCCCCGCGTCAAGCAGGGCGATCGAGGCCGATTGGTGGCCGCCGGCGCCTTCATAGGCGTCGTAGCGGACGAGTGAGGTTTTCGAGACGGCGGTGTCGACGCGACGGTCGACCCGCGAGAGGCCCGCGGCGATCTCGTCGACGGCTCGGTGCAGGTCATCGATCCTCCCCTGCAGCGAGACTGCGAAGTCGACGAGATCCTGCTTGCCGCCGCCGAGCAGCACGCCTTGTGCCGCACGCACCGTCTGCAGTTTCCACCACGCGAGACCTGCCACGACGAGCGCGAGCGTCGCGACTCCGCAGGCCGCGATCGCGATCCACTCCGCGGTCGAGAAGGAAATCCGCTAACCCCCGAGGGAGAAGATGACCTTGTACTCGGCGGTGTTGTTCGTCACCGTCGTCTCGCCGGGCACCGGCTCGACGTCGACCTTGACCGTGGTCGGAAGACCGAACAGGCCGTTGATGTCGATGTTCGTGAACGTCACCGTCTTCGTCTCTCCCGTATTGATGACGCCGATCTTCAGGCGCTTCACGATCGACTTCGGCGACTTCTGGATCGTCAGGGTGACACCGACGTTCGCCTCCTGGAAGTCGCCCGAGTTCGTGACCGCGACCTGGAACGCGAGGTCGGTGGACGCCGTGATCTCGTTGTCACTTGCCGCGGCGCTCGCGTTCAGCTTCTTGCCGTCAGGGAGCGCGGTGACGGATATGAGCGCGCTGCCGTGCTTGCCACCCGGTGTGCCGCCGGTGGCGGCGCCGTGCACGCGGCGCCAGACGTTCGCCATCGACTGCGTGCTCGCGAGATCGGGGTTCGGGAAGATGTTCGAGTCGGGCACGCCGCCGATGTCGGTGATGTTCTGGTGCGCGAGCTCGAGCCGCGTCGGCTCTCGGAAGTAGAAGTCCCAGTTCACGTCGCTCGCGGAGAGCAGTCGCGCCTGCGCCGCGATCAGACCGCCGGACGTGTTCGCGTTCTTCGCGGTGGCCGTCTGGCGGAACGCGTCGGCCAGCCGGCTGAGACCGCTTGCGCGCAGCTTCAGCGCTTCGATCAGATGGTCGTTCTCGAGGCGGAGCGGTCCCGGCGGGTTGAGCTGCGTGGCCTGTGCGACCTGCTGCTGCTGCTGCACTGCGAGGCCGCTGATCCTCGCCTCCAGGTCGGTCTCCTTGATCCCGGTGGCGGACAGCGTCTGATTCAGGAGCTTGCCGATCTGATCGGAGCGTTGCGCGATCGAGCGGACGTCCTGGACGTAGCCCTGGTACTTGTCGTGCTTGCTACTGGACGCGCAACCACGGAGGCCGACCACGAGCAGGACGGCGGCGAGGATCAGGAAGGCGATCAGCCCGGCCAGACGGAGCATGGGGATCAAACCCTGGGGCGTGCGGACCGGGCGCCTCGGACCACCGGGGGGCGGTCGCCTGGGCGTGCGGACACGCTCCGTAGCCTCCTCGGTTTCCGGCTCGTCGAAGAAGTCGAACTCGATGTCTGAGTCGCGCTCGGTCATAGCGGTCTGCCCAGCTAGATCATCACAGCCGAAGCGGCGTTCACTCTAACCCGTACCTCCGCCGTTCACGGCGGGTGAAGGACTTGTCCAAGCCCCCGCCAACCCTGGAGAGCGGTGTCGAACGCAGCCTCAGCCCTTGTCCAGAGCGACCTCGTTCTTGGCCGCTACCGGCCGCTGAGGCCGCTCGGCAGCGGCGGATCGGGGTCGGTCTGGCTGGCCCGCGACGAACAGAACGGGCTCGACGTGGCTCTCAAGATCGTGCCGCGGGAGGGAAAGGCGGCGTCCCGAGCCGAGCGGGAGGCCGAGGCGGCCGCCCGTCTGCGCCACCCTTCCTGCCAGCGGGCCTACGGCTTCGGCCGCGATTCGCAGCACGTCTACATCGCCTACGAGTACGTCCCCGGCCGCACGTTTCGCGAGGCCTTGCGGGGCGGTGAGCTCGACGACGCGTCGGCGATCGAGGCTTCGGCCCAGGTCCTCGAGGCACTCGCACACGCGCACGGGCGGGGGATCGTCCACCGCGACATCAAGCCCTCGAACGTCCTGCTCGCCGAAGGACGCGGCGTCAACGCCAAGGTGCTCGACTTCGGCCTCGCCCAGATCCAGGAGGCCGAGACCCTGACCGCCCAGGGCGACGTGCCGGGGACGCTGGCCTATATCGCTCCGGAGCGCCTCGCAGGAGCGCTCACCACGGAGGCGGCCGACATCTGGGCGGTCGGCGTGATGCTCTGGGAGGCACTCGCCGGGCGCCATCCATTCTGGCGGAGCTCGCTCCTCGAGACCGCCCGCGCGATCGAGGAGGGAGCTCCCCGCCTCGAGACGTTGCGACCCGACCTGCCGAAGCCGATCCTCGCCGCCGTCAACCGAGCGCTCGACCTCAACCCGGTGCGGCGGCCGAGCGCTGCTGCGCTTGCGGGCGCTTTGCGCCTTGGGGAACGGAAGCGGCGCGGCCGCAAAGGCGGGGGTCAGACCCTGGCCGTTCCGGCCGCGGTGCCCCGGCTCGTGCCGGCGTCTCTCGCCGCCCTGGTGGCGGGCTGGACGGCATGGGCACTCCCGTTCTTCCCGGCCGGCTGGTCGCTCGGGCTCGGCGGTCTCGCCGCCGGCGCAACGCTTCTCGATGCCCGGCTCGGGCTCGCTTTCGCGCTCGCCGTGCCCGTGCTGCCGCTCGGGAACCTCGCTCTCGGCCTCGCCGTGCTCTACGGGTGTCTGGCTGCAGCACTCCTGGCGGTGATGTGGCGCGAGCCCGAACGCGGGCTCCTCTTCTCACTCGGCGGGCTGCTGGCGCCGATTTCGGCTCTCGGCCTCTTCCCCCTGGCGGCCCTCTCCGTTCGCTCCCCGGGCCGCCGTGCGGTCCAGGCGGCCGCGGCTGTCCTTGTGGCCGGGGTCGTCGCCGGGGTTCGCGGCGTGCCGCTCCCGTTCGACGCCGGAGCGCCACCGGATCTGGGTATCGCCGCGAGCGGCGACCCGTTAGCGGTCCTGGCCGCGCTTCGGACCGCTCTGGTCGCTCATCCCGCGCTCGCCTTCGAGGCCGTGGTGCTGGCCACGGTCGCAGCCTTGCTCCCGCTTGCCCGGAGGCGCGGGCTCTGGGGGATCGCCGCTCTCGGCGCGGCATTCGTGGTCGGGGCGCTGCTTCTGGCCCCAGGAGTGGCCGTCGCGCCGCTTGTGGTGGCCGTTTGGGCGACCTGTCTGGCGGTAGCGGTGCGTTAGCATCGCTCGCCGGGGTAGTTCCCGGCCCATGGTCCTTCGCGCTATCGAACAGAAGATCGAGTCCCTCTTCGAGGGCATCTTCGGCCGCGCTTTCAGGACGAACGTCCAGCCGGTCGAGCTCGCGCGCAAGCTCGCCAAGGAGATGGACGAGCACAGGACGATCTCGGTCTCGAGGGTCTACGTCCCGAACGAGTACACGGTGTACCTCTCGCCGGACGACCGGGAGCAGTTCTCCGGGTACGAGGACAACCTGAAGGGCGAGCTCCAGGACTACCTGTCCGAGCACTTGCGCCGCGAGAACTACGCCCTCCTCTCTCCGGTCAGTGTCCTGATGGAGACCGACGAGGATCTCGACGTCGGCGAGTTCGGCATCGCGACTCGGATGGTGCAACCGAACCGCCGCGCGAGTGCAGAAGGCGAGCCGGCCGGAGATGTCGCCCCCGGAGCGACGATGATCTACAAGCCGAAGGCCCAGCCGCCGACGCAGGCCGTCAGCGCGGAGGAGCTCGGAGTCGAGGCAGAGCTCGTGACGCTGAGCTTCGACGGAACGCGTTACGAGGTGAAACAGCGCCGCGTGGTCATAGGTCGCTCGCGAGACTGTGACATCCAGCTCTCCGACACGAACGTGTCGAGACGTCACGCAGAGCTCCGCCAGGAGGGTGCGTCGTACTGGATCGTCGACCTGGGGTCGACCAACGGTCTCGAGGTCAACGGCCAGCGCGTCAAACGCGCAAAGCTCAGCGACGGCGACACGATCACCGTCGGGTCGACCGAGGTGACGTTCGGCCGGGAATCGGGATGATGGTCTCCGACTCGGTCGCGGTCGACGAGCTGCTGCTCGTCCTCAAGATCGCGTTCCTCGTCCTGCTCTACCTGTTCATCTGGCGGATCGTGCGCACGGCGAGCCGTGATCTGCGACTCCCGCAGGAGAGTTTCGTCCTGGCTCCGTCCGCGGCTGTCGGCGTGCAAGCGTCCAGACCCGGTCCGCTCACGGGCCGCCTCGTCGTCGTTAAGAGCGCAGATCTCGCCGACGGCGAGGACTTCGAGCTCAACTCGGCCCAGCTGACGATCGGGCGCGGGAACCAGAACGACGTCCCGATCGCGACCGACGAGTATGCGTCTGTACGCCACGCTCGCTTCGAGCCCCGCCAGGACGGTGTCTGGGTCCAGGATCTCGGCTCGACGAACGGCACGTTCCTGAACGGCACACGGCTCGACCGGCCGCGGCGTCTCACGCAAGGCGACATCGTCCGGGTCGGCGAGACGGACCTGAGGTACGAGTCGTGAGCTCCCTCGGCCACGTCGGAGGTGTCACGGATCCCGGCCGCAGGCGCCGGCGCAACGAGGACGCCTACGTGGTCGAGCCGCCGCTTTTCGCCGTCGCCGACGGAATGGGTGGCGCGCAGGCCGGGGAGGTCGCCTCGCGGCTCGCGGCTGCCGCGCTGAAGGAGGGCGGTGCGGGCGAAGGAGGCGAGCAGCGGATCGTCGCGCTCATCCAGGAGGCGAACCGCCGCATCTACGATCGCTCGAACCGCGACCCGAGCGCCTCGGGCATGGGAACGACGATGACGGTCGCGCTCGTCGAGGACGGTCAGGTCGCCTTCGGCCATGTAGGTGACTCGCGCGCGTATCTGATCCGCGAAGGCGCGATGGAGCAGCTGACCGAGGACCACTCGCTCGTCGCCGAGCTGATGCGGAGCGGCAAGCTTTCGCCCGAGGAGGCGGAGACCCATCCGCAGCGCTCCGTGATCACGCGTGCTCTCGGAACGGATCCCGATGTGGACGTGGACACCTTCACGATCGCCGCCCAGACGGGCGACGTTTTCCTGCTCTGCTCCGACGGCCTGACGACGATGGTGTCGAACGGCGCGATTCTCGACCTGGTCGAGCGCTGCCGCGGCGACATGGACAAGGCGCTGCGCGCGCTGGTACAGGCGGCGAACAAGGGCGGCGGGGAGGACAACATCACGGTGGTCGCCTTCGAGATCGCCGCCGAGCCGTTGGCGCGCGACGGCGAGACCCGCGAGTACGTGTTCGAAGGCGCAACCCCCGACGAGGAGGACACACTCACCGAGGCGGACGCCGTTCCCGCCGTCGACACGGCCGTCATCCCTGCGGAAGAGATCCAGGCCGAATTGAGAGCGACGGAGCAACGAGAGCGGGCCGTGCGGCGACGCCATCTCCGTCGCCGGGTGCTCGCCTGGCTCGCATTGCTGCTGATCGTGGCGGGAATCGCTTTGGCGCTCTACCTGAGGTTCTTGCGCTGACCCTGAGCATGCGCAACAGGGAGCTTGCGTTCCTGATCATGGTGGGCGTCCTAACGGCGGTGGGTTTCGCCAGCGTCTACATCGCCAGGCAGGACGTCATCTCCACGTCCTCGCTGACGTACGCCGGCTTCTTCTTCGCGCTCTACGTCGCCGCGCACCTGGTCACGCGTTACACCGTCCCGTTCGCAGATCCGTACTTGCTCCCGATCGCCGGCCTGCTGACCGCGATCGGGCTGACGGAGATCTACCGACTCCGCCCCGGCGACGCCTTCAGGCAGGGCGTCTGGATCGTCGTCGGGGTTTCACTCTTCTCGGCGACCCTCTTCGTGCTTCGGCGGGACTACCGGCGGCTCGAGACGTACAAGTACCTCTTCGGCTTCACCGCGATCGGGCTGCTGCTGCTGCCGATCCTGCCGGTGCTCGGGAAGACGGTGAACGGAGCGCGCCTCTGGATCCAGTTCGGGTCACTTCGGTTCCAGCCAGGGGAGCTCGCCAAGATCATGCTGATCGTCTTTCTCGCCGGCTACATGCGCGAGAAGCGGGAAGTGCTGGCTCAGGGACGGTTGAAGGACTGGGGACCGCTGCTCGTGATCTGGGTGCTCGCGATGCTCGTCCTGCTCGAGACCAAGGATCTCGGCGGCGGGCTCCTGTACTTCGGGATCTTCCTCGCCATGCTCTACGTCGCGACAGCGCGGATCGGGTACGTCGCCGTCGGTCTCGGCCTCTTCCTGATCGGCGCAGTCGGGGTGTGGAAGGTCACGCCGCACGTTCAGGATCGCGTGACGATCTGGCTCCATCCCTGGACGGAGCACAAGGTCTATTGCCCCACCGCTGACTCGTTCACCCTGCGGCAGAACTGCCAGAGCTTCCAGCTCGTGAAATCTCTCTACTCGATCGGCAACGGTCAGTTCGGCGGCACCGGGCTCGGCAAGGGGACGTTCACGACGACGAGCGGCGCCCAGATCATTCCGGACCTCAACACGGACTTCATCTATTCGGCGCTCGCACAGGAGCTCGGGCTGATCGGGGTCGCGGCCTTGCTGCTCGTCTACATGATCTTCGTGCTGCGCGGCATACGGACGTCGCTGCTCGCACAGGACGGGTTCTCGAAGCTCGCCGCCGCGGGCCTGACGTTCGGCTTCGCGCTGCAGACGTTCATCATCGTCGGTGGCATCCTGCGGCTGATCCCGCTCACGGGGATCACGCTGCCGTTCGTCTCGTACGGCGGGTCGAGCGTCGTTGCCAACTTCCTCCTCTTAGCGGTGCTTCTGCTGATCTCGAACCGCGCCAACCGTGAGGTGCTGCGGTGAACAAACAGGTTTCGCATGTCGGCATCGCCGCGCTCGTCCTGCTCGCCGCTCTGATCGTTGCGACGACGTACTGGCAGACCTGGGCGAACGCGTCGCTTGCCAATCGACAGGACAACGAGATCCAACTCGTTGCGCAGTTCACGATCAAGCGCGGCAAGATCTATGCGTCCGACGGCCGCACGCTGCTCGCGACGAACGTGACCAGGAAGGTCGGCGGCCAGACCCTCTACTTCCGCCGTTATCCGACTGGCCCGCTGTTCTCGGACGTGGTCGGCTACTCCACTCAGTCGCGCAACCGCACGGGGCTCGAGCAGTCGTACAACGACTTCCTCACCGGCTCGAACGCGAACCTCGACACGGTGTTTCGGTCTGCGATCGACAAGCTCAAAGGTACGACGGTCACGGGGAACGACCTCGTGTTGACGATTCGTCCCGGTGCGCAGGCGCTCGCATTGCGCCTCCTGCGTGGCAAGTGCGGCGCCGTTGTCGCCATGGATCCCTCGACGGGACGCATTCTGACGATGGCGACGAGCCCGACCTACAACCCGAATCTGATCGAGAAGCGCTATGGCCTCGCCACGCGAACGAGCCTTCCCTGTGGCGCACCGCTCCTCAACCGTGCGACTGCGGGCAAGTACCCGCCGGGCTCGACGTTCAAGATGGTCACTGCGGCGGCCGCGCTGGACACGGGCAGATTCACGCCCGACTCGCAGTTCTACGACCCGGGTTACTGCGAGGAGTACGGCAAGCAGGTGCGGAACGCCGGAAACCCCGAGGCGCCCGAGACGTTCGGCAACGTGAACCTGTCGACCGGTTTCCAGCACTCGATCAACTCGGTCTTTTGCAACGTCGGCAAGACGCTCGGTGCGGGAGTCGTGCTGGACTACGCGAAGCGCTTCGGCTTCTACTCGCTCCCACCGCTCGAGCTGCCGGAGAACGAACGCGTGGAGAGTGGGTTGTACGACCACGGACGATTGTTCAATCCGAAGCACCCGGACACGCAGGTCGACCCCGGCCGTCTCGCGTTCGGACAGGAACGGCTCGCTGTGACGCCCTTGCAGATGGCGATGGTCGCAGCGACGATCGGGAACCACGGTGCAACGATGCGCCCGCAAATCGTCGAGCGCATCGTCGCACCGGGTGGGAAGACGATCACGCACCTGAAACCCGACCAGCTCGGGCGGCCGATCAAACGACAGACCGCCGATGAGCTCACGCGCATGATGGAGCTCGTCGTCACCGGCGGAACGGGTACGGCGGCCCAGATCCCGGGCATCAGCGTTGCGGGGAAGACCGGTACCGCCGAGGTGGGGCGCGGCAACATCTACACCGCGTGGTTCACGGCATTCGCCCCGGCAGACGCCCCGCGGGTCGCGATCGCAGTCGTGCTCGAGAACCAACCGAACGGCTTCGGCGGCACGGTCTCGGCGCCAATTGCCAAACAGGTGATGGAGGCGCTGCTCCGGTAGGGGCGAATCCCTACCCTGGAAAGGCCCCAATGGCGGTTTCGGACACCCTGATCAACACGCTCTTCGACGGGCGCTACCGCATCGTGCGCAAGCTCGGCATGGGCGGGATGGCGAACGTCTACCTCGCCGAGGACGAGGTGCTCGGCCGCCGGGTGGCCATCAAGATCCTGAACGACCGCCATGCAGGCGACGAGCAGTTCGTCGAACGCTTCCGCCGCGAGGCGAAGAACGCCGCCAGCCTCTCCCACCCGAACATCGTCTCGATCTACGACCGCGGCGAAGCGGAGGGCACCTATTACATCGCGATGGAATACCTCGACGGCCGGTCGCTCAAGGAGCTGATCGTCGCGCGCGGTCCGGCGCCGATCCACCTCGCCGTCGATTACGCGCGACAGATCCTCGCCGCGCTTCGCTTCGCGCACCGGCACGGCATCGTGCACCGCGACATCAAGCCGCACAACGTGCTGGTGGACGGCGAGGGACGCTTGAAGGTGACGGACTTCGGCATCGCGCGTGCGGGCGTGAGCCAGATGACCGAGGCAGGTTCGATTATCGGGACGGCGCAGTACCTGTCGCCGGAGCAGGCGAAGGGCGCACCGGTCGACCAGACCTCAGACCTCTACTCCGTCGGCGTCGTCCTCTACGAGCTCCTGACCGGCGTCGTGCCGTTCAGCGGCGACACGCCCGTCGAGATCGCGATGAAGCATCTCTCGACCGTGCCGGAGCCACCTTCGGCAAAGCGCGCGGACATCCCGAGGGATCTCGACATGGTCGTGATGCGCGCGCTCGCCAAGGATCCCTCCGAGCGGTACCAGAGCGCAGAGGAGATGGACGCCGACCTGCGGCGGATCAATCGCGGCGTCGCGATCTCACCGGTGACCGAGGAAGCCGCGACAGCGATCATCTCGCGCCCGCCCGCGGATGTCACGGCCATCACGTCGCACTCGCCGCGCCCACCTGCTCCTTACGCGCCGCCGGCGGCGTACTACGACTACGACGAGCCGCCACGTCGTGCGATCTGGCCCTGGCTTGTCGCTTTGCTGTTCGTCACGGCCGCGCTCGTCGGGGGGTATTTTCTCTACTCGCAGGTCCAGGATCAGCTGAGCGGCTCGAAGACGGTTGCGGTCGGTTACTACAAGGGAATCCGCGAAGTCGACGCCGTGAAGAAGATCCGTGAGGCCGGCCTCAGGGCGAATCCGGTGCGCCAGCCGAATGCCGATCCGAAATATCCCGAGACGTTTGTGTTCTCGCAGACGCCGAGCCCGGGAGACCGGATCCAGAAGCACAACTTCGTCACGATCTACGTCTCGACCGGGCCGCCGAAGACCAGTGTGCCGAGCGTAGTGGGCGAGCAAGTCGATAGAGCATTGTCCGATCTACAGGACGCGAAGCTCAGAGGCAGGACGGTTCCGGTTGAGTCGGACAAGCCTGAGGGCCAGGTGATCTCGCAGTCGCCGAAGGCCGGCGCGTCGGTCGCGGAGGGAACGCGGATCAGGCTGAACGTCTCGAAGGGGCCAACTCCGGTGGGGGTCCCGAACGTCGTCGGCTCGACGTTCGACACGGCGAACTCGATGCTTCTGGCCAAGGGCTTCGCCGTCTCGCGCACGGACGTCAAATCGGATGAGCCGAAGGACACGGTCATCGCCATGAGCCCGAACGCGGGCACACTCCAGCCGCCGGGAACGACGATCAACCTGACGGTATCCAAGGGGCCGACGACATCCACGGTTCCGGACGTGACCACGCTCTCCCAGAACGACGCCCAAGCCCAGCTGAAGGTTTCGGGCTTCGGCGTCCATATCGTCACCCAGCCGGTTGTCGATCCGAGCCAGGAGGGGATCGTCCAGACCCAGGATCCAGCCGGCGGGACACAGGCCCCGCCGGGCAAGGTCGTGACGATCGCCGTCGGCAAGTTCGAGGCGACCACGACGCCCGGGCCTCCGTAATGCCGCGCACCCGCGTCGCCATCCTGGCGGGCGGCCGCTCGTCCGAGCACGACATCTCGGTTGCCTC
>JACDEU010000060.1 GCA_013816245.1 Actinomycetota bacterium | reverse complement strand
CTTACCATGGAACGCCTCAGGCAACCGGGGGCAAACGTTTTGGCTTGATTAGGGGCCTTTCCGGCGTGGGACCGCCCGCATCCTTTGCCACCCGTTGCGACCACGGGGCTCCACAAAGGCTCCATCAGCGGTCGCGGGTCGAACGGGCTTCGCACGGTGCTGATAAGCGGCCGGCATGCCTGATTTGCAGGACGGTCGAATTTACGCACCCCACACGCAAAAAAGGCTGGCGGCGTGGCGCCTTCGAGACGCTCGAACAGCTTCTCGACCCGTCGGTTGAGTGGCGGTGGTTCGAGCCGGGCGAGTGGGACTGCCACGGCCGCGATGAGGTGCTGCCGACTTTGCGCGAGCGGTATGGGCAGAGCTTCGCTGAGGGCGCGCTCGAGTTTCGTGACGGTGGCGAGAACATGGTGATCGTCGTTTCGCACCCGAGCCAGATCGGTGGACTAGACTGGCCGGCCGAAACGGCGACCGTGATGCAGTTCCGCGAGGGGAGGGTCGTTTCGATGCAGGACTATCCCAGCGAACGGGACGCCCTGGTCGCGGTCGGACGCGGCTAGTCGTCGGTCGGGCGCTGGCAGACTGAACGAACCCCGCTCGCCGCTACGTAGCGGCAGCGCCTTGATCGCCTGAATCGCCGCCGCGGGCGACCGCATCTAAGAGGCCGTCAAAACGAATCGAATTTGGAGCAGGGGGTTTGCTGATGGAGTCTCGTGCGGAGAAAGCAGGGGCGCGTTTCGATGTCCGCCGCATCGTCGTTTTCGGCGCGGTTGGCGGCGTGGTGGCGGGGATGATGATGGCGATCACGGAGATGATCTACGGCTGGGCCTCGAGCGCGCATACGGCCTGGGATGCGCCGATGGCGATCTGGGCCTGGGTTGCCGGGCTGAACCATTTCGGTCAGCCGGCGAACCACGTCGGCCCGATCATCCTCGGTCTCGGCGGTCACATGATGAACTCGATGATCGCCGGCATGATGTTCATCGCGCTGCTGAGCGCGCTACGGCTCCGCAATGAGATCGCCACGATCATGTTCGGCGTCGCCTACGGGCTGCTGCTGTGGGTGATCATGCGTTACGGGATCCTGCCGCTGCGCAGCTCGACCAAGCTGTTGTTTACGACGTCGCTGGTCAGCCCGCAGTGGGTGTGGTGGCTCGCGCACGCGTTGCTCGGCATGACCGCCGGCGGGTTCTATGTCGCGGTCAGCCGCGCTCGGCTGCGGCCGCTGCCGCGAACGCCGCGGCTGCGCGAGCAGGCACCGCGGGCAGCCGCCTGAGCCGGCGATCCAGATACGGCCTGGGCCGTCGCTGACGGCTCAGGCCGTCGATTGCATCCGCATTGCGGCTCCGCCCTGTATTTGACGGTGTGGGTTCGGGACGGATCGCTCAAGACTCTCTGTTGGGAGGAATCGCTCGATCGCGCGGCTGCATCAGACCGGTGTGCGCGGGGTCAGTGGGCGCCGGAGGGCTATCTGCGCGGAAACCGCCGAGCGGCTGTCGGCCTACCTGGAGGGCGATCGGGCGACTCTTATACAACAGCGGCTGCGGAGACATCTGCGCCGTTGCGCTCGCTGCCAGTCGCTGCTCGCCTCGTTCGCGCGCACGATCGAATGCCTCTGCTCCCTCCGCAGCGTCGGGGCGGACGGTTGCCCCTCGATTGCGCCGGTCGTGGTCGAGCGGATCCGCTGGACTGGGCGATCCGAGTCGCCTGCGCATCCTCGAGCTGCTACGCGGAGAGGGGGAGCTCGCCGTCGGCGACCTCGTCGCACGCCTCGGACTCGCGCAGCCGAAGGTCTCGAACCATCTCGCCTGTCTGCGCTGGTGCGGCTTCGTCGCTTCCCGCCGCGAGCAGCGCGCCGTCTACTACCGGATCCCCGACAAGCGCGTCGTCGACATGCTCGGCCTCGCGCACGCCCTCCTCGAGGACAACGAGGAGCACGTTGCCGCCTGCTGCCGGATCGAGGAGCGATGACGGGGACCGCAAGGGATACGCGCCTCGGTGTCGGCGCGCTGATCGCGCTGCCGATCGTCTGCTGCGTCGGCCTGTCGCTTCTCGTGGTCGCGGGGCTCGGCGTCGCCGCGGTCGCCTGGATCGGCGGGCTCGCCCTCGGGATGGTCGCGCTCGCGGTGGCAGTCATCCTCGTTGCCGTGCGCGCACGCCGTCGAGGCGCCGCGAGTCGCGCGCCACAGGAACGACGAAACCGCTAGCGCCCTTGACTTCCCAGCACGGTGGAGGCTCGAGCCTGGCCGGCATGGCATATGACAGGAGGTTGATGTCTTCGGCGAGAGTTCCCGCTGGCAACAAAGCGCACTGAGCGGTCGCTGCGTCCGCTCGCGTTCACGTTCCCTTATTGGTTCGCCTGGCGAGATTTCCACCCGCGCACCCTGCTCGCCCGGCGCTGATCAGCGCCGGGCGATTACGAGCTCTCGACCTTGACGAGGGATGATCGTCCGAACGGCGAGCTGTACGAGAGGCCGAGCCGCTTGTAGACGGCGGGCGGAACCGAGATGTCTGCGAGGTACAGATCTCCGACAACGTCGGCCGCGTCGCTCATCCGCAGGCGATCCTTCGGCAGCGCGAGCGTGAGGGTCGCGGCCGCGCGGATGTGCGGCTCGTGCAGGCGACCGGTTTCGAGCTCGAGGCCGGATGGCACGTCAAGAGCGAGCACGGGCGCGCCCGTTGCGCGACGGATCAAGGCGGCAAAATCGCCGGACGGTGGGCCCTTCTGCCCGTAGCCGAGGAGCGCGTCGACGACGAGCTCGGCGTCCGCGTCAGTGCCGCGCTCGACGTCGAGCCGTGTGAGCGTCTCGTATTGCTTGCGTGTCGCCGGCGCGAGCCGCTCCGGGGGAGCGGCGAGGGTGATCGAGACGTCGGCCCCGGCCACGAGGAGGTGACGGGCGGCCGCGAGGCCGCCGCCGCCGTTGCCGCCGGGGCCGGCGAGGACGAGGACTCGGTGCCCGTTGACGTCGCCGCCGAGCAGGTGGCGCGCGAGCAGTGCCAGGTTACGCCCGGCGTTTTCCATCATCTGCTCGAGCGAGATCGCGAACTCCTCGGTCATCAGCCGGTCGACCTCGCGCATCTGAGCGACCGAGAGCCACGGGAGCGAGTCGGCGGCGACCGTGGGGAACGGCGCGTCGGGGCTACGGTAACGGCGGCGGCGGCGCCGCTCGGACGGCCAGTCGCGCTCGAGTTCCACGCCGAGACCGTCGGCGATCCGGTTGACGTAGTTGAAGTAGGACACGACCTGGTTCGAATCGACGATTGCGCGGTCGTCCAGTCCGTGTGCACGCAGCCGCTCCAGGTCTGCCTCGACGATCTCCGCCGGCGTGGCCGTCAGCTTGCAGGCGTAGTCGCAGAGCGCGGCCAGCCGCGGCTCGAGCTTGTTCGGATGTCCGGAGACGACCGCCTCCGCCAGCGAAGCGTCACCTGATTCGCGGGTGAGCGCTTCGCCGTGCTGGACGACTCAGTAGTGGCAGTCGTTTGCGGCCGAGACGGCAACGGCGATCGCCTCCCGTTCCGTCCGCGTCAGCGGCGAGTCGCCGAACATGATCGTCCGGTAGAGCCGGACGTGCGCCGCGAGCGCCTCCGGGTTCAACGAGTGCGAGGCGAGAATGTTTGCGAGCCCGCGGGCGCCTTCCGCCGTCTTCACCCAGGCGATGTGTTCGTGCTCCATCGCTTTAGCCCACCTTGAATCGGCCGTGCATCAGTGTCCGATGCGGATCGCAGACGTAGTTGTAGGTTCCCCGCTTGAGTCTCACCTTGGTGGTCTTCGTGCCCACGAACGAGACACCGGTGACGACCTTGTTCAGCCCCGGACCGCCGATGCGGAAGTCGTGAATCTGGGATTTGTCCGACACCACGAGCAGATATGTGCCCGGTCGCAGCTTGGTCACGTTTTTCAAGCCCTGCTTGAGCTGGATCGTGAAGCCGGGACCGACGGTGCCGCGAAGCTTGAGCGTGGCCGCCTGTGAGGGGCCGGTGACCGCGGCCGCGGCGGCGACCACGGCGACGATTAGCGCAAGGCGGAACTGTGGGAACCGCATCAGAACGTCACCACCTGGTAGCCGTCGGCCAGCAGCTTGCGGATGCTCGGGTGTTCCTCGTACTCGTCGAGCAGTGCGATTCCGGCCTGCTCGATCTGCTCCTTGACGCCGTAGCGCTCCGCGCAGTAGCTGCAGGCGCCGGCGATTCGGTCCCGGACCTCCTCGAAGGCGCCGTGGTAGCGGTGGCCGGGATCGGTGAGCGTCCCGATCCAGGTCGTTCCCGCCCCGTCGAAGACGATCGTGACGTCGTCCCCGGTCTCCTTGAACTCTTTCGCCGTCACGAGCGCGTTGGCTACCCGGCCGAGGCCCTCGCGGCCCTCGGTTCCGGCGAAGATGACGAGTGCTGCTTTCGGCATCCAGTCTCCTCAGTGGTTGTTGGCGGACGGAAGGTTAGAGGCGCGGGCCGGCAGAAGCGGTTCAGCGCCGGCCTGAACCGGGGAACCGACGCGGCGCATCTGACCGGCATCTGACCGGTGGGCTGAGACGACCGAAGGGAGTCCGATGGCGCTGACGGAGCGACGCGAGAAGGTCGACCGCGACGAGGTCTTCCTCGAGTACACGAAGTCGATCTGCCCCGTCTGCAAGGCGGTCATCGACGCCGAGGTCAACATCCGCGACAACCGGGTCTTTCTTCGCAAGCGCTGCCCCGATCACGGCCGCTTCGAGGCGCTCGTCTACTCCGACGCCGAGCTCTACATGCGTCAGCTGCGCTTCAACAAACCGGGGACGCTGCCGCTTGAGTTCCAGACCGAGGTCAAAGACGGCTGCCCGCTCGACTGTGGCATGTGCCCCGAGCACAAGCAGCACTCCTGCCTCGGACTGATCGAGGTGAACACGAACTGCAACCTCGACTGCCCGATCTGCTTCGCCGACTCCGGCCATCAGCCCGACGGCTATTCACTGACGCGCGAGCATGTCGCGTTCATGCTCGACACGTTCGTCGCCGCCGAGGGCTGCCCCGAGGTAATCCAGTTCTCCGGCGGCGAGCCGACGATCCACCCGGAGATCGTCGACTTCGTCGCGATGGCGCAGGAGCGCGGGATCGGCAGGGTGATGATCAATACGAACGGGATCCGCCTCGCCAAGGACCGGCGCTTCGTCGCCGAGCTCGCGCACCTGAAGCCGGACATCTACCTCCAGTTCGACGGCTTCGAGCTCGAGACGCACATGGCGATCCGCGGCCAGGACCTGCGCGAGACGAAGCAGAGAGCACTGGAGGCCTGCGCCGAGGCCGGCCTCGAGGTGACGCTGGTGGCCGCGATCGAGAGAGGCGTCAACGAAGACGAGCTCGGCGCGATCGTCCGCTTCGGCGTCACGCATCCGGCCGTCAGGGCGGTCGCCTTTCAGCCGGTAACGCACTCGGGGCGGCACGTCGCCTTCGACCCGCTCGAGCGGCTCACGAACGCTGACGTAACGCGGCTGATCTGCGAGCAGATTCCGGAGTGGTTCGTGCTGGACGACTTCGTGCCCGTTCCTTGCTGCTTTCCGAGCTGCCGCTCGATGAGCTACATGCTGGTCGACGGCAACGGCGTGATCCCGTTCACGCGCCTGCTCGCGATCGAGGACTACCTCACTACGTCGCCAACCGAATTGCACCCGACCCGGCCGTGCGCCAGGCGCTGGAGAAGATGTTTTCGTCGTCGGCGACGCCAGGTGCCGAGCGGGCGCTGCTCGCCTGCGACGCGTGCGGGATCGATCTGCCCTCCGCTCTCGAGGAGATCGAGCAGCACTTCTTTATGCTCGTCGTCCAGGACTTCCAGGACGCGTACACGCTCAACGTCCGTCAGCTGATGAAGTGCTGCATCGTGGAGATCACGCCCGACGGCCGGCTGATCCCGTTCTGCGCCTACAACTCGGTCGGCTATCGCGAGCAGGTCCGCGAGCAACTCTCAGGCGTCGCAGTCGATCCGGTCGTTCCGAACGCGCTCCCGCTGCAGCCCCTGTTACAGCCGACGCGTTACGGCTCCAAGACCGCTGACGACGCGAGCGGCAACGGCCGACCGGCGACTGCTACGAACATCGGGCGGCGGCTCGAGCGATGACGGCGGCGCCGGTCGAGGTCAAGTCCTGCTGCGCCGCTGCCTACTCGAGCGCGGCGGCGCGCTTCCTGCTCGGCGACTCCTTCCACCCCGGTGGTAGCCAGCTGACGTCGAAGCTGATTCGACAGCTCGGCGCGGAGTCGGGCTCGACCGTCGTCGACGTCGCAAGTGGACTGGGGACGAGCGCACGCCAGCTCGCGCGCGAGCTCGGCTGCCACGTCGTCGGCGTCGAGCTGTCGCCGCCGAGCGTTGCCGGCGCCGCCGAGGCCGCGGCCGAGGCGGGCCTGAGCGGGCGGGTGCGGTTCCTCGTGGGTGACGCCGAAGCACTTCCGCTCGCTGATTGCCAGCATGGACGCCGCCTCTGCGAGTGTGCGCTGTGCACGTTTCCAGACAAGGAGGCGGCCGCCTGTGAGCTGGCTCGCGTGCTGCGGCCGGGCGCGCGCTTGGTGCTCGCGGACATAGTCGCCGAACCTGATCGACTTCCGCACGAGCTTCGCAGCCTTGCCGCCTGGGTCGCCTGCGTCGCTGACGCCAGACCCGTCACCGAGCTGAGCGGACTCCTGGAGAGAGCCGGATTCGTCATCGAGAGCGTGGGGCGGCACGACGGGGCGCTCGCACGCCTGCTCGATCGCGTCGATGCGCGCCTGCGAACGGCGGCGCTGGTCGGCCCTGACGTCCTCGGCGACGGCGTCGACGAGGGGCGAGAACTCGTCCACGCGGCTCGCGAGGCGCTCAGCGAGGGCAATCTCGGCTATGCGTCGATCCTGGCGCGGCGGGCCTAGCGGCTTTCCTCATACCAGAGCGGAGGGAAAGGAGATCGATGGAACGTGTCGTCATTTTCGATGTGCTCGGAACCCTCTTCAGCCTCGATGCCGTGCGGGCGAAGCTGTCCGATATCGGTGCGCCCCCGGCGACGCTCGAAGCGTGGTTCGAACGCACGCTGCACGGCGCGCTGACGCTGACGACGGTGCGCGAGTTCCGGCCGTTCCGGGAGGTCGCACGGGCGGCGCTGCAGACGACGCTCGCCCAGTTCGGGCTGGAGGTCTCGCGAACGGAGGACATTCTCGCTGGCCTCAGCGAGGTCGAAGCGCACGATGATGCGGCCCCTGCTCTCGATCGGCTGACGGAAGAGCGCATCCGCGTCGTCGCTCTCACGAACAGCGGCGCGCAGCAGACGGAGGATGTGCTCAAGCAGGCGAACCTCCTGGAGCGATTCGAGCGCGTCTTCAGCGTTTCGGATGTCGGCGCCTACAAGCCGGACCGCCGCCCGTACGAGCACGTCATCAATGAGCTCTCGGTGGCCGCAAGCGAGGCGACGCTTATCGCCGCCCATGCGTGGGACGTCGTCGGCGCGCGCGCGGCCGGACTCGATTCGATCTGGGTCGATCGCCTGGAGCGGCGCTGGCCGCTCCCGGTCGCCGAACCTCGCCGCGCCGCTTCTCTCGTCGACGCGGTCGGAATGCTGATCGGTTAATTAGCACCTGCCGCTCCGTGCCCGGCGGCGGTCCGCCCTACCGTTTCGCGTACTGAGCGTAGCCCGCCGAAGTCGACGACGACGCAGGGCTCGTCGCCGACGACGCAGGGCTCGTCGCCGACGATCCAGGCGTCGTGGCCAGGTTCGATCGCCGCGACGTCGCCGGGCCGATCTCGCCCTCGGTGCCCTCTCGTCTAGAACTGGCGCCGCATTGTCTCACACGCGCGCGAGCGCCGCGGCTAAGGGCTCTGGCCGCCGTCTCGCTCGGCGTTGATTCGCGTGATGATCGAGTCAGCGACCGTGGGATCGGGCGCCGGGTCGACCCGCCCGATCGCGTTGAGGCCGGCAATCGTGGCCTTCAGTGACCTCAACACGGCCCGGCAGCGGCGGCACATCAGGAGATGACCGACAATCCGTCGGCGCGCCCGTGGCTTCAGTTCGCCCTCGGCGTAGTCCGACAACAGGTTCCGCGTCTCCGCGCACGAGGCGACGAACCGATTCAGCAGTGCCATCTCCATCCCGGTCACTCCACAGCTTAGATGCGGCTTGGTCCGGTTCGATGTAGTTTCGAGCGCGTGACCGCCCAGGAGGAGAGCGCCCTGCTGACTCAGGCGCAGGCTGGGGACATCGCCGCCTTCGAGGACTTTGTGCGCCTTTTCGAGCGACGCGTCCGGGCTCTGCTCAGCGGGCTTCTGAGCGACGAGCGTGACATCGAGGAGGCTGCGCAGGACACCTTCGTCCAGGCATGGCGGAATCTCTCCGGTTTCCGCGGCGACGCCGCGCCCTTCACGTGGCTCTACCGGATCGCGGTCAACGCGGCGCTGCAGCGGGCGCGCCGGAAGCGGCTCGACACGCAGCCGATCGACGACGAGCTGCTCGACGTGCTCGAGTACCAGCACGGGCCTGCGGCTTCGAGTCCGCGCCCTCCGGATCTGGTCGTCGAGGACCACGAGGTGCAGGCCTTCCTACTCGATCGAGTGCGGCGGTTGCCGCTCGATTTTCGCGCTCCGCTCGTTTTGCGCGACATCGAAGGCTGGTCGAATCAGGAGGTCGCCGACATCCTCGACTTGTCGCTGGCCGCGACCAAGAGCCGCATCCACCGCGCGCGGATGAGGCTGCGCCAGGAGCTGGAGCTGTGGGTACGCGAGCGCGAGAGCTAGGGCGACCGCAACGAATCGCCGCGACTCCGCATCGAACGAGCGCCTGAGGCCGTTATGAAGCAGTTCGATGTCGTCATCGTCGGCGGCGGGACCGCCGGAATCACCGCCGCGCTGGCGGCGCGCTCGGCCGGCGTGCGCATTGCGCTCGTCGAGCGTGAGCCGCGTCTCGGCGGCGACTGCACCTTCTACGGATGCGTGCCCTCGAAAGCGCTGCTCGAGATCGCGAAGGTCGTCCACGACGCACGACGAGCGGCGGCCGAGGGCATCTTCGCAGATGCACCGATCATCGACTTCGGGAAGATCGCCGCCCGCCGGCGGCGCATCGTCGAGGAAGTCGCGGCCGATGAACGCGACGAGCGCTTCGAGCGGGCAGGCATCGCTCTGATTCGCGGTCAAGCGCGCTTCCTCTCCGCATTCGAGCTCGATGTCGACGGCAACCGCATCGGCAGCAAGGCGTGCATCGTTACCACTGGCAGCGAACCGGCAGTGCCGTCGATCGCCGGGATCGAGGATGTGCCGTACCTGACGAACCGCACGATCTTCGACCTCGAGCGTCTGCCCAGCCGGTTGCTCGTCCTCGGCGGCGGCGCGACCGGCCTCGAGCTCGCGCAAGCGTTCCGTCGGTTCGGCAGCGAGGTCGTCGTGGTGGAGATGCTCGAGCGGCTGCTGCCGCGCGACGAACCGGAGGCGGGGCGGGTACTCGAGGAGGTCCTCCGCGGCGAAGGCGTCGATCTGCGGCTGGGCGCAAAGGCGGTGGGCGTGACCACCGATGGAGCTGGGCTCGTGCTGTCGCTCGAGCAGGAAGAGCTCCGCGGTGATGCCTTGCTCGTCGCGGCCGGGCGCAGCGGTAGCGTCGAGGGTCTAGGGCTCGAGGCGCTCGGCGTCACGCTTGACGGCGGCTACGTCAAGATCAACGGGCGCGGGCGGACAAGCGTGGCGAACATCTTCGCCGCGGGCGATGTGACGGGTGGTCTGCAGTTCACGCACGTCGCCGCCCACGAGGGCCGGGTGGCCGGGCTGAACGCCGCTGGGCAGCGCGCCAAGATCGACGAGCGGGTCGCGCCCTGGGTGACGTTCACTGATCCCGAGATCGCCCACGTCGGCCTGACCGAGGAGGAGGCACGCGAGCGCCACGAGGGAATCGAGGTCGTGAGCTATCCGATGAGCCGGGTCGACCGCGCGCGAATCGAACAGCGACCGTTCGGCTTCGTCAAGCTCGTCACGGCCAGGCGCCGCGCCCTCGGACGTCTCGGCGGCGGCGAGCTGGTCGGCGCCCAGATCGTCGGTCCGCATGCCGGCGAGCTGATCCAGGAGTGCGCGCTGGCGATGCAGACGCGTTGCTTTGCCGGCCGCTTGACGCAGACGATCCATCCCTACCCGGCCACGACGCTCGCCGTCCAGCAGGCGGCGGCACAGCTGTTTCCGCTCGGCCGCGTGCTCGTCGAGAGCGACTAACGGGCGGTCAGCGGAGCTCCGGCTGCTGAGCGGCTCGCTTGGATCCTGCCAAGACGATCGTCGCGCCGAAGCTCGCCAGGCCGGCAAGCGCGCCCGCGGCCGCCACCCACGCCGCCCCCGGAACGCCGAAGGCCGCCAGCGCAAGGCCGACGAGGAGCACGACACCGGGGGCGCGTCCGGAGACGTAGCCCTCGTGGCCGGGAGCGTGGGCGCGGATGAAGTAGACGGCGGCGATCGCCGGCCAGGGCGCCATGTACCGGCAGACAATGAGGGCTGAGACCCACGCCGGCAGCAGGCCGCGATTGCCCGCCGCGACGGCTGCGACGCTGAGCAGGATCCCGTCGACGGCGCCGTCGAGCCAGGCACCAAGGCGGCTCGCCTCCCCGCGCGCGCGCGCCAGGATGCCGTCGGCAACGTCGCTCAGACCGGCCGCGAGCACGGCAAGGCCGAGCGCGGTCGGGGCGAGCACCGCCAGCAGGGGAATCGCGCCTGCACGCAGCAACGTGAGGATGTTCGCGACGCCGAGACCGGCCGGCCGGCGCCCGTCGACGCGCTCGAGCATGCCCAGGTGCCAGTCGGCCATGAGGAGTACGAGCATCCACCAACCCGCGGCGACCGCGGCGAGCATCGGCCATCCCGATCCCGCGACGACGGCCCAGGCCGCGATCCCGACCGCACCGAGTGCGACAACCTGGCGGTGCGCACGCGTTTGCTCGGTCCGGGTTTGCCGTGCCCGAGCGAACGAGGCACTGAAGAACCTGATCCAGGCGGCCGGCTTGAAGCGGGCGCACCTGAGCTCGTTGAGGAGCTCTTCCACCCAGCGCTCGCCTTCGGTCCTGGGCAAGTCGACGTCGCGGCCGATGCCTTCGATCGTTGCACCCACATCTCTTTCGATGCCGCTGGTCCGGCGGCGATTCAAGCCCGAATCGGCGCTGGCGGCTGCGCATCTCACGATCGATGAAGCAGGCGCTCTTCGCGCTCCTCGTCGCCGTCGTCCTCGCCGGCTGCGGATCACGCGGCTCCAGCCCGACGCCGAACGTCGGCGCGGAGAACGAACCGCTGTCCGCGGTCGAGCTGCAAGAGCTCTCGGCGGGCTGGAAGACGAACTTCGCCCGGCACAAGGTGTCGCTGCGCGAGTTCCAGTCGGGCGGTCCCGGCAAGGACGGCATCCCTGCGCTCGACCGGCCGCGCTTCCTCCACGTAACGGAAGCGGGGTTCCTGCGGCCGCGGGAGCCGGTGATCGCGCTCACGCTCGCGGGCCGGGCTCGCGCGTACCCGCTCCAGATCCTCGTCTGGCACGAGATTGTCAACGACGTCGTTGCGGGCGTTCCGGTCGCGGTCACCTTCTGTCCGCTCTGCAACACGGCGATTGCGTTCGACCGCCGCGTGGGGAGACGCACGCTGAGCTTCGGCACGACCGGCAACCTGCGCAACTCGGACCTCGTGATGTACGACCGCCAGACGGAGTCGTGGTGGCAGCAGTTCGGCGGCGAAGGCGTCGTCGGCCGCTACGCCGGAACGCGCCTGCGCACGCTGCCGGCGCGCATCGTTGCCTGGCGCAGCTTCCGCTCCCAGTACCCCGACGGTGTCGTCCTCTCGCGCGAGACCGGCTACTCCCGTCGCTATGGCGAAAACCCCTACGTCGGCTACGACGACGTCTCGAGCCCGCCCTTCTTCCCGACCCATAACGCTAAGGACGAGCGGCTGCCGCCGAAGGAGCGGGTCGTTTTCATCGAGCGAGGTGACGCGGCGGTTGCGATTCCCTTCTCGATTCTGGCGAAGAGGCGGCGGGTGGACGTGACCGTCGCCGGCCATCGCTTCGAGGTCCGCTGGCAGGGCGGGGTCAGCTCCGCGTTGGATACCGGCGCGATCGCGTCGGGTCGCGACGTTGGAGCGGCGCAGGTCTTCGAGCGCGGGAGGCCGACGACGTTCGCGGAGCCGTTCTGGTTCGCCGTCGCCGCGTTCCGGCCGAACGTTGAGATCGTTGGACGCAGTTCCGGTACCGACAGTTCGGTACCGAGGCCGTCGTCGGCGCCTGACCCACGAGGCGCCTGCGCCGGCTGCCGGCGCGGGTAGTCGCCCGCGCTCTGGTTGTCGCATCCGTTTCCGCCGACGGCGCTGTACCTCCCCTGTGAGGCGCGAGCGCCTCGCTGTTTCTGCCGTCACATTGTCAAGGAGGGTCAACTTGCACTTGAAGACTTCCCGGGTCGCCGTTCCAGTGGCGGCGACCGTCGTTGGACTCACGACCGTCGCTCTCGCCGTCGCCGCGGCGCCACCAGCGATGACCGTCGACACCGGTGCGAAGGTGCGCATTCTCGCACCGACCCCGCAGACCACTGTCCGCGGTAACGCCGTCTCGAGCGCCGTCTCGATTACGAACTTCCGCCTCAACTGCGCGCTTGCCGGAACGGCGAACCGGAAGGGTGTGGGCCACTACCACATCGAGCTCGACCACTCGCTGATCAACATGTTCTGCTCGAAGCGAACGCCGATCAGCATGCTCAACGTCGCGCCGGGCAAGCACACGCTTCTCTTCCTTCCGGCAGCCAACGATCACGCCGAGGACAAGAAGGCGGAGAAGAAGGTCAGCTTCGTCTACAAGCCCTCGCAACCGCTGACCCCGGCGACGCCGCTCAGCTTCCCCGGCAAGCCCTCGATCCGGATCGTTTCGCCGAAGAACGGCGCCACCGTTCACGGCGGCTTCGACTTCACCGTCGCCGCAACGAACTTCCGCCTCTCCTGCGCCCTCTACGGCAAGGCGAACGTGCGCGGCTACGGGCACTGGCACGCCAACGTCGACACGACGAAGCTCGGGATGATGGGCATGGGCACCATGCTCGGCATGAGCTGCGCGAAGACGTTCCACGTCTCGCTCGCCGGGATCAAGCCGGGCAAGCACCGCTTCATCGCGATCCTCGAGGACAACACCCACGCCCCCACGATCGGCGCGCAGGCTGCCGTGAGCGTCACCGTCCGCTAGCTCCCTGCCCCTCCCCCAAGGAGCGGCGGCGCCCCCTCGCCGCCGCTCCTCGCGCCGGCGGCGAATCGGGGGCGATGGGCGCGCATCTAACCGGCCGGTGCCCGCTGTACCTCCTCGTGTGAGCCTGCAGTCGTTGAAGACGCGAGCCGACCCGGCGTCGGTCGTTGCTGACGCTGCGAGCGACGCGGAGCTCCTCAGGGCCGTCGCCGACGGCAGCGACGCCGCCTTCGAGGAGCTCCGCCACCGCTACCGCAGGGCGGTCGAGCGCACCTGCCGCTCGATTCTGCGCGGAAGCGCCGAGGATTGCGCGCAGGAGGCGTTCGTCCGCATCTGGCAGAAGGCGCGCCTGTTCGACCCGCGCCGAGGCAGCGCTGCCGCCTGGCTCATGACACTCACGCGCAACGTCGCCTACAACCTCGGTGCGAAGAAGGAGCCTGAGCCTCGTGAGCTCGTGCCGACGGACGCTCAAGCGGAAGATCCGGGACTCTCGGTCGACGGTTTCTGGCTCGACGCCGGGCTGGAGCCGCACGAGCGCCAGGTGATCGAGCTCGCCTACTTCGCCGATCTCTCACAGACGCAGATCGCCGACCGGCTGGGCGTCCCGCTCGGCACCGTCAAGAGCTGGACGCGGCGCGGCCTCAACCACCTCGCGACACTGCTCGGCGAGGAGACCAGCCGGTGACCCACGACCTCGCCTACGAGCGGTTGCCCGACCTCCTGTTTGACCGGGACGATCCGGACTTGTTGGGGCATATCGGCAACTGCCATGTTTGCCAGCGGCAGCTGTTCCTGCTTTCCCGTGTCGACCGTCTGCTGCGTCAGCGGCGACCTCGCACCCGAAGGCGCACCCGCCGCTCGCTGGGACCGCTCGCGATTGCCGCTGTCACTGCCGCCGCGATCGCCGTCGCTGTGGCGCTCCCGCAGCGGCACGAGGCCGCCTCCGCTCGCTTCGCGCTCAAGACAGACGGTGGCTCGATCGTGGCGCGCGCTCAGATTCAGCGCTCCGACGCCGAAAACGAATCGATCGCGTTCATCGCGGAGGGACTCCCGAGCCGGCCCTTCGACACGTATCTCCTCTGGACGCAGGGACCGGACGACGGCAAGCGGGTCGTCGTCGGGCGCTTCATGGTCAGCCGCACCGGAGCGTGCCGGGCCCGCTTCAACCTGCCCGGAACCCGCCACCCTGGCCGTTTCTGGATCACGCCGTCGACGCAGCCCGCCGTGATCGTTGCCTCAACCTGACCCGTCCAGCGGGCGCCCGTACGGGCGGCGGGCCTTCCTGGCCGTCCTCGCCGGCGGTCTCTCCTCACTCGCCTGGGGCGCGCCGGCCTGGCGGGCGCTTTCGTCCGCGCTGCGTCCGGCGACGGATCTGCTGCCCGAGGGAGTACGGGAGATCGTTCCCTCGCAGGGCTGGCGGATCTACACCGTCGGCTCGCACATGCCCACGTTCGACCAGGAGAGCTGGAGGCTGAAGATCGACGGCCTCGTCGCACGGCCGCAGCTGCTGAGCTACGACGAGCTGCTCGCGCTGCCAAGCGTCGAGCAGATCTCAGACTTCCACTGCGTCACCGGCTGGACGGTCAAGAACGTGCACTGGCGAGGCGTCCGGTTCAAGGACCTCCTCGCGCGTGCTGCGCCGACGGAGAGCGCGCACGCGCTGCGCTTCATCTCCGCCGAGACCCCATACGAGGACTCGCTCACACTCGAGCAGGCCTACCTCGCCGACGCGATGCTCGCCTACGAGATGGACGGGCGGCCGCTCAGGCGCGAACACGGCGCGCCGGCACGGATCGTGATCCCTGAGATGTACG
>JACDEU010000059.1 GCA_013816245.1 Actinomycetota bacterium | reverse complement strand
GTGCCGCTGTTGACGGCCGACCAGGAGGTTTGCTTGGCGAAGCGGGTCGAGCGTGGGGACCTGGCGGCGAAGACGCAGATGATCGAGGCGAATCTCCGGCTGGTCGTCTCGATCGCGAAGCCGCATGTCGGTCGCGGCCTCTCCTTCCTCGATCTGATCCAGGAAGGCTCACTCGGCCTGATTCGCGCCGTGGAGAAGTTCGACTACCGCAAAGGCTTCAAGTTCTCGACCTACGCAGCGGCAGGACTGTGACGGGTCACGCGCTCAAGACGCGGACAGGCTTCTGATCAGGCCAGCAAGCGGGCGCCAGGCCGACACCGGACTCTCCGCTCGGACACATCACTGGAAAGACACCGCAGCAGCGGGTCATTCGCAAATCGAGTCACAAGCAAAGAGCACCGACGCCAACCTGACAAACGCCCCAGACGGGACACCCACACACTCACAGTTCACGAATGTGCCCCGACGTGCGGCACTTCCGGCGAAAAGCTCTCCTTGACTCTCACCCAGCGACTGCAAGGGTGGAGTCCCGCCGATCGGGGGGAAACGCGCCCGCGATGAGGTTCAGGACACGACTACGTAGAGCTGCCATTGACCTGGGACGCCCTTGAGGTCATGGGCTCCACGGTCATCGAAGGAGATATCCGAACCGATCACGGCGTCCTTGACGGTCTGCGAGACGAGCACCTCGTTGGACCCAGCGAGCGCGCCGATCCGGGCTCCGATGTGAACGGCGATGCCGCCGAGACCGTCGCCGATAACCTCGCATTCCCCGGAATGAACCCCTGCCCGTACCTGTAGACCGATGCTGGGCATCGCCCGGCAGATCGCCGTCGCGCACCGAATCGCCCTCGCCGGACTGTTGAACGTGGACAGGAACCCGTCTCCTATCTGGTCGATCTCCCTCCCGCCGAAATGTTGAAGCTGGCTACGAGAAATGTCGTTGTGACGCGTGAGCAACGAACGCCATTTCGAATCGCCAGCGAGGGTAGCCACTTTTGTCGAGTCGACGATGTCCGTAAACATCACCGTCGACAGGACCCTGTCCGGAGGAGGAAGAGTCTTGCCCGTCGCGTGGAGGGCTCGACGGTAGTCCTCGAGATACTCGGGAGCGCGGGCGAGGTAATCGGGCTCGAGCCGTTTCCGGAACATCGATGCGCCGAAGACCTCGGCCCAATCGCCCACCGACAGCACATAGTCATTGACCGCGTGGAAGTGGTGAAGCCAGCGTTTTAAGTGCTCTTCCGACCGGAAGAGATTCATCCGGCTTCAGTTGAACGCTGCGGAGCCCACTCTCGATGCCGCGAAAGGTGACGGCATATACCCGACGGCCGTCTCGGGTTCGATCTCCAGGATCTCTTCGTCACGAGCACGGACGCGAATCGATTCACCACAATCAAGGCACCGGGACTCGACAACGACTTCCTGCCCAGGGAATAGCCAGCGCACGGCCAGCGACTCCATCCCGCACTGGCCGTACCATTTTCGTGTGCCGTCGACACTGATGAGATACTGCGTCGGAACGTTGCTGAAGGGCGCGTACGACTCGATGTGATCCGTGTCGTGAGCCAGCCAGCAACTCGCGATCGGAGACGCCTCCACCGCAGCACGCTGGACCTCACGGGCCTCCTCCATACCGACTTCGAGGGCGTTTGCCAGTTCACCGTAGTGCGGGGCCCTGCCCGTCGCCACGAAATGCTTCAGGATCGTCGTAAACGCCTGCTGGGTGAGGTCCTGATCAATCATGCCGCTCCTCTCGGGTCTCACCGACGCAAGGGGACAGTCGGATCCCTGGTGACGATACTCGTGCCACTACTGGCGGACAACTGCCGGGCCTTTGATCCACGCTGGGAAGTTGGAGGCTCCGCAGGACCCTCCAACAGACAGGCTGATCACTCGTAGGAATTCGCTGCTTGCGCTTGTAGTGTCGTCCGTGAGCGGGGCCGTGTCGGCGAACGGGAGGAATGCTGTGGCTACTGATCTCAAGGTGGATGTCCAAGTTCTGAAGCGGGAGATCAAGAAGACCTACGCTTCGGTTTCGCAGGAGCCGCAACGGGATTTCGTCTTCCCGACCGGGCGTGCCTGGGCTGAAGATCTCGATTACCCAGCCGAGCTCGCGCGTGTACCGGAGGGCGCAGTCGAGTCTTTTGCCGGCGTGGCCAATCCGTTCTCGCTCGGCAGGCTAAAGCCGGGGGAGCAGGTGCTCGACCTTGGCTGTGGGGCGGGCACCGATTCGCTCATTGCAGCGCAGATGGTTGGTTCGGAAGGCAGCGTTGCCGGGATTGATATGACGGCGGAGATGCTGGAAAAGGCGCGGGCTGCTGCGGTCGAATTGGGCGCGGAAAACGTCGAGTTCGTCGAGGGCGAGGTCGAGCGGCTTCCCTTTGCTGACATGAGCTTCGACGTTGTGATTTCGAACGGTGTGATCGATCTTGTTCCCGACAAGGATGCCGTCTTTTCGGAGATCCACCGAGTGCTTCGTAGCGGCGGCCGGATCCAGATTGCGGACGTCACGATCCAGCAGCCCGTCAGCGAAGAGGGCAAACGTGACATCGACCTTTGGACTGGCTGAATCGCAGGGGCTCTGCTGGAAGCAGAGTACGGAAAGCTCCTAGAGCAGCACGGGTTTGAGGGGATCGAAAGCGGCAACCTCGTCGCGACTTACGCGCGCTCGAAGTTCGAAGACACTCGCCGCAAAGCGCTCAAGTTCGGTGCCAACGGATCAACAACCAAGGCCTACAAAAGGAGCTGAAATGCCCGCGAAGGTCCTCATCAACCTCGCGACTGGACTGGAGGATGCCGAGCGGGTGACGGTCGCGTTCCTCGTCGCCACCGCAGCGATCGATCAGGGCAAGCAGGTGGTGATCTGGGCGACAAAGGATGCGGTTCGGCTCGGCCTGCCCGGCGAAGCGAGAGGCGAGGCATGCGAAGGCTGCCCACCGTTGGAGCGGCTCTTCCAGCAATTCGCTGACGCCGGCGGCGAGCTGTGGCTCTGCCCGATCTGTCTCAACTCGCGCGGTCTTTCCGACGACGAGAAGGTCGCAAACACCAAGGTCGTAGGAGCCACTCCCCTATGGGAATGGGCCGGAGACGACACGACCGTCTTCAGCTATTAACCCCATGGGTGAGGGCTGGCCCCGGTAGCACAGGCACCGGGCAGGTCGACGTCTCGCGTGCCCAAGAGTGCTCTCGCCCGAAGCGCTCGCCGATCTACTTACCGGTCTACCGAACTGAGAGAACCTGGCACAACGAGGGCGACCCAGGACGGCTTGAAGAAGTCGTGGAACGCCGACCAGAACAGCTTCGCCCCTTATCGCACCCAGGAGGTCGCCGGTTCGAGCCCGGCTAGCTCCATCGGCGTTGTCGGCTCGACAACGCTCTTTCGGCCGAAAACGTCGCGTTCGACGCGGTGCCGGCGAGGCTACGACAGGCCTCTAAAGATCTGCACTTACATGATCTGCTTGCCCCGAGATCACGCTCGGTCGGCGGGAACGAGCTAAGGGTTTTTAGGCATCGCGACACACCTATCAGGGTGGGAGACTCTCGGGCGTGAGTGAGAAGAGCGAGAACGAGTTTCTGGGGTTCGTCGCCCACGAGCTGCGCACGCCGATCACGGTGATAGTGGGGCTCGCCTCCACGCTGGTTGCGCGCCGTCGGGATCTGACGGACGAGCAGGTCGACGAGTGCCTCGAGCGGATCCGAGTGCAGGGCGATCGGCTGGCGCGGCTGGTCGGGGACCTACTGGATCTGGCGCAGATCGACTCCGGAAGGTTCCAGGTGGCGCTCGAGCCGGTCGATCTCGCTGCTGCGGGCAGGCGCACGCTCGACGACGTGCCGGCGCCGCCCGGTCGGTCGGTCGAGCTGGCGCTTCCCGAGGACGTGTGGGTGGTCGCGGACCCGGGACGGCTTGAGCAGGTACTCGTGAATCTGCTCACGAACGCCTACCGCCACGGCGGGCCGAACGTTCGGCTGGGAGCGCGCCGCACTCCTGACGGTGTGTACGTCGAGGTGTCCGACGACGGTGCGGGCGTGCCGGAGGGGCTCGTGCCGGGTTTGTTCGAGAAGTTCAGTCGCGAGGCGAGCGAAGGCGCCGGCCTCGGCCTTGCGATCACGCGGGGGCTCGTGGAGGCGTTCGGCGGACGGGTCTGGTACGACCCCGGTGACTTGGCGGGCGCCCGATTCAGCGTATTGTTGAATGAGACGGAGGCGAACCCGAGGAGTTCGCCGGCCGGGTCGGAACGGCACAGGTGGTCAAAGGGCGTGCGTAAGATTCTTGTGGTCGACGACGAATCGAGCATGCGGTTCCTGCTCCGCATGGTTTTCGAGAGCGAGGGGTTCGAGGTGGTGGAGGCGCATCACGGTGCCGCGGCGCTCGAACGTGTGAAGGAGGATCCCCCACCAGACTTGGTGGTGACCGACTTGATGATGCCGGTGATGGGCGGACGCGAGCTGGTCGAGCGGTTGCGCGCCAACCCCGAGACGGCCAGGATCCCGATCCTCGTCGTCAGCGCGAACGCGAGCGCGGTCGTTCCCGGCGCCGACGCCGCTCTGCGCAAGCCGTTCGACCGGGATGCGCTGCTCGACACCGCCCGCTCGCTCGCTAGAAAGGACGCCGCCTGATGGAACGAATCGAGACCGGTGTTCCCGAGCTCGACCTCGTCCTCGACGGCGGCTTTCCGCTCGGCTCGCTCGTCGTTTTCGCGGGCGGGCCGGGGACGGGCAAGACGATCCTCGCCCAACAGATCTGCTTCTCCGCCGCCACTCCGGAGCACAAGGCGATCTACTACACGACGCTCGCCGAGCCGCACAACAAGCTCGTCCGCTACATACGAGGCTTCGACTTCTTCGACGAGGACGCGCTCGAGGAGCGCGTCGAGTTCATCAACCTCGGCGACCTGCTGCTCGAAGACGGTAGCCGCGAGAGGGAGCCGCTCGGCCCGATGATCAGCGAGATCGTCCGCGCCTGCTTCGAGCGCGAGCCGTCCGTCGTTGTGATCGACAGCGCCAAGGCGCTTCGCGACTTCGTCGACCAGACGGCGCTGCGCAAGGTGCTCCACGACCTAACCGGCAAGGTCGCCCACAGCAACACGGTCGTCCTCTTCCTCGGCGAGTACGCGGACGAGGAGATCGAGGGCTCACCCGAGTTCTCGCTCACCGACGGGATCGTCCAGTTCGCCTACGAGGCGCGCGAGCCGGTCGACCGGCGCTGGCTGCGGGTCCGCAAGCTGCGCGGCGCCAACCACCTGGCCGGTAAGCACTCGTTCGAGATCGGCCAAGCGGGCATCACGGTCTACCCGCGGCTCGAGACCGTGGCGATCGTGCGGGGCGACGGACCGACCGGCGGAGAGCGAATCTCCAGCGGGATCGTCAAGCTCGATGAGCTGATGGGCGGCGGTACCCAAGCGGGCGACGCCACCGCCATCCAGGGGCCGTCGGGTTCAGGCAAGACGATCGCCTGCCTGCACTTCGTGGTGCAGGGTCTCGAGCAGGGAGAGCGGTGCCTGTACGTGTCTTTTCAGGAGACGCCGTCGCAGCTCGAGGAAAAGGCGGCCTCCTTCGGCTGGGACCTCGCGGCGGCACGCGAGGCGGGGCAGCTCGCGATCCACCATGTCCCTCCCGGCGAGCTCGACCTGGACACGATCGGCGCCGCCGTGCGGGCGCAGCTCGCCGACGGTTCCCTGCGCCGGATCGCGATCGACAGCCTCGGCGAGCTCGTGTTCGCCTCACGCGAGATCGAACGCTTCCCCGCCTTCGCGCGTGCGCTCATCGGCTCGATCCGCGCCCGCGGCGCCTCCTCGCTGATCACGAGCGAGACGACCACGCTCGGCCCGACTCCAGAGCCGCTCGCCCACCTCTCCTTCCTTTTCCACAACGTGATCCTGCTCCGCTACATCGAGATCGAATCGGAGATCCGCCGCGCCGTCAGCGTCCTCAAGATGCGCGACTCGGATCACGCCAGGGGCGTCTGGGCCTACGAGATCGACGAGCACGGGATCGTGATCGCCGACGAACAGCTGGGAGGGCTGACCGGGCTGCTCGGCTGGACCGTACTTCGCGACACGCCTCCCACAGGAACGAGTTAGGGAAAGCAACGCCCGGCCCGGCCGAGGCCCGGTTGATGTCTGCGATGGTCAGCCGAGGACGCGCTCGCGATGACCCGTTCTAAGTCGCTCGATTGATGCATCTGAAGTGCGTCTGCGTTCACTGCGTGCGCCTCTTTCGGGCACGAAGGTGCGTGAAGATCGTTGGAGTACTCCTCAGGCCCGCTACTTCCGGCCTCTCCTGGTAGATAGCGGGTAGACGAACACCCGCGAGACGTGCGTTCGGGCGTGAGGACCCTCGCAGCCCATCGCCCTTGGCTTTCGCTCGGCTGCGGCGATCCAGATTCCTTGCCACTCGGCCATTCCCACAGAAGCTTTCTAACGCCAGCGACGATCAAGGCGAGCAAGGGAGTGCGGCCGAGGTGCAATTTCGACCGCTTGGCCTGGGCACTACTAGTTGGTCCGGAGAGTCACAATGAATGTCGTGGGACGCCGAATTCGTCCGGTGATCTTCGCCGCCGGCATGGCGAGCGTTGTCGGCACTGCTCTCGTACCCGTGCTGTCGCCGGTGGCGCCGCCACCTCTTGCGATCTGGTCGCTGAACGTCGCATCCGGGCTCTCGCTCGTCGTGATCGGATTCGTCCTTTCGGTCAAGCGTCCGGACCACCAGATCGGCCCGCTGCTCGGGATCGCCGGCATCCTGTCCTTCGCGTTCGCTCTCAGTTGGTTCGCATCGCCGTTTCTCTGGACTCTTTCGACGCTTGGCGTCGGGGTTTACCAAGCATTCGTTGCTCACGCCGTGATCGCATTTCCAGATGGGCGCGTGCGCTCGCGATTCGACCGAGCCGTCGTCGGTGTGATCTACCTCTGGGCCTTCGGCACCAACTTCGTCTTGCTTGCGCTCTTCGATGCGCGCGATTACGGTCGAGAGTGGCCGCGTAATCTCGTCCTGATTTACGGAGATCGCGGCTTGCGGGACGATTTGGTTTACGTCGTCGACCGAGGGAGTCTGTTATTGGGAGTCCTCGTCGTGGCGATCTTCGCTCGTCGGTGGTTACGCGCCACGTCGCTCGAACGGCGGGCCTTCGCCCCGCTCGCGATTGCGCTCGGAGCAACTTTGGCCGAGTTCTTCCTTCGCAACGGTGCGGCGCTGGCCAACGCATCGGAGGAAGTCAGATCGGCGCTCGACTACGGCGAACCCGCCGTGCTGATCCTGTTGCCGGTCGCCTTCTTGGTCGGCGTCGTCCGAAGCCAGACGGGCCGCGCAGCCGTCGGGGACCTCGTGATGAACATCCGCGGCGGAATGGACGACAAAGAGCTACGTGCGGCAGTTGCGCGTGCGCTCCGCGATCCGTCGCTCGAGCTCGCCTTCTGGAACCCCGGCGTTAGGCTCTACGTCGATGCGGACGGGCGGCCGGTCGAGCTACCGAGCGGTGAGGCTGTCCGCACGGCAACGCTGATCGACGTCGAGGACAGGTCGCTCGGAGCGCTCATCCACGACCGTGTGCTGGAAGAGACAGAGCCAAGGCTGCTCGCTGCCGTCTCGGCTGCCGTGAGACTCGGGCTCGACAACCGGCGCCTGTCGGAAGAAGTCAATCTCAGCCGACAGCTTCCGGCCGGTCTCGTCGAGCGTTTGCGGCGAGACGGACGGCGCGTCGGTGATACGGAGACGCTCGAGGTCACGATTCTCATGTCTGACGTCCGCGGCTATTCGACAATTGCAGAGCAGGCCGATCCACACTCACTCGCGATGCAGCTCAACGAGCACCGACAGGAGATGACACGCCTCGTTACGGGACACAACGGCACCGTGATGCAGTTCGTGGGAGATGAGGTCTTTGCGGTGTTCGGCGCGCCCGTGGCGATATCCGACCACGCTGCCCACGCGATCGCGGCCGCGTGCGAGATGCAAGCAGCGCAAGCGGTTGTCAACGCGGGTTGGAGCCAAAGGGCTCTGTCGCCTTTCGGGCTTGGCATCGGACTCTCGACGGGCGAGGTGGCGGGTGCGCTGCTCGGGTCGGAGCAACACGTCGAATACTCGGTCGTAGGCGACACGGTCAATCTTGCCCACCGACTCCAGCAATGGGCCTGTGCGGGAGAGGTGGTCATCAGCTCGAACACCTTCCTCGCTGCGGGAAGCCCAAGTAACGCAGAACCGCTCAAGCCGGCCGCAGTCAAGGGCAGAGAGGCGCTGGTCGCTGCCTACCGGCTACGGCCCGACGGCTACTAGGGCGCCGGCGCGGTGAGGCGAGGCGCCCGGGAGTTCTGTAGCACGGTCGTCGAGACCGGCGTGAGGAATGTGACGTTGGGCGGCGCGGCCGACTGTGACCGCGGCAGGAACGAAGCAGTTGCCGCGCCGGTCGCCGCCAGCGCGGCCAGCGCGACGGCCATGCCGAATTTGGTATTCGCGAAGAGATCGCGCGCCGATACCGGAAAACGCATACCTGCCGGGGGCGGAAAGCCGTATACGGAACTCATGCTCGTAAGACGACCCCCGCGTCCCATTTCTTCCGTTTCACCCGTCAATTCAACGCACATGGTGCCTATCTGGTGGCCCCGCTTAGTACCGCGCGAGAGGGCGAGTGCTCAGGTCGCTCTAGCCCCTGGAGCGACTCAGGGATAGACACACGGTTTGCATCATCTTGCGCCTCTGGGACTGGGACTGGCCGAATCGGGCGGCTGATACGGATCGGGTGCGCCCGGATCCAGCCCCGCTAGCCTCCCCGGCCGCCCCGGCGACCGCGACCTGATCGACGCTTGTGATTACTCGTCAAGCCGGCGCGATTTGCCACTCCCCAATAAAATCTTCGCCTCGTCAAGCTTCGACGACCAGGAGGCCATGGACATGTGGATACGCATCGCACGCTTTGACGGAGCCGACGGCGAAAGCTGGGATGACCGAATCGAGGAGATCAGAAGTCGCATCCGAGCTGGCGGCCCGGGCGGTGAGCGTCCCGCAGGCATGCGCGTGATCGTGGGCGCAGACCGTCAAGGCGGCCGGGGCGCGAACGTGATCCTCTGCGACAGCGAAGAGGACATTCGACGCGTCGACGAGTTCCTGAACCAGCAAACACCGGTGGGAGGCGCAACTCGGACAACCTCGGAGATCTACGAAGGCGTCATAGACGAGGAACCGTCGTAGCGCGCAGAGGAAGCCGTAGGGGCGATGTGAGTGGTGGGCCATCGGGCCGCGGGATGCCGGCGCCCCGAGGTTCATTGCAGTTGGCGCACTCTGCGGATTTGCCTGGGCAGCGGGCCTTCGAGGCCTGATGGCGCAGATCGCCGGAAGCGATTCTGAAGTCGCTTGGGAAGAAACGTTCGCGTGGGTGCTGCTGCCGGGTCTTCTGGTCGGTCGGTTGCTTGGCTGGGCCGACTATCTGCGCAGGGTCGGGGGCCGTCCCCGCTGGCGATGGCTGGCGCTGTCACCGCTGTTGTTCGCGGGCGCTTGTTCAGTCGACCCTGGGACGTGTCATCCACACTCGAGGGAGGGGTCGGCGGCGGCGCGATAGCACTCCCGCTATTCGGCATGGTGGCCGGATACGCGCTCTCAGGTCGCGGGCCGCTCGGGCCTCGCCTTGCCTGCGGTGCGCTTGCGCTCTCGGGCATTCCGGTTTGGGCATTCACAGCGACGTCCGTCGGCGGACCTGAAATCGCACTCGACACGCCATGCGGCCGCCTGGGTCGCCCTCTACTACTACTCCTCCTCCTTCCTCGCCGTACTTGCCGTCGCTTGCTCGACTCCACATCGGCCCGTCACACCGATCCAAAGACGACTGGAGCGGATCGGCTCGGTGTTCAGCTATGGCGGTAACCGTCCGCGACATCGCTTCGCCAAGCGGGCTTGAGGCAGTGCCCCCGGCCGGAATCGAACCCGCGCACGCGGTTAGGAAACCGCTCGATCGACGCATATGGAGTGCGTCTGCGGCCGCTCAGTCCGTTTCGTCTGCGTTCGAACGTGCATGGAGTCCGGGGGAGAAAGCTTACGTCCGTGTAGTCCCCGCACGTCCCGGTAGATACCTGGGTAGACGGACACCCGCGACAGCGGCTAAGCGTGGAACGGGCGGCTGCGGCTCCGCCCGTTCCACGGACTCCGACGTGGGGGTCTGCGGCCTGTAGGGCGCAGAAATTCTGATTCGCGCACGCGCCGAGCGGTCCGTACGATCCGGCGATGCTGTTCTTCCTCGTGCACCTGGTCGCGCGGAGGCTGCTTCGGGCCCTCGCCGGGCGCTCGTCTGTGGCTGCGCTCGAGGTGGAGAACGCGGTGCTCCGTCATCAGCTGGCGGTGCTGCGGCGGACGGTCAGGCGGCCGCCTCTGGAGCGGCGCGACCGGCTGCTGCTCGCTGCCGCCAGCACGCTGCTGCCGAGGGAGCGGTGGTCGGTGTTCCTGGTCAGGCCGCAGACGCTGCTTCGCTGGCACCGTGAGCTCGTCGCCAGGAAGTGGACGTACCGCCGCCGCTCGCCGGGTCGGCCGCCCCTCGATCCCGCGGTTCGTGAGCTGGTGGTGCGCCTGGCGCGTGAGAACTCGAGATGGGGCTGCGTGCGGATCCAGGGCGAGCTGCGCAAGCTCGGCATCCGTGTGGGCGCGACCACGATCAGGTCGATCCTCAGGCGCTCGGGTCTCGGGCCGGCCCCGCGGCGAGGCGGACCGTCGTGGAGCGAGTTCCTGCGCGCCCAGGCGCAAGGAATGGTTGCCTG
Source organism: Actinomycetota bacterium (assembly GCA_013816245.1). Classification (GTDB taxonomy): domain Bacteria; phylum Actinomycetota; class Thermoleophilia; order Gaiellales; family Gaiellaceae; genus 3-1-20CM-4-69-9. Next base: position 4,310 of record JACDEU010000059.1, on the reverse strand, counting down.
CGACTTCTTCACGGTCGAGACGGCGTGGCTCCGCACCTTGTATGTGCTGTTCTTCGTCGAGCACGGATCGCGGCGCGTGCAGCTGGCGGGCGTGACCGCCAACCCCGACGGCGTCTGGATGCGCCAGCAGGCGCGCAACCTCGCGATCGAGGAGCGGTTGGGGAACGTCCGCTTCCTCCTCCACGACCGCGACGCCAAGTTCTCAGGTCCGTTCGACGAGCTCATCCGCTCCGAGGTGCGGGTGATCAAGACGCCGGTGCGGGCGCCGAAGGCGAACGCGGTCGCCGAGCGCTGGGTGCGCACCGTCCGCAACGAATGCCTCGATCACGTCCTCGTCTTCGGCCGTCGCCATCTCGAGCAGGTCGTCCGCGACTACGTGACCCATTACAACGCCGAGCGCCCGCACCGCTCGTTGGCGCTCGCCCCTCCGGCCGGAGCACACGAGGCGCGCGGCTCCCCGTCCTCAGAGATCCTTCGCCGCGACGCGGTGGGCGGGCTGATTCACGAGTACTACGCTGCCGCCGCATGACCGACAGCAGCCGGGCCTTCCTCGTCGCTCGTAACCCAGACGCAGACAGCACGCTGCCCTTTCTGCTGCTGCTCCCGCTCGGGGACGGGATCGTTCTGAAGGCACGCGAGTCGTGGCCTGCAACCGCGCGCGTCTACTGCCACCGCTTCGAGCAGGCCTGGCCAGCCGAGGCCGAGATCATCGAGCAGACCCCCGTCCTCCTCTGCCGCCGGCGAGGAGCGGCGATCGATCTCGTGCTCGACCGTCCCCGCCTCGCCCGCTCCCAGTTCATCTTCACCCAGGTGAAGGGACGCGAGGCAATCTTCTGGCAAACCCAGAAGACCGCCCGGGCCGCCAACCCCGGCGGCCGCATCCCCCGCCGGCGCACCCTCACCGACACGGTCACGATCGCGGTCGACACGAGGGAGCGCTACCCCTACCGCTTCGCCCAGCAAGGAGCCGAAACGGTACGGGCGACCGTTCCCGCCGGCGACTACGCGGTGCACGCGCCCGACGGCAGCGTGCTTGCCGCCGTCGAACGTAAGAGCCTCGAGAACTTCGCCGCCACGCTCTCAGACGGAAGCCTCGCCTTCCAGCTGCAACGCCTCGCAGAGCTCCCGCTCGCGGCCGTCGTCGTCGAAGCCAGGTACTCGGCGCTCTTCAAGCTCGAGCACGTCAACGGCAGCTGGCTCGCAGACCAGCTTGCCCGGCTCGAGGTCCGCTACCCCGAAGTCCACCAGGTGTTCGCCGACTCCCGCCGCTTCGCCGAAGACTGGACCTACCGCTTCCTCACCACAGCACTCGCCGACGCGTCCGACCCGAGTCCGAACGGCTGAGACGCCTCGACCCCGTCGACTGGCGCCCAGCGATCTGTCCGGAACTGAAGCGAAACGATGTGTCCGAAACTCGAGCGAAACGGTATTTTAGACCCCTACAGCCCAGAGCCCGCTCCGTAGAACGGGTTCAGGTTCACGTAGAACGGCTTCAGCTACACGCGCATGCGCGAATATCAGATCCCAAGCCGCCTCGCAACACAGAACCCCGCACTTCCGAGCCGGTGGTCACCCGCTCGCCCGGAAACACGCGACGCCCGCTACTGAAAGATCCGGGCTAGCTCGTGCGGGGCGGGCGCCGAACGGCGCAGGTCGCGTCTCTGCTGGCGAGTCCGAGCCTCCGGAGATCGTCGTCTGGCACGAGATCCTCGATCAGCGGGAAGAGCTGTCGCTCCTCAAGCCGGATGTGTGCGTCAAGCAGTTCTCCCGCCGCAGCCAACGGCTCTCGATCGACGATGCCGGCCGCCACAGCGATGCCGAGTTTGCGGGCGAACCCCTCGAGCTGCACGTGTTGGACGCGTGCCTCGCGGAGGGGAGCAGGCTGCGACCGGACGTGCCTGAGGAAAAGCGGGAACAGCTCTTCTTCCTCATCGCGAAGGTGGACACGCTCTTCGTTCCTGAAGAACTCCACGAATTCCCTCGCGGCCGCGGCCGAGCAGAAGCATCGCCGGCGGCGGCAGCACGGCGCAGCCGCAACGCCTGCACGAGTCCATCGTGATGGTCGCGCGAGAGCGGAATCAGGACCGGGTGGCGCTTCATTCCACGACTCTAGGGTGTTTCGGTTCCCCATGTAGACCACGCAGAGGCGGGGCGAAGCGCGCGAGCACCTAGACTCGGAAAAGGTGAGACCCGACATCCGCCCACAGCTCCGCGAGTACCTCGCGTGGTACGAGGAGGTGTTAGGGCGGGTCGAGTCGGGGGCGGTCGTGGCGCCAGGAGAACAAGAGCGCCTCACGGAAGAGGCCTCAGCCGTGGCTCACCTTCTCGATCTTCTTGACTCCAGCGCGGACGAGCCCGCCAGCTAGACGGGGTATAGAAGGGCCGCGGCCGGGTCGGGCTCCACTCGGACATGAAAATAGGTCCCCCCACATGAAACTGGCGTACCCCGGGAGTGCGCGAGCGGTGTCGCTTTCTGGTGGAAAGACGACAGCGACCTCGGCCGGGCGCGCACCTGGGGAACGAGTTCGCCAATCGGTCAGGTCAGGGATCGCGGCGGGAATGACGGAGCTCAAAAAGCCGCGTGTGATCCCGCGCCTCACGTCCGTCACTTGCCGCTGGTGATGAACGCGACGAGGTCGGTCAGCTGCATCTTCGACAGCTGCACTGCGAAGCTCTGCGGCATCACGCCCTTCGGATAGCCGGGCGAAAGGTAGGCGTTCGGCTTCACGATTGACTGACGCACGAATGCGGCGAGCGGCATGTGCGCCTTCTTCGCGTCGATCGCCGGCTTCGTGTCGAGGTCGGGGCCGATCGCCCCGCGCGCACCGGCGGGCTTGAATGTGTGGCAGCTGCCGCAGCCGCCGGACACGAAGACGGCCTCTCCCTTCGCCGCGCTCCCGGCGGTCGAGGCTGGGGCGGTGGCGGTTGTCGTCTTCGCCGCGGTCGACTGCTTAACGCTCGGCGTCGCCGAGGTCGCCGATGCCGCGAGCGTGACCGTGCGCGTGACAGTGTGGGTCCTGCCCGATGTCGAATGGCCGATCGCCCAGCCGACGATGCCGGCCGGCACTAGCAGCGCGAAGAAGAGCAGCCAGACGAAGACCTCACCGACGGTGACGTACGGATCGCGCCGAGGCTCCACGGCGGAAGGCTAGCGCGTGGCCGCATCTGCCTGTCGGGCCGCCGAGGACACGTCGGGCTCCCATGCGTCGCCACACAGTCCTCCCACCTCGAACCGCATTCGCATCGCAGTGCGCATCGCCGGCTGTGCTCTGTCGCAGACATGCCGAACTGCGACACGCACGACCGCTGCGTCGCCGCGACTAGCGAACCTCAAGCTACCCGGCTGCGCCGGCCGCGGCGTCGGCCAGTAGCCCGGCGATGTACCACTCCTCCAGAGGGTCGAAGATGTCGTAGGCCTGGCCGACGACAGCGATCTCCGCCAGCGGGTGCGGGCAGACGACCAGGTCCGCCTCCTCGCGCAGGCGCGCGAGCCCGTCGACATGCCCAACGGGCGTCGCGGCGATCAGCCGCGCCACTCCCTCCACCCGTGCCCAGCGACAGGCGGCCGCGAGCGTCAGCCCGGTGATCAGTCCGTCGTCGACGACGACCGTCGTCCGCCCGGCAACAGGCAGCGTCTCGTGCTCGAGCCTTGCCTCGAGCGCCTCGGCGGCGCGACGGGAGCGCTCGAGTGCAGACTCGACATCCTCCTCCGGCACCCCATGCCCCTCGCGCAGGTAGGGCGGCCCGTGGGCGGTGACGGCGCCGAGGCGCAGCCCGTAGGCGTTGACCCGCTCAACGTCGATCGCGGTCAGCGGAGCCTCGAGCTGGCGGGCAACCTCGAGCGCGACCGCGACGCCGCCGCGGGCCACACCGACGACCACCGGCTCGTCGAGCTCGAGCTCGGCGACGGCCTCGGCCAAGGCGCACCCGGCGGCAGCGCGATCGCGGAAGAGAGGCGGGATCCAAGGGACGAGACGCATGCGCTGATTGTGCCCGGCCCGTCGAGCCGGGGACGTCATCCACCGGTACGGCTACACGCGCACGCGCGAATATCAGATCCCAAGCCGCCTCGCAACACAGAAACGTGACTCCAGCAAAGCCTTGAAGCGGCGTTTTTTACAAACGCAGATCCAATCGGCGGCACGACGGCCGATGAGGCTGCGGCCCAACGCGTCGCTGCTTAGCCCATCGGTCGGAACTGTGTACACCGCGACATCAAGCCGCTCGACCGCGGTGTCCGTCCGCTTCGCGGTCGTCGCCACCGCTAGCCCCGGCCCGGCAGGAACTCCTTCAGCTTCGCCTTCAGCGAC
>JACDEU010000058.1 GCA_013816245.1 Actinomycetota bacterium | reverse complement strand
GTCCTCGAATCCTCCGCGAAGATCGAACCAGAGTTGGCCGGTCTGGCCGTGCGCACGTCGCGCAAGTACGGATCCACGCGGGTGACGGTGTTCGAACACCCGTGATCACCGCGATCGCACCAGGCTCCTACGACCCAGTCACGAACGGCCACATCGACGTGATCGGCCGCGCCGCCGGGATCTTCGACCGCGTCGTCGTCGGCGTCGTCGGGAACCCGACGCACAAGACGCCGATGTTCGCACTCGACGAACGCGTCGGCTTCCTGCGGGACGCGCTCACGAATCTCCCCAACGTGGAGGTCGACGTCTTCTCGCAACTCGTCGTCGACTTCGCCCACAAGTGGAACGCGAAGGTGATCGTCAAAGGCCTCAGGGTGATCTCGGACTTCGAGTGGGAGTTCCAGATGAACCAGCTCAACCGCACGCTGGCACCGGAGATCGAGACCGTCTACGTGATGGCCAGCCCGGCCGTCAGCTTTGTCTCATCGAGTGGCGTGAAGGAGATCGCGGCCTTCGGCGGGAAGGTGGACGAGCTCGTCCCGCAGGCCGTTGCCCGCCGTTTCCAGGAGCTTTTCCCGGATGGTCGCCCCGGTACCCCAGAGAATCCGCAAGAATAGGAGCCCATGGACGTTCTAGTACTCATCGACAAGCTCGACGACCTCGTGCACAACGCGAAGGCGGTCCCCCTGACCGACCAGGTCCGCATCGACCGCGAGGAGATCTACGACATCCTCGACCAGATGCGGGCGACGATCCCGGAAGAGATCAAGCAGGCCCGCTGGATCGTCAAGGAGCGTCAGGAGATGCTCGCCGAGGCCAAGCGCGAGACCGACCGGCTCCTGGGCGAGGCGCGCGAGCAGGCCGTTCGCGAGGCGTCGCAGACGGAGATCGTCAAGATCGCCGAGCGCCAGGCGCAGGACATCGTCGACGAGGCGCGACGGCAGGCGAGGGAGACCAGGCTCGAGATGGAGGACTGGGCCGACTCGATCCTGTCGACGCTCGAGGTCAACCTCGAGAAGTTCCTCACTGCGGTCAAGCGGGGCCGCGAACGTCTGCACGAGCGTTCGCAGGAATCGGTCGTTGCCGGAGTTGCCGCGGGCGCCTCCTCAGACGACCAGCCTTTCAGCTAGACGTACAGCGGCTCGTGCTCTAGCTCGGCGCAGACGGCCTGCGCCGTCTCGACGAACGCCCGCGCCGCGGGGGTGCGGTAGCGGTCGCGATGCCAGGCCAGCGAGATGAGGCGCGGCTGGACCTTCGGGAGCTCGATCAGCTCGGTCGTCTCGTCCTCCTCGTCCATCGTCAGGCGGGGGACGAGCGCGCTGCCGACACCGGTGGCGACGAGCGCCTGCACCGTCTGGTTGTGGTCGGAGCGGAAGACGAAGCGGAGCGGACGGCGGGCGTCGCTCTCGACCTGTGCGAGGGATCGGCAGTGCTTGTGGCCGATCAGGTCGAGCTCGGCCATGTCCTTCCAGGTTGGCGGCGTGTCGCGCTCTGCAAGTGGAGACCCCGCCGCGACGACGAGCACGTACGGGTCGCGCATCAGCTCGACCGACTCGAAGGGGCCCTCGGTCAGCGGCAAGTCGGCGAACGTGACGTCGAGCCGGCCTCGTTCGACGAGGCTGAGCAGCTCCTCGTCGTCGGCGGATTCGGTCAGGGTGACGTTGACCTGCGGCCAGGCCGCGAGGAAGCGGCGCATCACCTCGGGCAGGATGCGCTGCCCGACGCTCTGGAAGACGCCCACGCGGAGTGTGCCCGCCTGGCCTTCGGCGAGGGCCGTCAGGTCGGCCTGAGCCGCGGCTACGCGCGCCGCGATGGCGTCGGCATGGGTGAGCAGGAGCCGGCCGGCCTCGGTCAGGGAGACGGGCTTCGGGCCGCCGGGCCGCTCGACGAGCCGATGGCCGACGATGCGCTCGAGGGTCGCGATCTGCTGGCTCACGGCCGACTGGGTGTAGCCGAGCGAGGCCGCGGCCTTGCCGAAGGAGCCCTCCTTGGCGACCGCTTCCAGAGCGAGAAAATGCCGCAGTTCGACGCCGAGCCAGCTATCAGGTTCCATAATCGAAGTCCATCATAACTGGATTTGTGCTAATGGGCCGCGAATGCCGATCATGGATGTATGACCGCCATCGCCGTACTCGTGTTCATCGTCGTCATCGGACCGTTGGCCGTGTACTTCGGCAGCGACTCGCGCGTTCGAGAAGACCGGCGCTCGCTCTAGTCCTGTCGTGACCGCCGCGTTCGCCCGCCGCTCCCCGGCCGCGGTCGCCGCCGCCTTGGCGACGATCTATCTCGTCTGGGGCTCGACTTACCTCGCGATCCGCGTCACCGACCGAACGATGCCGCCGCTCCTGATGTCGTCCGTGCGGTTCCTCATCGCCGGGACTGCGCTCTATGCCTTCGCGTCGCGCGGGCGCGCCGGGCCGACCCTGCGCCAGTGGGGCTCGGCTGCGATCGTCGGCGCCGCCCTGCTGCTGATCGGCAACGGCGGCGTCGCGTGGGCCGAGACGCGCATCGAATCGGGGCTCGCAGCCCTGATGGTGGCGATCATCCCCCTCTGGGTCGCGCTCATGGACCGTGCGTTCTTCGGCCGGAGACTCTCACAGGTGGCGATCGCCGGTCTCGTCGTCGGCTTCGCGGGTGTGGCTCTGCTCGTCCGGCCCGGCGGCGGCGGTGACGTCGTCGCCATGCTCGCCCTCGTCGGTACGACGGCGGCGTGGGCCGGAGGCTCCCTGTACGCCCGCGGCGCCGCCCTTCCCGAGAGCCCGCTGCTCTCGGCGTCGATGCAGATGCTTACCGCCGGCATCTTCCTGGGCATCGCCGGCCTCGCCACGGGCGAGACGAGCGGAATCCATGCCGACACCTTCTCGACGAAGCCGCTGATCGCGTTCGTCTATCTCGTGATCGTCGGCTCGCTGATCGCCTTCTCGGCGTACGCCTGGCTGCTGAAGAACGTCCGCATCTCGATCGTGTCGACGTACGCGTTCGTCAACCCGGTCGTCGCGGTCGCGCTCGGCACGGTCTTTCTCAACGAGTCGATCGGCTGGACGACGGTGATCGCGGGCGCTGCGATCGTCATCGCCGTCGTGTCGATCGTGACCGCTCGCGCGCCGGCGCAAAGGCCGGTCGCCGGGGAGGTTCCAGAGCCGCTCAAAGCGGCTGCCTGACCGCGGTACCCTGGGCTCCATGAGGAGCTTCAGTCTGCGACAGGTCAAGCTCCGCCCGGGTGAGGAGCATCGCGAGGAGATCGAGCTCGAGCTGGAGCCGTTCGAGCTCGGTGGCGAGCGCTATCTCCCGGTGCCGGGCACGCTGCCGGCGAAGCTCGCGATCACGAAGGCGACGACCGGCCTGGTCTTCGACCTGCACTTCACCACGCGCCTCCATGGCCCCTGCTACCGCTGCCTCGGCGACGCCGTGCTCGAGGTGCCGGTGACCTCGCGCGAATACCAGGCAGCGTCGAATCCCGAGGGCGTCGAGGAGCTCCGCATGGCCTACCTGGAAGACGACAACCTCGATCTCGGGACGTGGGCGCGCGATGCGATCGCCCTCGAGCTCCCGGACAAGATCCTCTGTCGTCCCGACTGCGCCGGGCTCTGCCCGGTCTGTGGCAAGAACCTGAACGAGGAGCCCCACGAACACGAGGAGGAGACTGCGGATACCCGCTGGTCGGCCCTCGAGAGCCTGCGCGAGCAGCTCTAGCTACACTCCGCCGTTCCCCATGGCCGTCCCCAAGAAAAAAACCTCGAAGGCACGGAGAGACAAGCGCCGCGCGCAGCACAAGATCGAGGCACCGCGGCTGAACACCTGCCCGCAGTGCGGCCAGCCGAAGCGGCCTCACCGAGTCTGCCCGACGTGCGAGACCTATCGCGGCCGCGAGATCGAACCGCTCCGCACCCGCGTCCCGTAACCCAATGATCCGCGTTGCCGTGGACGCCATGGGCGGCGACCGCGGGCCGCAGGAGATCGTCGCCGGCGCACTCGCCGCCGCCTCCGCTGAGGTCGAGCCGGTCCTGGTGGGGCCGAGAGGGCTCAACACGCAGGGGCTCGAGCTGATCGAGGCGCCCGACGTGATCGCCATGGACGAGAAGCCGACCGAGGCGGTCCGGTCAAAGCCGAAGAGCTCGCTCGTGGTCGCCTGCCAAAGCGTTGGGGAAGGAAAGGCCGACGCTGTCGTTTCGGCCGGGAACACGGGCGCGATGCTCGCCGCCTGCCTGCTCGAGCTGCGGCGAATTCCGGGAGTCCGGCGTCCCGCGATCGCCGTGACGATCCCCGCGAGGAACGGCCCGTCGGTGCTGCTCGACGCGGGCGCCAACGCCGATGCGCGACCCGAGGACCTCGTCCAGTTCGCGCACATGGGCGTCGTCTTCGCCCAGCAGATCCTCGGTGTCCGTAGTCCGCGAGTCCGGTTGCTCTCGATCGGCGAGGAGCCGGAGAAGGGGAACCACCTCACGCTGGAGGCGCACGCACTCCTGGCGGCGAGCGACCTCCCGTTCGCCGGCAACACGGAAGGCCGAGACCTCCTGACGGTGGGCGGGGACGTCGTCGTGACGGACGGGTTCACCGGCAACGTCGCCCTCAAGCTGTTCGAGGGCACGATCACGGGCCTGCTCGGGGCGCTGCGGGAGGAGATCACTGCGACTGCCCTCGGAAAGCTCGGTGGCCTGCTGATCAGGCCGGCGGCGAGGAAGCTCCGCGAGCGTCTCGACCCCGACGCCTACGGCGGCGCCTACCTCCTCGGCCTGCGCGGCCTCGCGGTGATCGCGCACGGAAACTCCTCCCGGCGCGCGATCACGAGCGCCATCCTCCTTGCAGCCCGCGGCGTCGAGAACGACGTCGTCGGCAGGTTGGCGCAGAATCTAGGCGGGACCGTGTTAGCATCCGGCCCCTCTGCAACCCCGACCCCAAACGTGAGGTGACATGGCAGCGTCGCGCGAGGAAGTGTACGAGCGGGTCAAGGAAGTTCTGACCGAACAGCTCGGCGTCGAAGAAAGTGCGATCACGGAAGAGGCCTCGTTTCAGGAGGACCTCGACGCGGACTCGCTCGATCTCGTCGAGCTGATCATGGAGCTCGAGGATCAGTTCGGAATCAAGATCTCGGACGAGGACGCCCAGAAGATCGGGACCGTCGGCCAGGCCGTCGACTACGTCTCCTCGCACCAGTAGCGCGCCCGCGGGGGACCTCGCTCCACTTCGGAAGCTGATCGAAGGGCTGCCCGACGCTCGGGCGGAGCAGGTCTACACCCACGCGTCCTGGGCGGTCGACCGGGCGGCCTCGTACGAACGGCTGGAGTTCCTCGGAGACAGCGTCCTGGAGCTCGCGATGGCACGCGAGCTCTACGAGCGCTACCCCGACTTCACGGAAGGGCGGCTTGCGAAGATCCGCTCGCACGTCGTCTCGCGTCAGAGTTGCGCCGTCGTCGCGCGCCAGCTCGAGCTCGGCAAGGAGCTCGCCGTACGCGGCGATGACATTCCCGCCGAGGAGCTCGACCGCCTCTCCCGCAATCGCAACGTGCTGGCGGCGTTGCTCGAGGCCGCGCTGGCCGCGCTCTTCCTCGAGCACGGGTTCGAAAAGGTCGAGCAGCCGATCGTCAAGGCATTCGCCGGTCGCATCGACTACGCCCTGACCTCGCACGTCGACTACAAGACGGAGTTGCAAGAGGCCCTGGCCCGCCGCGGTCAGGCCGTGAACTATTCGGTGCTCGAAGTGGACGGCCCCCCGCACGACCGCCGTTTCACGTGCGCCGCGACGATCGACGGCGAGCAGCTCGGGGTCGGCAACGGGGAATCGAAGAAGGCGGCCGAGCAGGAGGCTGCAAAGGCGACGCTCCAGAAGCTCGGAGTTGAAGTCTCAGCCACCATGCCGGAAACGTGACGGTGTCCCGGTGCGGGACGTCTCGTCGGGGCCCCCGGCCCGGTGTCAGACACCGGGCCAGAAGCGTGACGTCGTTCCCGGTGGGGACGGCCGCGTTCCAGGGGCTGTGCCGACCTAGTCCCGTCGCGCGACGTCTCATCGGGGCCTGACCCAGTGTCTGACACCTTGCCCGGAGGTGTGACGTCGTCGGAGTGCAGCCGCATAGACTCCGGCGGACTAAAGGAGGAGCACATGGCCAAAGCAGTTGATTGCCCCTGTGGGGAGACGATCCGCGGTGAGTCGGACGACGAGCTGGTGACGAACGTCGAGCAGCACGTCCAGTCAGATCATCCGGACATGGTCGGGACGATGACTCGCGACAAGATCCTGGAGATGGCGCACGACGCTTGACCGGTACCCGGGCGAAAGCGGCGCTTTCGCCCGGGGTTCTTTTACGGCGCTTCGCGCTGAACGTGCGTGGGCGAAGCCCACGCACTCTTATTTGTGCGTGTGGCTTGGCGGTTGTTCCCTTCCCTGCGGGCACGGGCGCCAGAGGCGTCCGCCCGCATTGGTTTGCCGGAGGCTAAGCCCGGCTGCGCCTGGTCTTAGCCTCCCGGCCTTGGTGGTTCCGCTGAACGCGCGTTCACCGTCAACACCAAGGGCCGGAGCTTAGAGCTGGCGGAGCCGCTCTAAAGAGGGGGCCGGACTCACACGGGCGGGGACGCAAAGGCGCCCCCGCCCGTGGACAAGTCCAAAAGCCCACCCGACTGCGTAGAGGAGTGCGTGGGCTCCGCCGACGCACGTTTCGCGCGAAGCGCCGTCACCAGCCCCCGGAGCGAAAGCGAAGCTTTCGCTCGAGGACGCGGAGCGCCATCCGTGCCGCCGGGTAGGTTTCCAAGGGCGTGAACCTACGCGCCATCAAGCTGCGCGGCTTCAAGTCGTTCCCTGAACCGGTCGAGATTCGTCTCGAGCCGGGCGTCGCCGTCGTCGTCGGGCCGAACGGCTCCGGGAAGTCGAACGTCTCCGACGCGATTGTCTGGGCGGCCGGATCGATGGCACCTTCGGAGCTCCGGGCCGAAAAGCCGGACGACGTGCTCTTCGGCGGCGGTAGCGGTCGTGCCGCCGAGGACTTCTGCGAGGTCGAGCTGCTGTTCGACAACCCCGACGGTGAAGGCTCGCTGCCCTACTCGGAGCTCTCCGTCTCACGGCGTTTGCACCGCGGGGGCGAGGGTCAGTACCTCCTGAACCGCACGGCGGTGCGGCGCATCGACCTCGTCGAGCTGCTCGCGGATCTCGGCCTCGGCGGGGGGATGCACTCGATCATCGGCCAGGGCCGGGTCGAAGAGATTCTCGGCTCGAAGCCCGAGGAGCGCCGCACCCTGCTCGAGGAGGCCGCCGGGCTCGGGCGCTTCAAGCGTCGCAAGCACCGCGCCGAGCTGAAGCTCGCACGCGTCGCGATCCAGGTCGAGCGCGCCCGGGACGTCGAGGCCGAGGTGAAGAAGCGGCTGCGGCCGCTCGCTCTGCAGGCCACCGCCGCGGAGCGCGCCGAAAAGCTTCGTGTGGAGATCGCGTCCTTGCGCGCCCGCGTCGCCGAGCTCGATCTCGCCGGCTTTCGCGAACGGCTCGAAGACGGTGAGAGCCGGCGCACGGCGGCAGTGCTCGCGCGCAAGCACGCCGACGAGAAGCTGAACGCCCTCCTCGAGGAGCGCCGCCGAGCCGAAGAAGAGCTCGCCGACGCCGCCGGCCGCAGGGAAGAGGCGACCGCAACCCTCTATCGCCTCAGGAGCGCGCGCGAAAGGCTGGAGCTGCGGAAGGAAAGTGCGCAGGCTCTGGTCGAACGCCTGAATGCCGAGCTCACGCGCCCACGCCGGGTGCTCGATGCACGCGTGCGCGCCGAGCGCGAGGCATCGCGCGAACAAGCGCGCCTAGCGCGCGAGCGGCTGCAGACACTCGAACGGGCGCTGGCCGAGCGCGAAGGCTTGCCTCCCGCAGCACGCGCACTCGCCGAAGAAGGGGAGCGGCTGGCACTTTCCCTGCTCGACGTCGAACCGGGCCGCGAGCGAGCGGTCGCTGCCGCACTCGGGCATCGCGCCTCCGCACTCGTCGCTCCCGACGCACGCGCAGCCCTGGCTCTTGCCGAGCGGGCTCGCGCGGCAGGGCTCGGAAGCGTCGTCGTCCTCACGAGTGATCCGAGGGAGCTCGTCCGGGAGCTCCCCGTAGTGCCGAAGGAAGAGCTGCTGCAGTCCCATGTCCCGGCCGTCACGCCCGAAGGCTTCGGCTTCGATCCCGGCAAGGGCGAGATCTGGTTTGCCGGCGAGACCGCGGAGGCCGTCTGGCTCGAGCTCGAGGCGCGGCGCCGCGCACTCGCCTCGGAGGTCGACGAGCTCGAGGCGCGAGCCGCAGCTCCGATTCCCGATGAGGCGTACTCAGCCGCGCACGATCCCATGACGGTCACGCTCGCACAGCTCGCCGAGCTGCTCGTGCAGGCGCTCGAACAAATCGGCGACGACCGTTTCGAAGCGCCGCTCCGCGCGCGCGCCGACGCAGGCGCATCGCGAACGGGCGCACTGGCCGAGGAGCTTCGCCGTCTCGGCGCAGCCGAGGTCGAGGTCCGCCGAGCAGCCGCAGAGGCAGGTGAACGGCTGAGCGCCGTCGACGTCGAGCGCGCACGCATCGAAGCGGAAGCCGAGGAAGCGCGACGTCGCCTCGAAGCGGCCGACGCCGAGCCTGCCGACGGCGACGATCGAGACGAGCTCGCGGAGAAGATCGAGCGGCACGAGCGCCGGCGTGAGTCCCTCGGTCAGGTCAATCCGCTGGCGAAGCAGGAGTACGACCAGGAGAAGGAGCGCCTCATCGAGCTCTCGACGCAGAGGGCCGATCTGGAAGCGAGCCTGAAAGAGCTCGAGACGCTGCGCGACGATCTCGCGCGCACCGTCGAGGACCGCTTCGCGGAGACGTTCGCGGCGGTGCAGGCGAACTTCACCGAAGTCGCCGCGACGCTGTTCCCCGGCGGCGAGGGAAGACTGCGTCTCACCGAACCGGAAGACGACGAGGAGCAACCGGGCATCGAAGTCGAGCTGCGGCCGGCGGGCAAGAAGGTCACGCGGCTGTCGCTTCTCTCCGGCGGTGAGAAGGCGCTCGGCGCCATCTCCTTCCTCTTCGCGCTCTTCCTCGCGCGGCCGTGCCCCTTCTATCTGCTCGACGAGGTCGAAGCCGCCCTCGACGACACGAACATCGGACGCTTCGTCGAGTTGCTGCGGCGTTACTCCGATCGCGCGCAATTCATCGTCATCACCCACCAGAAGAGGACGATGGAGGCCGCGGATATCCTCTACGGCGTGACGATGGGCGCCGACGGGGTCTCGCAGATCGTTTCCCGGCGCCTGCCACGCGAGCAGGCCGCCGCGATTGCCTCGTAGCTGGGCGCAGCTGCTCGGCGAGGAGGGTGCGCAGCCGGACACGGCGGCCGAGCGCGCGGGCCTCTTCTCGCGCCTGCGCGACTCCCTCTCGAAGAGCCGGCAGGCGCTCACCGCCGAGCTGGCATCCGCTGCGTTCGACCCCGGCGACGCAGAAGCATGGGAACGGCTCGAGGAAGCACTTATCCGCGCAGACGTCGGCGTCCCGGCGACGGCCGAGCTCGTGCAAAGCCTCGAAGCGCGTCCGAACCTGACGGACCTCAACGCGGCGCTTGCGGCTGAGATCGCGACTCTCCTCGGCGAGCCCGCGACACTCGACGTGCGTGCTGACCCGAGCGTGTTGCTGATCGTCGGTGTCAACGGCACCGGCAAGACGACGACGATCGGCAAGCTTGCGGAGCGCTTGCGCCAGCATGGTCATTCCGTCGTGCTCGGCGCAGCCGACACTTTTCGCGCGGCGGCCGAGGAGCAACTCGAGATCTGGGCCGACCGCGCGAGGGCCGAGTTCGTCGGCGCCGAGCGCGGGGCGGACCCCGCGTCAGTCGCCTACGACGCGATCGAGGCCGCGACTCGCGACGGCCGCGACGTCGTGATCGTCGACACCGCCGGCCGGCTGCACACGCAGTCGAACCTGATGGAAGAGCTCGCCAAGGTGCGCCGCGTGATCCAGGGAAGGCTCGAGGGAGCACCGCACGAGACGCTCCTGGTCGTCGACGCGACGACCGGACAGAACGGTTTGCAGCAGGCGCGGCTGTTCGGGGAAGCAGTCGGTGTGACCGGCGTCGTGCTGACGAAGCTCGACGGCAGCGCGAAAGGCGGCATCGCCGTCGCGATCGCGCACGAGCTCGGCCTGCCGGTCAAGCTGATCGGCGTCGGGGAACGGCTGGAGGACCTCCGGCCGTTCGACCCCGACGACTTCGCCCGAGCGCTCGTCTCCTCGGATTAGCTTCGTTCGATCCCGAACGCGATGTTCACCGTCGTTCGGTACATGGTGATCCGGTCGCCGTCGACTTCGGCGCTCATTGAGACCACGTCTGCGCCTGTGATTCCACGCAGCGTTTTCGCAGCCTCCTTCACCGCAACATCCGCGGCCTTGGCGAAGCTCTCGGGCGAGGAGCCGATGATCGTCACGACCTTTGCTACGTCAGCCATGTCTGTCCTTCCGTTTTGGGATCAGGTGCCTCCGCCATGCGGCGTGATGATGACGCTGTAGTGCCCGATGCTGCCGGGATTCGTGATGTCGATGCGGGCCACGTACTCAGCCGTTACCCAGATGGGCTGGGCCTTCTTCCACTCCGGGTCGCTCGCGGCTTTCTCTTTGGCATCTTCCCACGCTCGATCGAATCCCTCGTGTGCGGGAATGTCGTCCGGGGCCACGTCCCCGCTCCGCCGGTCCGGGTAATCGCCCGTGATCGGGCCAAGCTCATACTCCTCCATCACCGCCTCCTCTCGGATTGCTCGCGCGGGACCCTACTCTCGCGTGAAGTAGCTGCCTAGGGTCCCGCGGAGATCCGGGAGGACACGAGGTGCTCTGCCGCGCGCGCGCCCAGCACGTGTCCTTTCTGCGTGTAACACGCGAGCGCGCGTTCCGCCGCGGTCTTCGCCTCCGCTTCTCTACCGGCGGCTTGCAGGACTTCGCTCTTGGTGAGAGTTGCGTCGCCGATCATCGTCAACGCGTCAGTCTGCTCAGCCAGAGACGCTGCGACGGTCGCGAGCTCGACGGCTGCGGCAACGTCCTGTTCGGCAAGCGCGATCCTTGCCTTGACCGAACGGCAGATGATCTGCGGAGCGATGTCGCCACCGCTCGCCTGCTCGGCAATGGCGAGGTACTCCGAGGCTTCCGCAACGCGTCCTTGCGCGACGAGGGTCTGAGATAGTTCCGCAGCGAGCACACCTCGGGCACCCACTTGGGCGAGGATGTCGTAGCCGTCTCTGAAGGCTCGCTCGCTCGCGTCGATATCGCCGGCAAGCATCTCGACCGAGCCGGCGATCTGGGAAAGACCGGCAATCGCAAAGCGGAGGCCGAGATCTCCGTAGACGAGACGTGCGACCGCGAGGCTTGCGCGTGCCTCTTCGAAGTCTCCGCGCATGGCCCTCAGACCCGCAAGCGAGCAGGACACGTTCGCCGTCGTCACGCGGCTTTCTCGTGACTCCGACAGCAACGACTCGCAGCGCTGGATCGCCTGTTCGACATGAGCCGGGCCAAAGAGGAGCGACGTGCAGATCTCGTCGACGAGGCGTGCTTCGTCCTGCACGGCTCTTGCGCGCCGGGCGTGCACAAGCCCCACCTCCGCGGCTTCGGAGGCGGTTGCGAACCGACAGCTCAGCCGGTGGACGGCCGAGATGCGCCGCCACGCACGAGCGACACCGAGGTCGTCACCGAGCTCAGTAAACACTTCGATTGCCTGCTCCGCGGTCTCGAGCAACTCGTCCTCGGCTTCCGGGTGCGTCACGCTGAGCCGGCCGGAGCGCTCGAGCAGCGCATGCCACCGCTCGCGGGGATCGGCAGCGGCTTCTGCGGCGGCGATGATCCCGTCGAGCAGCGCTTCTGCACGGGCCAGCTCGCCGACTGACCAGAGCGCGTTGCTGAGCTCGCGGTGCAATCCGAGCTGAGCCGGGTCCTGTCCCGAGGCGAGGGCGACGGCTCGGTCGAGCAAGTTGATCGCCGCCGGCATGTCGTCGCGCGCATACGCCCGCCGTCCGGCTTCCCCGAGGATCTCGGCAGCCCGACCTGAGAGGAGGCGTTCTTTCTCTTTGACCGGCCCGAGTTGCTCGCGATAACGGAAGGCCTGCTCGTAGTGGTACCCGACGATCTCGTCGAGCTCGCCCGCTCGGCCGGCGGTGGTGCGCGAAGCCCACTCGGCGAACCGCTCATGAAGCTCCGCGCGGAGCTCCTTGGCAATTCCCGCGTATGCCGCATCGCGGATGAGTGCGTGCCGGAAGCGATACGCGTCTTCCCGGCCCGGACGCGCGGTGAGCAGGTCCTTGCGCGCCAGGCTCAGGAGCTGCGAATCGACGTCCTCGCGCTCTGCGCCGTCCGAAAGTTGCAGCACGGCCGTCCGCACGAACTCTTTACCCGCCACCGCGGCGCGCTCGAGCACGGCGCGCTCGTCCACCGGAAGCCGGTCGAGGCGAGCGGCGAGCAAAGCCTGGATCGACGGGGGAATCGAACCGGCTGAACCACCTTCCGCCAGCATCGCAGCCATCTGCTCGACATAGAGCGGATTCCCCTCAGCGGCCTCCTTGATCTGCGCGCGTGCGTCGGCGCTCAGCGGCCACTCCTGAGCAAGTTCCGCCAGCAGCGCGTCGGTGTCTTCCTCGCTGAGTGGTCCGAGCACGAGCCCCGACGCATTAGGGCTCGTGAGCCACGCCGGGCGCGCTTCCGTGAGATCAGGGCGCGCGAGGCAGAGCAGCAGCACGGGTGCATCGTGTGTCCACCCGGCGAGGTATTCGAGCAGGTCGAGCAGCGTCGGCGCCGCCCAGTGAATGTCCTCGATCATCAGGAGGAGCGGTTGTTCGCGCGCGATCTCTTCGACGAGCCGGCGGACTGCCCAGAACATCTCACCCCCGGCCGAGTTCACGCCGGTCGGTCCGACGGCGCTCAGAACGCGTTCCGCGACGAGATCTCCGTCGTCCGTGTCGGCGAGCAGCTTCCGGATGCCGCTCTCGCCGCCGAGGAAGCCGATGATCTGCACGAGCGGCCAGAAGGTGATGCCGTCTCCGTAGGGGAGACAGCGTCCGGTCAGCGTGCGCGCTTCGTCTCGCACGCCGTGGCAGAGCTCGGCCGAGAGTCGCGACTTGCCGATGCCCGCAGGGCCGACGACGGTCACGAGACGGCAGGCTCGATCGGCGACCGCAGCGGCGAACGCGTCACGCAGGATGCGCAACTCATTCGTGCGGCCGACGAGCGGCGCGTCCGGACGGCGCGCATAGGCGGGAGCCCCTTCGATCACAGCGAGCGCGTTCCATGCGGTGACGGCCGCGCTCTTGCCTTTCAGGGTCAGGTCGTCCCTCGGCTCGAGCAGGGCGGCGTTCTCCACCAGTCGCCGCGTGGTGTCGCCAAGCAGGATCTCGCCTGTCCGCGCAGCTTCTTCGAGCCGTTTCGCGACGTTGACGGGATCTCCGGTGACGAGCATCTGTCCACCGGTTCCGTCACCGGCGACGACTTCGCCCGTGTTGATGCCGACTCGAATGCCGATGCGAACGCCGAGCTCGCGTTCCAGCTCGTCGTTCAACTGTGCAAGAGCGGCTCGTAGCTCCGTCCCGGCACGCACCGCGCGGAGCGCGTCGTCTTCGTGGAGCTCGGGAATGCCGAACACCGCCATGACCGCGTCGCCGATGAATTTCTCGACCGTGCCGCCGTGCCGTTCGAGCACCTCGGACATCCGCTCGAACCAACGCGACATCACCCGCCGGAGCGACTCGGGATCGAGCCGCTCCCCGAGGGGAGTCGAGTCGGCCACGTCGGCGAAGAGGACCGTGACCGTGCGGCGGCTGACGGCCATGTCCTGAGTGTAGGACTCGACCTTCCGTGCGCCTAGCCTGAGTCCGCCGTCGCCGGGAAGGCTCCGAACCGCCGCCAGTACACTTCCCGGCCGTGTTCGACACCCTGTCAGACCGTCTACAGAGCGCCCTCGGCGACCTCCGAGGGCGGGGAAAGCTCGACGAAGAGGCAATCTCGCGCGCGATGCGCGAGATCCGGCTCGCGCTGCTCGAGGCGGACGTCAACTTCGAAGTGGTCAAGAGCTTCGTCGCCCAGGTGCGCGAGCGCGCTCTCGGCCAGGAGGTCCTGAAGAGCCTCTCGCCGGGCCAGCAGGTCGTGAAGGTGGTGCACGAGGAGCTCACCGCGCTGATGGGCGCCGGCAGCTCGATGCTCGCATTCACGGGCCGGCCGCCGACGGTGATCCTGCTCGCGGGCCTGCAGGGATCCGGCAAGACGACGACCGCGGCGAAGCTCGCCCTGCTTCTGCGCAAGGAAGGACGGACGCCGGGGCTCGTCGCCGCCGACCTCCAGCGCCCGGCCGCGATCGACCAGCTCGAGCAACTCGGGCGGCAGATCCAGGTTCCGGTCTATCGCGGAGACAGCTCGGATCCGGTCGAGGTCGTGCGGGACGGGCTGAAGCAGCTTGCCGACGAGGGCGTCGACACAATCATCCTCGACACCGCCGGCCGATTGCACGTCGACGAGGAGCTGATGCAGGAGCTCGAGAACGTGCGCGATCAGGCGAAGCCCGCGAACGTGCTGCTCGTACTCGACGCGATGACGGGGCAGGAAGCCGTGAACGTCGCGCAGGCCTTCCAGGAACGAATCGCCTTCGACGGCGTCGTGATGACGAAGCTCGACGGCGACGCGCGCGGCGGTGCCGCGCTTTCCGTCAAGGCCGTCACCGGTCGGCCGATCAAGCTGATCTCGGTCGGCGAGAAGCTCGACCAGCTCGAGTACTTCCATCCCGATCGGATGGCGTCGCGCATCCTCGGCATGGGCGACGTGCTCACGCTGATCGAGCGCGCCGAGGCTGCGGTCGAGGAGGGCGAGCAGAAGGAGCTCGAGGCCCGCATGCTCAAGGGCCAGTTCACCTTCGACGATTTCCTGAAGAGCTACAAGATGTTGCGTCGCATGGGACCGATCCAGGGTGTGCTCAAGATGATCCCCGGTCTCGGCAAGCAACTCGAGGGGATGGAAGAGGTCGACGAGAGGCAGCTCGGCAGGGTCGAGGCGATCATCCTCTCGATGACGCCGCAGGAACGTGGCGCCCCACGCGTGCTCGACGGCTCGAGACGCCAGCGGATCGCCGGCGGATCAGGCACGACGGTCGAGGAAGTAAACCGCCTGCTCGATGCGCGCAAGCAGATGGAGAAGCTCATGAAAGGCATGGGCAAGGGCAAGATGCCGGATCTGGGAGCCCTCGCCGGCGGCGCGCCTGCCGCGACTCCGCAGCCGGGACAGCGAAAAGCGACAAAATCCAACAAGAAGAAAAAGCGGCAGAAGACACGTCGATGACCGCTCGCAGCTCGTACATTCGCCCCGCGCGTGCATTGGCCGGCGCAGCCGGGCTTTGCCCGGCGTAGCCTTACTATCGTGCTTTGCAACACCACCGAGAAGGAGGGGGCTCATGGGGGAACCATGGGT
>JACDEU010000057.1 GCA_013816245.1 Actinomycetota bacterium | reverse complement strand
ACCATGCGCTCCACGATCGGGCGCAACTCGGCGAGCGCAGCGTTGGCCTCCTCCAGGGTGAACACCTTCATGCGCCTATGATCATGCGGCCGTGCGCGCGGGTCAAAGGCAAGCGCTGGACATCTACCTCTGGAGCCGCGCGGCGATCTGGATCGCGGCGCTCTTCGCGTTCTTCTTCTTCGAGCCGAACCGCCACCCCGATGCGAGTCGCTGGGACACGCCGCGCCTGCACGAGCTCGGTTACTTCACGGACATCTGGGCGCGGTGGGACAGCGACTTCTTCCTCCGGATCGCGCAGAACGGCTACGACGAAACCTCGGCAGCGTTCCACCCGCTCTATCCGGCGCTCGTCGCCGTCCTCGGGCGGGCCTTCTTCGGCCACTACGTCCTGGCAGGCCTTCTCGTGTCACTGCTCTGTTGCCTTGGCTCGTTCCTCCTGCTCTTCAGGCTCGCTGCGGAGCGGCTCGGCGCCGAAGGCGCGCAGCGGAGCGTTCTGTATCTCGCGGTGTTCCCGATGAGCCTCTTCCTGCAGGCCGTCTACAGCGAATCGCTCTTCCTCCTGCTCGTGCTTGCCGCGTTCGCGTTCGCAGAACGGGGGCACTTTGCAAGCGCGGGAATCCTCGCGGGTCTGGCGATCCTCACGCGCGCTGCCGGAATCGCATTGCTACCGGCCCTCGCGTTGCTCGCGTGGCGTCATCGTGAGCGTCTCCGCGCGCTCGGTGGTGTAGGGCTCGCGCTACCCGTGGCCGCCGTCTATCCGCTCGTGCTCTGGCAACAGGTCGACGATCCCTGGGCGTTCTCCAACGCGCAGGACCGCTGGCACCGGCACTTCTCGCCCGCCGGGCCTCTCGGTGGAATCTGGGACGGGCTTGTTTCGGCGTGTCGTGGGCTCGAGCAGTTCGTCGTCGGCCACGGCACACATGTCGCCGGCACGAATCCCATGCACGCGGCCGCGGAGAACCTGCAGGCGTTCGCGTTCCTCGTCCTCTTCCTCGGCCTGACGGTCGTTGCGTGGCGAAAGTTCGGAGCGCCGTACGGTCTGTTCGCCGCGGTGAGCCTCGCGATCCCGCTCAGCTATCCGAGCTCACGCTGGCCGCTCCTCTCGCTGCCGAGATTCGGCCTCGTGGTCTTTCCGTTCTTCCTCGCACTCGCAGCGCTGACGAGCACAAGGCCTCGTTTGCACAATGCTGTGATCGCCTGCAGCATGCTCTTCCTCGGCGTGGCGGTCGTGCAGTGGGCGCTGTGGCAGTGGGTGGCATGAGCCGCGCGCTCACGCTGTGGACAGGGTTCATCCTCGCCTTTGCGGCTCTGAGCTATTCGCTGCGCTTCACCGAGGGCAAGCCGCCGAAGGACCTTCTCTACAAGTGGGTCACCGTCGAGGGGAACCTGATCCAGTTCGCGATCATCGCCGCGATCGTCTACGGGATCGCCGGCCGTGCGGGTCACCGGCGCGACGTCTTCGCGCTCAGGCGTCCCACCTCCTGGTGGACGGCGGTCCGCATCGGGCTCGGGATCGGCGTCGGCATGATCGTGCTGACGCAACTTCTGGGCCAGATTCTCGAGCCGGGGCGTGAGCAGGGGATCACGCCGGCCACCTGGCAGCCGGACCACGCCGCCGCGTACGTGGCCAACGGCATCGTGATTGCCGTCGTGGCGCCGATCGTCGAGGAGCTCACCTTCAGAGGCCTTGGCTACTCGCTCCTCGCGCGCTACGGGAAGTGGGTGGCGATCGTGCTGACCGGTCTCGCCTTCGGCCTCGCGCACGGCCTCGTGGAAGCGTTCCCGTTCCTCGCGGCGTTCGGAATCGGCCTCGCTTACCTACGCAGCCGGGTGAAAAGCGTCTACCCCGGGATGGTCGTCCACGGCCTCTTCAACGCGATCGCGCTCACCGTTTCTGTTGCAGGAAAACCGCAGGTGGATATTCTGCACGCGTGCGCTGCGGCCTGGTTTGCGCTCTCGCCCTTCTGATTTTCGTCCCGGCCGCAACGGGAGCGGCGCCCCTCGCCGCGATCCAGACGACGCCGGCCACCGGCCCGGCACCGCTCCACTTGACGTTCACCGCGCCTGGAGACCGCGGCTCCTACCACTGGGACTTCGGCGACGGGACAGCGGCCGACGGACAGACGGTCGAGCACACCTACGCCGCGGGTCGCTGGGCGGCCACGCTTACCTCCCGGGCGGCGGATGGCACGACCACGACCGAGACGGCGTCCGTCACCGCGTACGGGCTGACCCTCACCGGCCCGAATCCCGCGCGCTACGACCGCAAGGTGATTTTTCGCGGCGCGATCATCCCGGCCGAGCGAGACCTTGCTGTCGCGCTTGCAGGGCCGCGCGGGAAGATCGCTACCGCCAGGACGCGTGCCGACGGAAGTTACGTCGTTCGCACGCGCATCAGGGCTCCGGGCTCGTACACCGCGGCGAGCGAACGAGCATCTGCCACTCCACTTGCGCTCCGCATCGTGCCGAAGCTGGTCACCGGCTTCGCCGGGAGCAGCGCACGCGGGAGCGCTTACTACTTCACCGCCCACCTCGTCCCGTCGGGCGCGGGAACGCTCGGCCTCAGAATCGCGCGTGGCCAGGACGTGGTCCTGGACCGCACGTTCGGCAGCCGCGTGCGGATCAAGCTCGACACGAGCCGGCTGACGACGTACCGAATCACGACCGAGGTGCTCCCGAAAGAGGGGTACGCTGGCACCGTCCGGCTGCTGCGCGCAAACGTCGTCCTGCCACGGCTCGCGTCCGGCGCACGGAGCACGGCTGTCGCACGGCTCGGCGACCAACTGCGGCGGCTGCACTACGCAGCGCCTTACGGGCTGAGCTTCGACGGCCGCATGCTCGACGCGGTGTATGCATTCCAAAAGGTGCACGGGCTCCCGCGGACGGGAACCGTCGACGCGCGCTTCTGGCAGGCCCTCGCTAACCCGCGCCACCCTTTGCCGAGATTCGCCCGGCCGGCGACTCACATCGAAGTGAACAAGGGACTGCAGATCCTTTACGTCGTGCGCAGCTCGAAGATCGCTCTGATCGTCCCGATCTCGACGGCCGGCGTCGCCGGGGCCTTCACACCGATCGGAAGGTTCGCCGTGTACCGCAAGGTGGGCGGCTTCGACCCCAGTCCGCTCGGGACTCTCTACGACCCGCTGTACTTCACGGGTGGTTATGCGATCCACGGCAACCCCTCCGTCCCGCCGTACCCCGCGAGCCACGGTTGCGTCCGCGTTCCGATGTGGGTCGCCCCGCAGCTCTACCGGGCGATTCCTTACGGCGAGACTGTCTACGTGTATTAGCGTCGCGCTGCTCCTGCTGGCCTCCGGCTGCGGGAGCCAGTCGCGGTCCGTGCCGTACGACGACCTCACGGGAAAGGTCTGCCCGCTCGAATTCACGCGAATCACGCGCGACGTCTTTCGGAGTCGGGCCGCGCTCCGCGACGTGCTCGCGCGGAACAACCCCGGCCGGCCACTCACCCTGCCTCCGATCGACTTCACCCGTCGCGAGGTCTATCTCGTTGCCGCAGGCCCGCGGTCGAGCACCGGCTACGACCTGCGCATCGTCGGCGTGCGAGACGAAGGCGGCCGAATCGTCGTGACGGTGAACGAAAGCGCGCCGTCTCTGGGAGATCCTGTCCGCGCCCGGGTCACGTACCCGTTCAGGCTGATCGTGTTTCCTCGCAGTGCCAAGCCTGTCAAGCTGAAGTGGCCGGGACGACCATGACCGACGATCCCCTCATCAAGCAGATCCGCCAGCAGATCTCCGACACCGACCGCTCGATCGTCGATGCGATGAACGCACGGCTGCGCCTCGTCGCCCGCCTGAAACGCTACAAGGACTCCCGCGGCATCGGGTTCGTCGATCCGGAACGCGAGGAGTGGATGCTGCAGTACCTGCTGCGCGCGAACCGCGGGCCCCTGTCGGGCGAGGGGCTGCAGGAGCTGTTCGAAGAGGTGCTCGACCTCACGAAGCGTGAGGTCAGCCGCGGCGAAGAGACGAAGTAGTTACTCGTCCTCGGGTTCGACGGCGAACTCGTCCGGCGTCACGTCCTCGAGGAACCGTTTGAACTCGGAGACCTTCGACTCGATCTCCTCCTCCGTGACCTCCTCGCCCTCGAACTCGATCGCCGACTCCTCGATGACGTCATCCGCCGCGAAGATCGGCGCCTCCGCGCGGATCGCCAGCGCGATCGCGTCGGACGGTCGGGAGTCGACCTCGATCTCCGAACCGTCGAGCTGCACCGTGATCTGCGCGTAGAACGTGTTCTCCCGGAGCTCCGTGACGGTGATGCGAGTCACCTGGGCGCCGAGCTGGTCGAGCATGTCGGTGACGAGGTCGTGCGTCATCGGTCGCGGCGTCGACGCGCTCTGCAGCTTCATCAGAATTGCCGCCGCCTCGGGATGGCCGATCCAGATCGGCAGGAACTTGTTTCCCTCAGCAGTCTTGAGCAGCACGATGGGCTGCTTGCCGACCAGATCGAAGCTGACCCCGTAGATCTGCATCTCCTGCATGGGCGCTTCTGATGGTAGCTCAGCGGTCTCGCGCCGAACCTCGGCACGACCGGAGAGCGCTCAGTCGGAGCGTTCCTTGAGGCGCCACTCGGCGACGTCGCGGATGCTCACGATCCCGATCGCGCGCTCACCGGCCACCACGGGAATGTGTCGGAAGCCTCGCTCGATCATGGTCTCGCCGGCCTCCTCGACCGACGCGTCCTCGGTCATCGTCACCGGGTCAGGCGTCATCCACTCGCGGACCCGCGCCTCGCTGGAATGCACGCGCCCTGCGACTGCGCGCATCAGATCGCGCTCCGTGAAAATCCCGATCAAGCGTCCGAAGTCGGAGACGACGACTGCGCCGACGCCGAGCTGGGTCATCTTCTCTGCGGCCTCGCCGATCGTGTCCGACGGCTCGACGCTCAAGACGTCCTTGGTCATGACCTCGCCGAGCGTCGCCATGCGGCCGAGCATAGGGCAAAACGGTGGCTACAATCCACCGTCCTGGGCGATTAGCTCAGTTGGTTAGAGCGCCGCTCTGATAAGGCGGAGGTCCGTGGTTCGAGTCCACGATCGCCCATTAACCGCGGGAAGTCCGGCCGCTTCGCGGCCATCATGACTTCCCGCGGATCTCCAGGAGCGTTCTCCAAGTGAGGTTCCCGGCCGCGCGCAGGTCGAGCGCGGCGGAGAGATGGGTCGGCTAAGCGGTGTTCTTCGGGTTAGTGAAGAACTTCTGTACGTGAGAGGTAGTCCTCGACGGCCAGGAGGAACGCGTTGTCCTCGGCCAGTTCTTTCAGCGTTCCCTTGGTCTCGTCGTCGAGATCCTGGTCACGGGCGAGCTCGCTCAGGAAGTTACCCATGTTGCCGTCACGTGACATCGCAGCCATGCGCAGGAAGATCTGCTTCGCGTCGCCGTCCTGACAGATCGCCTCGAGCGATTCCATGTCCTTCAGCCACAGTCCGAGCATGACACCCGTTCAACGCGCCGAGCACAGAACGGGATACGCGTTAGTTCGAGGCTTTCTCCAGCGCTTCGACCAGTTCCTCGAGCTCAGTCTCGTCGGCGAAGGAGATTTCTAGACGATTCGACACGATTCGACTGGAGAAGCCGGTAATTCGGTCGGCCGCGACCTTCGCACGTGCCACGAGGCTGGGATCAAGCCGAGAGGCCGGTCGCCGCTGCTTCGTCTTCGCACCGGCCCAGCGAGCGGCGCGCTCGGCGGCCCTCACGGACATGCCCTTCTGGACGATCTTCCGGGCGAGAGCCCGGCGGCCCTCGTGGTCCGGCACGGCGAGCACCGCTCGCGCGTGGCCTTCCGTCAGCTGACCTCGTTCCACCATCTTGAGCACGTCCTCCGGAAGCTCGAGCAGCCGCACTCGGTTCGATACCGCCGGCTTCGACTTCCCCACGCGTTCCGCCAGGTCCCCGAGCGAGAGCCCGAACTCGTCGAGCACCACCGCGAAGGCACGGGCCTCTTCGACCGGCGACAGATCCTCACGCGCGACGTTCTCGACGAGGCCGAGCAGCAGGGTCTCGCGGTCATCGGCTTCGCGAACGACCGCGGGCACCGTCTTCAGCTTCGCTTCGCGCGCAGCGCGCCAGCGCCGCTCGCCGGCGATCAGCTCGTAGCCGCCTGCCGTTCGCGGGCGCACGAGCACCGGCTGCACGACGCCGGCGGCACGGATCGAGTCGGCGAGCCCTGCTCCGGCATCCGAATCGAAGCGTCGCCGCGGCTGCCGCGGGTTCGGGTGGATCGCATCGACGGGCAGCTCCGCGAGCTCGCTCACCGTCGCGCCCCCGAGCAGAACCTCCAGGCCTCGACCGAGGCCCCGTCTCTCACGCGCGCTCGACAAGCTCCATCGCCACCTTCCAGTAAGCGTCCGCGCCGCGCGAACGGCGATCGTACGCGATTGCGGGGAGACCGTGACTCGGCGCCTCGGCAAGGCGCACGGACCGCGGCACGGTCTGTGTGAAGACCAGCTCACCGAAGTGCTTTCGCACCTCGGCCTCGACGTCTGCGGACAGCCGCGTGCGGCCGTCGACCATCGTGAGGAGCACGCCACCCACCGCAAGCCGCGGGTTCAGGCGTGCCTTGACGAGATTGATCGAGTGCACGAGCTGCGACAGACCCTCGAGCGCGTAGTACTCCGCCTGCACGGGAATCAGCACGCGATCCGCGGCCGCGAGCGCGTTCACCGTCAGCGGCCCGAACGACGGGGGGCAGTCGAGGAAGACGAAGGAGTACTTCTCGGTCCCGGTCGAGAGGGCCTGTCGGAGGTACGTCTCACCGTCGCTGTGCTGCGTCAGCTCGACGGTCGCACCTGCGAGGTCCGGCTTCGCGGGAATCAGATGCAAGTTCGGGAACTTCGTCGGCTTCGCGAGCTCTTGCAGCGAGGCACCGTCGAGGAGGTCGTACGTCGAAGTCCCGTTCGCACGCTCCCCGAGCCCCGAGGTCGCATTTGCCTGCGGATCGAGGTCGATGACGAGCGCCGGCTCACCAGCTTCGGCGAGGCAGGCGGCGAGGTTGATCGCCGTCGTCGTCTTACCGACGCCGCCTTTCTGATTCGCCACTGCGTAGACCTTCGCCACCTTGCCAGAGTACTCAGTCCAACGGACGCTTTCTGGCTACGCCGACGCGTCGCGGAAAGCCCTCCGGAGTCGGCCGCACTTTGCGAAGAACGAGCAGGCCGTCGCGAGCGTCGGCGAGCTCGCCGCCCAGCTTGCGGGCTACCCGCGCCACGTGATCGACGTCAGCACTCGGCCCGACCCAGAGCACAGCCGCGCCGCCCGGCCGCACGAGCGGCAGGCACCACTCGGCGGCGACAGGCGGAATCGCAAGCGCCTTCGCGACCGCTACGCCGTACGTGTCCGTCTCCTGTTCCTCTGCGCGGCCCTCGATCACCCGGGTGTTCGGCGGCGCCCAGACGCGGAGGAAGTCGCACTTACGACCCGTTGCCTCGAGCAAGGTGACCGCGCGATCGGGCAGCGATGCAGCGAGTGGGATCCCCGGCACTCCACCCCCGGATCCGACGTCGACGATCGGGCCTGCAAATGCCTGCAGACGTTCCAGTCCTCGCAACGAATCGTCGAGCAGCGCGGTGCGAGCCTCCTCGACGTCCTTGATCGCAGTCAATCCGGATGTCGCAACGAGGGCTTTCAGCCAGTCGTCAAGCAACGGGATGAACGACGACGTAGCGGTTGGGCTCGGTGCCCTCGCTCGTCGTCTCCACGCCCTCGAACTCCTTCAGGCGCAGATGCACGACCTTGCGTTCGATCGCGGTCATCGGTTCGAGGTCGACCGCCTCGTGATCGGAAAGCGCACGTTCCGCGGATCGCACCGCGAGTGTCTCGAGCGTCGCGCGCCTGCGGTCGCGGTAGCCCGCGGCGTCGACGACAACTTCCTTGCGGTCGTCCGGATGACGTCGCCACATGACCGCGTTCGCGAGGTACTGCACGGCGTCGATCGTCTGGCCATGACGCCCGATGAGCATTCCGAGATCGGCGCCGTCACAGGAGACCGTGATGACGTCATCGCTTTCCTCCACGTCGATTCGCGCGGTCACACCGACTCCGTCGACGATCCGCGTCACGAGCTCCCTTGCCTCTGCAGCGAGCTCCGACTCGTCCACCGGCTCGGCCTCGCTCGTCGCGTCGGCGGAAACTGTCGCGATCACCTTCGCCGGCGCGAAGCCCACACCGAGGAGCCCCCGCTCGCCCTCCGTCACCACCTGAAAGCGCACGGCCGCTTTGTCGAGACCCGGCTGCCGCTTCTCCAGCTCGCGCAGCGCTGCCCACTTAGCCTCCCCGACCGTCTCTCCGGTCGCCTCGACCTGCAGCTCCATCAGCGCCCCGCCTTCTTCTTACGCTTCACGCGCCGCGGCGGACCGGGGGCCGGCTTCGGCGCGGGTACTTCTGCTTCGGCCGGTGCACCATCGTTCGCACTCTCCTTGGCGGGCGTCCGGGACGAGCGCTTCTGCGTTGCCGGCGGAGCCACCTTGGGAATCAGCCGGCGCGTGATCAATCCCTGCCCCACCGTCCAGAGGTTCGTCGTCATCCAGTAGAGCACCAAACCGGTCGGAAAGTTGAGGATGAACGGTATGAACACGAACGGCAGAACCATCATCAGGTAGCGCTGCGACTTCTGCATCGTCCCCGACATGAAGTACGTCGAGGCGACCTGACTGAGCACGTAGATCGCGAGCAGGACGAAGCCCGACCAGTGGCTGTTCGCGTGCTTGGTGATGTCGGGAACGAAGTGCAGCCAGTGGAAATCGCCACGGTCGATCGCCGCCTGCCCACCAGGAGGATGCTTCGCGAAGGCGCGCAACGTGTAGAAGAGCCCGATGAAGATCGGCAGCTGCGCCAGGAGCGGCAAGCAGGACGACGCCGGGTTGATGTTGTTCTCCTTGTAGAACTTCATCAGCTCTTCGTTCAACTTCTGCCGGTCACCCTTGTACTTGCGCTGAATCTCCTTCATCTGCGGCGCATGCGACTGCATGTTCTGCATCGAGTGGATCTGCTTCACCGTCAGCGGAACCAGCAGGATCCGAACGATGATCGTGAGCGCGATGATCGACCACGCCCACGGAAGCCCGACCGAATGGATCCCGTTGAGGATGTTCCGGAGCAGGTCCTCCAGCGGCGTCAGGATGCTTGCGACGATCAGCGGAACACCTGCTGGTCACAGGCGTAGTCCACGCCGCCGCGGCTCCAGGGGTTGCAGCGCAGCAAGCGCCAGCCGGCGAGCAGCGTCCCCTTGAGTAGGCCGAACTCCTTGTACGCGTCGATCGCATACTGCGAGCAGGACGGGTGGTACTTGCACTGGCCCACTCCGAGAAGCGGTCCGAGCGTGAAGCGGTACACCCAGATCGCGCCGACACCGATGTACCTCATGCCGCTGCCTTGCCCAGAACCTCGTCCACGCGCTCGCCGAGCCACTCGAACCCGTTCGCCGCGACGGCCTCGGGCATGCCGGGCTTCACGATCAGGACGTAGTCGCGGCCGGCCGGGACCCGCTCGAGGCGTTCGCCCCAGGTCTCGCGCAGCTGGCGCTTGATTCGATTACGGGCGACCGCGTTACCCGTTGAACGCGGCACGGCAAGCCCGAGCCTCGGCTCGCCGGGATCGCCTTCGCGCTCGAACCAGTAGAGAACGAGGAACCGCGTCGAGGTCGATCGCCCGTGTCGGTAGACGGCGTCGAAGTCTCGCGAGCGAGACAGACGGTTCCTGCGTTGCACCGGGCCCTTAGGCGGAAAGGCTCTTACGGCCCTTGGCGCGGCGGCGCTTCAGAATCGCGCGACCCGCACGCGTCGCCATGCGCGCACGGAAACCGTGCTTGCGCTTGCGCCGGCGCACGTTGGGCTGGTAAGTCCGTTTCACGAGGTCGAAGAGGGAGGAAAGTTGCTCCCGGGGGAGCCGTGGCGGGCCAGTATAGCCTCGCCTTGGTGCACAACGTTATCCACAGACCCTGGGGCATGAAGTGCCTCCAAATGTGGCGAACCGACAAGGTTGATCCACAGGTGTGGAGAGTCATGTGGAGTTCCGGAAACCCCTGCAAATTGGGCATATTTCGTCCCCAGTTTCCACCGTTGTAGCTGCAGAAAGACGCTGGTATGCTCGCCGCTCCCCGAGCCCGAAGAGGAGTGGTAACGCGGCGTGGATCGCCCAATTGAGCTGACTGCGGAAAGCCTGTGGAACGAAGTCGCCGGTCGGCTCAAGGGGGCCCTCAACGAGACCACGTACCGAACGTGGTTCGCTGAGGCCGAAGGGGCAGAGCTCTCGGACGACGCGTTTGTCCTCGGCGTTCCGAACGACTTCACGCGCGAGTGGATCGAGGGCCATTTCCTCGGACTGATCGGCGCGGCAGTCCGGGACGTCACCGGGCAGGAGCGGCGGGTGGCGCTCTCGGTGACCGAGCGGATTCCCGCGGACGCGCCCATTCCGCTCGAGGCGCCCAAGCGACACGGGTCCGCCGGCTCGCTGGACTCCGGGATGAACCCGAAGTACACGTTCGACCTGTTCGTGATCGGATCGTCCAACCGCTTTGCACACGCGGCGGCTCTCGCTGTGGCCGAAGCGCCGGCGCAGGCGTACAACCCGCTCTTCGTCTACGGAGGGACCGGGCTCGGCAAGACCCACCTGATGCAGGCGATCGCCCAGTACGTCGCGGAGCACTCGCGCGACCTCTCCGTCCGCTACGTCACGAGCGAGACCTTCATGAACGACTTCATCAACTCGCTCCGCGACAAGAGGATCGAGGGCTTCAAGCAGCGCTACCGGACCTATGACCTGCTGCTCGTCGACGACGTCCAGTTCTTCGAGCACAAGGAGCGGATCCAGGAGGAATTCTTCCACACCTTCAACTCTCTCTACGAGGCTGGCTCCCAGATCGTCATGTCCTCCGACCGGCCACCGCGAGACATCGCGACGCTCGAGGAACGCCTCCGGTCGAGATTCGAGTGGGGCCTGATCACAGACGTCCAACCGCCCGATCTCGAGACCCGGATCGCGATCCTGCGGAAGAAGGTCAAGACAGACGGGATCCATGTCCCGGACCCGCAGGTCCTCTCGTTCGTGGCCTCGCGGATCTCGACCAACATCCGGGAGCTCGAGGGCGCGCTCACGCGTGTCGTCGCCTTCTCTTCTCTCACCGGACGCGCTCTCTCGGTTGAGCTGGCCGAGGACGTGCTCAAGGACGTCTTCCCACAGGGCGAAGCTGCGGAGGTCTCGATCCACCGCATCCAGGAGCTTGTCTCGGAGCGCTTCCAGCTGACGATGGAAGAGCTCTGCAGCGACAAGCGCTCTCAGAACATCGTCTATCCCCGACAGGTCGCGATGTACCTCTCACGAGAGCTCACCGATTCCTCGCTGCCGAAGATCGGCAGGGAATTCGGGGGGCGGGATCACACGACGGTGATTCACGCGACGTCCAAAATCGCGCGTCTCATCCGTGAGGACAGATCTGTCTACAACCTTGTGCAGGAATTGACCGCACGTGTGAAACAAGTCAGGTGAGAGCGTGAGCCTGTGGACACACCCGATCTGTCCACCATCTGCGCCCCCTGCAAGAATGGGTCAACCAAGGGCATGGGACCCTCAGTCCACCGGTCCCACACCCCCTATGACTACAACAAGGTTTTAAATGATTGAAAGCAACACCATGGTAGAGACGGGGATGAAAGTCGTAACTCAGCGCGATGAGCTCGCGCAGAAGCTCGGCGTGGTCGCCCGTGCGGTCTCGACACGGGCGAGTGTCCAGATCCTTTCCGGCGTGCTTCTGCGGGGCGAGGCGGGTCTTCTGCATCTCGCCGCGACGGACATGGAGCTGTCGCTGCGCTCGTCGATCGCTGCGCAGGTCGACGGAGAAGGCTCGGTCGTCGTGCCGGGTCGCTTGCTTGTCGATCTCGTGCGGCTGCTACCGGACAGCGAGGTGACGATCGAGTACCGGCCGGACGAGAACGTCGTGCACGTCACATCGGGGTCTTCCACCTCGACACTCCACACCTACGCCGCCGAGGACTTTCCGCGACTTCCCGACCTCGACGCTGTCGGAACGTTCACTGTCGAACGGCAGTCGCTGCTCGATACCGTTTCGCGTGTCGCGCGCTCGGCATCCCGCGATGAGTCGCGACCTGTACTGACGGGGATTCTCGTCCGTTTCGAGGCGGGCAAGCTGGTCATGGCGGCCACCGACTCGTACCGCCTGTCGGTCAAAGAGACCAAGCTCGGCGGCGAGGTACCCGAGTTGGAGGCGATCATCCCGGCACGCGCACTCGGCGAACTCGCGCGCATCGCGCAGTCGGGCGACAACATCGAGCTCGGCGTGCACGAGAACCAGGTCGTCTTCGCAGCCGATGACGTGTGGTTGACGACACGCCGCATCGACGGGCAATTCCCGAACTACAAACAGCTTCTGCCGGAAGCGTTCGAGCACGACGTCACGCTGCCTCGGAACGAGGTGCTCGACGTCGTTCGCCGCGTCGGCGTGATGGTGCAGCGCACGTCGCCGATCCAACTCCGCTTCGCGGAAGGTGAGCTCACGGTCTTCGCTCGCACCCAGGACGTCGGCGAGGCCAAGGAGTCGCTTCCGGTGCAGTTCTCCGGCGAACCGCTCGAGATCGGGTTCAACGCGGAGTTTCTGCGCGAAGGGATCGAGTCGATCGCGGAGGACGAGATCCAGCTGCGGCTGATCTCTCCGCTTCGCCCCGCCGTCATCGAGGGTGGCGAGGACGACCCCACGTATCTGATCATGCCGATCCGGCTGCCAGGGTAAGAACGGTCCCTGCCTGATCGTCGACAGAGTCTCGCTTCGGAACATCCGCTCGTACGCCCGACTTGACCTCGAGCTCGAGCCCGGCCTGCTGCTCGTCGTCGGACCGAATGGAGCGGGGAAAACGAACCTACTCGAGGCACTGCACGTCGGAACACAGGGCTTCTCACCACGGACACGCGCCGACGCGCAGTTGGTGCGCTTCGGCGAACGTGCAGGCCGGATCGCACTGCGGGGTCGCCGCGGTGACAACGGGCTGCAACTGGAGGTCACGCTGGAGGTTGGAGAAGGCAAGCGCGCGAAGGTGAACGGCGCTGCACTGCGCGCCGCCGAACAGCTGCGTAGCGAGGTCGCCACACTCGTGTTCACACCGGACCGGCTCGCGGTGGTCAAGGGAGGTCCCGCCGTGCGGCGCGCGTACTTCGACCGGGTGCTCGGCCGTCTTGCTCCTGCACGCGGCTCGCTTTCGGTCGAGTACGCGGCAGCGGTGGCCCAGCGAAATGCAGCGTTGCGGAGAGCGGCCGGCGGTTACTCGTCGCGTGACGCGATCGCTCCGTGGACCGAGCAGGTGGCGACGCTCGGCCGCAGCCTCGTGGAAGCACGCACGGAGGTCGTGGCGTGGCTCGCGTCGCTCTTCGCCGAGCGTGCCGAGGAGCTCGGGCTGCCCGCAGCGCGCATGACGTACGAAGAGGAACTGCCGACAGTGGAGCTGCTCGAGGCTCGGCTCGAGCGTGACCTCGAGCGCGGGACGACGGGTCTCGGACCACACCTCGACGACATCGTTTTGACGAGCGGGCGCCGCGATCTGCGCAGCTTTGGCTCGCAGGGCGAGCAACGACTCACCGTGCTCGCGCTCCTGCTCGCCGAAGCCTCGCTGATTGGCGAGCGCCGAGGGTTCGCTCCGCTGCTCTTGCTCGACGACGTCCTCTCCGAGCTCGACACCGGCCGCCGGCAGGTGCTCGCCGAGCGTGTGCTCGGCTCCGGCCAGACGCTCATCACCGCGACGGAGGCTTCGGCCCTTCCCGTCGAGCCGGCGCAGCTCCTCGAGGTCACGTCGGGCGAAGTGCGAGCCGCGTGATGGAACGGGTCGGGGACCGAGTCGCGAAGGAGCTTCGTCGCTTCGGGCCCGCGTCGGGGATGGCCCCGGTCGTCGAGCTGTGGGTGGCGACCGTCGGCGCCGAGATCGCTCGCAACGCCTGGCCGGCCCGGCTCGCCCGTGACGGAACGCTGCATGTCCATACGCAGGATTCGATCTGGGCTTTCGAGCTGACCAGCCGCGCGGAAGAGATCCGTGGCCGCCTCGGAGCAAGTGCGCCACGCCGACTGGCGTTCGCTCCAGGGCCGTTGCCCGAGCCCGCCGAAGACTCCCTCGAGGGGGTCGGACAACGCCCTCCGCCACCGAGCCTGGAGCATGTGGCGAAAGCTGAATCACTCACGCGAGAGATCCGTGACGAGGAGCTGCGCAAAGTGGTCGCAAAAGCCGCAGCGGCAAGCCTTTCTCGCCACGATAACGACCGCTCGTTTTGCTAGAATTCGGGGTGCCCGCAAGTGCGGAATTTGCAGGGCTTTTTCATGAGTGAAGCCACTTATACAGCCAAGGACATCACCGTCCTCGAGGGCCTCGAGCCGGTTCGCCTGCGACCGGGCATGTATATCGGCTCGACGGGCGCCCGCGGGCTCCACCACCTCGTGTACGAGGTGGTCGACAACAGCGTCGACGAGGCGCTCGCGGGGCGCAACGACCGGATCGAGGTGGCCCTCCATCCGGACAACTCCGTGACGGTGAAGGACTACGGGTCCGGCATCCCGGTCGACCAGATGGAGGAGCAAGGCACCTCGGCCCTCACCGTCGTCCTGACCAAGTTGCATGCCGGCGGGAAGTTCGGCGCCGACGGTTCCCCGTACAAGGTCTCCGGTGGCTTGCACGGCGTTGGCGTATCGGTCGTCAACGCCCTCTCAGAATGGCTCGTCGCGGAAGTGCGACGCGAGGGGAAGGTCTATCGCCAGGAATTCACGCGCGGCGCTCCGAACGCCGACCTGACAGTCGTCGGCGAGGCGCCGAAGGACGAGACCGGCACGACGATCTCGTTTTTGCCCGACGCGGAGATCTTCGAGGAGCTCGAGCTCTCGGCCGAGACGCTGCAGCAGCGCCTGCGCGAGACGGCCTTCTTGACGCGCGGCTTGCGCATCGCCCTGACGGACGAGCGCGCCGGTGGCGAGGCGATCGAGTTCTATTACGAAGGCGGAATCAGAGATTTCGTCGCGCACGTCAACGCGGCCAAGGATTCGATCCACAAGAGCATCGCGTACTTCGAGGGCGAAAACGACAAGGGCAAGGTCGAGGTCGCGATGCAGTGGAACGGGTCGTACCAGGAGTCCGTCTACACCTTCGCCAACAACATCAACACCCACGAGGGTGGCTCCCACCTCTCGGGCTTCAACGCTGCGCTCACGCGGACGCTGAACAAAGTTGCGCGCGACATGGGCCTGCTCAAGGAGAAGGAAGACAATCTCGAGGGGGAGGACGTGCGCGAAGGTCTCGCCGCTGTCGTGTCGGTGAAGCTGCAGGATCCGCAGTTCGAAGGGCAGACGAAGACGAAGCTCGGCAACCCGTGGGTGAAGGGGTTCGTCGAGTCGAGCGTCAACACGAAGCTCTCCGAGTTCCTCGAGGAGAACCCGACTGACGCCAAGCAGATCATCCAGAAGGCG
>JACDEU010000003.1 GCA_013816245.1 Actinomycetota bacterium | reverse complement strand
CGTCTCGATGCGCAAGACGACGCGAGCAGCGCGTGCAAGCCTGAAGTTCCCGGTGACGCGGCGGTGGCTCGCGGTCGCGGTGAGGAACCCGAGCGTGTTGTTCAGCCCGAACTGGCGATCCGCAGTCGAGTGACGACCGAGGTCGTCGTCTGCGACGGTTCTGAAAGTCCAGGCGCCCTCGGGCTGGCCTGCACCCGTCCAGTTGAACTTGTAGAGGCCAGGCCCCTTCGAGCCAGAGTCGAGCGGCACGACGATGCCGCCGGGACCGAGCAGCGTTACGGTGACGGTCGAGGGACGCACGAGCTTGTAGGCGAAGGCCTGAGTGTCGTCAACGCCGTCGGCGTTCGGCGAGAGCACGCGCGCGGGCAACGCGGGTGCGTACACGCCGTAGTAGAAGAGCGTCAGCGCCTCGGCGACTGCGCGTTCGCCGCCGGGATCCGAGGGCCTGTTCAGAAGCTTGCCGTCGAACGCCATCGTCGTCGAACCGCCCGCGTCGAGCGCGGAGGCCGTCACACACCCGAGTCGCATCATCGTCAGCGCGAGCTCGAAGTTGGTCAGCCCGGTGCTGTAGCCCGGCTGGCGCCCATCGACCGCGACGAGCAGGACCCGTCCGTCGGCCGTCTGACCGACCCCGGTTCGCGGATGCCGGTAGGCGAGCTGGTCGGTGGTGAAACCCTCGAGCGACCGGAAGATGGGCCTGCCGTCGCGCACGATCACCGGTCCGCCGCCGACGGCTTCGAGCACGTTCGCCCACGGCGGCGTGAGCGTCAGCAGAACGGTCAGGTTTGCACCGACCGGCGCCTCGGCCGAGAGAAATCCGGCCTGGGCGCCTCGCGCGACCAGCACCGCACCGTCCGCGGGGATCGGCTGGTTCCCACCGGTGACGTATTGCGTAACGACCCCCGTGAGCGGAATGTTCGGCTTCGTCACAGGGAACGGCTGGATGATCGCCTGCGCGCCGGCGTTCTCGGCGGGTGTGCGGGAACCCCAGGCGCGGGTGTAGAGCGTCGTGCGATTCGCGCGAGGCAGCTCGTTGATGCCGAGGATCCGTCGCTGTCCCGATCCCTGCCAGGTTCCTGCCATCCGCACGCGCTCGACGTGCAGCAAACCGTCGGTGTCGATCCCGACGGTCGAGCGAAAGTCGACGGGCGCGCTGTCGAGCGTGCCGCCGCGAATGAGACCACCCGTCGGGTGACCGTCTGTCCAGCTGAAGAGATCGCCGTTCACTCCCGCAACGGTGGCCTCGGCGGAGACTCGCTTCTCCATCGACGTGACATGTTCACGCCCGAGGATCGTGTTGTTCGACAACACCGGCTTCAGCGCATACAACCCGGTCGGCTTCGGTGCCGAGATGACGTGGATCACGACGGGCCCGTGCGCGGTGAACTCGATCTGGCGCGAGTAGATGACGCCCGGGACTAGCGTCTGGCCGCGCACCGGGGTTGCCGCGACGGCGACTCCCGACGCGACGAAAAGCCCTGCAAAAAGGGCACAGATGATGGCTCTTCTGAGCACGACCCCGCCCGAGAGTAGCTGAACGGTATGTCGGTGACTGAAAGGAGAATGTTAGGTAACGGAGACCGGCGCGACATCACTGCCACGCCGGTCACCGTCGCGAAAACCGCTTAGCGACGCGTTGCCGCGGGATGCATCGACTTCAGATGCAGACCGAGCTTCGCGGTGTTGATCACGGTGGCGCAACCCTGTCCGACGTCGAGGAGATACATCATCGGCGTGTCGCCCGCCTCGGCGACGTCGAGCGCGGTCGTGACGAACGTCGAGCCGTCGTCCGCTCGAGATTCGTAGCCGTTGTACCTGACGACGGGGATCGCACTGCTGAAGCAGCCGTTGAGGACGGCCTGGACGGCAAGGTCGTCCTTCTTCAGCACTGCGACCTGCTTCTTCAGCGCGTTGAACTCGGCCCGCGACGGGCCGGCCTGCTGGCCGCCGACGGCGGTCGTGACGTACAGGAGCGCGGCGCCGGCAAGCGCGCCGAGAAGTAGCGCAAACCCCTTCATGTGATGAATCCCCTTCCGGAAAGAATTGGCCCAGTCCGGCAACATTGGCACTCAGACCGGATCACGGCAAGGGGCGGCTAAAGCTTCAGTTCCAGACCTTGACCGCGCGGTACAGCGTGTCTCGCTGCACGGGTGTCTTTCCGAGGGCCTTGATCAGGTGGACGAGCTCCTCGGTGGAAGTGCGATGTGTCGTGCCGGCCGCGGAGACGACGTTCTCCTCGATCATCACCGAGCCCATGTCGTCGGCGCCGAAGCCGAGCGCGACCTGACCGATCTTCATCCCCTGCGTCACCCAGGACGACTGGATGTGGGGGACGTTGTCGAGGTAGATCCTGGAAACCGCCTGCGTCAGCAGGTAGTCGAAGGAGGTCGGCATCTCCTCCCACGCAACTTTTCCGGCGAGGCGGTTGCCGTCGTTCTGGAATGTCCACGAGATGAAGGCGCGAAAGCCGCCGGTCTCGT
Source organism: Actinomycetota bacterium (assembly GCA_013816245.1). Classification (GTDB taxonomy): domain Bacteria; phylum Actinomycetota; class Thermoleophilia; order Gaiellales; family Gaiellaceae; genus 3-1-20CM-4-69-9. The sequence goes on along the minus strand of JACDEU010000003.1, from coordinate 119,930 downwards.
CTTGCAGGTCGCGAATGCGGCGCATGTGCTCGACACGCTCGGCCACGGTCTCGACGTGGCCGTACATCATCGTGGCCGTCGTCGACATGCCGAGCCGGTGTGCGTGGCGCATGACGTCGAGCCACTCCTTCGTCTTCGTCTTCTTCGGAGCGATCTCGTCGCGCACACGATCGACGAGGATCTCCCCTCCGCCGCCGGGAATCGAGTCGAGCCCGGCATCGCGGAGACGCGAGATCGTCTGCCAGAGCGTCAGCTTGCTGCGCCGCGCGATGTGCTGGACCTCCGGCGGTGACAGAGCATGCAGGTGGATCTTGTAGCGCGCCTTGATCGAGCGGAACAGATCCTCGTAGTAGTCGATTGCGAGGTCGGGATGATGACCGCCCTGCATCAGGAGCCCGGTACCGCCGAGTGCGATCGTCTCCTCGATCTTCTTGAAGATGACGGACTTCGGCAGGAGGTAACCCTCGCGCGTGTCGCCGGGGCTGCGGTAGAAGGCGCAGAAGTCGCAGTCGGTGTGACAGATATTCGTGTAGTTCAGGTTGCGGTCGATGATGAAGGTGATCCGATCCGGGTCCGCTTTGCGGTTTCGGATCTCGTGCGCAGCGCGCCCGACGGAAACGAGGTCGCGCGACTCCAGGAGCGTCAAGGCTTCCGCGTCGGAAATCCGCTCGCCCTCGAGCGCGCGTTCGAGGACGTGCGAAACAGACCCGTCGGAGTCCTTGTGGCTCTGAGCCACTAACTGGTTCGAAGGCGCTTTTCTCCGTGCGGCGTCCCTGTCCCGAAAGGACCCGTGCGAGGGCTTGTGGCTCTGAGCCACGAACTCGGTCACGCGACGACCGCCTCGCGGACGAAGCGGAGCTCCGGCACCTCGTCGAGCTCGCCCGTCTCCTGCGCCAGCTCGAGGAACGTCATCAGCCCCGCGCGCTCGCGGGGGCCGAAGCGATACCGCAGCTTCTCGAAGTAGCGCGCCAGGAAGCCCGCCGGATAGCCGTACCGCTCGCTCGCCTCGTAGGCCAGCTGCTCCGGCTCGGCCCGCGCGAGACGCACCGAGGCGACCAGCGCGTCCTCCAGCTCCGCGAGCCCAGCGTGCAGCGGCTCGGGGCAGGCCCAGACGGCAAAGACCATCGGCAGCCCCGTGCGCTCGAGCCAGAGCCGCCCCAGGTCGTAGTGCGGCGTCGGATCCTCGAAAGCGGACTTCAGGGCCGCGTCGCCGATCAGGAGCTTCGCGTCCGCTTCCTCGCCGAGCGGCACGTGTGAGGCCTCGGGCAGCAGCACCTTCGTCAGCACGACCGAGGTCGCCGACTCCGGGGTGACCGCAACCGACCGCACGTGCTCGAGCGGCTTGCGGGAGACGAGTTGGATCGAGTCGACTGCACCCTCGGAGCTGACGCAGAGGCGCGGCAGCAGCCGCAGGCGGTCGGCGTTCCGCGCGTACTCGATCGACGAGATCGGCGCGACGTCGAGCTCTCCTGTGAGCACGCGGCGGTTGAGCTCGGTCGGGACGCCCTGGATCTCTTCGACCTCGGCGTCGAGCCGGTAGAAGACCGGCGCCATGTTCACGTAGGAGATGCGGCCGAGTCTCACCATCGCTCCACCTCGTTGTAGAGCGTGTCGCGCTGCACCGGGATCCGTCCCGCTTCGCGCACGAAACGCACGAGCTCCGGGATCTTCTGCTCGGTCTCGGTGCGCGCACCGGCGGCGTGGAAGATCTGCTCGCGAACGACGGTGCCCTGCACGTCGTTCGCACCAAAGTGCAACGCGACTTGCGCGAGCGGGAGGCCCATCATGATCCAGTACGCCTTGACGTTCGCGATGTTGTCGAGCAGCAGGCGCGACACGGCGATCATCTTCAGGTCGTCGGAGCCGGTCGTGTGCTTCCAGCCGCGCCGTTCGAAGACGGTGTTCTCGGGATGAAACGCCAGCGGGATGAACGCGAGGAAGCCACTGGTCTTGTCCTGCTGCTCGCGCAGGCGCAGGAGGTGGTCGACGCGCTCCTCGTAGGTCTCGACGTGCCCGTAGAGCATCGTGCAGTGCGTCGGAATCCCGAGCCGATGAGCCGCGTCGTGCGTGCGAAACCAGAAGTCGGGGTGCTCCTTGCCGGGGGCGACCAGCTTCCGCACGCGGTCCGCGAACACCTCCGCGCCTCCGCCGGGCAGCGATCCCAATCCGACCGCTTTGAGCTCTTGCAGCACCTCTTCGTGCGACAGGCCCGAGAGCGTCGTCATGTGATGGATCTCGCTCGCGGTGAAGAGCTTCAGGTGAACGTCCGGCAAGGCCTCGTGGAGCGAACGCACGATGCCGACGTAGTACTCGAAGTCGACGTGCGGGCTTTCGCCGCCGACCATGTGAATCTCGGTGAACCCGGTCAGCTCGTGCTGTCGCACCGCGTCTTCGACGAGATCGTCCGGCGTGAACGTGTACGCCTCCTCCTGCTTCCGCGTGACCGCGAAGGCGCAGAACTTGCACTTCACGCGGCAGACGTTCGTCTGGTTCAGATAGAGGTTCTGGACGAAGTAGACACGGTCGTCGCCGCCGCGGACACGCCGCGCCAGATCGGCGAGGTCGCCCAGGGCAAGGATGTCGTCGCTCTCCATGAGCGTCACGCCGTCGTCGAAGTCGAGCCGTTCGCCCGCCTCCACCTTGTCGCGGATCGCGGCGAGCGTGTCTGTTCGTTCGAGCAATGCCATCGGGCTAACGCTCCCTGTTCACGACTGCGTAGGTCAAGGATTCGAGCTCCTCGCGGTGCAGTTCCCCATTGAGGCAGGCCCGGGCGCTGCGCGAGTAGGCGAGCGCGACTTCCCGGCTCTCCTCGATCGCACCGGTCGAGGCGACGCGCAGCAGGGCTCCTTCGAGGTGTGCCTCGCCCGCAAGTGCGGCGTGCACCGCATCGTCACGCTGGGCTGCGAGGAGCAGGGGCAGGGTCGGAGTTCCTTCGCGCAGATCGGTGCCGGCAATCTTGCCGGTCTCGATCGTCACGCCCGAGCAGTCGAGGATGTCGTCGGTGATCTGGAACGCGACGCCGAGCGCGAGCCCGAACGCGCCCGAGCCGCCCGCAAGCCGGCACGCCGCCTCGAAGAGCTTCCCCGTCTTGAGAGTGCAGCGTTCGAGATACGCCTCGATGGTCGTGTCGGGATCGAAGCGCTGCGAGCGCTGCATCGCCTCACCGCGGGCGAGGCAGAGCGTCGCGTTCGCGAGGATGGCGAGCGCCGGTGCGTCGCCGGTGGCGGCGAGCTCGGCGAAGGCACGTGCGAAGAGGTAATCGCCTGCCGCTCGCGCGGCCTCGGGGCCGTGTGCCGACCACGCCGACGCATGCCCGCGGCGCAGCGATGCCCGGTCGATGAGGTCGTCGTGCATGAGAGTCGCGAGGTGGATGAGCTCGACGGCGACTCCGGCGACGACCGGCGGCTCCGATCCGGGTGGCGCCGACAGGTAGACGAGCAGCGGCCGCAGCCGCTTCCCACCGGCGGCGAGCGCCTCCGCACCAACCTCTGCGACGACGCCGCGGTAAGTGCCGACCGCGTGCTCCAGACGCTCCTCGAGCTCGCCGAGGTAGGCGTCCAGCCCGGGCGCCTCGCGGATCTCGGCGAGAGCGCTCAAACCGCTTCCGCCGTGTGCAGCGCGACGATGCCGCCTGCGAAGAGCCGGAAGCGCACATCGCGAAAGCCGGCCGCTTCGATCAGCCCGGCCAGCTCCTCCGGTCCAGGGAAGCGGCGGACGCTCGCCGGGAGATACGTGTAGGCAGACCCACCTGGCAACAGCTTGCCTAGCAGGGGCACGACTCTGTCGAACCAGAAGCGATAGAAGGGCGCAAGCGCACCCCGCGGCTGTGTGATCTCGAGGATGCCCAGCCTTCCCCCGGCGCGCAGCACGCGGCGGAGCTCGACGAGTGCACGCTCCAAATCGTCGACGTTCCGAACTCCGAAGCCGACGGTCGCGGCGTCGAAGCTCGCGTCGGCGAAGGGCAGCTCGAGCAGGTCACCGCGCACCCATTCGAGCGCCGGCGCCTTGCGACGCGCCCGCTCGAGCATCGGCTCCGAGAAGTCGAGCCCCGTGACGCGCCCGCCCGCCTCGGCGCCCGCGATCGCAAGGTCACCCGTTCCGCAGCACGCATCGAGCACCGCGTCGCCGGGACGTACGACCGCCTCGGCGGTGAGACGACGCCAGCGCCGGTCGAGCCCTGCAGTCATCGTTCGGTTCATCGCGTCGTAGACCGGCGCGATCCGGTCGAACATGCGTCGGACTGTGTCCGGCGCCAGCCGGCCGGACTCGTAGTTGATGCTCACTCCCCCCATCTCTTCGCATGCTCGACGTCCAGGCCAAGCTGGTCAAGCGTACGCGCGACGACAAAGTTGACGAGGTCGTCGACCGTCTCGGCCCCGTGGTAGAAGCCGGGTGCGAGGAAAAGCACGGTCGCTCCCGCTTCCTTGACCGTGAGCATGTTGCGCAGATGGATGAGGGACAGCGGCGTTTCACGCGGCATCACGACGAGCTTCCGCTCTTCCTTGAGCGCCACCGAGGCGGCGCGGTGGATGAGGTTCGACATCGCGCCCGAGGCGATCGTCCCGAGCGTGCCCATCGAGCACGGACAGATGACGTACGCGTCGACCTTCGCCGACCCGCTCGCATACGGAGACTTCCAGTCGTTCGGCTCGTAGACGGTGACGTTCCCGCCCTGCGCATGCTCGAGGAGGCGGGTGAGCGTCTCGTCGCGCGACAGTCGCGGATTTGCGTAGAGCTCGGTGGCGAGCACCTCGATGCCGGCGCTCGACGCGCAGATCCCAAGCTCGACGTCCGCGCCGGCGAGTGCTTCTACGAGGCGCGCCGCGTACGGAGCGCCCGAGGCGCCCGTTATGCCGAGGAAAACGCGCACCGCGGGCCTATTTCGGGCCCTTGGAGGCGAGCAGGAACGCAGCAAGCTGGCCGAGTTGCTGGTCGCTGAAGCCGAACTTCGGCATGACGTTGTTCCCGAATTTCGATGGGTCGCGGATGTAGCTCGTGAAGAATTGCTTGTCGCGGCCCTTCGACCCCTCCGCGCTCAGGTCGGGCGCGCCCTGGTTCGAACTGCCGGTGCCGAGATAGGTGTGACACGCCGTGCAACCGGAGCTCGCGAAGATCTTGGCGCCGGCGATCGCCTCTGCGTTGCCTGCAAATCCTTCGCGCTGTGCCCAGGTCGGCACCGCCCCCACGACCTCGCTTGCGAGCGCCTCGTGCGCGGTCGCTCCCTTGTAGGTGAGCACGCCCATGGAGAGGACGACGAGGATCGCGCCGATCACCGCGACGGGCCGGCGCGTGAGCCGCCGCTCCATGCGCCGGTCGAAGAACGGGAGCATGAACGCGATGATGAGGGCGATCGTCGGAATGCCGACCGTCCCGAGGATGACCGAGTCTGGCCACTTGAAGATTCGCAGCAGGTAGAAGAGGAAGTAGAAGTACCAGTCCGGACGCGGCACGAAGTTCGTCGTCGCGGGATCCGCCGGGTCCGAGTAGCGGGGCCCGAGCAGGCACGAGTGGCCGCTGCCGCACGAACTGGGATCCTCGCCCGAGGTGAAGTACCAAACGCAGGTCACGCCGATGATCACCGAGACGACGACGAGGCTCATTACCGTGTCGTGGAACATCGCGTAGGGGTAGAACGGCTTCCCGCGCTCCTTGACGTCTTCCTTGTACTTCGTGAACTGCCTGCGCCAGTCGTCGGTCGAGGCCACTAGCCCTCACCTCCGTTGCGGCGCCAGCCGCTACGGGCCGCGGGCTGCGTCAGGCCGCTGCGTCCGTTCGTCCTCGGTTCTTCGCCGGCCGCCTCGCTGCCCGCGGCCGCGCTCGACCAGGGCGGCGACGTCACGCCGAGCCGGATGACGAGGTACAGGTGCAGGCCGATCAGCGCGAAGATCAATCCCGGGATCAGAAGCATGTGCATCGCATAGAAACGGCTGATCGTCTCGCCGCCGATCTCCGCGCCGCCGCGTAAGAAGTCCGCGAGAAACGGCCCGAGGAACGGCGCTGTGCCGTTGAGGTTGATGCCGACGACCGTCGCCCAGTACGCGGTCTGGTCCCAGGGCAGCAGGTAACCGGTGAAGCCCTCGAGCATCCCGATCGCGAGCAGCATCACGCCGATGATCCAGTTCAGCTCGCGCGGATACTTGTACGCACCGAACAGAAACACGCGCGCCATGTGGAAGAACATGAGGATGATGAAGACGCTCGCGCCCCACTTGTGCATGCCGCGCACGAGCCAGCCGAGCGTGATGTCGTTGGTGATGTGCTGGATCGACTGGTAGGCGCTCTGCGGGTCCGGCTTGTAGTACATCGCGAGGATCGCGCCCGTCAGGGCTTGCACGAGGAAAGCCGTGAGGGTCGCCGAGCCGAGCGTGTGGAACCAGTTGGTGTCTCCGGGAACCTTGCGGAAGATGAAGTACTTGATCCCGCCGACGAGGCCCGATCGTTCTTCGAGCCAGTCGATCGGGTAGTTGATCGCAGCCTCGAGCTGGCGGCGCCGCGCGGACTTCTTGTTGCGAGCCGCGACAGCCATCAGTGTGGCGGCTGCAACGGGTAGAGGATCTGCTCCCAGCCGTCGACGTGCTGGCCGGGCCCCGCGAGCTTGTACTTGTGGATCCGCGCGGTCTTTCCTTCGCCGTCGACGCGAGTGACGCTGTACGGCTTCCCGAGGATCAGGTGCCCGTCGACGACGGAGAACTCGTAGCGGTCGAGACCACGCGTCGGCGGGCCTGAGACGCGGTTGCCCTCGACGTCGTACTGACCGCCGTGACAAGGGCAGCCATACCCACCGGCGGGGATCACCGGGATCATCGTGATCCGCTGGCCCGCCTTCCCGTCGATCTCCTTCTTCTGGTTGTCCTGCACGGGGCCGTTCGGCTGCACCGGACACCCGAGGTGCGCACAGCGGTTCGAGATGATCGTAAAGCTGGGCTCGCCGTCCAGCTGGCCGTTGTTCCGGATGTACGCGGTGCGATGCGAGACCTCGCCGTCCGAGCCCGGGTGCATGAAGAACTTCGTCACGAACCACCGCCCCTCGGTGAAGTTCTCGAGCGGCCCGAGGTCGACCTTCGGATAGCCCTGCCCCTTGAACGCCGGCACGATCATGAAGCCGACCGCAGGCACGGTCACGAGCCCGCCGATGACAGCGCCGAGGCCGAGGGTCGCGCCCTCGAGGAAGCGGTTGCGCGGAAACCGCTCGCCGGGCTCCGGCGCAGGCATCGCATCCTCTCCCTGGTTGGCGGGGATCGCCGGCGCGTCGGTCGATTCGGGTGGACCACCAGACTCCGGCTCGATCGCGTGCACGGGCTCGCCGCGGAACTCTTCCGTCGCGTCCCGCGCCCAGAGGAACCCAAACAGGATCGCGATCACGGCCCCGATCGGGACGATGATCTTGGGGTTGACGATCAGCCCGACAAGGATGCAGGCGACGCCGGCCGCGAAGGCAATCGGATAGAGGGACGGCCCAGGGAGATGCGGCCGGTCCCCGTGCTGGGGTTCGGTCACCGAGCCTCCCCTTTGTGGGTCACCACTAGTGGATTCAATCGCCGCCCTGTTCTGCCTGTCAACGACGTAACAATCGACGCAACGGGCGGGGACTCTGACGGATTTGCCCGTTTCGTGCAGGGGTGTCGAGCGAGATGCCGTATTCCGCCCAGCGGCGGTCGACCAGTGCCTTGATCTCGGGGGTCATTTCGATCTCCGGCGGCCAGTCACGAGTTCCCTCATCGGGGCCCTTGTGGGTGGCGTCGATCCCGATCTTGCCGCCGTAGAACTGGCGGGTCGGGGCATGGTCGAGGTGGTCGAGCGGGCCCTCCGTGAGGAGAACGTCCCGGGCGGGATCGACATTCGCGCCGACACGGAACATGACCTCGCCGTAGTCGTGCACGTCGACCCCTTCGTCGACGACGACGATCGACTTGGTCAGGCTGAGCATTCCGAGGCCCCAGATCGCATGCATGACCTTCTGCGCGTGGCCCGGGAAGGCCTTGCGGATGGAGACGATGCAGCAGTTGTGGAAGGCGCCGGCGATCGGGAGGTCGTAGTCGACGATCTCCGGAACCGTCATCCGGATCGCCGGCAGGAAGATCCGCTCGGTCGCCTTGCCGAGCCAGGCGTCTTCCTGCGGCGGCTTGCCGACGACGATCGACGGGTAGACGGCGTCGCGTCGCATCGTGATCGCCGTGAGCCGGAAGACGGGGAACGGCTCCGCCGGGGTGTAGTAGCCGGTGTGGTCGCCGAATGGCCCCTCCTCGGTCAGCTCGTCCTTGTCGATGTAGCCCTCGAGGACGATCTCAGCGTTTGCCGGCACCTCGAGGTCGACGGTCTTCGCCTGCACGAGCTCGACCGGTTCGCCGCGCAGAAAGCCGGCGAGCATGAACTCGTCGATGTGTTTCGGCAGCGGCGCGCTTGCGCTGTACGCGGTGACGGGGTCGAGGCCGAGCGCGACTGCGACCTCGATTCGCCCGTCGGTGGCGAGGTAGTCGGCACGGCCGTCCTTGTGGATCTGCCAGTGCATCGCGGTCGCGCGCGGGCCGAGCTTTTGCATGCGATACATCCCGACGTTGCGCGTGCCCGTGCGCGGATCCTTCGTGATCACGGCGGGCAGGGTGATGAAGGGTGCTGCGTCGTCCGGCCAGCAGGTCTGGATGGGCAAGAGGTCGAGGGAAGCCTCGTCCCCCTCGAGGACGACTTCCTGCGAGGGTGCGCGCCGGACCGTCTTCGGGCGCGAGTCGGCGATCGACTTGAGCTTCTGCAGGCCGCGCACCTTGTCGACGAGGCCCGCCGGCGGCTGCAGCTCGAGGACATCGCTGAGCTTTTCCGCGACGCTGTCGAGCGAGGGCGCATCGAAGGCGAGGCACATGCGCCGCTCGGTGCCGAACTGGTTGATCAGCAGTGGATGCGATGAGCCTTTGATGTTCTCGAACAGGAGCGCCGGGCCGCCGGCCTTGACGGTGCGGTCGGTGATCTCCGTGATCTCGAGCTCCGGGTCGACCTCCGCCTCGACGCGAACGAGCTCATTCTCGCGCTCGAGGAGCGCGATCCACTCGCGCAGGTCGGCAGGCGGCGCCACAGCGTCAGTCTACGGAGCCAAGCGCGTAGTCCACCGCCTCGGCAGCTGTCGATCGCGAACCGAGGTCCCGCTTTTCCTCGAAGTCGGCGTCCGCAAAAGCGAGCACGCGGGCCGCGAACGCATCCCGTTCGGACTCCCACTGGCCGATGGCGCCACGTTGTTCTTCGGCCTCGACGGCACCCCAGAGAAATCCGGCACGCTTCAGTTGACCTGCTTCGGCGGCGCTCCACGCAAGCAGCGCAAGCAAATATACGCCGTGCATGCGGTCGCCGATCCGGTGTGCGAGGCCAAGCGCTTCACGGCCAAGCCGGTCTCCCTCCGCGCGCCGTTCCGACGTGAGGGACCACTCGGAGAGCATCGACAACATCGCGACACGCCACCAGCGGAAGCCCGCCGTTGCGGCCAGCTCGGCGCTTCGGCCCGCGAGCTCGACGGCTAGCTCGCGATTTCCGGTTTGCCACTCGACCTCGGCGAGGGAGCCAAGGGCGACTGCTTCACCCTGCGTGCTTCCGAAGCGCCGGTGGACCTCGAGGCTTTCCGAGCCCAGAGCACGCGCCTCCGGAAAATCCTGCCTCGCGATCGCTGCATAGATCATGCGGTTGAGAACGGCGGCCGCTCCGCGCTCGTCGCCAAGGCTGCGGTACTCGGCCAGGCTGTCTTCATAGAGCTGGGTGCCGCGTTCGAACTCCCCGACGATGAAGACCAGCCCGCCGTGGGTGAGCAGCGAGCGCGCACGCAATTCCGGCGGGAGGTTCTCCCCTCGTTCCATGAGCGCTTCCAGCCAGCGGCGGCCCTCGAACGGGTCTCGGGTGACCCAGAGCTGCTCGAGAGCGATCACGGTCTGCAAACCAACTGCGGCGTTCCGGGTCTCGACGGCCCACGTCAACGCCTTCCTGAAATTGTCCAGCTCGGCGAATGCCAACTCGTAGTCCGGCATGCCGCCCTCGCCGTCCGCGCTGAGGTTCGTCGATTCCGCGACACGCCGGTAATGCTCAGCGTGGCGCCGATCGAGGTCGGCATTTTCGCCGAGGGCCCCTGTTGCGAATTCGCGAATCGTCGCGAGCATCAAAAAGCGATCAGCCCCGATCGGCTTCATGAGACTCGCCTCGACGAGCGCATCCAGGTCGTCGAGCGTCGCGCCGGTGACCGTTTCGGCTGCGTCGAGCGAGAACGTGCCCGCGAAGACGGCAAGTCTGGCGAACACCTGCTTGAGCCCCTCCGACAGGAGCTCGTAACTCCATTCGATGGTCGCCCGCAGCGTGCGTTGACGTTCGGGCGCATCACGGCGGCCGCCGGTTAGGAGCGGAAGCCGTTGCTCCAGTCTCTGCAGGAGCGCCGCGGAGCTCAGCGATCGCAGACGCGAAGCTGCGAGCTCGAGCGCCAGCGGGAGCCCGTCGAGCCGGCTGCAGATCTCGCGAGTGGCGTCGTCTGGCTCGAAGCCAGGTCGCACGGCGCGTCCACGCTGGGTGAGCAACTCTACGGCTTCGTCGCTCGGTAGCGGATCGAGCGGGTATTCACGCTCGCCTTCGAGACGCAGCGGCGCGCGGCTTGTCGCAAGGATTTTCGTGTTCGGCGCTCCAGCGAGGAGCTCACCGACAGAGGGGGCGGCCTCCAGCAGGTGCTCGAAATTGTCGAGGACGAGCAGCGCTTCGCGGTCGCGGAGGTCCGCAGGATCACGAACACCGATCGTGCCGGCGATCGTCGCTTGCACGCGCTCCGGATGACCGACACCGGCAAGGGCTACGAAAAAGACGCCGCCCGAGAACTCGTCCACGAGCTCGGCAGCGACCTGCAGAGCCAAGCGCGTCTTTCCACTTCCGCCAGGCCCGGTAAGCGTCACGACTCGCACGGAGTTGCGGAGCAACGCCTGCAGGTCAGCGAGCTCTCGCTCGCGCCCGACGAGCGGGTTCGAGGCAACCGGGAGGTTCGTCGCGTTGAGACTCTTGAGGGGCGGAAAGTCGGCATCGCCGAGCTGGTAGATCCGCTCCGGCGCGGTCAGATCTTTGAGCCGATGCTCTCCGAGGTCACGCAGCGATTCCGCGCCGACCAGATCTCGCGTCGACTGCGAGAGGAGAATCTGGCCCCCGTGTCCCGCAGCGGCGATGCGCGCCGCCCGGTGGACATCGATGCCGACGTACCCATCCTCTGTGACCAGCGGCTCGCCGGTGTGGAGGCCCATGCGCACGCGGATCGGGCTCCCTTCCAGCGCAGAGCGGCCCGCGACGGCGGCGGACAGCGCCTCCGAGGCTTTCGCAAAAGCGATGAAGAAGGCATCGCCTTGCGTGTCCACCTCGGTTCCACCGTACCGCTCGAACGACTCGCGCAACGCTCGTCTGTGGCCGGCGAGAACCTCCGCGTACCCTTCACCGAGCTCGTGGAGCAGCCTGGTGGACCCTTTCACGTCGGTGAACAGGAAGGTGACGGTGCCGCTCGGCAGGTTGCGCACAGCCGGATCATGCGCAGAGTTGCGACGCGGGTCTAGCGGCGGCGGTGCCGCAGCCAGTGCATTGTCTGGCCGAGGGCGATCACGCTGACGAAGATCAGGCCGACGATCAGCATGCCGGTGATGACCTTCTTGCCCTCGGTCGCGGCATCGTCCACTGCGAGGAGTTGAAGCAGCGCGTGCATCCGGCGCGACTTTAGCGCAGTCGCCCGCGGTGGGTGGCGAGCGCACCGTCGGTCGCGGCGTCGCCCACCCGGCTCCTGGCGAGGCGCTCGAGCGGGCTCGGATCGTTGTCGAGCCTGAGCGACGAGCGGCCTTCGTCCAATTCCCCGCGGCCGAGCACTGCCGCCGTCGCCGCCCACACCGGCCCGTCGCCGGAGATTCCCTCGGCCTGGAGGTACGCACACAGGGCGATCAGCTCCGCCAGATCGCTGACCGCTTCGACGCTGCCCACTTCCTCGATGCGCACGAGGCCGTGCGCGTAGAGGTAGTCGCCAAGCAGGAGCGCGGCGTCCTGATCCTCGGGAGCAAAGAGCCGCGGCCGTCCGTAGTGCAGGAGGTAGCCCTCGTAGATCGTCTCGATTCCGAGCGCGAAGCGCTCCTCGCCGAGCGGTGAGAAGACCGCCTCACGCTCCTGTTCTTCACGAGGGCGGAGCGCGAGGTTCCAGAGGCCGCTCTCCTGCCCCGCGTCCGAGGCGATCGTCTCCCAGAGATCAGCTGTCGAAGTCGGCAACGGCTTGAATAGTGCGGTCGATCTCCTCGTCGCCGTGTGCGAGCGACAGGAACATGGCTTCGAACTGGCTCGGCGCGATGTAGATCCCCCGCTCGAGCAGGTGGCGGAAGAGCGCGGCGTAGCGCTCGGTGTCCGCGCGCTGCGCGTCGTCGAAGTTGCGCACGGGGTCGCCGGTCATGAAGAGGGTCGCCATCGCGCCGACGCGCTGCACTCGCCCATGTGGAGCAAGGCCCGCTTCGAGGCGTGCGCCACGGCGCTCGAGCTCCTCGTACACGGCGGGATCGCGGAGCCGGCGGAGGACCGCGAGCCCCGCGGCGGTGGCGAGCGGGTTTCCCGACAGGGTTCCGGCCTGGTAGACGTCGCCGCTCGGAGCGAGGCGGTCCATGATCTCCGCGCGGCCCCCGAAAGCCGCCAGCGGCAGGCCGCCACCTGCGATCTTGCCGAGGATCGTGAGGTCGGGCGTAACTGCGAAACGCTCCTGTGCACCGCCGCGGGCGATGCGAAAGCCCGTGATCACCTCGTCGAAGACGAGGAGCGCGCCCGACGCCTCGCAGAGCTGGCCCAGAGCCTCGAGGAACCCGGGCTCGGGGGGAACGACGCCCATGTTCCCTGCGACCGGCTCGACGATGATCGCGGCCAGGCCTTCGCCGAACTCGGCGACGGTCGATGCGACGGCGTCGACGTCGTTGTACTTGCACACGATCGTGTCCTTCGTCGTGGCCGTCGGGACACCAGGGCTCGCCGGCAGGCCGAGCGTCGCGACCCCGGAGCCCGCCCTCGCGAGTAGCGCGTCGACGTGACCGTGGTAGCAGCCGGCGAACTTGAGGATGCGGTCGCGCGACGTGAACGCGCGCGCGAGTCGGACCGTGCTCATCGCCGCCTCCGTCCCGGACGAGACGAGGCGGACCTTCTCGACGGAAGGAAGCGCATCCACGATCTCGGCGGCGAGCTCGACCTCGGCCTCGCTCGGCGCGCCGAAGCTCGTGCCGAGCTCCGCGGCCGCGCGCACCGCATCAACCGTCGCGCGATCGCCGTGCCCGAAGATGAGCGGCCCCCAGGACATGACCCAGTCGAGGTAGCGGTTCCCTTCGACGTCCTCGATGTACGCGCCCTCGCCGCGGCGCGCGAAGAAGGGCTCGTCGAGCCCGACCGCGCGCATCGCGCGCACCGGCGAGTTCACTCCGCCGGGAATGAGCTCGAGGGCGCGGCGGTACAGCTCGCTCCGCGTCCTTAAAGCCAGGAGGCCAGCTCCTTCGTCCAGTAGGAGATGACGAAGTCGGCGCCTGCCCGCTTGATTGCCGTCAGCGACTCGAGTGCGGACTGCCGCTCGTCCAGGAAGCCCTTCGCGGCGGCTGCCTTGACCATCGCGTACTCGCCGGAGACGTTGTAAGCAGCAAGCGGGAGGTCGAAGCGCTCTCGTGCCGCGCGGATCACGTCGAGGTACGGCAGCGCAGGCTTGATCATCAGCACGTCGGCGCCTTCGGCAATGTCCTGTTCGCATTCGCGCAGCGCTTCGCGGACGTTTGCGGGATCCATCTGATAGCCGCGGCGATCGCCGAACGACGGCGCCGATTCGGCCGCCTCGCGGAAGGGCCCGTAGAACGCAGAGGCGTACTTGGCGGAGTACGCGATGATCGGCGTGTCCGGAAGCTCCTCGCGGATCACACCGACCCGGCCGTCCATCATGTCGCTCGGTGCGACGGCATGAGCACCGGCGTCGACGTGGCTGCGCGCGGTGCGCACGAGCAGCTCAAGCGTCGCGTCGTTGTCGATCTCCTCACCGTCGCCGATGACCCCGCAATGACCATGCGCGGTGTATTCGCAGAGACAGACGTCGGTGATGAGGACGAGATCGCGACCTTGCAACTCCCGTAGTGCGCGTTGCACGACTCCGTCGTCGTCCCACGCGCCGGATCCCTCGTCGTCCTTCTCGTCGGGGATGCCGAAGAGGATCACCGCCTTGACGCCGAGTCGTGTGAGCTCGTCGGCCTCGGCGCCGAGCGTCTCCACGGAGTGTCGGGCGAGCCCGGGCAGATCCGCGTTCGCCAGCGGCTCGGGCCCGATGAAGAGCGGCATGACGAAGTCGTCGAGGTCGAGCCGTGTTTCCCGCACGAGGTCGCGGAGCCCATTCGTCCGGCGAAGCCGTCGCAGCCGTGTGACGGGGAAAGTGCTCACGACCGAAGCCTAGACCGGTCCCCGAGGCCCGTGTCCGGTGCCAGGCAGGGGACATGTGCCAGGGACTGTCCCTGGCACATGTCCGCTCAGGCCAGGAGCCGGCGCGTGGCCGCCCGGGCCAGCAGGCCGAAGACGAGCCCGAGTCCCACCAGCCATGCCAGCTCGCGGCCTACCGTGGCCCACGGGCTCGCGTCGTAGAGGGACGCCGAGAAGTACCTCACGGCGTGCGCGAACGGCAGGGCGTCGCTGATCCAGCCGGCCACCGGGACGATCTCGCTGGGGACGAGGCCGAGGAAGACGATCGGCATCACCACCAGCACCGCGACGAGCGAAGCCGTCCTGGTTTCCCGCGCCAGCGCGCCGAGCAGCGTCCCGAGCGCTCCGAGCGCCCCTCCGGCGAGCAGGAGCCCAACGGCGAGGAGCGGCAGGCGCTGCCATGGCTCGCCACCCGCTACACCGCCCGCCTCGACGATCAGGCCGAAGACGAGTGCGATCGCCAACCCGAGCGCAAGGGCGACGACTGCGGCGAGCGCGACCTTCGCGGTGACGAGCTCCCCCATCGAAACGAGGCCGCGCCGGAGCCGGCCGATGGCGTTCTCGTCGCGCTCGCTCGCGATCGCTCCCGCTGCAAGCAGCAGCGCGAGAAACGTGATCGTGAGCGCAAGCGCATACGACTGCACCTGCGCGGAGAGCAACGAACTGCGTGAGTGCTCGCGGGCACGCTCGAGCCCGATCGGGTTCGCCGTCGCGCTCAGCAGGTTGCCTGTCTGAGTCAGCGCGATGCCGGCGATGCGTGCGAACTCCGCGATGCGCGTGCGCTGCGGGCCGGGCGGCAGCTCGGCTAGCAGCTTCTGCATCCGCTCCAGGCCGAGGACGTCATACGTCCGCCCGAGGAACACGGCTTTCCCTCCGTTGACGATCAGCTGGACGTAGTGCAAATCCGTCTTCACGTATGCGCTCTGCAGCTGACGGTTGAGCCCGTACACGAGTGCCTGCACCTGCTGCGTCACGCGCGACGAGATCCCACCGCGTGTCGTCTGGTAGAGGATGCTCGGCGCGTGCAGGCCGCTGCGCAGGTCTGCGAGGAAACCGGGCGGAATGGTCAGGGTCGCGACGATGCGTCCCGTGGAGAGCGCTCGGCGCGCCTCGCCCGGCTGCATCCGAACGAGATGGACGTTCTTGCCGACCTCGTCGATCGCGTCCTGGATCCGGAATGAATGACCACCGACGCTGACAACCTGCGGCAGGTGGTCCTCGTCGACGAGGGCGACGCGCGGCTTCGAGCTGCCGTAGCCCGCGACGAGCCCGACGAGCCCGGCCACAAGCAGCGGGTAGGCGATCAGTACGCCGAGCAGGAGCGGAGAGCGAAACAGGATTCTCAGGTCTTTGCGCAGGATGAGGGCCACGCGGCTCACGAGAAGACCTCCTCTGCGTGTAGCTCGCCGTACTCCGCGGTCGAGCCGAGAAACGTCAAACGACCTCGTTGGAGCACCGCAACCCGGCGGGCGTAGAGGTCGAGCTCTTCGAGATTCTGTGTCGAGAACACGACCGACCCGCCCTCGTCGCGCAACGTGGTCACCGTCTCCCACAGCCGCCGTCGCTGTCCCGGATCGAGTGCCGCAGTCGGCTCGTCGAGCAGGAGCACACGCGGGCTGCCGAGCAGCGCGAGCGCGACGTTGAGCCGCTGGCGATTGCCGACGGAGAGCATGTGCGCTGGACGATCCGGCGGAATGTCGAAGCGAGCGAGCAGACGCGCGGCCGTCGCAGCAAGATCGTCTTCGCCTTCGAGCCTGGCGAACAGCTCGAGGTTCTCGCGCGCCGTCAACCGGTCGTAGAACGCCGGTTGCTGCGGAACCCAGCCGACACGCACGCCGTCGACGCGCTCGACGTTCCCGGACGTGGGCTCGAGCGCCCCGGCCAAGAGCGAGAGCAACGTCGACTTGCCCGCCCCGTTCGGACCGATGAGTGCGAGCGCCTCACCACCGCACACCTCGACGTCGGTCGGTTCGAGCGCGACGTCCGCGCCGAAGCGGCGCGCGACCTCGCGCGCCCGCAGAACCACGCCACTCAACGACGCGCTGCAGCCGGGGTCGTTTCGGTGTCGTCGAGCTCAACCGGCACCGCGACAACCGGGTCCCCGTCCTTCCAGCGCTCGAGCTCGATCCGCTCCCCGAAGAACTCCCACATCGCCCGTCCGGCCGCGAGCAGCGGCAATGCGACGAGCGCACCCGGCAACCCATAGATCTCCCCGCCGGCGAGCAGCCCGAAGATGACGAGCAAGGGATGTAGGCGCAGCGCACTGCCCATCACCTTCGGGACGACGATGTGCCCCTCGACCTGGTGGATCGCCAGGAACAGCAGCAGCACCCAGACCGCGGAGATCGGATGGGTGACGAGCGCATAGAGAAACGGCGGGATCGAACCGAGCCACGGGCCGAGGTACGGAATCAGCTCCGTGATCGCAACCCACGCACCGAAGAGCAGCGCGTACTTCTGGCCGTGAGGCAGCCAGCCGAGCACGCCGAAGAGCCATAACCCGATTCCCGCGCTCGTCCCGATGATGAGCGAGACGAGCGACTGGCCCTTCACGTAGCTCGCCAGCGAGTGCTCCATGCGCAGGATCAACGGCTCGGAGCCGGGCTGCGGCGGGAAGCGCCGGTTGACCGAGCGTTCCAGCTTCGGGAAGTCGAGGAGCATGTAGATCGACACGACGAGGACGACGATTACGCTGAAGAGCAGCTTCCCGATCGAGATCGCCGCGCCCTCGAGGAAGTTGATGACCTTCGTCGTGTACTTCCCAACGTCGTGCCTGCGGATGTCGCGCACGAGCCGGTGCCCGCGATCCTGGATCTTGATCGCGCCGAGGCGGTGACCGTCGAGCCAGCGCTGCAGGCGGTCGATGTCCCTGCCGGCTTCGACCTGGTGGGTTTGTCCGTTCACGTTCGTAAAGTAGGAATCCACCCGTTTTGCGGCCGTTTTCGTCTCGCTGACGACGACGGTCCCGAGCGCCACGATGGCGGCGACAACCGTGACCGCAAATGCGAGGTACACCAGCGCAACTGAGAAGCCGCGCGGGATGCGCACCCGCTGGAACGCCCGCACGATCGGGCTCAGGAGCAGTGCGATCAGCAGGGCGACGAGGAACAGGAAGACGACGTGACGGACCGCCGCCGCCACGATCCAGAGAAACAGCAGCAGAACCGGAAGCCCAGCCAGCTGGATCCAACGCGGGATCTCGATCTTCGCCGCCCGGGCGGGCATGCAAGTGATCGTACAGCCGAGGTCATACGCCTCAGACCCCCTGAATGGAACTGGAACTGGCTCGAGGAGGGCAACCTCGCCCTCGACCGTCACGAGGTATGGGGGGAAACCCTGGCAGATCCGAGGATTCCGCTGTCACAAACCCAGGCCCCTCATTTGTTGAAGAACCGGTCAGGGTTCGTTACGGTGCCGCGAATGCCGGCCCCCTCCCGCCGAGGCCCCGCGTCGCGCAAGCGCTCGCGGCGCCAGCCCGTGCCCCACCGCGCCCGCCGGTTGATCGTGCTGACGGTCGTGTCCGGCGTCCTCCTGGGGACACTCCTGATCACCGCGTTCGGCCAGGGAGCCACGCGCCAGCCCTCCCAGGCGCTGCCAGGGCCCGCCAGCCGGCTGCTGCCCGTCGGCCCACCGACGCCGCTGACAGTCGCGCTGCACGGCGGCCTGCGCATCCAGTTGCCGGTCGCGCAGAGTCGCGTGACTGCGATCGGTTACCACTCGTCCGGCGACGGAGCGATTCCCCTGAATCCCTTGGGGCATCAGGGGAACGAGGGAGCGCTCTCGAGGCTCGCGCACAAGATCTTCGGCGGAGGCGGCGCAGGGTTCCTCTACTACCAGTTGAGCGGCGGAGAAACGGCTGTGCTCGATGTCGGCGCCGGTCCCGGAACCGACGTCTACGCACCCGTCGACGGAACGATCGTGGGCATCTCCGACTACATCTTGAACGGACAGACTTACGGCGTGCGCATCGACATCCAGCCGTCGGCCGCTCCGTCGCTCGTGGTCTCGCTGACTCACCTGAGCGCGGATCCGGCGCTCACGGTGGGCTCGACGATCGCCGCGTCGAGCACCAAGGTCGGCCGCGTGCTCGATCTTTCGGGCGTCGAGCGGCAGGCGCTCTCGGGATTCACGCAGGACGCGGGCAACCACGTGGCGATCGAGCTCCGCGCCGCCGCGACACTACTACCCTAAGCCGCGAAAATGCTCCGCATTTTCCGCGGTGAGTCTTAAGACCTTCGCTTCGCTCGGTAAACCGAAAGCAATCTCGAGACGTGAGAATCCTCTTTATTGCAGACGCGGTCGGCGTCCCTGGGCGTCGCGCGCTGGAAGAGCGCCTGCCCTCGCTGCGCGAGGAGCTGCAGGTCGACCTCTGCATCCTGAACGGCGAGAACCTCGCGGACGGCGTCGGCATCACGCCAAAGCTCGCGGACAAGATGCTCGCCTCCGGCGTCGACGCGATCACGCTCGGCAACCACGCGTGGCGTCGCGGAGAGATCCTGCCCTACCTGGACCAGAGCGACCGGGTGATCAGGCCGGCGAACTACTCGAAGCGTGCGCCCGGGAAGGGCTTGACCTACGTGGCCGCAGCCGACGGGACCGAGGTCGCGATCACCAACTTTCTCGGCTCCCTCTTTCTGGGGCCGCCACACAACGCATTCGAGATCGTCGACGAGCTCGTCGAGGAAGCAGCCGCTCGCACGCCCGTGATCATCGTCGACATGCACGCCGAAGCCACGAGCGAGAAGGTGGCGCTCGCGCACTGGCTCGACGGCAAGGTCACGGCGGTCTTCGGAACGCATACGCACATCCAGACGAACGACGCGCGGGTACAGCGCGGCGGCACGGCGGCCATCACCGACGCCGGCATGACGGGCCCGCACGACTCGGTCATCGGCGTCCAGGCTGAACTGGCGATCCGGCAGATGCGGACCGGACTGCACGTGCGCTTCGAGACGGCTTCGGGTGACGTGCGGATCGAGGGAGCCCTCGTCGAGTGCGGCACGGATGGGCGCGCGACGAGCTGCGAGTCGGTGCGCGTTTCGGTGCACTGACAACACCACCGATCCGCTACTCGGAGAAAGGCGACGTTCACATCGCCTACCAGGTCGTGGGAGCCGGACCTGTTGGATCTCGTATGCGTCATGGGCGCGGCATGGGCCTCTCCGACCGCGTGCGGGCCGGCACCCTCGAGGAGCGGATGGACGACGTCCGGGCGATCCTCGACAACATCGGCTCGGAGAGTGCAGCGCTGATGGGCATTTTCGAGGGAGGGCCGATGTCAATTCTCTTCGCCGCGACCTGCCCCGAACCCACCCGCGCTGTCGTCCTCGTCGGCGGAGAGACCCGGCGGTGAAGACACCGGCGCTGATCCTGCACCGGATCGGCGACAAGGTCTGCCACGTCGAGAACGCACGCTGGCTCTCGCAAAACCTCGAGGGCTCCCGTTACATCGAGCTTCCGGGGGATGATCACCTTCCCTGGATCGAAGGGGACGACATCCTCGACGAGATCCAGGAGTTCCTGACAGGTGTGCGGGAGCCTGCCGACCCGGACCGCGTCCTCGCGACAGTGCTGTTTACCGACGTCGTCGGTTCGACGGAACGAGCGCGCGAGCTCGGAGACAAACGCTGGCGCGATCTGCTCGACCACCACAACGAGATCGTCCGTCGCGATCTGGAGCGCTTTCGCGGGCGTGAGGTCGACTCCGCCGGCGACGGCTTCTTCGCCACCTTCGACGGACCAGCACGCGCGATCCGCTGCGCGCGCTCGGTCGTCACAAACGTCCGGACCCTTGGGCTCGAGGTGCGCGCGGGCTACACACCGGTGAGTGCGAGCTTGCAGGCGACCACGTTCGAGGTATCGCGGTGCACACCGGAGCGCGTGTCGCCTCACTCGCAGGCGCCGGAGAAGTGCTCGTGTCGAGCACGGTTCGCGATCTCGTCGCAGGATCGGGAATCGAGTTCGCCGACCGCGGTGTTCACTCACTCAAGGGGATTCCGGGCGAATGGCGGCTCTACGCCGTAGCGTGAACGCCAGCAGCACCGTGATCGCGACGAGCACAACGTCGCGTGCAAGCAAGACCCAAGACAGGCCGGCCTCGAAGTCGAGCGCCAGCCTGAAGTAGCGGAAAGGGAACCACATCTGCGTCCCGACGAGCGCTGCCGCCAACAGCCCGCTCGCCCACAGTCCACGGCGTCCGCGTACGAGCGGGACGATCGGGATCAGCCAGATCAGGAACTGTGGCGACAAGACCTTGCCGAGCGCGACGAATGCGCAGAGTGCTGCGGCGGTCGAACGGACGAGCGCCTCGCCGTCACCTCGCCCGCGGGCGAACGACGACCAGATCCAGGCGAGCACCCCGACTTGCAGAAGAGTGGACGCGACCGCGAGCACCCCGGCCGCGGTTCCCGCGAGGTTCTGAGAACCGTGACTCGTCTCCCCCGCGAGGCCGAACCCGAACACGTCATGGCCGACGAGCAGGAGTGAGGCGCCAAGGCTTTCGATCTGCAAGGGCCTGCTCAGCTGGACGCTGAGGCTGTGCCAGACACCTCCGGGCGAAAGGACGACGAAGGGCAGGAAGACGGCGGCGACAACGCCCGCGACGAGCGCGAGGCAGGTCAGCGCCTCCCGCTGGCCTGCGCGCTTCCACGCGTAGGCAACGCCGAGCGGGACGAACACCACGGGAAAGAGCTTCGCCGTGATGCCGAGACCGAGCAGAGCGTGTCCAAGACGCAGGCGGTTGGACACGAGCGCGGCCAGCGACACAGCGCAGATGGCAGCCGGCCACAGGTCGAACCGGCTCAGGATCACGGAGCCGAGCAGGAGCGGGGCGACCGCGGCGAAGCAGAGCGCGCCCCAGACGTTCGGGTTGCTGCGTCTGAGCATCCGCAGAACGACCGCCATCGACGCGAGCGCGGCGGCGCCGCACATCCACATGAGCGTCTCGAACGAGCGGCGAAACCCCGTCGACACCTGTTGATCGGAGCCCCGCTCGGCCAGCGCCGGCAGGACGAACATGGGCAACGCACCCGGCGGATACTCGACGGAGAAGTCGCGATAGGGCACCTTTCCGTCGGCCACCGCATTTCCATAGCGCTGGTACACGGGAGTGTCGATCACCTGCTTGTGCTTGTAGAAGCCGACGTGCAGCAGCGTCCAGGCAGCAACGAAGAGCGCAATCGCCGCGAACGCCGCGGCGGTCACAGAGCGCTCAGACGCCGGGCTCTGGCTGTTCGCGACCACTGAAGAGCAGAGCAAACACGACGAAGGGGAAGAACCAGGGGATGTAGAGGTAGAACCAGTGCGTCAGCACCAGCTCGAACCCGATCAGAAGCGCGCCGGTCAGAGCAGCCAGCTGGAGCGGCGTCTTGATTCGTGGGAAGAACGCGGCGGCGAAGGCGCCCGCGACGAGAAGGCCCTCCAGCACCCATTGAACGAGGTGAAGGTCCGGAATCCCGCGCGCGTGGTACTGCGCCCAGTCCCAGAGCGAGAACGGCGACTCGCGTGTGATCTGTGTCTTCAGCGTCCGGTCGTAGAACGTCTGGGCAGCCTGGATCGGGTGGGCGTCGAGCAGCAGCACCGAGAAGGCAAGCAGGGTTGCGACGAGGAAACCTGTAGCGAAGGCGAGAGCGGGCCGAGGGCGGCGCCAGCGGATCGGCCCGGGATACGTCAGCCACATCGGCGCGACCACGAGCGCTGCGAACTTGGTCCAGCCCGACAGCGCCGCCGCAGCTCCCCGCGCGAACGGAGAGCTCGACAGCCAGAGCCCGAAGATGAGGAACACCGGCACGATCGCATCGTTCGTGTTGGACATCGACACGTATTGCGTGAACGGGAACGCCGCCCAGGCGAAAGCGAGCGCAGCGCCGAGCCAGCGGCCGCCGAAGCGCAAGCCGGCGAGCCCGAGGCCGAACGCACAGAGGACGTCGAAGATGATCGACGTGAGGTGTACGGAGGGCAGCTTGTCCCACTTGCCGGACCAGCCCCGGATCCAGTAGCCGGGCAGGTACGCCTCGTAGGCGACCGGACCGTAAGTGTCGCCCAGTGGATTCGCCGACTCGCAGCGGCCGTTGAACTGGATTCGATCGCGGATCTCGCCTGCGGAGTCCGCGGGCCCGCAGGCCTTGAGGTCGTCCTCTTTCGGAAAGTGGTCGTACGGCATGACACCGCTCGAGATCCGTTCCGCGCCGATCACGCCCGCGTAGCCGACGTCGATCACGTTCGAGTCCTCGACATTCAGACCGATCCGGAAGCCCATCAGAAAGACCGCTGCTGCGAGCAGGATCGCCGGCTTCCAGATCGGCTGCGCCGCCCTCACGGGCCTGCCGCGCATACCGATCCAGAGACAGCGTGCGAGCAGGTACGCCATCGGCACGTACGCAAGCGGCACGCTCGTGAAGATGTTTCCGTGGTTGAAGAACCACAGGGACACCGAGAACGACAGGAGTGCGATGAGGTCGAGGTTTCGTAACGACAGCGGCCGTCTGAAATCGAAGAGGCCGAGCAGGAACACGGCGCAGAACGCGAGCCACACGGAGAGGGTGTTGATCTTCTTGCCGCCGAAAGCGCCGTCGTAGCCGCGGGCCATCTTCCATGCGACCTGCGGGCCGGTCCAGGCCTCGGTCACGCGCGTCGAGCCGTCGTCGACCTTGCCTTCCGCGATCTCGCCGGCATCGACCTGCTTGTTCTTGCTCCACCACACGCGCACGGTCCAGCAGCCGCTCTGCGCTCCTGCCGCGCACTTCGTCGAATCCGATTCATAGGTGGCGTCCTTCACCCTGCCCTTGACGGGATAGCGATCGAGCCAGTCCGCAACCTTGCCGTTCGCCAGGAACAGCGCGACGGCCCGCTCCTTCGTCAAGCGCGGCTTCGCAGTCGCGGCGGAGGCAGAGTTAGCGAAGACCGCCGCCGCGAGCGCCACCCCGACGACGGCGACCAGGCGCCTCAGTGCTTCCTCCGGAACGACCAGAGCTTGTTGCCGACGAAGTTCGCGGGTGTGACAAGCACGATCGCAACAGCCTGCGAGACGATCTCGCCCAGACCGAGCACGACGAGCACCGTGAGGATCGCCAGGTTGCCGAGGTAGACGATCACCGAAACGACGAGGAAGCGCAGCCCCTGACGCCCGAAATGACCACGGTCGTGGCGGAACGTCCAGAGCCGGTTCCAGAGGTAGTTGTTCGTCACGGCGACGAGGAAGGACCCCGTCGCGGCGAGCCGATACTGGAGGCCGGCGCCGTCCAGGAGCGCGACGTAGACGAGCAGATTGACGACGTAGCCGAGTGCGCCGACGAGGCAGAACTTCGCGAGCTGCTCCCAGTTTCGCCGCTCGCGAAGGGCCCGGGTGGCGCGGTCGCGCAGACCCGCGGGCACGGCTGCGTCCCGTTCACTCATGCGGTTGGCGAGACTAGCTGTTAGGCCGCGGTACGGCGTCTGGCAGCAAAACGCAGCTCGCCGTCTGAAGGAATTCGCTTCCCGTCGACCAGGGCCGCAACAAGGTTGCCTGCGGAGTCGACGACGACGTCGCCGAGGGCGCCGAGGTCCTGGTCCTTGCGCTGCACCTGAAGCCCGCGCTGTGCGCGGAGCGCGAAGGTCTTCGATCGATAGAAGTCGAGCTCGTCCTCCTCGAGCAGAACGAGCGGCGAGAGGACAGCGATCTCCTCGTTCCCAACGGAGGCCGTCGGCAGCGGCAGGAACCGGTGCACCTCGTCGCCGCAGAGCACGTCGAGCCCGACGGTGCGCAGCGTGTCGCGGTCGAGCAGCAGGTCGACAGGTCGCCCGAGCTGGATGCCGTGCAGACGCACGGGCAGCGCGAGCAGCTCCGCTCCGGTGAGCTCTTTCATGCCGCCGCCATCGTGCCCGGACCGCCCTGGGGCAAACCGGTCCATCAGAAGCCCTCCTCGCCCAAGAGCGGGACGAAGCGGCACGGCACCGACCGCAGCACGGCCGGGCCTTCAGGGCTGTGGATGATCACCTGGAGCTGTTGAACCCCACGCCGGCCTACGGGAACGACCAGCCGCCCACGGGGCTCGAGCTGCTCGTAGAGCGTCCGGGGCAGCTCGGGCGCAGCAGCCGCCACCGCGATCGCGGTGAACGGCGCGCGCGCCGGGAAGCCTTGCGAACCGTCGCCGACGTGCACCCGCACGCGCTCGTAGCCGGCCGCATCCAGGTTGGCTCGCGCCTGTTCGGCGAGCACGGGGATACGTTCGATCGTGTCCACGTAGGAGCCGAGCTCAGCCAGCACCGCCGCCTGGTAGCCCGACCCCGTGCCGACGTCCAGGACACGCTCGCCGCCGGTCAGATCGAGCGCCTCGGCGATGCGCGCGACCATGTAGGGCTGGGAGATCGTCTGGCCCTCGCCGATCGGTAACGCGGCATCGTCGTACGCGCGTCCCTGCAGCCGCTTCGGTACGAACAGCTCGCGCGGAACACGTTCCATCGCGGCGAGCACGCGTTCGTCGACGACGTCACGGCAGCGCAGTTGCTGCTCGACCATCCGGCTTCTGAGCTCGCCCGGCTCAGGCGACACGGGTGAGCGGACGCGCATAGGCCGGCGGCTCCACGCCGAAGTGGTCGAGCACGGCGGGCGCGATCTCGATGATCGACTGTGGCTGGGCATCGAGCCCGAGCGTCAGCATCGGGACCTCCGAATCGCCGCGACGCAGCGAGCCATGACTTCCTCCGCCGCCATGGTGGTGGCCGGCGAGATCGGCGAATTCGTATCCTGGAGCAGCGGAGACGATCACCTCGCCCGCATTTGGGTTCTGCGCGGCTGCCCAGGCGCGCTCGAGGCCACCGGGATACCCGAGCACGGCCTCGTCACCCGTCGACCCATCCGCGCCCAGGCGGAGCTCCTCGCCTTCACGCCGGGCGACGACCTCGTCCCCTTCGCGAAACAGCACCGTTTCCGCGGCCTCCTCGTCGTCCAGTCGCAACGCAAGCTCACGCGGCTCCAGCCTGCATTCAGGCATGCGGTAGATCATCCCCGCGCGGTTCGACGCGGTGACGAGCGCTCCCTCGACCCCTTCGAAGCGCGTCTCCAGCCGGACGTGCCTGTCGACGTGTGTCTGGCCATGAT
This sequence comes from Actinomycetota bacterium, assembly GCA_013816245.1. Classification (GTDB taxonomy): domain Bacteria; phylum Actinomycetota; class Thermoleophilia; order Gaiellales; family Gaiellaceae; genus 3-1-20CM-4-69-9. The sequence goes on along the minus strand of JACDEU010000003.1, from coordinate 94,402 downwards.
CCGCGCAGAGCACGACGGCGTAGCGCTCGAGGAATTCATCCGGGCCACCGGCAGCATCGAGAAGCGCACCGACGGCGGCGTCGCTGCGCGCCAGCGCTTCGAACGCTTCGTCGGGGCCTTGCGCATGCGAGGCGAAGTCGTAGTCGGGGAGGTAGTAGACGAGAAAGTCGAAACCGTCACGCGTCACGAGCCACCGCCCGACCGCGGCCGCGTACGCATCGATCGAGCCTTGAGCCCGACCGAAGACGGCGAGCGGTGCACCGGTGGGATCGGACTCGAAGAGGTTGTAGAAGAAGAATCGCTTCGGCCCGTACGCGGGAATGGTCAGGCCGGGCAGCGCCGGGAGATGCGGCGTTCGGCCCCGGTAGCAAGTGATGTTGATCGCGGCCGTGGTCAGCCCCGCATCTTCCAGCGACTCGTACACCGTGGTGGCGTCGGCACCGAGATGGAGCCGGTTCATGTTGATGATCGTGTCGAGGATCGAACGCCCCATGCCGGCGGCGCGCACCGCTGCGAAGGACGATCCGTACTCGACGAGACGCGAGCGCTCCCGGTCGTACCAGACGAGGTGCGGGATGCGATGGACGTCGGGATGCGCGCCGGTCGCAATCGACGACACGCACACCGGTGTGAGCGACGGGAACGTCGAGACGGCGCGTGAGTAACGACCCTGCTCGCCGAGAAACGACAGCGCGGGGAAGCGGCCGTCACCCACCGCCGCCTCGAACATCGACGGCGTCAACCCGTCGATGACGACGAGAATGACCCGCTTAGTCTTTGGCAAGGGACCGAAGCCCCGCGTAGCGCTCGGCGGCGCGGCCGCGCAGACGTGCGGCGAGCGCGGGAACGAGGACCGCCTCCAGAAAGCCGACGATCGGGATCCAGGCGATTGCGGCGAGCACCAGGGCTGCGAGCCCGACGAAAACCGCCGTCCCGAAGCGCGACCCGCCCCGCCGCAGCGTCCCGGACACGAGCCGCGCGGATCCGATCGAGCCGAGCGCGCCGCCGACTCCGCCCCCGACCGACTCGTCCCACTGTCCGACTGCGAGACCGATGAGGATGCCGGCACCGACCGCGAGCACGAGCCCTGCGGCGAGCCCAGCGCGCGTTCCCGCGAGGAGCCCGGCGAGCAGGACGCCGACCCCGACGCCCAGCCCGGCGCAGACCCCGATCCAGTACCAGCTACCCATTTGCGGCCAGTGTAGTGACTCGGTTTGCGCAGGCCGTTTGCAGGGAAAAGGAGCAGAGCCGCTCCCCCGCGGACTCAACTCAGGAGGAAAAAACCTAGTGAGCAACGATGCGAAGCCTTTGCTCGTCTTCTTCTGGTCCGAGCAATCGGGCCCCGCGCGCCGGATGGAAAGCCTGCTCGCGCACCTCGCGCGCAAGGAGCGCACGCGGCTCCGCGTGATGCGGGTCGACGTCGAGGAGCAGCCCGATCTCGCGGAGCGGTTCAACGTCGGGGCCGTGCCCACGCTCGTGCTCGTAAAGGGCAAGCGCGTCGTGGACCGAATCGACGGTCGCGCGAGCGCTCCGAAGATCGAGGGCATGATCGCGCGGCACCTGGCGGCAGCGGTCGCGTAGAGGGTTGATCTGAAATTAGGCCGACGTCGGGGCGCTCCAGACCAAGCCGAGCAGTGCGGTCGTTCGCGGTGCGTGGCGGCGCTACGTGCCGCGGGTGGCCGTGCTGATCCGGCGCCGTGTCTGGAGCTCATCCAGCCCGGCGGAATTTCAGATCAGGCCTCCAGGAAACCGCTCCGCCTCCATCGTCGTAGGTCCCCCCTGGATGCCCGGGCACCATTGCCCCGGTGCCCGGGCTCCTAGTTAGCGCTGCTCGAGCCTGCGAATGACGTCGAGGCCGAACTCGGCCGCACGCGCGCCGTCGACGACACGGTGGTCGAACGTCACGGAGACGTAGCCGACCTTCGCCGCTACAACGGCGCCATCTCGCACCACCGGGCGCTCGCCGATCCGGCCGATGCTCAGGATCGCGACTTCGGGATGGTTCACGATCGGCGTTTGCAGAAGGCCGCCGAGCTTGCCCGCGCTCGTCACGGTGAACGTTGAACCACGCAGCTCCTCGGGCGCGAGTTTTCCTACGCGCGCGTTCTCGGCCAGTCGGCGCACCTCCACGCCGAGCTCGTCGACGGAACGGCTGTCACAGTCGCGGACAACCGGAACGACCAAGCCGGCGTCGGTTTGAACGGCGACGCCGAGGTCGTAGCGGTCGAGGAAGACAACCTCGTCGCGTTCCAGGCGTGCGTTCAGCTCCGGAAACTCCTGCAAGGACTCGGCGACAGCTCTGAGCACCATCGGCACGAGCACCTCGAGGTCGATGCGGGAGAAGTCGCATTCCTCGACCCACGTCACCGCCGGAACTTCGCGGTGGGCCCGCGCCATGTGCTCGGCGATCACGCGGCGGATGCCGCGCAGCGGCTCGCGCCGCCCTTCACCCGGCGCCGCGGCGCCGCGCACGTCTTCCTCGGTGATCCGTCCCTGTGGGCCCGTGCCCGTGAGCGAGTCCAGGTCGACGCCGAGCTCCTGCGAGATCTTCCGCACGAGCGGTGTCGCGCGTCCTTTCGCGGCGGGCTTCGGTTGCGAAGGCGTGGGAGGCGCCGCCTCGGTGCGCGGTCCGCCGTCCGCGTCGCCGCCGATGACGACGAGCACGGTCCCGACCGGTACGACCTTCCCCTCCTCGACCAGGATGCTCGTGACGGTGCCGGCAGCGGGCGAGGGGATCTCGACCGTCGTCTTGTCGGTCTGGATCTCGACGAGGGGATCGTCCTCGCCGATCTCCTGTCCCTCCGACACGAGCCAGCGTGCGATCTCGCCCTCCGTAAGTCCTTCGCCCAGATCGGGGAGCTTGAATTCGTAAGCCACGGTCAGGCCATTCTTATCGCGTCGTGCCGAAGGACGGCGTGCACACCCTGGACGCCGTTCACGACCTGCGTCACCCGCAGGTCGACGACGACGCTGGCGAACCCGAGCGCCTCGCGGCGTTTCAGCTCGAGCTCACGCTCCATCAGGTCGAGCATCGCCCTCGTCGCGATTGCCGCGGCGGTGTCGAGATCTTCGTCGAATCCGAGCGTCAGCCATGCCTCCGGAGTCCAGGCAACCGGCGTGTCCAGTTGCGGTTCGTCCTTGATACACAACGTCAGCTGCAGACGATCGAGACCGCACTCGATCGCGGTCTGCGAGACCTCGCCGTCGCCCTGTCGCGCGTGGCCGTCTCCGGCCGAGAAAAACGCACCCTCGACGGGAATCGGCAGGAAAAGCCTCGTGCCTGCGACGAGCTCGGTGCAGTCGATGTTGCCGCCGCAGGGCCGCGGTGGGCCGGTCGGATACACGCCCGGCTCGGACGGAGGCATCCCGAGCACGCCTGCGAACGGCCGGAGGTCGACCTCGCGTCCCTGCTCGTCGCGACCCGTCCCCGCAGCTGCGTCGAGAGTCCAGCGCAGCACGCAGGTCTCACCCTCTCCGAGGCCGAGGTAGTCGTTCAGCGGCGTCGGCCAGCCTGCGGCGAACGTCGCACCCCAGGGGCCGACACGGACCTCGTCGATCCATACTTCGAGCGTCTGTCCTACTTTCGCGCCGCGGATCTCGATCGGCCCGATCAGCGCATGGCCGTCGTCGAGCCCGGCGTCGCGCGGCTCGAACTTGTCGGTGGGCGTCACATGCCAGCCGGCGTCGAGGCACGCGAACGCGACCGTGTCACCACTGTCGATCGTCAGGATCGGCGGCAGGTCTTTCGAGAAGTGGCCGTGGAGGGTGCGCCGCTCGAGCGGGATCTCGTGGATCACCGGCGCGGGAGCCCGATCCAGGCGTCGCGGAGTGCGAGCAGGACACGGAGCCCGGCGCGCCCGCCGCCGTCGAAGAACTCGTGGAGCGAGATCGCCTGCCAGTTCTCGGCCGTGAGGTCTCGCGCGGCGTCCGCGGGCACATAGCCGGCCTGCAAGCGACGCTCGTCATCCCACACTCCGACGGCATTCGGATCGTGCTCGTTGTCGGGCTCGGGCACGAGCGCGAGCCGCCGGCCGGGAGCGAAGGCGCCGTCCTGCAGGGCGTCCAGACGGTAGGACACTCCCGCGACCTTGATCACGCGAATGCGCGGATCGTCGGTGCGCACGAGCTCATGTGTGGCAGCATCGCGCAACCGGTACCCGTCACGCGCTCGTTCGAGCCAGAGCCGTAGTCGCGGGCTCCTGCCTCGTTCCGTCACGCGGAGGGCCTTCCTAGAACTCGAGCAAGCGACGCACCGCGGCGACGACACGCTCGGGCGAAGGCATGTAGGCGTCCTCGATCTGCCAGTATGGATAGGGAACGTCATAGCCCGTGACGCGGAGGACGGGGCCGCGTAGGTCGAGCATCGCCTTCTCCGCGAGGATCGCAGCGAGCTCGGCGGCGAACCCGCACGTGCGCGGCGCCTCCTGCACGATCACGGCACGGCCGGTCTTCGCGGCCGACGCGAGCAGCGCTTCCTCGTCGAGCGGCTTCAGCGAGCGAATGTCGAGAATCTCGACGGAGACGTCGTCGAGCACGTCTGCAGCCGCCTCGCAGACCGCGACCATCGAGCCGTACGCGACGAGCGACACGTCGTCGCCCTCGCGGGCAAGGCGCGCCTTGCCGAGCGGCACGACGTGCTCGCCATCCGGCACCTCGCCCTTCGTCGTGCGGTAATGGAGCTTCGGCTCGAGGATCACCACCGGGTCGGGATCGCGAATCGCCGCCGCGAGCAGACCCTTCGCATCGGCAGGGGTCGACGGGATCGCGACCTTCACGCCAGGCGTGTGCACGTAATACGTCTCTGGCGAGTCGTCGTGCAGCTCGGGCGCGCGCACGCCACCCCCGTACGGCATCCGTACCACGATGGGAAACTCCATCTTTCCGCCGGTCCGCCACCGGTAGCGCCCGACGTGCGTGATCAGCTGGTCCAGGCAGGGATACGAGAAGGCGTCGTACTGCATCTCGCACACGGGACGCCAGCCCGCCATGCATAGCCCGACAGCCGCGCCCAGGATGCCCGCTTCGGCGAGCGGCGTGTCAAAGCATCGATCCGGACCGAAACGATCGCGCAGCCCAGCCGTCGCGCGGAAGACTCCGCCGGCGCGCCCGACGTCTTCGCCCATCACCATCACCGACGCATCGCGCTCGAGCTCGACGTGGAAGCAGTCGTTGATCGCCTCGACGATGGACCGCTCAGCCAAGCGTGCCTCGCAGCTCGGCGAGATCGGATCCGAACGACGCGGGCGGATCGACGAGCGCGTTCGAGAACAACAGCTCGACGTCGGCGGCAGGCTCGGCTTCCGCCTTCTTGATGCCCTCGCGCATCTCGTCCGCGGCCTGGGCGAGAATCGACGCCACGAGATCGTCGTGCAGGATCCCGGCGCGAAGCAGATAGCCCTCGAAGCGGCCAACACACTCGCGCTTCTTCTCCTCCTCGACGCGCTCGAGGTCGATGTACGCGCTCGGATCGTCGGCAGTCGCGTGCGGCGCGACCCGGTAGGAGACCGCTTCGATGAATGTCGGCCCTTCGCCGCGGCGAGCACGCACCACAGCCTCGCGCGTCGCCTCGTAACAGGCGAGGACGTCGGTTCCGTCCACGCGCAGTCCCGGCATGCCGTAGCCGACCGCCTTGTCGGCAAGTGTCTGCGCACGGGTCTGCGCCTCGACCGGTGTGGAGATCGCCCAGCCGTTGTTGTTGCAGAAGAGGACCAACGGCGCACCCGTGACGCCTGCGAAATTCGCGCCTTCGTGGAACGCACCCTCGGAAGTCGCGCCGTCGCCGAAGAAGGCGATCGCGCAAGCGCGCTCACCCTTCAGCTTCTTTCCCCAGGCAAGCCCCGCCGCGTGCGGAATGTGCGTCGCGATCGGGACGCAGATCGAAGCGAGACGGTAGTCCTCGGGATTCCACCAGCCCGCCGGATGTCCGCGCCACCACGAGAGCACCGTCTCCGGCGGCATGCCGCGAAGCAGCCCGATCGCGGATTCCCGGTAAGACGGAAAGATCCAGTCGTCGTCCTCGAGCGCATGGAACGCGCCCGCCTGCATCGCTTCGTGGTTCCAGAAGATCGCGTAGGTGCCGATGCGCCCCTGCCGGTGGTAGACGACCGAACGCTCGTCGTAGGTGCGCAGCCTGATGAGAGAGCGATAGATGTCGAGGAGCTGCTGCTCACCCAGGCCCTCGACCTCGCGATCGCCCGCGCCGTCCACGTCGCCGATCACGCGCCGCAGGTCGCGCTCGGCAGGAAGAACCTGCGCCATTGCAGGCGCGACTCTAGCCGAGCAGGAGCTTCACGAGAGCACCGAGATCGACCCGCGCTCGGCCTCGAAGACCGCCTCCGTCACGTCGCCGAGATCCTCGCCGTCCACCTGAAGCGGCAGCGGCAGGTCCGTCCTCACCTCGATCCGGTCGAGGTCGTGGCCGCGCAGGGCGTTGCGCGCGGGCCGCCCCGTGGCGAGGGCGTACAGTAGCGGCGGCAGTGTGCGCGGCCTCACCGACACCGGCGCGAGGAAGTCGAGCCCCTCCTCGAACACAGCCTCCGGCGTCGCCTTGATCGCCATTGCCTTAAGAAACGAGTAGACGTTCACGTTCGCGACGAACAGGAAAGCCGCACGGCCGAAGCCCTCCACCTCGAGCATCGGCTCGAGCCTGCCCCGGTGCTCCACGAGCATGCGCGCGAACGTGCTCACGAACGCGAGATCGCCGGGCCGGGCGCCGGCTGGAGAGCGACCTCGGCCGTCGATGCGCCGCACCACCTCCGCGTCGATCCCGATCCCCGCGCCGAAGGCGAACCGGCGGTCGTTGACGCGGCCGGTCGAGATACGACGCACGCGATTCGCCTCAAGCGCCTCCGCCAGCTGCTCCGCCGCCCTGACCGCGTCACGCGGCAGGCCGAGCGCACGCGGCAGGACGCTCGTGCCGCCCCCCGGGACGAAGCCGAGCGGCAGGTCGTTCCGCTCGATCCCATTCAGCGCCTCGTTGAAACCACCGTCGCCGGAAAAGACGATCAGCGCGTCGGCGTCGCCGGCCTCACGTGCGAGCTCGACGGCATGGCGCGGTCCCTCCGTACGCACCGTCCGCACGTAGGCGACACGCATCAGCGCCCGCTCGACCGCCGAGATCGCCTCCTCGGTGACCCTGGTCGCGTACGGGTTGACGATCAGGACGGCACGCTTCATTGCGGCGAGCATGCCACGCGAACGTCCCGATAAACGAAGAAGGCCAGCCGAAACGGGCCTTCTCATCCCCCGCGCGTGAGTCCTAGCGGGTGGTCGCGGACGGACAACTTGCCGCGCCCGCCAGCTTGGTTCCCTTCTGGATCTCGGTCGTGCCCGGAGTCAGGCCGAGCGCGTCGTCCCGAAGCGCGGCCGCCGGACGCCGGGCCTTTTCTGCAGCGAACGCCGCGTTGATGAAGTCGAACGCGGCAATTCAGTCGCGCAGATTCACGCGATTAAATCCGCTTAATCTTCGAGGGAGTTGCGTAGCCGCGCATGCCGTCGAGCAAGAAGGCGTAGAAGCGGTCGGCAAGCTCATCCGTGTCGGACTGAGGCCGCAACCAGGTGTAAGCCCAGTTCGCCGCCGACAGTGCCAGCAGCATGGCCGTAGCGTCGTCGAGGTCCGTCCGCAGCCCGCCGAGCTCGCGACCTTCGCGGAAGAGGGCGCGGAAGCGGTCCTCGTAGCGCCGGCGCTCGGCGAGGAACTCGTCGCGCCGTTCACCTTCGAGGTAACGCCATTCGCGGATGAACACCGTCGCGATCTCGAGCTGCTCGGAAATGACGCGGAGATGAGCGCGCAGCGCGAGCCTGATCTTCTCCGTCGCAGGCAGATCGTCGGGCACTCCGTCGAGGGCCGCGTGAAAGGCGACTGCCCCGTCGTGCGCGACCTCCCACAGCAGGTCGGCCTTCGAGTCGATATGGGCGTAGAGGGAGCCTTTCTGGACCCCCATCGCCTCGGCCAGATCCCCGATCGAGGTGCCGTGGTAGCCCTTCTCGGCGAAAAGCCGCGCCGCTTCGCGCGTGAGCTCCCTCTTCCGGCTGGACATGCTTCAATACACCCTAACGATCGTTAGGTAGGGAGGCCGAGAACCCGTGAACGAGCAGGAATTCCTCGAGTACGTCCAATCCGGCGGCCAGGTCGAGACAACCGACTGGATGCCCGACGACTACCGGGCCAAGCTCATCAAGTTCATCGAGATGCATGGCAACTCGGAGCTCATGGGGGTCCTTCCAGAACGCGAATGGATCCTTCGCGCGCCCACGCTGCAGCGCAAGCTCGCGCTCACGGCGAAGGTGCAGGACGAGGTCGGCCACTCGCAGCTCATCTATCGCGTCGTCGAGGACCTCGGCAAGCCGCGCGAACGGTGCCTCGACGATCTCATCAGCGGCAAGGCGAAGTTCCACAACGTCTTTCACTACCCGACGAGAACCTGGGGCGACGTCGGCGTTATTGCTTGGCTCGTCGATGCGGCGGCGATCATCTCGCAGAAGGCGCTGCTCAAGTGCTCGTACGCGCCGTACGCACGGATCATGAAGAAGATCTGCTGGGAGGAGTCGTTCCACATCCTCCACGGGCGTGACGTGATCCTGACGCTGATGAACGGCACCGGCGACCAGCGTGAGCTCGTGCAGGAGTCACTGAACCGCTGGTGGGGACCGCTGATGCAGTTCCACGGCAACCCGATCGCCAAAGAGGAAGACCCGATGTACGTGTGGCGGATCAAGTCGCAGGGAAACGAAGAGGCCCGGCAGCAGTTCCTGGACGGATACGTGCCGCAGATCTGGGAGCTCGGCCTGACGGTCCCCGACCCGAAGCTGCGTAAGAACGACGAGGGCATTTGGGAGTACAGCGAGCCGGACTGGGACGAGTTGCGACACGTCGTCACGGGTCACGGGCCGAAGACCGAGGAACGGCTCGACCTACGCCGCACCGCGCGTGAGAACTCCGCGTGGGTGCGCAAGGCCGTGCTCGCCGAAGCGGCGTGATTTACGAGGTCTTCAGGCAGGAACGCAAGGGGCAGCCGCTCCAGCACGCCGGTTCGGTCGAGGCTGCCGACGACCACTTCGCCGATGTCTATGCACGGGAGCAGTACGGCCGGCGCGGCGAGTCGACGGCGCTGTGGGTCGTCGCGCGCGACGCGGTGATCGAGATCGACGACTTCGTCGACGAGCTCAACCGCAACTACCACCGGGTCGACGGCTATCCGCTCAAGGAAAAACTGAAGGAGGCACGTGACCGAGTTTCCGCGGGGGAGGGTTAGGACCTCGCTCTGCTCGTAGATATGAATGAAGAGGTACAGAGAACCCTTTTAGAGATCGCTGACGATGAGCTGATCCTCGGCTGGCGCGACTCCGAGTGGACCGGCGTCGCGCCGCTGCTGGAAGAGGACGTCGCCTTCTCGTCGATCGCGCAGAACGAGATCGGTCATGCGCGCGCCCTCTACGAGCTCGTCGCGCGCGCGCAAGGGACGACTGCCGACGCGCTCGCGTTCGACCGCTCGCCCGACGAGTACCGGTGTGCACCGCTCGTCGAGCTGCGTCTCATGGACTGGGCGGAGACGATCGCGCGTCACTACCTCTACGAGGAAGCCGACGCGAAGCGGCTCGAGCAGTTGAAGCAGTTGGACGATCCGGAGATCGCCGGGCTCGCCGCGAAGATCGACCGCGAAGAGGCATACCACCGCATCCATGCGCAGATGTGGTTCGACCGGCTGCAGGACGAGCCACGCTTCATCGAGGCGCTGGAGAAGCTGCGGCCGCAGGCGGAGACGCTCCTGGATTCCACGAAGCGCGGCGAGCACACCCCGGAGCTGACGGACCTCTGGGAGGAGATGACGATGGTGCGCCGCTCGCAGCCGGTCGGCACGACGTGGTGACCGAAGCGCAGGTGTGGGACGCGCTGGCCGAGATCCCAGATCCTGAGATCCCCGTCATCTCGCTGGTCGACCTCGGCGTCGTGCGCGGCGTCGACATCGACGACCGGCGAGTGCGCGTCGATTTCACCCCCACGTTCCTCGGGTGCCCCGCCCTCGAGGTGATGCGCGACGCGATGGCCGATTCGATCCGCGCCCTTGGCGCAGAACCGGAGATTCAGGTCCTGCTGGACGACTCGTGGTCGACCGACCGGATCACCGCAGAGGGCCGCGAGAAGCTGCGGGCTTCGGGCTTCGCGCCACCGTCACCGCGCGGAACCGCCGCACCGACACTCGTGCAGCTGCAAAGCAACGCCCACCGCTGCCCGTACTGCGGCTCGAGCGAGACCCGCCTGGAGAACATCTTCGGCCCGACGCCGTGCCGCTCGCTCCGCTACTGCGCAAGCTGCCGGCAGCCGTACGAACAGTTCAAGACGATCTAGCCGGGCACTTCCTCCAAGACGTTCGGGCCGTCCTGGTTTTCGAACCGGTCGAGCACGCCGGCTTCCAGCAGCCGACCACACGCGCGTCGGCCACTGAATCGCACTCGAGGAGGACGAAGACGTGGTTCGGGTCGTCGACCTTCTGGAAGACCCGCTCGCGCGTGGCCTTGCCTCACCAGAGTTATATGCACAGTCGACCGACCCTGGGGAGAGTTTTCTCAGGGACAACCTGGCGCTTCGCTAGGCTCGTACGTGTGAAGGTCGAGATCTTCTACTGCCCCGTCTGAAACGGCTATGACCGCCGGGCTGCGAGTCTCGCGGCCGAGTTGAACGAGAGCACTCCGCACGACGCGGAGGCCGTCTCCGGTGAGACGAGCCAGTACGACGTCGTGGCCGACGGCAAGCTCATCTTCTCCAAGCAGCGCGAGGGCCATTTCCCGGAGACCGACGAGATCATTCAGGCTCTGTCGTCGTGACCCCGGGCGGCGCCAGGCGCGGGTAGTCCGGCGTCAACAACATGACGTACGCCTGCGACTCGAGCCCGTAGCGCAGGCAGAAGACTCCGAGCTCCTGCAGGCCCGCAGTGGTGCGCCCGAAGATGACGCCCGCGAACCAGGCCGGGATCGCCACGGTCGTCAGGACGACGTTCAGCACACTCGTAAGCACGATCGCCGGCAACACGAGCGGCAGGCGGAAGAGCGTCACGAGCCGCTTCTGCCTCGGCCGCTCGGGAATCTCGATGCGGAACGGATGGTCGACCGTGTGGAGCGGATCGGGGTAGTGCGCCGAGAGGAGATCGAACCAGGCGGTGACCTGACCCTGGTAGCGCAGAAACGCTGCCAGGAATCTGTGCAGCCAGGTCGGCAAGCGGCCCTCGATCAGCAACGCCAGCCAGGCGACCGCGACGGCGGGGGCGGCGAGAAGACCCCAGACGACGAGCACGATGTAGTGCGGAACGACGAGCGGCAGACGCAGCATGACCGCGAGCCGGCGTCGGCGCAGCGGCTCATGAGCGCGAACCCGAAGCCGGACGTCGGCCACGCTCGGTACGGTAGTGCCTGTGAGGCGGGCATCCTTCGTTGCGCTGTTGGCGCTCGTCCTGCTTCCCGGTTGCGGCGGCGGCGGCGGAACACCGCTGACGAAGAAGGAGTACGCCTCCAAAGCGGACGCGATCTGCGGCAAGTACAACCAGCAGACGAAGTCGCTCGGCAGCCCTGCGAACCTCTCGGGTCTCGGAAAGGTTGCCGACAAGACGCTGTCCATCCTCGACAACGCAATCGGAGACCTGAAGAAGTTGAAGCCGCCGGCGAGCGAAAAGGCGACCGCAGATCAGTGGCTGACACAGGTCCAGAACCTGAAGGACGACCTGGCGGAGATCCGTGACAAGGCTAAGGCGAACGACGCGCCGGGCGTCCAGGCGGTTCTCCCGAAGGCGCAGGACCACAACTCGAAGAGCAACACGCTGGCGGCCCGGCTCGGCATGTCCGTCTGCAATCGGGACTGACGTCTAGCTGCCGGTGAATCTCGGCGAGCGTTTCTCGAGGAACGAGGCCACGCCTTCCGCGAAGTCCTGCGTCTGCGTCGCCGCCGTCTGGAGCTGAGCCTCCCGTTCGAGCTGCTGCTCGAGGCTTGCGTTCGCGGCATGGTCGATGAGGCGCTTCGTCATGCCGATCCCACGCGTCGGCAGCGCGGCGAACTGGGCCGCGAGCTCGGCGCCACGACCCGCGAGCGCACCTGCTTCGACGACTTCTGACACGAGCCCCCAGGCGTGGGCTTCGGAGGCAGTGAGCTTCCGACCCGAAGCGAGCCACTCGAACGCCCGAGCCGGCCCGAGGATTCGCGTCACGAAGTACGTGCAGCCCGAGTCTGGAACGAGCCCGATGTTGATGAACGCGGGGACGAAGCTCGCCGAGTCCGCTGCGATCCGCAGGTCGCACGCGCAGGCAAAGGAGAGGCCGGCCCCGGCGGCCGCTCCGTTCACGGCGGCGATCACCGGCTTCTCGAGTGCACGGATCGCGAGGACGTTCGGGTGGTAGTTCTCGCGCAAGCGGGCACCGATATCGCCCGGCGCTTCCCGGAACTCGGTCAGATCCTGCCCGACGCAGAATCCCCTTCCGGCACCGGTGAGGACGACCGCGCGCACGTCCGGCGCACGAGCCTCCTTCAGCGCTGCGGCCAGACCCTTGTGCACCTCCGCATTGAAAGCGTTGAGAACGTCGGGACGATTGAGCGTGATCGTCAGAACAGCGTCGTCACGGCTCGTCTCGACCTCGGACATCGCGTGACTTTCGCAGATCGACAGAGCCATCGGGGGCGTTGCTAGCTTGACCTGGTGGAGCTCACGTTCATCTCGTCGCCGCCTTCCGACGACTCGGACGACGAGGCGCTCGATGCCTACTCGCAGGCGGTCATGACCGTGGCCGAGAGGTTGTCGCCATCCGTGGCCAATCTCCGTGTCTCTCGCCGCGTGCGCGGCGGCCGCGTGCTCGACGGGGGCGGCAGCGCAGTTGTGATCACACGCGACGGCTTCGCGCTCACTTCCGCGCACGTCGTGGCGCGCACCGAGGACCGTGGGCGCGCCTCCTTCGTCGACGGCCGCGCGCTCGAGTTCGAGGTGGTCGGCTCCGATCCCCTCTTTGATCTCGCCGTCCTGCGCGTGGACGGGCGTGACCTCGCTCCGGCCGAGCTCGGCGACGCCGAGCGGCTACGCGTGGGTCAGCTCGTAGTCCCCATCGGCAACCCGCACGGCTTCACCGGCTCGGTGACGGCCGGCGTCGTCTCGGCCCTCGGCCGTTCGCTGCCGACTCGCTCGGGAGCGAATGTGCGCGTGGTCGACAACGTCATCCAGACGGACGCGGCGCTCAATCCGGGAAACTCTGGCGGTGCGCTCGCCGACGGGCGCGGGCGCGTCATCGGAATCAACACCGCGGTCGCGGGCGTCGGCCTCGGCCTCGCAGTGCCCATCAATGCTGCGACAAGGCGCATCGTCGCCGCGCTGATGTCCGAAGGACGTTTCCGCCGCGCCTACCTCGGAATCGCCGGCGGCCCGAGGCCACTGCCGCCGAGGCTGGCACGTGAGCTCGGCCGCAAGAGCGGTATCGAGGTCGTTCAGGTCGTCGAAGGCGGCCCCGCCGATCAAGCGGGCATGCGCGCGGAGGATCTCATCCTGGAGCTCGACGGCAGTCCGATCGAGGGGATCTACGAACTGCAACGCATCGTAGTCAGCGAGTTGATCGGCCGCGCGGTTCGCGCGAAGGTCCTGCGCGAAGGCCGGGAGCACGAGCTCGAGGTCGTCCCGGCAGAGCTCGACGCCTAGATCGAAGCTTCATGCGTGTGTGCCTCGTGACGCACGAGCTCGTATGCAACCTGCGCCACGAGAGCCGCTGCGAGCACGAGTAGTGCAGTGAGCGGGGAGAGCCCGACCGCAATCAATGCGAGCGCGAGCACGGCCGTCGCGGCGCGCAGGACCACGTCGGCATCGAAGGTCCGCGGCGGAGTGACCAGCTCGACGGCAGCGAAGCCGAACATCGTCATCGCCAGGCCGGCACACAGGACCCACGCCGTCCCGTTGTAGTGATGGTCACCACCTGCGGCGAGAATGGCGATCTTGACGCCCGCCCCGAGAGCGGCGAGCCCGACGACGATGAAGTAGTGCACATAGGTGTAGGTGAGACCACCGAAGATGCCCCGTGCGCTCACGGCATCCTCATCGAGGAAGTCGAAGTAGATCCACCACAGAGACGCCGCGACGAGAAAGGCCGCGATCGCCGCGGCGGCCGATCTGGCGTCCCAACTGATTCTCGACACGGCCAGCACGACTGCCAGCACGGACTCGCCGAGGACGATCAGCGTCAACAGACCGAAGCGTTCGGGGATGTGCCGCGGATGGATGGGCGCGCGAGGGATCTGACGCCAGGCGAGAAACGGTGCACTTAGCTCGAAAACGAGTGCACCGCCCCACGCCACGTAGTTCCAGGGCCGAGGAATCGCGAGCGACACCAGCCAGACGGCCACGGCGGCGCCGAAGGCGACGAGGAACGTGGAGGTCAGCGCTCGGGTCTCGGACACATGCCGCCGTGCGCGCGCATACAGAACGAGCAGAACGACGCGCGCGCCGACGTACGCGAGTGGAAACCCGATGGCTGCACCGCGAAAGGCGCCCGGAACCGTGGTGGCCAGAACCGCGACCGCGAACATTCCGAGCAACGTCAGGAGACGGTACGGCAGGTCATCCGTGTCGAATCGGTTGGCGTAGAAGGTGAACCCCATCCAGACCCACCACACGGGAACGAAGAGGCCGAGGAACTCGAAGAAGCGACCCGTCGTCGGCTGTGTGCTGAGTGCGTTCGCGAGCTGGCCGACCGCTGCGACGAACACCAGGTCGAAGAACAGCTCGAGCCACGTGGCCCGGCGGTCGTCGTCCTCGTGCTGGCGAAGCGTGCGTAGCCGCGGGGGCTCGAGAAACCGCGAGAGGCTCAGCGGCCCCGAAACTCCGGCTTGCGTTTCTGGGTGAACGCCTCGAGACCCTCGTCTGCGTCCTCTGAGGCCCGGGCGAGATAAAACGAGCGTCGCTCGAAGTCGATCCCGGCGTTGAGCGGCGTCTCGAACGCCTCGTCGATCGATTCCTTCGCAAGCCGCACCGACACCGGGCTTTTCGCCGCGATCTCGGTGGCAACGGCCTTCGCTCCTTCTAGCCAGGCCTCTTGCGCGACGACCCGGGCGACGAGCCCGAGCTCGCGGGCCTCCTCCGCGGAGAGCATGCGCCCGCTCAGGATCATGTCCATCGCCACGGCCTTGCCGACGGCGCGGGTCAATCGCTGCGTGCCGCCCGCGCCGGGCATCACGCCGAGATTGATCTCCGGTTGTCCGAACTTCGCCGACTCGGCTGCGACGATCAGGTCGCACGCCATCGCAAGCTCGCAACCGCCGCCGAGGCAAAAACCGGAGACCGCCGCGACGAGCGGTGTGCGCAGGTTGCGGATCGCATCCCAACGATCGATGCGCCCCCCCATGTAGAGCGAGACGGGCGTCCCCGCCGCCAGCTCTGCAATGTCTGCACCGGCCGCAAAGGCCCGTTCGTTCCCGCCGACAACGATGCAGCGCACCGCCTCGTCCGCATCGAGCTGGCGGAGCAAGTCGACGAGCGTCTCCATCAGCTCGCTAGACAGTGCGTTCAGCTGCTGTGGCCGGTTGAGGAGAACAACCGCGACCGGATCGTCGCGCTCTACGAGGACGAGCGCTTCAGAAATGCCTTCACCGCCTCTTGTGCTTCGTCGCCGAGCATCGAGAGCGCGAGCCAGTCACGCGCGTGGTTCACGGTCTCGTGCCACGAGAGATCGCGCCAGAAGTTCAGCTGCTGCTTCGCATAGCGCGTGGTCTGCGGAAGCTTCGTCGCGAGCTTCCCGACGTACTCGTCTACGGCACTGTCGAGCTCCGCCGCCGGGACGGCGCGATTGATCAGCCCCCACTCCTCGGCCCTTGGGGCCGAGATCTCGTCACACAGCATGATGATCTCGCGCGCGCGACGGTCCCCGACGAAGATCGGAAGCCATTGGGTCGCGCCGCCCGCCGGAACCGAGCCGTGCTCGAGGCCGACGTGGCGAATGAACGCGTCGTCCACCATCACGGCAAGATCGCATGCCATCTGCAGCTCGTTGCCGCCGCCGACGGCAATGCCGTTGATGCGGGCGACGGTCGGCTTCCCGATCTCGCGGAGCTTGTCGTGCGCGTCCTTGAACGCGCCGAACCACTTCCAGTACTCCTTCGGGTTGCCGAGATAGTCGGCGGCCCACGACTTCAGGTCCGCTCCGACACAAAAGGCGCGGCCCTCGCCCGTCACGACGACGACGCGGATGTCGTCGTCCCACGAAGCGTCTTCGCACGCGCGCGCGAGCTCGCGCAGCATCCGGAAGTCGAAGGCATTGAGCACCTCGGGCCGGTTGAGCGTGATCGTCGCGCGGGGCGGTGCTTTCTCGTACAGGATCGACTCGAAACCGAGGTCGTCCGCCGAGCGCGGATGCGGATGCGTCGGCTCAGTCAACTTCGGCAAACATCACGGAGAACTTGCCGCCCATGTCCATCGCGTCCTTGCCGGTCGCCATGAACTCGTCGCCGCGGGCGGCGGACTTGAACGACTCCATGTCGGGCCATTCCCACTCCGCGTAGTAGCGATACGGCGGGTCGCCCATTGGCGCGCCGAAGACACGACCGTGACGGAACGTTCCGCCCGGCACCTTGCGGCAAAGCTCTACGTGTTCCCTGTAGCGCTCAGCGTCCGGTTCCTGCTCGTACAGCACGATTGCGCGAACCATCGTTCCCCTTCGTCGTAGAGGCGTGAGCGTATAGCTTCACCCCGGAAAGGAGGATCAGATGGGAAAGAAGGTCGTACACATCGAGTTCCCGGCCAAGGACGCGGACCGCGCAGAGAAGTTCTGGGAAGGCGTGGGGGGCTGGTCGATCGAGGACTCGGGCATGCCGGACATCGACTATCGGATGTTCCAGGAGGGCGGCTGGGGCGGCGCGGTCTACCCGGAGATGGAGGGCGCGTCCGGCACCACGATCTACCTCGGCAGCGACGACATCGACGCCGATCTCGCGAAAGTGCGGGAGCTCGGCGGCGAGGCCGACGACAAGCAGCCGATTCCCAGCATCGGGTGGTTCGGCCGGTGCAAGGACACCGAGGGCAACAGCTTCAGCCTGTTCCAGAGCGACGAGTCGGTCACGATGCCGGAAGGAGCGCCGGGCGCGTGACGGGGTTGGCCGTCGGGCTCGCGGTGGCTGCAGGCCTCGCGGGCGCCGTCCAGGCGGCCGTCATGGGAGAGCTGGGCGGGCGCGCGGGAATCTTCCCCGCGCTCGCCTTCTCCGGTGTCGTCTCGGTCGTGATCGGGCTCGTGTTGCTGCTGATCGCGAAGCAGAGCCTGCGCGGGCTCGCGGACGTCGCCCGGCAGCCGGCCTGGCTCTGGACCGGCGGTGCGCTTTCGATGCTGATCATCCTGGCAATCACCGTCGCGTCGCCGCGCATCGGGCTCGCCGCCACGATCGGGATCATCATCGCCTTCAACCTGGGCGTCGCGGCGATCATCGACCGCTTCGGCTGGTTCGGCTTCGACCAGATCGCGATCAGCTGGACGCGTGCGCTGGGGCTGGTGTTCCTCGGCGCCGGCGCGGCACTGTCGCTGTACAAAGGTGGCTGACGAGCTCGTCATCGGGACGATCGTGGGCGTCGAGGAGCATCTCGGCGCGCGAGCGCCGTCGCTCCTGCTGACCGTCGACCTCGGCACGTACGGCACGCACGAAACGGTGCTGTCGACCGGCGGCTACGAAGCGCAGGAGCTGAAGGGAACGCAGATCCTGTGCAGGCGAGACGACGACGGGGCCGCCGTCGTCGTCGCGCACTCGCACGGGAAGGGACTCGTCCTGCTCCGCCC
This sequence comes from Actinomycetota bacterium, assembly GCA_013816245.1. Taxonomy (GTDB): domain Bacteria; phylum Actinomycetota; class Thermoleophilia; order Gaiellales; family Gaiellaceae; genus 3-1-20CM-4-69-9. The sequence goes on along the minus strand of JACDEU010000003.1, from coordinate 76,627 downwards.
GGACCAGGCGACGGAGCCCGGCACCGTCGTTTCCTGACTTAGTGGCTCAGAGCCACTAGGTCGGTTCAAGGCCAGTAGGCATGCGCATCAGGCCCCAGGAAACGATTAAAAGCCGCTAGTGGCTCAGAGCCACTAAGTCGTTCAGAGACCGACGATGTCGTCGGGCTTCACTGGCACTCGGGTCAGTTCCCGCCCCGTCGCGGCTCGCAGTGCGGCGACCACCGCTGCGGTCGAGACGACGGTTGGCGGCTCGCCGACTCCCTTGACCCCGTAGGGCGCGTCCGGTTCCGCTTCCTCGATCAGCACGGACACGACCGGCGGCATGTCGAGCGTCGTCGGGATCAGATAGTCGGTGAAGCTCGCGTTCGTGATCAGCCCGTCACGCGTCTGGATCTCCTCCATCAGCGCCAGCCCGAGGCCCTGCGCGGTTCCGCCCTCGATCTGACCCGTCACCGCCTGCGGGTTCACCGCCTTGCCGACGTCCTGCGCGGTGCCGATCCAGACGACGCGCGTCAGCCCCAGCTCGACGTCCACCTCCGCGACGACGCGCATTGCCGCGCACGCGTAGGCGACATGGGCGCGCTCGCCGGTGATCTGCCCGGTCTCCGGATCGAGCGGCGTCGTGCGCGGATGGCGATAGATCCGCTCGACGTCGACCGCCTTGCCGCCGTTTTGCTGCCGCTCCTCGAGGGCGGCCCGACATGCGTCTCGCACTGCGCCCGCTGCCATCCAGGTCATCCGCGACGCCGACGCCGACCCCGCGGAGTCAACCGTGGCAGTTGTGTGCGGAGCGAGCACGACGTCACTCGAGCCGAGCTCGGTGCGGGCGACCTGCAGGATCACGTTCGCCACGCCCTGTCCGACTTCGGCCGCGGCACAGTGCACCTCCGCGCTGCCGTCCGCGTCCAGTCGCACGCGCGCGGCCGTGTAGTCGTCGAAACCCTCGGAGTAGCCGATGTTCTTGAACCCGACCGCGAACCCGACGCCCCGCCTCACACCTTCGCCGCGCGTCGTGTTGCCCGAGCCGCCGGGAAGGCGCATCGGATCACGCGGCAGCTCTTCCTGCTCGGGGATGTCGAGCTCGGCTGCACGCCGGATCACATCCGCGACGGGAAGCGTCCCGGTGATCTTCTGTCCGGTCGGCAGCGAGCCGCCCGGGCCGAGTGCGTTTAGCAGCCGCAGCTCGATCGGATCGATGTCGAGCGCTTCCGCGAGCTTGTCCATCTGCGCCTCGTGCGCGAAGCAGACCTGCACCGCGCCGAACCCGCGCATCGCGCCGCACGGCGGATTGTTCGTGTACACGCACGTGCTCTCGATCAGCGCGTTGTCGACCGCGTACGGACCGACCGCGAACGAGGCGGCGTTCGACGTCACAGCGGTCGAGCTCGAGGCGTAGGCCCCGCCGTCGAGCAGGATGCGCACGCGAACGTTGACGAGCTTGCCGTCACGAGTCGACCGGTGCTCGGCCCAAATCTTCGCCGGATGGCGGTGGATGTGGCCGACGAAAGACTCCTCCCGGTTGTAGACGATCTTCACGGGCCTGTCCGTGTGCAGTGCGAGCAACGCCCCGTGCAGCTGCATCGACAGGTCCTCGCGGCCGCCGAACGCCCCACCGACCCCGGCGAGGTGGATGCGGACCTGCTCCGGCTTCAGGTTCAGGCACGGAGCGACCTGGTCCCGGTCGACGTGCAGCCATTGCGTGGCGACGTAGACGTCGACGCCCCCCTCGCCGTCCGGCACCGCAAGCCCCGACTCCGGGCCGAGGAACGCCTGATCCTGGATCCCCACCTCGTAGACGCCGGACACGGTCACCTCGCCGTCGGCCTCGGGATCGCCGTGACGGATCAGGAGCGAGCGCACGACATTGGGACGAGGATCGTCCCGATAGCCGTGGCTCATCGTCGGCCTGTCGGGGTGGAGCGGGTCCTGCTCGGTCGCTCGTTCCGGATCGACGACAGGCTCGAGCGGCTCGTACTCCACCCGGATGCGGCCTGCCGCGCGGCGCGCCTGCTCCGGGTGCTCCGCGGCGACGAGGGCTACAGGCTCGCCGTAGTAACGCACCCGCTCGTAGGCGAGCACCGGCTGGTCGGCGAACTCGAGCCCGTAGCGTTTCTCGCCCGGCACGTCCTCGTGCGTCAGCACCGCGTGCACGCCGGGCATGCCGACCGCCTCGGAGATGTCGATCGAGACGATGCGCGCGTGCGCGTGCGGGCTTCGCACCGTGTGACCCCAGAGCATCCCGGCGGCCTGGAGATCGCTCGAGTAGGCGAATTCGCCGGTGACTTTCGGAACGCCGTCGATGCGGGGCGTGCTGTCGCCGACGCGTCCGAGCTCGAGCTTCGGTGAAGCGGTTTCGCTCACAAGGCGGCGGCCGCCATGCGCACCGCGTCGAAGATCTTCGCGTAGCCCGTGCAGCGGCAGAGGTTTCCGGAGAGCGCCTCGCGAATGTCGTCGTCGCTCGGATAGACGTTGCGCTTCAACAAATCCGCGGCTGCAACAACGAGCCCCGGCGTGCAGAAGCCGCACTGCACAGCGCCCGCCGCGACGAACGCCTCCTGCACCTTGTGCAGCCGGCCGTCGTCGGCGAGCCCTTCGACGGTGACGACCTCGTGTCCCTCTGCCTGCGCTGCGAGCACGAGGCATGAGCACACGAGCGTTCCGTCGAGCAGCACGGAGCAGGAGCCGCACTCGCCCTGTTCGCACGCATTCTTCGATCCCGGGAAGCCGAGCTGCTCGCGCAGCGCGAAGAGCAGGCTTTCACCCTCCCAGACGTCCGCCTCGTGCGCCTCGCCGTTGATCTGCAGCTCGATCCTCATACAAGACACCGATCGAGTGCGCGCTTGGTGAGGATCCGGAGCGCATGCCGCCGGTACGACGCCGTACCGCGGACGTCGTCGATCGGGCTTGCCGCTTCGGCGACGCGCTGCGGAAACGAGTCCGCATCGGCGAGCTCGGCGCGCACCAGCTTGGAGACGGGCCCGGCGGAACCGAATGCGGCACGCAAGTCTCCATCGACACGCACAGCGAGCGATACGACCGCGATCACCATCGCGTTGCGCGGTCCGACCTTCATGAACGTCTGCCTGCTCTCGTCGCCGGTGTCGACGGTGACGCCGAGGATCAGCTCGTCCTCCGCGAGCACGTTCCGCTTCGGCCCGACGAGGAATTCCTCCAGGGAGACGACGCGTTCGCCTAACACGCTCGCGAGCTTCACTTCGGCGCCGCAGACGAGCAAGGGAGGGAGCGCGTCGCCTGCGGGCGATGCCGTCCCTAGATTGCCGCCGATCGTCCCGCGGTTCCGGATCTGCGGACCGCCGACGGTCCGCGACGCCTCCGCGAGTGCTGGTAGGGCCTCGGCAAGCTTCGGCTCCATTGCCTCGGAGTAGGTGAGGCCGGCGCCGAGCCAAACCTTGCCGTCGGCCTGCGACCAGCCGCGGAGCTCTGCCACCTCGTTGAGGTTGAGCAGGACGGCCGGCCTGGCCCGGTCGAAATTGAGCTCGACCATGACGTCCGTCCCGCCCTGGATCGGGACGGCGTCGGGGCGCTCCGCCTTCAGGCGCAACGCCTCTTCGAGGCTGCGGGGCGTCAGCACGTCCACGGGAGCCAAGCGTACTTCGCCGTCATGGGAGAATCGCCTCGCTGTGTCGACCGATCTCTCCCGACGCCTCGCCGTTGCCCGCGGCGACGAGCCTGCCGACATCGTCGTGCGGGGAGGCCGGGTCCTGTCCGTGTTCACCCGTGAGTGGCTCGATGTGGACATCGCGATCGTCGACGGCTGGATCGCCGGGCTCGGCGAGTACGAGGGACGCGAGGTCGTCGACGCAGCGGGACGCTACGTCGTTCCCGGCTTCATCGACGCACACATGCATCTCGAGTCAACGAAGCTCCTTCCCGACGAGTTCGCGCGGCTCGTGCTGCCGCGCGGGACGACCGCCGTCGTACTGGACCCGCACGAGCTGGCCAACGTGCTCGGCACCGACGGGGTGCACTGGCTTCTCGACGCCTGCGAAGGCCTGCCGCTCGACTTCTACTTCATGGCGTCCTCGACCATCCCGGCATCGGAGTTCGAGTCGCCTCGCCGCCCGCTGCTCGGCGGCGACCTCGAAAGCCTGCTCCGGCGCCGCCGTGTTCTCGGCCTCGCCGAGATGATGAATTTCCCCGGAGTCGTGAACGGTGACGACACCGAGCTCGAAAAGCTGCGACTCGCGGACGGCGTCCAGGTGGACGGCCACGCGCCCGGCCTGCTCGGCAGGGAGCTGAACGCATACGTGGCGGCGGGCATACGCTCGGACCACGAAGCCCTGACCGCCGAGGAGGGACGCGAGCGACTGCGCGCCGGAATGTGGCTTCTGATTCGCGAGGCCTCGATGGCGCGCAACCTGCAGGCGCTGCTCCCCCTCGTGCGGGAGTTCGGGACGAACCGCATCGCCTTCTGCACCGACGACCGCGACCCTGAGGACATCGCCGCGAACGGCCACATCAACGGGATGGTCAGGGAGGCGGTCGCTGCAGGCGTCGCGCCGGAGGACGCGGTTGTGCTCGCGACGATCAACCCCGCGTCATGGCATCGACTCTGGCATCTCGGTGCGATCGCCCCCGGGTATCAGGCCGACCTGCTCCTGCTTGCGGACCTTGAACGCTTCGAGCCCGAGCTGACGTTGAAGTCGGGACGGCCCGTGGAGGAGATCCCGGAGCCCCACGTTCCGGAATGGGTCAAGCACTCGGTGCGAAACCTGCCCGTGAGCGCGTCAGACCTTCGCATCCCGTGGGAAGGCGGCACCGCCCGCGCAATCGGGCTCGTGCCGGACCAGGTTGTGACGAAGTCGGTCGAGGTCGAGCCGGCGATCGCAGACGGGACGGCCGTAGCCGACGCAGGCAGAGACCTGGCGAAGATCGCGGTGATCGAACGCCACCTCGGGACGGGCCGCATCGGGCGCGGCTTCGTCCGTGGCTCAGGGCTGCAGCGCGGCGCACTTGCATCGACGGTCGCACACGACGCGCACAACATTGTCGTCGTCGGGATGAACGACGAGGACATGGTTCGCGCAATCGAGCGGCTCGGGGAGCTCGGCGGCGGCATCGTCGTGGTCGACGGCGGTGAAGTCACCGCCGAGCTACCGCTGCCCGTCGCGGGCCTTCTCGCCGACGCGCCGCTCGCGGACGTGATCGAACAGAGTCTCGCGTGCAACGAAGCGGCACGCGCGGTCGGCTGGTCCGGCGCCACCCCGTTCCTGACGCTGTCGTTCCTCGCCCTGTCGGTGATCCCGAGCCTGAAGATCACGGACCGCGGCCTGGTCGACGTCGACCGCTTCGAGATCGTGCCGCTGAAAATTTGAGCGTTCTCTTCACCAACGCCCACGTCGTGACGATGGACGACGCGGGCACCGAGTACGAGGGCGGCTGGGTCCTCGTCGACGAAGGCATGGTCAAAGACGCCGGCGCAGGCCCGAAGCCGGAGGCGGACGACGTGCACGACCTCAAAGGCGCCGTCGTGACTCCCGGGCTCGTCAACACGCACCATCACCTCTGGCAGAACCTGACCCGTGCACGCGCGCAGGAGGAGAACCTCTTCGGCTGGCTCAAGGCGCTCTACCCGGTGTGGGCGGCGATCGACGAGGAGGCCGAGTATGCGGCGGCAAGAGTCGGCCTCGCCGAGCTGGCGCTCTCGGGCTGCACGACTGTGTTCGATCACCATTACCTCTTCCCGCCGGGCGTGACCGGTCTCCTCGAAGCGGAGATCCGAGCGGCACGGGAGCTCGGCGTCCGCATCGTCGCCTCACGCGGCTCGATGGACCTCGGCGAATCACAGGGCGGGCTACCTCCCGACTCGGTCGTCGAGACACGTGACGATGCGCTCGCTGCAACAGAGGCCGCAGCGGCTCTCGCCGACGGTGTGCAGGTCGAGATCACGGTCGCGCCGTGCTCGCCGTTCTCCGTGACGCGCGAGCTGATGACCGAATCGGCGGAGCTCGCACGCAGGCTCGGTCTTCGACTGCACACGCACCTCGCAGAGACCGTGGAGGAAGAGGACTACTGCCGGGAGCTCTACGGCTGCACGCCGGTGCAGTACCTGGACGATGTCGGCTGGCTCGCCGAGGACGTCTGGTGCGCGCACTGCGTCCATCTCTCGGATGAAGACATTGCGACGTTCGGCGCACATGACGTCGGCGTCGCCCACTGCCCCACGTCCAACATGCGGCTCGGCGCAGGAATCGCACGCGTCCGCGACCTGCTCGACGCCAACGTCCGCGTCGGACTGGGCGTCGACGGCTCGGCGTCGAACGAGCGCGGCGACCTCTTCCTCGAGGTCAAGCAGGCGCTGCTGGTCGCTCGGGCCCGCGGCGGCCCGAAGGCGTTGAACCCACGAGAGGCGCTACGACTGGGGACGCGTGGCAGCGCGGCGGTCCTCGGCCGTGACGACCTCGGGCAACTCTCGCCGGGGAAACGGGCCGACGTTGCGGTCTGGCGCACCGATGGATTGGAGCTCGGAGGCGCCGTCGATCCCATCGGCGGCCTCGTCTTCTCCGGGCCCCATCGAGTGGATCGACTGTACGTCGGCGGAGAGGAGGTCGTCCGCGACGGCCACCTCGTTCGGGCCGACGAACGAGAGCTCGCGAAGGAACATCGCCAGCAGGCCGATAGATTCGCGCAATGAGCATCTCGATCTCCACCCACGTCCTCGACGTCGAGCGCGGGAAGCCGGCGAACGGTGTTCGAGTCGAGCTCTGGCAAGAAGACCTCGTGACCGCCGGCGAGACCGACGGCGACGGCCGCATCGCGGAGCTTGCGTCGGAGCTCGAGCCGGGCATTTACCGCCTGCTCTTCCGACCTGACTCACCGTTCTTCCGCGGCGTGGGCATCGAGGTCCAGCTCGACGAGGGCCACTACCACGTTCCGCTGCTCGTCTCCTCCTACTCGTGCGTGACCTACCGCGGCAGCTGAGCGTCGACGACCTTTCGGAGCTGTTCGAAGGTCGGACGCGTCTCGTCGAGAAGCTCGCAGAGCACAACGATCCACTGGCGGATGCGCAGGAGGTCATTGACAGCCTGAGCGAGGAAGAGAAGCTGGAAGCGCTCAACGCCCACCCGGCAATCGGGGCCAAGAAGCTGTCCAGCCGCTCCGCCGCCGAGCAGGGAACGGACGACGACGCTGCGACCCTCGCAGAGCTCGAGCGGTTGAACCGCGAATACGAAGAGCGGTTCGGCTTCCGCTTCGTCGTCTTCGTGAACCGCCGGCCCAAGGGCGAGATCGTGCCGATCTTGCGGAAGCGCCTGAACCGTTCGCGCGACGAGGAGCTGAACACGGCCGTCCAGGAGCTGGTCGCGATCGCGGAGGACCGGTGGCGTCGCTCCTAGCCTTCGATCCCTACGCGACCGACTGGCTGAACCTCCTGACGAGGTGGCTGCACGTCGTCGCCGGGATCGTCTGGATCGGCTCGTCGTTCTACTTCATCGCGCTCGACAACCACCTGCGCCCGCCCAGGGATCCGCGCGACGTCGAGGACGGTGTCGGCGGCGAGACCTGGGAAATCCACGGCGGCGGCTTCTACAACATCAAGAAGTACCTCGTCGCACCGCGTGTTCTCCCCGAGACGTTGCACTGGTTCAAGTGGGAGGCGTACACCACGTGGCTCAGCGGCTTCGCGCTGATGATCGTGCTCTACTACCTGAACGCGGACACGTACCTGATCGACAAGAGCGTCGCGAACCTGTCCACCGGCGCCGCGGTGGCGATCAGCATCGGTCTGCTCGCCGCGGCCTGGATCGTCTACGACCTGCTCTGCCGGCTACTGGCAGCGAGACCGCTCGTCCTTGCTGCGGTCCTGCTGGCCCTCATCACCGTCGCCGCCTGGGGCATCGGGCACCTGTTCAGCGCGCGTGCGATGTATCTCCAAGTCGGCGCGATGCTCGGGACGATGATGGTCGGAAATGTCTTCTTCGTGATCATCCCGGCGCACTGGGAGCTCGTGCGCGCCAAGCAGGCCGGCCGGGAGCCCGACCCTGCGGCGAACGCGCGCGGAAAGCTCCGCTCGGTGCACAACAACTACCTCACGCTGCCGGTCGTCTTCACGATGCTGTCGAACCACTTCCCGTTCACCTACGGGCACAGCTACGCGTGGCTCATCCTCGTCGTCCTGCTCGTGATCGGGGCGTGGGTACGGCACTTCTTCAACCTGCGGCACATGGGCCACACGGTGTGGTGGATCCCGGCGAGCGCGGCGGTTGCGATCGCGGTGCTGGCGATTCTGATCAGACCGCAGAACGAGTCCGCGGCGGGGACAGCCGCGGTGCCGTTTGCGCGAGTCGCGAGCATCGTGGAGCAGCGCTGTGCCGCTTGCCACTCCGATCATCCGACGAAGGTGGACGCTGCCCCTCGCGGAATCAAGCTCGCCACACCCGAGGAAATCAAGGCGGAGGCCCACGCGATCGAGCAACAGGCGGTACAGACGAAGGCGATGCCACTCGGTAACGTCACGGGCATGACCCAGGCCGAACGCGACCTCCTCGGGCGCTGGATCGCTCAAGGAGCGAAGATCCCCTGATGCTCGAGATCACCGCAGGAGACCTCCGCTTCCTCGCCCGTTTCGAGGAGGAGCTCGCGCCAAAGACGGTCGCTGCGTTTCGAAGCATCCTCCCGTTCGACGACAACATCATCCACTGCCGCTGGAGCGGCGAGTCGAACTGGATTCCCTGGGGCGACCGGGAGCTCGGGATCGGGCCCGAGAACGCAACCTCATACCCGCACCCGGGCGAGCTCGCTCTCTATCCCGGCGGGCAAAGCGAGACAGAGCTGCTCTTTCCTTACGGATACTGCTCGTTCGCGTCCAAGGCCGGACACCTGTGGGCAAACCATTTCGCGACGCTCGTCGAGGGGCAGCAACAGCTCGCCGAGCTCGGCCGGCGCACGCTCTGGACGGGAGCGCAGCCGATCTCGTTTCGCCAGATCGACTAGCGCTCCTCGCGTGCGTACGGCAGGCCGAGAGCAGCGGGTGCACCGAAGCGTAAGCGCGCAGCCCTAGACGACACGAGGACGAGCGCGATAATCGTCGCGACGTAGGGCAGCGTCTGGAACAGCTCGGGCGCGACGGTGACGCCGTGACCCTGCAGCGCAAACGGCAGCGCCTTGAACGCGCCGAAGAAGTACGCGCCGACCAGGCAGAGCGTCGGTCGCCAGAAGGAGAAGATGACGAGCGCGATCGCGATCCAGCCCGCGCCCTCCGTCAGGCCGTCGACCCACTGCGGCGTGATCGACAGACTGAAAGTCGCTCCTCCGATGCCGGCGAAGGCCCCGCCGACGAGCGTGTGCGCATAGCGGTACCGCGGCACGCTGACGCCCATCGCATCCGCGGCGGCCGGCGACTCGCCCACCGCACGCACGTTGAGACCTACTCGAGTCCTCGACAGATAGAGCGCGACGAGCACGACACATGCCCACGAGGCGTAGACGAGGAGCGGCTGGCCGAAGATCACCGGGCCGACGATCGGCAAGTCACGTAGCGACTTCGGGAAGATCTCCTGGAACTGGTACCGCGCCGGCTTGCCCGACAGGTGCAGGTCGTTCCCGAGGTAGGACGACAGCCCCGCGGCACCCGCGAAGATCGTCAGCGCAAGACCGGAGACGATTTGGTTGGCCCGGAGCGTGATCACGAGGAAGGCATGGATCGCGGCCATCGCAGCACCGGCCAACGCGGCTACACCGACCGCCGCCGCAAGGACGAGCGGCCGCGCGGCATGCACGCGCTCGACGGTCCAGAAGCCCGTCACAGCGCCCATCAGCATCATCCCCTCGACGCCGAGATTGAGCACGCCCGAGCGCTCGGCCAGCAGCTCTCCGAGCGCGGCGTACAGCAACGGCGTGCCGAACAGGACGCCGGAGGCGATCACCACGACGACGAGGCTGTTGTTCACCAGGCGAACCTCACGCGGTAACGCACGAAGAGCTCGCCACCGAGCGCGCAGAAGAGGATCAGCCCCTGCATCACGCCGACGAGGCCCGCCGGGAAATCGGCGCCCTGCAAAGTGAACCCGGCGTTCTGCAGGCCGCCGAGGAGCAGCGCCACAAGCACGACTGCAAACGGGTTGTAGCGGGCGAGCGCCGCGATGACGATCCCCGTGTACCCGTAGTTCGCAGAGCGCAGGCCGCGCGGGTCGAGCTGGTGACGGAAGTCGCCGGTCTGGCTCGCACCGCCGAGGCCGGCGATCGCGCCCGAGAGACACATGACCGCAAGAATCTTGCGCCGTGTGCGCATTCCCGCGTACCGGCCGGCGCGTACCGAGTCGCCGATGACCTGCACCTCGAAGCCGAAACGGGTTCGCGAGTAGAGCACCCAGACGAAACCGGCGACGGCGATTGAGAGCACGAAGCCGAGCGGCAGGACGAGGCCGTGAATGTTCCAGCTCGACCACGTCGCCTCGTCCGGAAGCGTCTTCCCCTGCGGGAAGACGTTCGCCTCGAAGCCGGACGTGTCGCGCAGATACGAGTGACTGTCGAAGATCAGGTACTCGAGCACGAGACCGACGACGTAGTTGAGCATCAGCGACGTGATGATCTCGTTCGTCGAGAAGAACGCGCGCAGGATCGCCGGGATCGCTGCGAGCAATGCGCCGCCCACGGCGCCCGCGGCGATCATCGCGGCGAAGATCAGCGGCGAAGGCGAGCCCGCAAGCAGGAGCCCGGCGGTCGCGCCCATGATGGCGCCGGCGTAGAGCTGGCCTTCACCGCCGATGTTGAAGAGGTTCATCCGGAAGGCGACAGCCGCGGCGAGCCCGGTGAAGGCGAGCGGCGTGGCTGAGACGACCGACTCGCTCAATGCGCCGTTCCCGGTGAAAGCGGCGTCGAACAACCGGTGGAAGGACCGCAGCGGCGGATGGCCGGTCAACAAGAGAACGAACGCCGAAAGGACGAAGGCGACGACGATGGAGAGGACCGGGACCACGATCGTGAGCCACCACGGCTGCCGGAGCCGGCGTTCGATGCGCATCAATCGCCGTCCTCGCCGCCGGCCATCAACAGCCCGATGTCCCGAGCGGTGGCGACGCGTGCGTCACGCTCCCCCACGATGGAACCCTCGTACATCACGGCGATCCGGTCGGCGAGCATGAGGATCTCGTCAAGGTCCTCGCTGATCAGTAGAACAGCCACTCCCCGCTCGGCTGCTTCACGCAGGTACGAGTGCACCGTCTCGATGCCTGCGACGTCGAGCCCGCGGGTCGGCGCCGCTGCAACAAGCGCGACCGGCTCCCCGGAGAACTCGCGCGCGAGCACGACCTTCTGCAGGTTTCCGCCCGACAGCTGCCAGGCCGGGACGTGCGGGCCTGACGTTCGGACGTCGTAGCGTTCGATCACTCGCTCGGCGAGCTCTCGGATCCGGCGCGTGCGCAGGATCGGCCCGTGTGATGCGGGCGGCTCGCGGTACGCCTTCAGAACGACGTTCGACGCGACGCTCAGACCCGGGGCGACACCGGTGCCGAGGCGGTCCTCGGGAACGTAGGCGACGCCGGCGCCGATCGCGCCGCGAGGGTCGCCGTTGCGGATCCCGCGCCCACGGACGCGCACCTTTCCGGCAGTCGCCGGACGCATCCCGACGATCGTCTCCGCGAGCTCACGCTGTCCGTTTCCCGCGACGCCGGCGACGCCCACGATCTCGCCGGCGCACACCGTCAGCGACACGTCTCGGAGGGCAGCCACGCCACGGTCGCCGTCGGCCCACACTTCGTCGAGCTCGAGCACCGCCTCCCCCGGTTCCTGCCCTCCGTCCTGCCGCCGGCCCGCTTCGATCTCGTGCCCCACCATCAGCGAGGCGAGCGAACGCGGCGTCGCGTCGACGATCGGCACGGTCGCAACTGATTGCCCGCGCCGGAGCACGGTGACCTGGTCGGCAACGGCCTTCACCTCGTGCAGCTTGTGCGAGATGAAAATGATCGTTCGCCCGTCGGCAGCCATGGCGCGAATCGTCTCGAACAGTGCGCCCGCCTCCTGCGGAGTGAGAACCGCAGTCGGCTCGTCGAGGATCAGGATGCGTGCGTCCTGGTACAGCGCTTTCAGAATCTCGACGCGCTGCTGCTCCCCGACGGATAGCTGCCAGATGCGCGCACGTGGTGCGACCGCCAGACCGTAGCGCTGCGACAGCTCCTCGACCCTCGACTCGATCGCACGCGGCCGCAGGAAGAACGACCGGCCGACGTCACGGTGATCGCCGAGCACGACGTTCTCCGCGACCGTGAACGGCGAGACCAGCCGGAAGTGCTGATGCACCATCGCGACGCCGGCGTCGAGCGCGTCACGAGGTGAATTGAACTCCACGTGTTCGCCGAAGAGCTCGATATGACCCTCGTCCGGCCGGTAGAGGCCGGTGAGGATGTTCGACAGGGTCGTTTTCCCTGCACCGTTCTCGCCCAGCAGTGCGTGCACCTCACCGGCCGCGGCCTCGAAGTCCACGTGATCGTTCGCAACGACAGCGGGAAACCGCTTCGTGATTCCCCGCAGCGCGACCGCAGGAGAGGAGGGCGGAGAGGCTCGAGCCTCCCCGCCCTCGGTCGTATCAGCCCTTGGCGCTACCGACGACGCCCTTGACGAGCCAGGTCATTCCGTAGAGGTCCTTGACGGACATGCGCTTGCCCTTGGGGACTCTCAGCTTGCCCTTCTGGTCGTACAGCGGTCCCGCGAATTCATAGAACGTACCCTTGATCAGAGCAGCCCGCTTCGTCGCGATCGCCTTCTTCGTCTTCGCCGTCACCTTCGGCCCGTACGGCGCCAGACCGACCATCTTGTCCTTGAGGTTGCCGTAATAGAAGTTGGTCTTCCAGGTCCCGCCCATCGCGGCCTTCGTCTTCCGCAGGTAGTACGGGCCCCAGTTGTAGATCGCCGCAGTGAGCCACTGCTTGGGCGCGAACTTGCGCGCGTCCGAGTCGTAGCCGACCCACGGAATGCCCTTCTTCTCGGCGTACTGACCTGCCGCCGGGCTGTCGACGTTCTGCCCCAGCACGTCCGAGCCGGCCGTGTGGAGACTCTGAGCCGCCTGCGTCTCCTTGTCGGGTGAGAACCACGAGTTCGTCCAGATCAGTCTCACCTTGACCCCGGGATGCATCGCCTGCGCGCCGAGTGCGAAAGCGTTCGCGTGCCGGATGACCTCGGGGATCGCGAAGGGGACGACGTAACCGATCACGCCCTTCTTCGTCGCGGCACCCGCCGCCATGCCCGAGAGGTAGATGGCGTCCTCGCCGGCCCCGAAATACTCCGCCATGTTCTTCGACTGCGCCGTGCCGGTCGCCATTTCGAACTTTACGTCCGGATGTTTCTTCGCGGCTGCAACCATCGCGCCCTGGAACCCGAACGATGTCGCGAAGATGATCTTGTTGCCATCTCGGATGAGACCCTCGATGACCTGCGCCACCTGCGGTCCTTCCGGAACGTTTTCCTTGAACGTCGTCTGGACGTCAGAGCCGAGTTTGCTCTGGACGTACAGACGTCCCTTGTCGTGAGACTGCGACCACCCGCCGTCGTTGTGCGGGCCGACGTAGATCCACGCGGCCTTGATCGCCGCAGAGTGCTTCTGCGTCCTCGCCGAGCCGTTCGAGACGCCGAGCGCGAGAATCAACGCTGCGGCGAGCACGAACGGCAGCCCGAGGGCGAACCTGCGTTTTTTCATGTTCTCCTCTCTCCTGTGCCGAACGACCGTGCGCTGGCGACTCTAGTCCCACCGGCGGGCGATGCCTAGCCCGCCCCCTCGGCGAGCCTGCCGATCGCGCCGGCGAGCACCTCGAGGGCCAGCTCGACGTCCTCGGGCGCCGACTCCTCCTGAGGCGAATGGCTGATCCCGCCGTTCAGGCTGCGCACGAAAAGCATGGCCGTCGGGACCCCTGCAGCGGCCAGGACCGAGGCGTCGTGACCGGCTCCGGACGGAAGCTCGACCACCGGGAGGCCGCGCTCTTGCAGCTCTGCGCGGAAGGCGGCCATCGGCCGCTCCGCCATCGGGACCGGCTCCATGCGGAAGTCGGCCTCGAGCTCGAGCTCGGCGACCAGGCGGTCGAGTCGTTCGCGGTCCGGCGCGCGTGCGTCGACGGAGACCCGAACCCGGCCGGGGATCACGTTCACGGCGCCGGGCTCGACGTCGAGCTGGCCGACGGTCGCGACCGCGCCCTCGATCGGGATCGCCGCGGCACGAGCGCGGAGGACGTACTCGGCGGCAGCGACGAGGGCGTCCTCGCGGCCCAGCATGGGGACCGTGCCCGCGTGGCCTGCCCGCCCCTCGAACGTCCGCTCGCCGCGCACGATCCCGACGATCCCCATCGCGAGACCGAGCGGTGCAGAGGCCCGCTCCAGAACCGGTCCCTGCTCGATGTGCACCTCCAGGAAGCATTCGGGCAGTAGCTCGCGGTCGGCGAAGGCAGTGCTCCCGACACAGCCACGCTCCTCGTCTCGGAAGACGACCACGACGCCTCGGCCTACTCGCTCCACCGCCTCGATCGCCGCGACCACGCCGAGGGCGCCGTCGAACTTCCCGCCGAAGGGGACGGAGTCGAGATGGGAGCCGGTCCAGACGCTCGTTTCGGCGCTGCGCCCGATGAGGTTTCCGGCGCTGTCCACCTCGACCGCGAGGCCGGCCTCCTCCAGCCACTGCGCAGCGAGCTCGTGCGCGCGATCCTCCCCGGAGGTACCGGCGACTCGGTTCGCGCCGACGCCGCCGCCGATCGCGTAAAGCTCGTCGAGCCGGTCATGGATCCTCATCGCGCGATCATCCCTCCTCGACGTGACGCCCGCCGCCAAAGCCCGGTGTCAGACACCGTGCCGAAGGTGTGACGCCGGGGCTAGAGGCCGAACGGGTTGAACGGCTTCGGGCTCGTGGAGACGAGGACGCTCTTCGTCTCGAGGTACAGGTCGAGCGTCTCGAGGCCGAGCTCGCGGCCGAAGCCGGACTGCTTGTAGCCCCCGAACGGGATGCCGGGGAAGGCCGTGTACGGCATGTTGATGCCGACCGTGCCCGCCTTGATGCGACTCGCAACGCGGTGACCGCGCGCGGGATCGCCCGTCCACACCGTCGCCATCAGCCCGTACTGCACGTCGTTCGCGATCCGGATCGCGTCCTTTTCGTCTTCGAACGGGATCAACGTGACGACGGGCCCGAAGATCTCCTCTTGCGCGACCGACATCGAGCTCTCCACGCCTGCGAGCACGGTCGGCGGATAAAAAGCGCCTTTCCCCTCCCCGATCGCACCGCCGGTGACCACCTCTGCTCCCTCGCCGCGTCCCTGCTCGACATGGCCGTGCACCTTGTCGCGGTGGGCGGCGGAGATGAGCGAGCCGACTTGCGTCTCCGGGTCGAGCGGATCCCCGACACGCAAGCGGTCAGCCAGCTCCGAGAACTTCTTCACGAACTCGTCGTAGATCGAGCGTTCCACGAGAACACGCGAGCGCGCCTCACAACTCTGTCCCGCTGAGTAGTAGATCGACCACACCGAGCTCGGAATCGCGTCGTCCAGGTTTGCGTCGGCGAACACGAGGCTCGGGCTCTTCCCGCCGAGCTCGAGCGTAAGGCGCTTGATCGGGCCGGACGCGAGCCGCATGATCTCGCCGCCGGTCTCGGTCGATCCGGTGAAGGCGATCTTGTCGACGCCCGGGTGCTTCACGAGATAGGCGCCGGTCGTCTTTCCCGGGCCGGGAACGATGTTGACGGCGCCGGGAGGGAAGCCGACTTCGCTCGCGAGCTCCCCGAGCCGAAGTGCAGTGAGCGGCGTCGCCGAATCGGGCTTCAGCACGACGGGGCAACCAGCGGCCAACGCGGGCGCGAGCTTCCAGGTCGTCATCATCAGCGGGTAGTTCCAGGGGACGATCTGGCCCGCGACGCCGACCGGCTCCTTCAGCGAGTAGAAGAGGAGGGACCCGCCGAGCTGGTTCGAGCGACCTGCAATCGACGCGATCGCGGATGCGTAGAAGCGAAAGTTCTCGACGGCCTGGTTCACCTCGGCCTTGACGGACGAGAGCGCCTTGCCGACGTTGCGCACCTCCAGGTCTGCGAGCTCCTTGCGGTTTGCGACGATCGCATCGGCGAGCGCGTGCAGAAGCCGTGAACGCTCTGTCGGTGGCGTCTTCCCCCACGGCCCGTCCAGTGCCGCGCGCGCTGCCTCGACTGCGCGGTCGATGTCGGCCTCGCCTGCCATCGCGGCACGCCCCAGGGGATTGCCGGTGGCCGGCTCGGTCAGGTCACGCAGCTCCCCTGACGCCGGTTCGACGAGCTCTCCGTTGATGAAGAGCCCGTATTCGCGGTCTGTCGCGACGGCCATTGGTCGCGCAGGATACGGGTTTGGCCGCGTCGCAGGCGCCCCATTCGTGCCGATGAGCACGAAGGAGTGATCTACATCCGCCCGCCGCTCAGTTCGGGAAAGCGCGAACGTACACGGCCGCCTGCTGGTCTAGAGCAACGCGCTTGAAAGACGGATCGCGCGCGAGCCGTTCCTGAGGAGGGCTACCCCGCATCACGACGACGACGGGGGAGCCGCGGCGAAGCAGTGCATCTCCCGCAGGATTCGCATCGAGCCAGTCGAGGTACAGGCGCTGGTCACGCCGCGAGAACGCATCGAGCGGGTTCGCAATCCACACGCGTTGACCGTCGAGCGCAAACTGCTCCGCGTCGACACCGTCGGCGAGGATGGGCTGGCCGGCAGCAAGGCGCGCGGCCTGCTCTCGCACCCGTTCGCTCGCACCGCGGTGGTGGGGAGGCTGAATGACTCCCAGCAGCAGGAACAACGCGGGGACCCAAGCGCACAGGGTCAGCGTGCGGCGAGAGACGGTGAACTCGAGCAGCGAGCGTCCGGCCAACCCACAGGCCGCAGGGGCGGCGACGAAGCAAGCGAGCCAGATGCCGTTGCGGCCGGCGTGCACCGTCATGGCGGCGAGAGCCGCGGAGCAGACCAGTTCCCAGGGCCGCAGACGACCTCGATAGGCGAAGACGAGCAGCGGGACGATGAGCGTGACGAAGATGACGTCGAACGGGTCGTGCAGGGACAGCGGCGCCCAGAGACCTTCGCCCCGCACCGCCGCCTCACTGCGCAGGACTCCGAGGTAGTAGTCGACGGAGTGCGCGAGTGCAGGCGTGAGAAAGAGCGCCGCCACCAGGGCTGCTGCGAGCACGCCGCTGGTTGCCGGCTGCCGGCGAAAGCGCTCGAACGCAAGATAGGCGACCGAGATCGTGAGCCCGACCAGGACAGCGCCGTGCAGGTTCGCCCAGAGCGCTATGAGTGGAACGAGCAGCCAGATCCGGCGCGATGGCCGACTCGCCTCGGAACGCAGCAGCAGGAGCAGCGCGCAGAAGAGTACAAGTGAGAAGACCTGCGCCCGCAGGATCACGAAGCTCGGTACCGCAGCGAAGAACACCGTCAGGAGCACAGCTGCACGCGAAGCGTCGGAACCGCCGCGCGCGCGCATGCCGAGCACGAGCAGCGTCAATGCGGCGATCACGGCCAGCAGTTGAAACACCACCAGCGCCTTGTCCCCGCCAAGCGCCTGGAAGGCGTGAAAGACGAGCTCCCCGACGACAGGCACGTTGACCCAGCCCGCCGAGGGCGCAGCTGCGTAAGGAATGCCAGTGGGAATTGCGCCCTGAGCAACGATCGTCCGGCCCATTGCGGCGAGCCAGTGAGCGTCCGCTCCGACGCTCCCGAAGATCGAGCAGATGCCCGCCGCAAGAGCGACGGCAAGCCAGGTAAGCCTGGAGCTTTGCGGCCTGCGCCCCATGCAGGAGGCATCGGCCTCGAGTGGGCCGGGCTGTAGTCAGGCCGAGCGCTCGAACAAGGCCGACTGGCCCTGGCCGACGCCGACGCAGAGCGTGGCGAGCCCGTACCGGCCCTTCCGGCGGCGCAGCTCGTGCAGGAGCGAGACGACCAGACGAGCGCCGCTCATTCCGAGCGGATGGCCCAAGGCGATTGCACCACCGTTGACGTTGACCTTCTCGTCGTCGAGGCCGAGCTCGCGGATGACGGCGACGCTCTGGGAGGCGAAGGCCTCGTTCAGCTCCACCAGGTCGAGGTCACCGACAGCCAGGCCCGCGCGTTCCAGCAGCTTCCGCACGGCCGGGACGGGACCGATTCCCATGACGCGGGGATCGACGCCAGCGACCGCACTGCCGACGAAGCGGCCGAGCGGTTCGACGCCAAGAGCGGCAGCGCGTTCCTCACTCGCGATCACGAGCGCGGCCGCTCCGTCATTGACGCCGCTCGCGTTGCCGGCGGTGACCGAGCCTCCCTCCCGGAACACGGGTTTTAGCGCCGAGAGCTTTTCCGCACTCGTGTCGGGACGTGGATGCTCGTCCCGCGCGAGGCCGTTGACCGCGACGAGCTCTTCGTCGAAGCGGCCCGACTCCGCCGCCGCCGCCCAGCGCTGCTGCGAGCGCAAGGCAAAAGCGTCCTGGTCCTCACGCGACACGCTCCAGCGCTCGGCGACGTTCTCCCCCGTCTCGCCCATCGACTCGAGCGGGAAGAGCTCGGCGAGTCGTGGATTCGGGAAGCGCCAGCCGAGCTGCGTGTCGTACTCGGTCTCGTCGCCCAAGTCGGGCCTCGCTCGGACGAGCGGCGCGCGGCTCATCGACTCGACCCCGCCGGCGACGAAGAGATCGCCGTCACCGGCCGCGATTGCATGCGCTGCCGCGATCACGGCAGACAGGCCGGAGGCGCAGAGACGATTCACCGTGACGCCGGCGACCGTCTCCGGCAGCCCTGCGAGGAGAACCGCCATGCGCGCGACGTTTCGGTTGTCCTCGCCTGCCTGGTTCGCAGCGCCGAAGTAGACGTCCTCGATCTCTTCTGGATTCACTCCCGCGCGTGCGACCACCTCGGCGATCACGGTCGCCGCGAGATCGTCCGGCCTGACGCCGGCCAGCGCGCCACCCCGGCGCCCGATCGGCGTGCGCACGCCGGAGATGATGACGGCGCGACTCACGACTCGACGAACTCGACGCGCACGGGCCTTTCATACGTGCCCGTCTCCTCTGCGCGCCGGAGCAACTCTTCGACCGCTTGCCGGCCCTCGTCGCCGTAGTCACAGGTGAGCTCGTTGACGTACATCGCGATGAACCGGTCGGCCGTGTCGGGCGCAAGGTCGCGCGCAAAGCCAAGCGCGTAAGTCGTGGCTTCTTCGCGGTTCGCGAGTCCCGCCTCAATCGATTCGCGAAGCACCGCCGACAGTTCGGAAAGGCGCGGCACGTCACGCCGCACCACGTTGACGCCAAGCGGCAACGGCAAGCCGGTCTCGAGCAACCACCATTCGCCGAGATCGAGCACCTTGACCAGCCCTTCGTCCTTGTATGTCAGCTGGCCTTCGTGGATCAGAAGACCCGCGTCGGCGCCGCCGGACTTGACCTCTTCCAGGATGCGGTCGAACGGCAGAGCCCGGTGCGCGAATGGCCCGCCGAGCGCCATGCCGAGAACGAGAAACGCGGTCGTCAGCCGACCGGGAACAACGACCTCGACCTCTCGCAACTCGTCGAGCGACAGCTCTCGCCGTGCGACGACGATCGGTCCGTAGCCGGAGCCGATCGAGGCCCCGTGTGGCAACAGCGCGTATGCGTCCTGCACGAGCGGATAGGTCGCGAGCGACAGCGCGGTGACCTCGAGCTTCCCGTCGAGGGCCCACTCGTTCAGCACCTGGATGTCTTCCGGGACGAACTCGAACTCGAAACCGCGCGGGTCGAGGCGGCCCGAGACGAGCCCCCAGGCCATGAACGCGTCGTCGGGATCTGCCGAATGGCCGATGCGGATGCGCACGGGACGGAGCCTAGACTGTGAGGTAGTGGCTAAGCCGGCACTGACCGACGCAATCCAGGACTACCTCCGTGAGATCTACAAGCTGGGTCTCGAAGGTGGGCGTGTGTCGGTGACCGCACTTGCGAAGCGACTGGGCGTTTCTCCTGCGTCGGCGAGTGCGATGGTCAAGAAGCTCGCTGCGCTCGAGCTCGCGGCGCACCAGCCGTATCACGGAATCGAGCTGACGACCGCAGGCGAGAAGGTCGCGCTGGAGGTGATCCGCCACCACCGGCTGCTCGAGCTCTACCTCGCGGAGACGCTCGGTGTGGATGTGGACAAGGTGCACAACGAGGCGGAGCGTCTCGAGCACGCGCTCTCGGAAGAGCTCGAGGAGCGAATCGACAGGGCGCTCGGTTTCCCGACGCACGATCCCCACGGCGACCCCATTCCGGACGCGAACCTCGAATGGCCTAACGGCGTCCGAAGAACCAACGTTCCAAGGGCTTCAGTAACTCGGCGCGGGTGAACGGCCTCATCTTCTCCGGGTGGCCGTCGCTCTCGGAGACGCTCAGGTCGTCCTCCAACGCTTCGTTGGCAGCTTCGAGCGCGTCGTCGAGCTCGAAGCCCTCGAAGAGGTAGTCGCCCTGCCGCGGCTCGTCGGTGGAGCGTTGCTCCAGGTTGACCGCCCGGCCGACGGCCCAGACCGCGCCCTGCTTGCGCTCGATCCAGATCACGATCGTCTCTGCGGCGCCGGCATCGTCGACCCAGTGGACGACCCGCTCGGCGAAGCGGCCCTCCGTCGATTTCCGCCTCACGGTGGCAAGGATACAATCGTCTCGATGCAGCGACTCGCGACCCTGCTGCGCTCGCCGTTCTCGTTTCTCTTCGCCGGAAGCAGCACCGAGGAGCGCGTCGCCGCGTACGTCATTCGCGAGCACGGCCGGGGGCGCAGCCTCGGCGAGATCCTCGAGGACCGGTACGTGCAGAATCGGCTCAACGAAAGGCAGCGGCTACGGATGCTCGACCGCCCCGAGTTGATCCAGGCCCTTGGCGACGAGACCGTCGACGACACTCGCCGCGACCTCGAAGCCGCGCGAAGCTAGAGCTCGAGCCCGACGCCGCGCTCGCGCGCACGATCGACTGTGGCGGCTGCGATCGCCACGTCCCACGCGGCGATTCCGTTCGACTTGAAGACGACGATGTCGTCGGGCGACTGCCGCCCAGGCAGCTCTCCCGACACGACCTCGTGGAGCTCGTGCACCTCGAGCCAGTCGAGCACGCGGTGCTGGATCGGCTCGATCAGATCTGCCGACTCGATCTTCGCCTGTTCCTTCCAGTCGCAGCAGACGAAGGCCGCACGGTCGAGGACGACGTTGTCCAGCTCGCGCGACGCAGGGTTGTTCGCACCGGCGGCACAGACCAAGGAGCCGGGCTGGAGCCACTCACCCCGGAGCACCGGGTCGCGAGAGGTCGTGATCGTGACGACGATGTCCTGTTCTGCCGCCTCGCGGTTGCTCTCCGCGGGCTGCGCGCTGACCCGCTCGCAGAATGCGCGCAGGTTGTGATCCGTACGGCAATAGGCGACGACGCGCTCGATCGAGGGAACTGCTGCCCGGATGCATGTCACCTGCGTCTCCGCCTGCGTGCCACAGCCGATCACTCCCAGTGAAGTCGCGCCATCGCGCGCGAGGTACTTCGCGGCCACCGCGCTCGCCGCGCCCGTTCGCAGGCGGCCGAGGTGGTCGGCCTCGATCAGCGCGACGAGCTCAGGTCGATCGACGGCAAAGAGGGCAACGAGAAATGCCGCACCGGCCGCGAACCCCGCATAGCACTTGACACAGGCGTAGCCCAGCTGCAGGTCCGTGGCGGCCATGTCCGCAAGTCGCCCGTCCTGAAGTTTCAGCCGTCGCCGCGGCGCCAGTTCGATCGATCCCGCGGCCATGCGCAGGAACGATCCCTCGACGGCCTCGACCGCCGCCCTTGGCTCGAGCAGTCCCAGGACCTCTTGTTCGTTTAAGAACAGCGGCATCAGATCATTGTGGCCTTGATGCGAGCGACGTTCATCGCCTACTCGGTACTCATCCTCACGGGCTTCGCGTTCTACTTCTACGTCGGGATCGCGAATCGCTGATGCGCTTTCTCCGCGAGAACGGTCTTTCCCTTTTCTTCGGCTTCGTTCTGATCGCTTCGCTGATCGGCCAGTCCTTTGCAGGCCTCCACCAGCTCAACGCCGACGCAGTGACCCATCACCAGCCGACCTATACGTGGCTGCGCTACGTGACCTCGTCCGAGTTCGGGGGCGACGTGATGGAGAACTGGCAATCGGAGTTCCTGCAGTTCACGCTCTACATCCTTGCAACAATCTGGCTGTTCCAACGGGGCTCGAGCGAGTCGAAGAGCCCGGACGACATGGGAACGATGAGCGACCGGAGCCAGCTTGTCGGCAGCTACGCGAAGCCGAACTCACCCGCGTGGGCAAAGGCAGATGGGCTACCCCGCTTCCTCTACGGGAACTCGCTCCTGCTCGTGATGACGTTTTGCTTCTTCGGCAGCTGGCTCTGTCAGTCCGTGAACGGCTGGCGTGCGTACAACCACCAGCAGGTCGCGCATAAGGAATCGGCGATCACGTGGGGCGAGTACTGGGCGAACGCCGACTTCTGGGACCGAAGCCTGCAGAACTGGCAGTCCGAGTTCCTGGCGATCGGCTCGATGGCGGTGTTCACTGTCTACCTTCGCCAGCGTGGCTCCCCGGAATCAAAGCCGGTCGGGGCACCGCACGACGCCTCGGGGGTCTCCGCCTAGGGCGCTAGCCCTTCTTGACGAAGCTGATCTGGCCGTTCGTCTCGAGCACGGCGAAGCGCACATCGGACATCGAGGGGATGTTCTGCAGGCGTGCCGCTGATGCGACTTCTTCCTGTGTCACCCGGTTACGCTTGAGGTTCTTCTCGACCACCTTGCCGTCCTCCACGAGGATCGCGGGAACGCCTTCCAATACCGGCCGCAAGACCTGGAAACGCCAGGGCAGGTACGAGAAGAAGACGGTCAATACGGCGATCGTCCCGAGCGCCAGAACCATCCCGGTCAGCGAGAAGTCGTTCTGCGTCACACCCTGCTGTACGAGATCCCCGATCGTGACCAGCAGGATGAGGTCGAATGGCTCCAGCGAGCTGAGCTCGCGGCGCCCGACCATGCGCGTCAGGAAGAGGATGACGACGAACGCGACAAATGCTCGTGCGACGATGTCCATCAGGGAAAGATCGTGATCGAGCGGTCGATGGACGTCAGGAACGTGTCGCCGTCGTAGAGGGCGACATCCTGGGAGCGCCTGCCGATGTTCGTCGGGTTGACCTGCATCTGGACGAACAGAAGGTAGGTCTTGCCCGCCGGAATGTGACCGAGCTCGAGGACGAGCTTCCCGTCACGGCTCGCTTCGCCGATCGGGCTCGGCTCGATCGTGTTGATCGTGATCCCCTCCGCCCAGCCAGAGTCGAGCACGAGCGTTGCCTTCTTGAGGTCACGGTGCGCGTCGATGGTGAATCGCGCCTCGAAGTAGAGGCCGAGGCGCACACGTCGCGGCGCGTACACCTTGATGGAAGCGGTGGAGACAGCCGCCGTCGAGCTTTGCGGGCGCTGCCCAAAGACGTTCAGCAGGCCGGCGAGACAAAACAGCGTGACGAGTGCCGTAGCGATACGCCGGAACGGCAGGTCGTACCGTCCGACCCGGTCGCGGTTGTGGCGCAGCGTCAGGAAGTCCGGCAGATCCGCCATGCCAAACCGTTCGCGGGCCGCAGTTCGATCCCTACCTCGCTAGACTGGTGCGGCTTCGGGGCGCCCGTAGCTCAGGGGATAGAGCGCTGCCCTGCGGAGGCAGAGGT
Source organism: Actinomycetota bacterium (assembly GCA_013816245.1). Classification (GTDB taxonomy): domain Bacteria; phylum Actinomycetota; class Thermoleophilia; order Gaiellales; family Gaiellaceae; genus 3-1-20CM-4-69-9. Next base: position 53,019 of record JACDEU010000003.1, on the reverse strand, counting down.
CGCATGTTCGAATCATGCCGGGCGCATGGCCGCGCGAGAACCGGCCCGCTGCGCGGGCCATGATGTTCTCGCGCGGGTGCTCCTCCGACGGCGTCCGTTAGCGAAGCCGGGCGGAGCCCGTCTTCGCGGCGAGGTTCAGTTGCGCTTCGTCCGGGACCTCTACTCGGACGTACGCCAGGGCTACGCCTGGGACTGCGCTCGTTATTCGTCCTACCGTCTTCCCGTCGAGGATTAGTTCCGTTCCGGGCTCGGCTTCCCCTTCCACGTCGAGGACGCGCAGCTTGCGATTCACTTTGCCTCGGTAGCGCTGCCTTGCTATTGGCTCTTGGCCCGGATAGCAGCCTTTGCTGAAGCTGATGTGTGTTTCGTCGAGGCCTGCTTCGGCTGGGAGGATTTTGTCGTCGATCTCTTGGCCCCAGCGTGGGATGCCTGCTTCGATCCGCCAACGCTCGAGCGCCTCTTCGCCGACCTCCTCGCCCGCCGGTCGGTCGTCCAGCACCTCCTCGCCGCCGAGGATCAACCAGGACTCGTGCTGCTCCGGCTCGATCTCGGCCTTCGCCGCGAAACGCGTGCGCAGCAGCTGCGCGCGCACCGTGTCTCCGAGCTCCGGCTCGGTCAGGACGAGGAAGTCTTCTTCGCCGCGGCGCAGGACACGCACCGGCGCGATCACGCGGGCCTTCGCGGTCAGGAGCAGCGCGTCGCAGGCCTCGCCGGCCGCGAGAGCCTCGACGTCGTTCGAGACCATCCGCTGCAGGTAGTCCGCAGCGTCAGGACCGGCCACCCGGACGAACGCGCGGGGGCGCTTTGCCACAGCCGGTGACGTGACGATCTGCACGGCATCTAGTCTAGGTTCGGATGAGCCTCTTCCGATCCAAAGCGGAAAAGAAGCTGATCGACAAGGGCCTCGATCCGGCCCGCCTGCCGCCCGGCCAGTACCTGACGGAGAAGTGGCCGGTCCTCCATGCGGGCACCGTTCCGCACACCGACCTCGCCACATGGGACTTCAAGGTCTTCGGCGAGGTCGAAAAGCCAGTCACTCTGAGTTACGACGAGCTCCAGGCGCTGCCGACGACGGAGCTCACAACCGACATCCACTGCGTCACGCGCTGGAGCCGCTTCGACACCTCGTTTCGCGGCGTGCACTGGCGCGAGCTCGCGAAGCTCGTCCGTCCGAAGCCGAGCGCGCACTTCGTGCTCGCACACGCCGAGCAGGGCTTCACAGCAAACGTCCCGCTCGCCGCGCTCGAGGACGACAACTCGCTGATCGCGTGGGGAGCGAACGGCGACCCGCTCGAGCCCGACCACGGCTGGCCACTTCGCCTGGTCGTCCCGTCCCGCTACTTCTGGAAGAGCGCCAAGTGGCTGCGCGGGATCGAGCTTCTGTCCGCGGATCAGCCGGGGTTCTGGGAGCGCTACGGCTACCACAACGAGGCCGATTACTGGCAGGAGCAGCGCTACGGCTTCTAGATCGGGATACGCGGCTCCCCCGACAACGGGCGGCCGGTCGACGTGATCTGGCATGCTCCTCCCGATTTTCGGTCAATCGAGGAGGGGGAGAGCGTGAAAAGATTCACTCAGAAGGCGTGGCTCGCTGGGGCGCTTGTCGTCGTCGCCGCGGTCATCGTCAGCACAGCCGCCGCGGCGAACGTCCTGGTCACGAACGGGAGTCCAGCCGGCTACTTCTCGCATAACAAGCAGAACGAGCCCGCAGTCGCGGTCGACCAGGCACATACACAGTACGTCGCGGCCGGCTCGAACGACGAGATCGACATCGAGGACTGCAACCCGGGGAATCCGACGACCTGTCCGTTTACCGACGGCGTGGGCGTCTCCGGCGTCTACCTTTCGACTGACTCCGGCAACTCGTACACGCAGCCGACCTACCAGGGGTACACGGCCCGCCAGTGCAACTTCGACCTGCCGGGCTCGACCTGCACGCCCCGCCCGGGCCCGATCGGGACGCTGCCGCGCTACTTCGAGAACAACCTCGCCTCCGACGGCGACCCGGCGCTCGCCTTCGGGCCGCAGCGGACCGCAAACGGCAGCTTCTCGTATGCCAGCGGCTCTCGGCTCTACTACGTCAACCTGACGTCCAACTTCTCGTCCGCACGAGACGAGCAGACCTTCAAGGGCTTCGAGGCGGTCGCGGTCTCGCGGCTCGACACGCAGGACTTCGACGACGCGATCGCGGGCATCAACAACGCCTGGAAGGCGCCCGTGATCGTCACGAAGCAGAACTCGGCGCTGTTCTCGGACAAGGAGCAGGTCTGGGCCGACAACGCGCAGTCGAGCCCCTTCTTCGGGAACGTCTACATCTGCAACGTCGCCTTCCGCGGAAACGGACAGGGGAATGCCGCACCCGAGCCGGTGCTCTTCGTCCGGTCGACCGACGCGGGAGACACCTGGAGCAATCCCAAGCAGCTCACCGCGGCCACGAACAACAACCAGTCAGGCGGACGCCAGGGCTGCGCCGTGCGGACGAACAGCAATGGCGTCGTCTACGTCTACTACGAAGGCTTTGACCGGCAGGCGAACGCGAACGCGATCTTCCAGGTGCGCTCGTTCGACGGCGGAGTCAGCTTCGAGCGTCCGCATGAGGTCACGACCCTGACCGAATGCGGGCTCCCCGATCCGAACACGGGACGCCTCAGCTTCGACGGCGTCGGCGGTGCCCGGACGGACAGCTTCCCGAGCGTCGACATCGCGAACGGCGCGCCTTCGGGAGCGGACGCGTCGAACGAAATCGTCCTCACCTACTGCGAGGGCCCGACGCCGTCCGCCACGACCCCGGGGCCGAACGAGCGGGCGACGGTGAAGTACTCCGCGAACGGCGGCCAGAGCTTCACGTTCGCGGGCAGCGCTTCGCCGGCGGGGGACCGCCCCGACTTCCCGGCGATCGCGATCTCGCCCGACGGCAGGGACGTCTACGTCACGTACACGAACTTCCTGCAGCCGTGGCAGCCGACGACCGCTGACCGGCGGGACGCGAACGTCGTCGTCCGCCATGCGGAGGTCACGCCGGACAGCGGCGTGATCGTTTTCGACATCCCGGACCTGGAGCGGGACGTCACCGGTGACGCCCGCGGTTCGAGCCAGAACGGCCTGACAGCCGAGTTCCTGGGCGACTACAACTACGCCGTCGCGACCAGGGATCTGGGCATCACGGTCGCAAACGACGTCCGCAACGCGGGCGACTGCCAGGCAGTCGACGACTACCGCCAGTCGATCGCGGACGGCAGCCCGACCGCAAAGCCGGCTCCCGAGATCCTCTGCCCGCTGAACTTCGGCAACTCGGACATCTTCGGAGGGTCCTTGGCCGATCCCACCCCCGATCCCACCCCGTAGGTCTGCGGCAGAGAGCGAGCTGATGCGAAGGGCGGCCCACGGGCCGCCCTTCGCATCAGCCTGGTTTCTGGGAGCGTGGCAAGAACAGCGCTACGGATTCTGACCTAGTAAGCTTTTAGGGCTTACGAGGGGCAACACAAAAGGGGGAGAGACATGAGGCGACTTGCCTGCGTTTTCGCAGGATGCTTGTCGGTGGCCGCAACGATTGCGTTCACCGCTTCCGCCGCGGACGTGAAGATCACGGATCGTCCGTACCAGCGACACGACGGCGGCACCGACGTGACGATCGCGTCCTGCAGCAACGACGCGCCCGGAACGACGGCCGGCGGTGAGCGGCAGCAGAACGAACCGGCTGCGGCAGTCGACCCGAATGCGAACAACCGCATGACGGCCGGCTCGAACGACTACTGCTCCGTTCCGACTACGACCGACGCATACGCGGGCTTCTACTGGAGCGACAGCCGCGGCGCGAGTTGGAAGAACAGCCTGCTTCCCGGCTACCCGACCGATACTTCGGCGGAGGGCAGCAACTGCAACATCACTCCTCAGCACTGCCTGGTCATCAACACGGGAGATCCCGTCCAGGCGTTCGACCGCTGGGGCCATGTGTTCTACGGCGTCATCGGCTTCAATCGGTCGAAGCCGTCGAACGGCTCGATCTTCGCGGCCCGCTACGACTGGTCGCTGATGACCGACCCGGACTACCGCTGGACGGCGCTCGTCGCCCGCGGAACTCCGACCGGCGCCACCGGCAAGTTCGAGGACAAGGTGCAGATCGAGGCCGACCGTGGGGTGAACAGCCCGTATGCGGGCAGCGCCGCACGGCCGTGGGGAAACGTCTACCTCTGTTATGCACAGTTCGTCGGCGGTAACGGCAACAACGGCGTGTTTTTTGCACGCTCGACCGACGGCGGGCGAACGTACTCGCACCCGCAAAAGATCTCGGAAGGTGTCAAGGGCAGTCAATTCTGCGACATCGCCGTGACGTCGAACGGGACGGTCTATGTCGCCTGGCGTCAATTCGAGAACAGTCGCGGTCATCAGATCGATGCGGTCGTCGTGAACAAGTCGACGAACGGCGGTGCCTCCTTCGGGAAGCCCGAGGTCGTCACGCCCTTCATCCACTGGGATGTCGGCGACCTTGCCGGCGCGCCGAAGGATGTGCGTGAGGGAGCGATGGAGCAAGCCTGCGAGCAGGGCGATGGCATCGACTGCGCAGACCGCGAGTCGGAGAGCGGCGCCACCCGCGAGCAGACCCCGACCCGCGCCTGCGGTGACGGCCCGTTCGTCTGCGAGTCCGGCTACGTCTTCTTCCGGGAAGACAGCGAGCCGCGGATCGCAGCGGACGCGACCGACACGGCGAATCCAAACGCGGCGTACATCGTCTACAACGCAACAGTTCCGGGATCGGAGACACCGACCGGCACCAGCTACGGGACGGTCGAGCCCGGAATCGGAAGCCAGGGTCAGCTGTACTTCACCCGAACGGACGGCGGTTCCTGGATGTCGCCGACGCGTGTGACGCCGGCGCAGGCAAAGGGACATCAGTTCTTCCCGGACATCGACGCGAACGCAGGGAAGATCCACGTGGTCTGGCAGGACAGCCGACACGACACGGCCTCCGGGCCGCCGAGCACTCCGAGCGGCGGCGACTACCGGACCGTGCCGATCTCGAACAAGTGGGTCTCGAGCAACCCGCCCGGTAGCGTCTCGACGGGACCGGGAGTGGGAGTCGAGTCGTACCACGCTGTCTCGACGAACCGGGGCGGCTCCTTCACCGAAGACCTGGTGTCCTCAGCCGGGCAGATGCCGCAGTACGAGCAGTTCGGCAGCCGGAACATTCCGTTCTTCGGCGACTACAACTCGATCTCGGCAGTCGGCAACACGGTCCTGATGGACTGGACCGACATGCGCGATCCCGTCGAGGTGAAGCCTGGGAACGACCCGCGCTACACGAACGGCGACGGCATGGACGGGTTCGACGTCCTGCAGTGCCGAACGCAGGATCCGAGCACCGGAGCCTGGAGCGGCGACACCTGCCCGAACGCGGGTGGGCTCGACGAGAACATCTTCGGCTCGATCCTCGGGCCCTAGATCCAGCTCACACGGAAGCAGGGAGAGGCGGCCAACGGCCGCCTCTCTCGTTCCCCCATTCGAGGGAGAAGGCGGAGCCGCAGGAAACCGATAAATCATGCGAACCACCTCCCCCTAATTTCCCCTCGCAAAGCGGCCCTCCCCAGGGCCGTTTTGCTTTACAAGATCTTGCGCGCGCACCCAGTCCACACCCGAGGCCGGAGGCCGGACTCACGCGGGTGGGGAGGCGAAGCCCCACCGCCCGCGGGCCGTTTCATTCGCCCCACCCCTACTGACGGAGAGAGGCCGGGCTTTGCCCGGCCTCTCTGCCGTACCAAACTCTCGACGAAAGGCGTGAGCCTTTCGGCGAAAGGTCTTACATCATGTCCATGCCGCCCATGCCGCCCGGCATGCCGGCACCGGCCGGATTCTTCTCGGGCGCCTCGGCAACGATGGCCTCTGTGGTGAGGATGTTCTTGCCGATCGAAGCGGCGTTCTGGAGGGCCGAGCGAACGACCATGGTGGGATCGGTGATCCCGGTCTTGATCAGGTCCTCGTACTCGCCGGTCTCGACGTTCAGACCGTGACCCTTCGGGCCGTTGCGGACCTTGTCGACGACGATCGAGCCTTCGAGGCCAGCGTTGTAAGCGAGCTGGCGAACGGGCTCCTCGAGCGCACGCGCGACAATCGTGCCGCCCGTCCGCTCATCACCCTCCATCTCGTCGAGCTTGATCGCATCGACCGCGTTCAGGAGTGCGACACCTCCGCCCGGAACTACACCCTCCTCGAGCGCGGCGCGAGCCGCCTGGAGTGCGTCCTCGACGCGATGCTTCTTCTCCTTCATCTCGGTCTCGGTCGCAGCGCCGACCTTCACGACAGCGACGCCGCCGGCCAGCTTCGCGAGGCGCTCCTGGAGCTTCTCACGATCGAAGTCGGAGTCGGTGTTCTCGATCTCAGCCTTCAGCTGCTTGATGCGGGCCTTGATCCCATCAGGATCGCCGGCACCGTCGATGATCGTCGTCGTGTCCTTGTCGACGACCACGCGACGAGCGTGACCGAGCTGCGTGAGCTTCGTGTTCTCGAGCTTCAAGCCCATCTCCTCGGTGATCACCTCGGCGCCTGTGAGGATCGCAATGTCCTCGAGCATGCGCTTGCGGCGGTCGCCGAAGCCGGGTGCCTTGACCGCGACAGCCGTGAACGTGCCGCGCAGCTTGTTGACGACGATCGTCGCGAGTGACTCGCCTTCGACGTCTTCAGCCACGATCAGCAGCGGCTTGCCGGCCTGGATGACCTGCTCCAGCACTGGCAGGAGATCCTTGACCGCACCGATCTTCTGGTTCGCGACCAGGATGTACGGCTCGTCGAGAACCGCCTCCATGCGCTCGGGGTCGGTCACCATGTACGGCGACAGATAGCCCTTGTCGAACTGCATGCCTTCCGTGAACTCGAGTTCGAGGCCGAACGTCTGGCCCTCCTCGACGTTCACCACTCCGTCCTTGCCGACCTTCTCGATCGCGTCGGACAGGACCTCGCCGATCTCACGGTCGCGGGAAGACACGGTCGCCACGCGAGCGATGTCCTCCTTGCCGGAGATCTCCTTGGACTGCGACTTCAGGTTCTCGACGACCGCGTCGACGGAACGCTCGATGCCGCGCTTGATCGCCATCGGGTTGGCCCCGGCGGCGACGTTGCGGAGACCGTCCTTGACGATCGCCTGAGCCAGCACGGTCGCGGTCGTCGTGCCGTCGCCGGCGACGTCGTTCGTCGAGGTGGCGACTTCACGGACGAGCTGCGCGCCCTGGTTCTCGAAGACGTCCTCGACCTCGATCTCACGCGCGATCGTGACGCCGTCGTTCGTAATCGTGGGCGCGCCGAACTTCTTGTCGAGCACGACGTAGCGCCCCTTCGGGCCAAGGGTGACCTTGACCGCGTCGGCGAGGATGTTCACGCCACGCTCGAGTGCACGGCGCGCGTCCTCGTTGAACTTAAGCTCCTTGTGAGCCATGTGTTTTCGATACCTCCGTTAGGACTTCGCGCCCGCGAGCTCGCGGTCGCCGATGACTTTTGCCAGGACGTCCGACTCGCGGAGGATCAGAACCTCGTCGGTACCGACCTTGATCTCCGTTCCGCCGTACTTGCTGAAGATGATCTCGTCATCCTCGGCAACGTCCATTGGGATGTGCTTCCCGTCTTCGTCCCGGCCTCCGGGACCAACAGCGAGGACTCGGCCACGCTGCGGCTTCTCCTTCGCCGTGTCGGGCAGCACGATGCCGCTGACGGTCTGCTCCTCTTCATCGAGGACTTCGACGATCAGACGGTCACCAAGCGGCTGCAGGTTCATCCACACTCCTCCTTCAGACGACTTTGTGACAACCATTGGCACTCTCACGGTGAGAGTGCCAGGGCATACTAGCGTGGCTCGACCGTGCACTGCAAGGCAGAAAGGGCTCTGTGTTACAAAGTCCCGATGCAACGGGAGTTCTCCGCTGGAGGCGTCGTCGTCCGGAACCTCCGTGGCCGTGCGGTCGTGGCCGTGATCAGACCGGCGGGGAAGCCGGAGGGCACATGGGCACTGCCGAAGGGCCTGATCGGCCCCGGAGAGCGGGCCGAGGTCACGGCGCTCCGCGAGGTGAAAGAGGAGACCGGCGTCGAAGCCACCCCGGTGGAGAAGCTCGGCGACGTCCGCTACGTCTACACCTGGGCCGGCGAACGGGTCTTCAAGGTGGTCAGCTTCTTCCTCTTTCGCTACCGCGCGGGCCGTCTAGGCGACATCCCGCCCGAGCACGTCCACGAGGTTGCGGAGACCCGCTGGCTCCCGCTCGAGGAGGCGCCCGAGCTGCTCGCCTACAAGGGCGAGCGGGAGATGGCGGCGAAGGCGCTCGAGCGCCTCTCGCGTTAGGCTCCCCCCGTGAGCGAGCCGGAGCAGCCGGAGCAGACGACCCCCGCGTACGTGCCGGAATCCCGGCTGCACCGCGGGGTTCGCTACTCGCACCGGACCGGCCTCTACCTTTCACTCGCGATCGCACTCGCGACGCTCGTCTTCCTGATCCTGTTGATCGCCCGAAATACGACGCGGGTCAAGGTCGACTACGTCCTCGGCAACACGCAGGCGCGACTGGTCTGGCTCGTCATCATCAGCGCGATCACCGGCTGGGTGCTCGGGATCGTGACCGGCTTCCTCGTCCGGCGCCGCACTCGCTGGCGCCAACCCGGGTGAACGAGGCTATGTATGCGCTCAACTTCTACTCCCCGATCGTGGCGGAACAGCTGAAGAGCGGCCGCAAGACGGCGACGATCCGGCTCGGCGACAAGTCCGCGAAGTACCGGAAGGGGATGATCGTCCAGGTGCTGGCGGGCGCGCGGTTCAGCCCGCGCGAGCGAGTCTTCAGCGCGGTGATCGACAAGGTCGAGGTGAAGCTCCTCGCCGACCTTTCACCTCGCGAAGTCGAGCACGACAACCCGGAGATCCGGCGGACGGAGGACATGGCGTCCTTCCTCAGCCAGCTCTACAACCGCGAGGTCACTCCCGACGACACGGTGACCGTGATCCGCTTTTCGCAGATCAAAAGCTGACGCTTTTGCTCTGGTTTCGGCGATCCTTTGGCGTCGGCTAGCGCTGCGGCGGGAGCGCGGTCCCGCCTCCGCGCGCGGATGTAAGTCGCCCGAGTTGCGGCGCAGCTGACGAATTAGCGGCGGCGAATCTTCGTCCCGAAGAGCTCGGGATCCCGCAACCGCACGCCGCAGGACTCGCAGTCGACCGCGAAGATCGCGTACGGGCGTGCTAGAGGGTCTGACCCGAAGGCAGTGGCCGAAGCGGACGCCTGTGGAAACCGCAGTTCCGCACCGGTGTGTGCCGTCATGCGGCCAACTCTCGTTCCTCTCGCGACCTCGCACCCGGCTGCGCTCTCGAGCGGTGCCCCGGCCCCCGCTGAAGTCCGCACCAATCCGCTACGAGCGGCGGCGAATCTTCGTCCCGAAAAGCTCGGCACTTCGCAATTGTGTGCCGCAGGACTCGCAGTCGACCGCGAAGATCGAGCTGAACGGCGCACTGCAGGAGGGGCAGCGGCGGAGCATCACGCCTCCGCACTGAGCGCACTCCTCCGGAACGTCGGCCTCGAAGTCGTCGAACCAGCGGCGAGCCGCGCCGCAGTCAAGGCAGAAGGCGACCCAGTCCCCGAGCACCTTCCGGCGCTCCTCACGCAGCCAGTCGGAGGCCTTTCCCACAGCCCCGACTGTAACTGCCGGAGCGCGGACGGATGTTAAGGGGCGGCTTTAGAACGAGATCGAACGGAACATTCTCGGGCAAGTGCCCTCGGCGCGCGGAGGCGGGACTGCGTCCCGCCGGGAGCGCTACGTTCGAGATGCCTTGGCGCGCGAATAGGAAGAGGGGATCGCCGAGCACCTTGCGGCGTTCCTCGGGCAGCCAGTCGGAGGCCTTGCGCCCACTTAGCGGTTTTGCAGCGCGTCGAGGCCGATCGCGAGGGCGATGCCGAGGCGCCGGTCGAGTGAGCGCTCGTGGTCGCCCGCCAGGTCGAGCACGTAGGTGTCGCGAATCTGGAACTTGCGGTTCAGGTGGCCGATCACCTTCTCGTCCATGACGATGTCGAAGTTGTAGGGGATCGGGATCCATTCGCCGTACGGGACGAAGTCGACGACCCTGCGTGCGATCGCCATCGGCAGGCTCCGCTCCTGGGCAATCGCGACCTCGCCGCCGCCCGAGTCCGTGATGTTCCAGGTCGAGCGAAGGAGCGACTTGCGGAAGGAGTGCTCGAGCACCCCGATCGGCGCCCCGTCGGGCTCCGTCACGTCGTAGCGGGCACCGCCGATGTCGAACATCGAGCGGGCCTTGATCCGGAAGAGCTCCTGCGCCTCCTGCTCGTCGGCGAAGAAACGGATGTCCTCCTTGATCGCCATCTTCTTCTGGCGCACGTAGGCGATCGGCCCACCCGCCGGCGTCTCACCAGCGGCCAGCGGCGTCACCCGGTACAGGTTGACGATCGGGCGAACCAGCTGGTCGACGAGGAAGCGGTCGTGGTTGAAGCGTTCATCCATGCGGGAGCGATGGTAACCCCAGTCGTTAGAGTGCGACGGTCATGGCCATCGCCCGGGAAGCCGAGCCGCTTGGCTCGCTGAAAGAGGTTCGAGAGGCGGGACTCGACCGCGAGGACCTCCTCGGCGTCTATCGGAACATGCTGATGACGCGCGGGATCGAGGAGCGCGGCCACATCCTCTATCGCCAGGGCAAGATCCCGGGCTCCTTCTATACGGGGCGAGGAAACGAGGCCGGTTCCGTCGGCGTGGCGACCGCGATGGGCGCCGACGACGTCGGCACGCCGCTCCACCGCGACATGGGTGTGCACATCGTGCGCGGTGTCGAGCCGTGGCGGATCTTCGCCCAGTACATGGGACGGGCCGACGGCCCCACGAAGGGCAGGGACGGGAACGTCCACATGGCCGACTCGAAGCTCGGGCTGATCGCGATGGTCAGCCACCTGCCGGCGATGCTCCCCGTGGCGGTGGGCTGCGCGCTCGCCTTCCGGATCAGAGAGGAGAAGCGCGTCGCGGTCGGCTGGTTCGGCGAGGGCGCGTCTGCGCGCGGCGACTGCCACGAGGCGATGACGCTCGCGGGTGTCCGAAAGCTGCCGATGGTCTTCGTCTGCGACAACAACCAGTGGGCGTACTCGACGCCGACGCACCTGGAGTTCGCGACCGGCCACGTCGCCGACCGCGCGGATTCCTACGGCTTCGAGGGAGTCGTCGTCGACGGCACCGACGTGCTCGCCGTCTACCGCGAGGCGAGCCGCGCGATCGAGAAGGCGCGCGCCGGCGGCGGGCCGACGCTGATCGAGTCGGTGACGCTACGGATGGAAGGGCACGCCGTGCACGACGACGCGTTCTACGTCCCCAAGGAGATGTTCGAGAAGTGGGCCGAGAACGATCCGATCGAGCGCTTCCGCACCTGGTTGCGCGAGAACGCCGACCTCTCCGACGACGAGGAGGACGAGATCTCGGCGGGGATCAAGAAGGCGCTGAACGACGGGCTCAAGCGCGCCGAGGAGTCGCCGCTACCCGATCCGTCGACGCTGACCGAAGGCGTCTACGCAACACCCGAAGATCTAGACACGCCACATCACAAGTAATGGCCGAGCTGACCTACCTCCAGGCGATCTCCGACGGGCTCCGCACCGAGATGCGGCGCGACAAGCGCGTCTTCGTGATCGGAGAGGACGTCGGCGTGTACGGCGGTGCGTTCAAGGTGACGCTCGGGTTCCAGGAGGAGTTCGGGCACTGGCGCGTCATGGACGCTCCGCTGGCCGAAACGGCGATCGTCGGCGCGTGCACCGGCGCCGCGATGATGGGCCTGCGGCCCGTGGCCGAGATGCAGTTCGCGGACTTCATATCCTGCGCCTGGGACCACCTCGTCACCGTCGCGGCGAAGCAGCGCTACCGCGCCGGCACGCCGGTTCCGATCACCGTCCGACTTCCGTCGGGTGGCGGCTTCTCGGGCGGGCCGTTCCACTCGCAGAACCCCGAGTCGTCCTTCGCGCACATCCCCGGTCTCAAGTGCGTCTGCCCGGCGACGCCCGAGGACGCAAAAGGGCTTCTGATCAGCGCGATCGAGGACCCGAACCCCGTCCTCTACTTCGAGCACAAGCATCTCTACCGCCGCATCAAGGGTGAGGTTCCCGAGGAGCGCTACACGGTCCCGCTCGGCAAGGCGCGGACGCACCGCGAGGGGAGCGACATCTCGCTGATCACGTGGGGTGCGATGGTCTACACCGCCGAAGAGGCGGCGAAGCAGCTCGACGACGACGGCGTGTCGGTGGAGATCATCGACCTCCGCACCGTGATGCCCTGGGACAAGACGGCCGTTCTCGAGTCGGCGCGCAAGACCTCCAAGGTCCTGGTGCTGCACGAAGACACGCGAACGGGCGGCTTCGGTGCGGAGATCGCGGCGACCGTCGCCGAGGAGGCGTTCGAGGACCTCGACGCGCCCGTGAGGCGGATCGCGGCGCCGGACACCCCGGTGCCGTTCTCGCCGCCGCTCGAGAAGGCCTTCATCCCGCAGGTCGAGGACGTCACGAAAGGCCTGCGCGAGCTCGCGGAGTACTAAGGAGAACCGATGGCCACCACCGAGACAGTCGACGTCGTCATGCCGCAGATGGGCGTGTCCGTTTCCGAGGGCACGATCACGAAGTGGCTGAAGCAGGAGGGTGAGCAGGTCGAGGCCGACGAGCCGCTGCTCGAGATCTCGACCGACAAGGTCGACACCGAGGTGCCGAGTCCCGGCTCCGGCACGCTGACGCAGATTTTCGTGCAGGAAGGCGCGACGGTCGACGTCGGAACGAAGCTCGCGGTCATCGGCGGCGAGGGCGCAGACGGCGCCTCGTCGACGGACGACGTGCCTGAGCCCGCGACCGCGCAGGCCGCGGCCGAGTCAGCGGCAGTCTCCGACGCTGCGGCGACTCCGCCGACCACCGACACGGTCGAAGAAGCGACGCCTGCACCGGCGGCAGCAAGTGAGACCACGGAGCCCTCCTCCACGAACGGAAAGACGTTCGTCTCGCCGGTCGTCGCAAAGATCGCGTCCGAACACGGCGTCGACCCGAGCCAGGTCCAGGGGACCGGCCGCGGGGGCCGCGTGACGAAGAAGGACATCCTGAACTTCATCGAGTCGGGCGGCAAGACTGCAGCGCCTGCGCAACCCGAGCCTCAGACTCAAGCGCCGAGCGCGCCCGCCCCAGCCGCAAAGGAAGCGCCCACACCGGCCGCCGCCCCGGCACCGTCGCAGCCCGGCGAGAGCTTCGAGCCCATGACTGCGATGCGAAAGGGAATCGCCGAGCACATGCGGGGCTCGCTCGACACCTCCGCGCACGTCACGAGCGCGATCGAGGTCGACATGTCGAGAGTCAGCGCAATTCGGGCGAAGCTGAAGAAGGAGTACCAGCAGAGCTACGGAGTCAATCCCACGTATCTGATCTTCGTCGCGCGCGCGGCGGCCGAGACGCTGCGCGAATACCCGTGGATCAACGGCGAGATCCGCGGCGACCAGATCGTCACGCGCAGCTACATCAACCTCGGCTTCGCCGTCGAGCTACAGGACGGCAAGGGGTTGATCGTTCCGGTCGTCAAGAACGCCGAGACCCTGAACCTCCTCGGCATGGCAAAGGCCGTGACGGACATCGCGCAGCGCGCCCGGGACAAGAAGCTGCTGCCGGACGAAGTTCAGGGTGGGACGTTCACGATCACGAACCCCGGCGGCTACGGCACGTTCCACGGCACGCCCGTCATCAGCCAGCCGCAGGCGGCCATCCTCGGCACCTACGCAGTGGTGAAGCGCCCGTGGGTCGTACAGGACGAATTGGGCGAAGACGTGATCGCCGTCAGGCCGATCATGAACCTGACGCTTACGTACGACCATCGCCTCGTCGACGGCGCTCTCGCCGGACGCTTCCTGCGCGACCTGCGCGAGAAGCTCGAGACCTGGGACGAGTCGGCTTACTAGAAGAGCGAAAGCTCGCTTTCGCTCTTGGGTGGGTACGGCGCTTCGCGCGAAACGTGCGCGGGCGGAGCCCACGCACTCCTATGGTGATCTCGTTGGGGCGACTGTCCCCTTCCGTGCGCCTCCGGCTTTTGTGCTTCTTGACGGCAAGCCAAAGAGTTCACCGCTTCAATTAGAGGCCACTGCGTGTCGAACCGTGAAGGCGACGAACCAGTCTTCCTTCGTCTCCTCGTTGATCGTCAGCCGAAGCTCGTAGCGACCTTCGTCGAGCATCAGGGGACCGAAAGGAACGACGAGCGAAGCGTCGACCGGTGTTCCGGGCCTGAGGCCAACGGGATCTGGAAGAGGGCTGCGACGAAGAAGCCGAACGGCCCCTGCGCGTTCATCATCGACCAGCCGCCGCCGATCACATCGAGCTTTCCGTTCGCCACCCGGGCGAAGTCGGCGATCATCAACGTGGCCTTCATCGGCCTGGCAGCTTTGCAGGTCGCCGCTAGGCTGGAAACGATGAGCCGCGGCGCCTACCTGCTCGATCTCGGCCTCGTTCCCTACCAGGAGGCATGGGATCTCCAGCGCTCACTCGCAGGCGCCGTCTCGCAGGGCGCGATCCCCGACGCGGTCGTCTTCCTCGAGCACCCGCCGGTCGTCACACTCGGACGGCGCAGCGAATCGGAAGAGCTGCACGTTCCCGAAGGGGCCGCGGTGGACGTCGTCGAGACCAACCGCGGCGGAAAATCGACGTTCCACGGACCGGGCCAACTCGTCTGCTACCCGATCCTCGACTTACGCCGGCACGGCAAGGACGTGAAGAAGTACGTGCGCGACCTCGAGGAGGCGCTCATTCGCACACTGGCCCCGCTCGGCCTCGAGGCGACGCGCATCGAAGATCTGACCGGAGTCTGGCTCGAGCGGCCTCACCGAAAGATCGCCTCGATCGGCGTGCACATCTCGCGGTGGGTCACGACGCACGGCTACGCGTTGAACGTCGACCTCGATCCTGCACCTTTCACCGAGTGGATCACGGCGTGCGGCCTCGAGGACGCAGCTTTCACGACGATCGCGCGTGAGCTCGACCGAACGGTCACGGTGGACGAGATCAGGCCTCTGGCGCACGAGGCGCTCGCCGGGGTGTTCGACCTGACACTCGAGCAGATTCCCGCCGAAGACGGTCATGGCCTCTGGGGCCAGCCGATCCACGGCCGGCTCGCGGCGAAGAGATGACGGTGCGGGGCCGGCGAGGGCCCCGCACCGACTCACCGATCCTACGGGTTAAGACGAGCGGCAGAGCGTCCGGTAGACCGCGACCCTGCCACTAAACTGGTCGAATGGAGACCTCGCTGCCCGTCGCCGAGCGTCCTCGCCGCCCGGACTGGATGAAGGTCCGAGCGCCGACCGCGGATTCCCGCTACTACGACGTCAAGAAGCTCATCCACGGGCAGAGCCTCCACACGATCTGCGAAGAGGCGCGTTGCCCGAACATCGGCGAGTGTTGGGGCCGGGGGACGGCGACCTTCCAGATCCTGGGCGACACGTGCACCCGCGCTTGCCGCTACTGCTACGTGCACAGCGGCAGGCCCGACAGTCCGCCGGACCCACTCGAGCCCCTGCGGCTGGCGAACGTCGCGGCGCAGATGGAGCTGAAGCACGTGGTCGTCACGTCGGTCGACCGCGACGACGTTCCCGACCGCGGCGCCGGCCATTACGCGGCCACGATCCGCGCGCTCAAGAGGAAGCTTCCGGACGCCTCGGTCGAGGTGCTGACGCCTGATTTCCTGGGTGTGGAGGAAGAAGCGCTTCAAACCGTCATGGCCTCGAGGCCCGACGTCTTCAACCACAACATCGAGACGGTCCGACGTTTGCACCCCCGCATGCGCGGCGCCAAGGCGAGCTACGACAAGGCGCTCGGGCTGCTACAGCGAGCGAAGGAGATCGCCGACTATCCGGTGCTGACGAAATCCGGCATCATCGTCGGGCTCGGCGAGACCAACAACGAGGTGGTCGAGACGATGCGCGACCTGCGCGCGCACGACGTCGACGTCGTCACGATCGGACAGTACCTGCAGCCGAGCTCGAAGCACGCGCAGATCGACCGGTGGGTACACCCCGACGAGTTCCGCTGGTTCCGCGAGCAGGGTGAAGCACTCGGCTTCGGTTCGGTGTTCTCGGGCCCGCTCGTGCGCTCTTCATATCGAGCAGACGAGCAGCGCCATGCGGCCGCAACCGGCCGCGGCGCCGTGGCCTACTAGCGGATTCCCGTATCGATGTCGAAGTTCTGGTCCCGCCACACTGTGCGCACTCGAACGGCCGCGGGATCGATGCGCCCGTCCGGCCCGCCCGCGGGTGCGCCGGCAACACGCACCGTGTAGCTCCCGCGCGGCAAGCGAATGCGATAGCGGTCGTGCACATCCGTGCGGATGGTGGCGACGAGCGTCGTACCGCGAAGAAAGCGCAACTTCACGTAAGTGGCAGGCTCGCTGCACGGTGAATCATCGAGCACACAGGCTTGGTGGGGCTCCTGGTCACGAGCCCGTAGAGGCCCTGGCCAGTCGCGGCTTCGGCCGGTGCCACGACGAAGAGCGTCAGCAGCAAGACAAGCACGGGTTTCCTCATCTGCACATCGTGCCCGAAACGAGAAAAGCCGCCCGAAGGCGGCCCTTCTCAACCTAAACGCGATCGTCCTAGTTGAGCGGGACGCCGTTGTCGCCGAGGAACTTCCGTGCTTGATCGTTGTCGAGCCTGAAGGCACCGGATGTGCCCTTGCAGTACTTCGTCCCGAAGGAGATCACTGCGACGAGCCAGGTCTGGCCTCCATCGGTGTGGAAGATCGGGCCGCCGGAATCGCCGAAGCAGGTTCCGCCGCCACCCGTACCGCCACCGCTCGAGTCGGTCATCATCAGGTTGTAGCCGCCAGCGATGTGGCTGCGGAGATTCTGCAGCTGGTTCGTCCCGACGTAGCGAGTCCTGACTGCGATCTCCAGATTCGGGCGCTCGAACTGCACGCCGTAACCGACAGGTGTGAAGTTGACGTCCTGCAGGCCGCGCTTCGTGGCCAGCCTGTCGAGATAACCCAATGGTGCGATCTTCGACAGTCCGACGTTCGGAGCAGCCGTGAGCTTGACAAGGCCCATGTCATGCGTGTTCGGAACTGTGAGGAAACCGTTCCAGCCCGGATGCGGCACAGGTGTGCCCGTGAAGTCTCCCTTGCACGGATAGCCCGTGGCGCCGGCGCACTGTCCGCCCGCATAGTTCCCGCGCGGAATTGGTCCCGAGCCGAACCACACCTCGGCGCGGTTCGGAGCGACGCCGAGCGAAGGATCGATTCCGGTGCAGTGGCCGGCAGTGACGTACACCGTCTCTGCGACCATCGTCCCGGAGCAGCGCCAGAGCGGGACGTCGTTGTAGAGGAACACGGACAGCCCGACGTTCGGATGTCCGTTGCCGTCCGGCGTGCCGCCCTGAATGGCGCCGGCCGGAGTGACCAGGATTGCGACCACAGCCCCAGCGGCTGCGAGCGCAGTCAGAAGCTTGCGCAACGTGTTTTCCCCTCTCAATCGACCTCGGTCCGCCGGATACGGCGATCCAGCCTTAATAGAGGATTCTACTTCAGGCCTCGGATGATCGGTCTACCGGATACCGGTGTCGATTGAGAAATCGAACCGAGCGTAGTGACCGGCCCGCACGCCCACATGGTCAGGCTCGAGGCCACGTCCGATCCGGAGCCTGGTCGTCAGACTTACGCCGTAGGTCCCGGGCCGCAGCCGCAGGTGGTAGCGACCGGCCAGATCGGTCTTGGTCCGGGCGATCACCTGGCCGTTTCGGGAAAAGAGCAGCGTGGTGTTCTTGGCTGGCGCGGTGCAGGGCTGCTCGGCCACGCAGACGGGCACGATCGGGCCTCGGGTGACGATGCCGTGCAGCCCGCTCGCGACCGGAGTCGCCTGCGCGCCGCTCACCAGGAACAGCGCCGCGGCTAGGGCTAGGCTCACTTTTCTCATCGCCCTACATGGTAGACGCAAAAAAGAGGGCCGGCCTTGCGGCCGGCCCTCTCGCCGTCCTGGACGCTTACGGAGTTACGGCGTGAACTTGCTGATCCGTGTCGACCAGTTTCCAAGCGCGGCCCGCGTGCCAGGCGTTCCGGGTGTCCCGGAGGCTGGCGGCCCAAACGTGAACGTGCCACCCGCGCAGGTGCCCAGCAGGTTGTCGCCAACCCCTCCTGCGAAGAACGGGCCGCCCCACGCTGTGTAGTCGCACGCGTGGGCGATGTACTCGCTGGCGATCCAGATCGAGTTGCCGTCCACGGCTGCCGCGCCGTAGTCACCCCAGCGGGTGCGCGGTGGGTTACCGACCTGCGACTTGTAGCTGGTGAAGCCGTCGGTCTGCGCCGCCCCAGTGCCTCCGGGGACGTCACTCCACAGGCCCGCACCGACCTTCGCGTCAATCGGGGCGAACGCCGCGCTCGGGTTGGCCGCGTCGCCGCTATGGGTGAACGCCATGATGCCGCGCCCACTCGCGGTAACGCCGATGGCCGGGTACGTGAAGTCCTGGCCTTCGGCGCCGAGGTAGCCCTGCACCACGACCGTGCCCGCGGACGGATTCAGGACGTAGTACGCGATTCCGGCACGGTTGACGCCTCCAACGGTCAGCGCCGTGTCGAGCGCTCCCCACAGCTTGCCGTTCGCGTACATGACCTGCTGCATCCGCGTGTCGTTCGAGTCCGGACGCGAGATGACCTCGTCGTGCGCCGGCTCAGCGCGGAGCAGGAGCCGCCAACAGCCCGGCTGACCATTGAACAGCACTGTCGTCGTGTCATTGAGGCAGTAACCCTGCGGCGTAGCCACTGTCGCGAGTGTGCCGGAACCCACCTGCTTTGCTTTCGGCGGGATCGCGTACGGGTTGACACTCAGAACCTCGTTGCTGAGACTGAGCGCGGGCGTCGCACTGTTCAGCGACGACGTGTTCGTCAGCTTCCACGAGACGAGCTGGCTGGACATGTAATTCCCGCCAGTGCCTGCGACCGGATGCGTGGCCTCGTCGGCTGCATTCGAGCTCAGCAAGTACTCGGTGCCGCCTGCGTCCGTGTTGAACGAACCGGTGCCGGGTGACTGTGCCGGCCAGACCGTGAAACCCGGCTGAGTCGAGCCCGCATCGCTCGGCACGTTGACCGTGCCCGAGGTGTCGATGTGCGTCATCGTGACGCTTGCCGCCCCCGCTGCGAGCTGCGCCTTCGAGAAGGCGTAGATCTGCGCACCGTCGAAGCCGTTGCCGCCCCACGGGTACGAGTTCGTCGTGATGTAGAACCCATTCGCGTCGGCCCCGATGTGCGGATAGTCACCGATGCATGGGCAGGCATTGGACGCGCTGGGATTCGAACCATCGCCCGTTACCTCAATGGGGTAGATGTTCCAGTCACCCGTCGGGTTCGACGTCTTGCTGACGGCGATGTCGAGATGGTTCACCGTCGTGAAGCCGCCGCTCGGGAACGTCTCGAGGGTCAACACCACCACGAAGAACCGCTGGGTGGCCGCGTCGTAGAGACACGTGGGATCGGTCACGAACGGGCCACGCACGCCGTTCGAGCGGTTGATCGCCGGCGCGTAGCCGTAGAACGAGTTCAGGTCGACGGCGTGGTTCACGTTCCTTGGAAAGCCGGCGACGATGTTGGCACTCGTATTGTCCGGGAGCACGGAGGCTCCGGACCCGGAGTAGATGTTCAGGACGTCGTTGACGGCTTCGAGCTCGTAGCCGTTGCCGACGCAGAGTGCCTGGTCGGGCGGCTCAAGCGAGAACTGGTTCCCGGCGCGCGCATAGCGCTGCTGGTAGAAGTTCAGGCCTTCGAAGCCGGTGTTGAATTGCGGATTTGACTTGGCTTTGCCGGTGCTGGTTGCCGACGCACCCTTGCCGTTCCCCTTCGATAGGCTCCGGTTGACGATCGTGCCGCCGAATGGGCTGGGGCCGGCGTCACTGTCCAGCTCCCCAGGGAACTCCGCCTGGGTCACGTCTCCGGCCCCGGACGGAGTAAAGGCGCCCGTCTGAGGCGAGCCGGTTCCGGCGCGCAGAATCTGTCTGCTCGCTGCTGCGGGTGACCCCACGGCGGCGGATGCTGTGACTGCGCACGCTGCGGCAACTAGAACCGCCCCAAGCGCGAGCTTGGTCCTCCCTCGTAGTCTCATTCTCTCCCCTTGCTCGGATGGGGCGGCCGAATCCGTGGCCAGCCGCCCAGTCAGGACAGATATGCCCTTGTCTACCAAGAGCCTACCAGGATTTTTGCCAAGATCGACCCGCAAATCTGTCGCTGGCAGAAGGCGAAGGCGGTATGCAAGTGAGGAGCGAAAGGAGGAGACCCATGACGGATCAAGAGCACGAGCAGGCACTGACCGAGGAGAGCTCAAGGAGCAAAACGGCGAGCCGTTGCCGGTCGCGAGGCGATGTCGTTGATCACCCCGCCAGTCGGCGTCGACGGGATCGGAACGATCGCGCCGGTCGAACCTTCCTTGGAGACCTAATCGTTCGGCTTGGCCATGGCCCGATAGTCCAGGGCCTTGTTCAGCACGTCATCCGCAACGCCGCGCTCGCGGGCGATCTCGCGTAGCGAGCGACCGGATGCGGCCGCTTCCTTGACGATCTCGCTCGCCGCGTCGTAGCCGATGTAGGGATTCAGGGCGGTCGCTGCCGACAACGTCAGCTCCGCGTAGTGCTCGCACTGCTCGCGGTTCGCCTCGATCCCGTTGACGCATTTCTCTACGAGCAGCCTCGAGGCGGCGGCGAGCAGCTTCACGGAGTCGAAGAGGTTCCGTGCCAGCATCGGCACGAAGACGTTGAGCTCGAAATGACCCTGCATGCCGCCGACCGTGATGGCGGCGTCGTTGCCGATCACCTGCGCGGCCACCTGCGTCACGACCTCCGGAATGACGGGATTGACCTTGCCCGGCATGATCGAGCTTCCCTTCTGCAGCTCGGGGAGCCGGATCTCCGCGAGGCCGGCCCGCGGGCCGGAGCCCATCAGGCGCAAATCGTTCGCGATCTTCGTCAGCGAGACGGCGACCGTCTTCAGCGCGCCGGACGTCTCCACGAGCGAATCCCGCGCCGCCTGCGCCTCGAATGGGTCCGCCGCCGCAGAGATCTGCAGACCGGTGTCGTCGGAAAGGCGCCGCCTGACCTTGGCGGCGAACTCCGGGTGTGTGTTCAGGCCCGTGCCGACGGCCGTGCCGCCGAGTGGAACCTGCCCGAGGCGCTCGAGGGTCGAGCCGACGCGGTCGTAGCCCTGGCGTACCTGCGCTGCATAGCCCGAGAACTCCTGCCCGAGCGTGACCGGGACCGCGTCCATCAGATGCGTGCGTCCGGACTTGACGACGTCGCCGAACTCGGCTGCCTTCCCTTGCAGCGACTCGGCGAGGCGTTGCAACGCAGGCAGCAGGTCGTTCGTGATCTCGTCCAGCGCCGCGAGGTGAACCGCCGACGGGAAGACGTCGTTCGACGACTGCCCCATGTTCACGTCGTCGTTCGCGTGAACGTCGTCGCCCGCGAGCGCGGCGATCACCTCGTTCGCGTTCATATTCGACGAGGTTCCCGAGCCGGTCTGGAAAACGTCGATCGGAAACTGGTCGTCGAGCTCACCCGACGCGATGCGATCGCCGGCCTCGGCAATCCGCCGCGCCTTTTCGTTCTCGAGGAGCCCAAGCTCAGCGTTGACTCGTGCGGCCGCGGCCTTGATCCGGCCGAGCCAGCGCGCAACTGGAGGCGGAATCGGCTCACCGGAGACCGGAAAGTTCCTCACTGCTTTGCGCGTCTCGTCACCCCAGAGCTCTCGCTTCGTCTCCGTCTTGGCCATTGAATCGAGTTTACTGAGGCAATGCGGGCCCGAGATCTCGGCATCGCAATCGGCGACGGCATTCCCGGGCCGGAGAACGCGATCACGGACATCACCGGCGTCCGTGTCGGTCACACAACGCTGATCGAGGGCGACGCCATTCGGACCGGCGTGACGATGGTCGTGCCACCCGAGACGCCGCTGTTCGCAGGGTGCCACCGCCTGAACGGCAACGGCGAGCTCACCGGGCTCGAGTGGGTGCGGGAGTCCGGCCTGCTCACGACGCCGATCGGGATCACGAACACCTTCAGCGTCGGCATTGTGCGGGACGCGATCGCCGCCGCCTCTGCCGACGAGGACGCGTGGTCACTTCCGGTGGTGGGAGAAACCTTCGACGGCTTCCTCAACGAGATCCGCGGCCAGCACGTCACCGCTGAGCACGCACACACCGCGCTGGCAGCAGCCCACGGCGGAGCCGTCGAAGAGGGAAGCGTGGGCGGCGGCACCGGCATGATCTGCCACGAGTTCAAGGGCGGGATCGGTACCGCTTCACGCAAGATCGCGGACTACGCCGTCGGCGTCCTCGTCCAGGCGAACTACGGGCGGCGGGAACGTTTCCGCGTCGACGGAGTTCCTGTCGGCCGGCTCATCGGCGACCGGATCCCGCTACCGCGTGACGGGGACGAGTCGGGCTCGATCATCGGGATCGTCGCGACGGACGCGCCGCTGCTGCCGCAACAGTGCGACCGGCTCGCGCAGCGCGCAGGCCTAGGCGTCGGCAGGATGGGTGGTACGGCCGCTCATTCGAGCGGAGACCTCTTCTTCGCCTTCGCGACCGGCAATACCGGGCTCGATCGAGCGGGTGAGATTCCCCTCCGCATGCTCGGCGATGCCGACATCACGCCCTTCTACGACGCTGTGATCGAGGCGACCGAAGAAGCGATTCTCAACGCGCTGCTCGCCTCGAAGACCATGACCGGCCGAGACGGCAACACCGTGCACGCGCTCGAGCCGGAACTGCTGCTGAAGGCCCTGGCTAGGCAAGCCTGAGCCTGCGTCGTTCTAGTGGGCGACCGCGCATCACGCGGCGCTCGTCATCGCTGAGGACGTTGACCGGAGCCCAGCCGACGTACCCGCAGCGCGAGCAATCGGGGTTGGCCAGCCGCAGCGGATCAGGTGACAGCTTTCTATGGCTTCCGCAGCGAAGGCACTCGACTACAAGTGACTCCATGCCCTCATCTTCGTCGTGGCTCGGAGATCGGCGTCCCCCGACCGGGGGAGTGCGGCCTAGGCGGTCTCGGCCGCGACACGCTCTGCGGCGTCGAGCAATTCCTCCCAGGTACGGAGCTTCACCCGCGGGCGGCCGAGCTTCGCCCCGGCCGCCCGCTCGAGCTCGTCGATGGAGGTCCAGCCCGGATACATGACTGCCCGGGCTTCGCGTTCGGCCAACAGATCCTCCACCGCCCCGGCCGTGACCTCTTCGCGGTGACTCACCTTCCCCTGCCGGACGTCCTCGAGCAGCTGGGCGACCGTCTCGGTGGCGTCCTTCTTGTTCGTCCCGATGATCCCCGTCGGGCCCCGCTTGATCCACCCGGCGCAATACGTAAGGCCGACGGGCTCGCCGTCGTCGCCGACCACCCGGCCCCGATCGTTTCGGATCGTGCCGCGGCGCTCGTCGAAAGGAAGCTCCGGTAGGCCGACGCCGCGATAGCCGACACTGCGGAAGACGAGCCCGCACTCGATCGTCTCTCGCTCGTCGGTGGGCACGGCGACCAGACGTCCGTCGCGCTCCTCGAGGCGGTTCCGCACGAGCTCGATCGACTCGACCTTCTGTTCGCCGCCGATTGCGACAGGCGACGCGAGAAAGCGAAGCTTGACAGTCACGGGCTTGCCCGCGGGCTCACGCGCGGCGAAGTCGCGCAGTACCTCCATGTTTCGGCGGGCGTTCGTGTCGCTCTCGAGCGAAGCCTCGCTCGCGGGATCGAGCTCGAGCTCGGCGGGATCGACGACGACGTCGGCTCCGGCGAGCTCCCCGAGCTCCTTCAACTCCTGGGTCGTCCACGACGCCTGGGCAGGGCCGCGACGGCCGACGACGACGATCTCGCGGATCATCGAGCTTCCGATCGCCTCGATCGCCAGATCGGTCGTGTCCGTGGGCTCGAGCTCTTCGGGCGTTAGCGCCAGCATGCGGGCGACGTCGAGAGCCACATTGCCGTTGCCGACGACGACCGCGCGATCGACGTTCAGGTCGAACTCCAGTTCCTGGAAATCCGGGTGGCCGTTGTACCAGGCGACGAACTCGGTAGCCGACCAGGACCCGGGCAGGTCTTCGCCCAGAATGTCCAGCCGGCGATCGCTCTGCGCGCCGAAGGCGTAGAGGATTGCGTCGTAGAGACGTGCGAGGTCGGCATGGGTGAGGTCACGACCCACCTCGACGTTGCCGAAGAACCGAAAGCCGGGCTTGAGCGCGATCCGTTCGAAGGCGCGCGAGACCGTCTTCAACTTCGGATGGTCGGGAGCGACACCGAGCCGAACGAGCCCCCAGGGCGTCGGCAGGCGCTCGAGCATGTCGACCTCCACGGCCACCTCAGCGTCGAGAAGGGCGCCCGCAGCGTAGAACCCGGCCGGCCCAGACCCGACCACAGCCACGCGAAGAGGGGTTCGGCCGTTCTCCTTCATGACCCCGATCGTAATGCGGCCCCTGGAGTGTGCGGGCTTCGCCTGCGCACGTTTTCGCGCGCAGCGCCCAACCTCACATCATCTGAGCAAGAGCGAAGCTTTTGCTCAGGCAGAACAACCGGAGCCGCAGCCGCCGACGGCTGCGTCGGCTTCACCCTCTTCCACCTGGAAGGAGTGGCCACAGCCGCAGGACGAGCTGGCATTCGGATTGTTGATCGCGAAGCCGGCCGCCTGGATGGAATCGACGTAGTCGACCTCGGCGCCCTTGAGGTACGGCGCACTGAACGGATCCACGACGACCTGGACGCCGTGCATCTCGAACTCGAGGTCGCCTTCGGCGGCACCGCGGTCGAAGCCGAGCCCGTACTGGAACCCCGAGCAGCCGCCGCCCTGAATGGCGACGCGGAGGACGTTGACGTCTTCCTCCTCAGCCATCAGCTGCTTGATCTTGGCGGCCGCCGGCTCGGTGACCGTCATCAGCGGGATGACCCGCTCCTGGAGTTCCATCGTCTACTGATCGTAGCAATCGGTCCGCCCCTCAGGGCACCCGCCGAAGCCCGAGTTTGTAACACACGTCTCAGGCACGGTTGAGCGGTTTCTGGCTGAATTCGTGCGGCTAGTGTGAACCTGTTAGGTTCCCCGGCGCTCCAAGGGAGAAACCGTGCTCGACAACTGGCTGCCGTTCCTGATCTACGCGATCTTCGCGCTACTCATCCCGGCATCCATGATGTGGTTCTCCTTCGCGTTCGCGACGCGTCCCCACAAGCGGACGAGGTGGCGCGAGCTCCCCTTCGAGTCGGGCGTCTCCACGGGAGCACCCAGGGTGCAGCGCTTCACCGTCAGCTTCTACTTGACGGCGATGCTCTTCATCGTCTTCGACATCGAGATCGTGTTCCTGTATCCGCTTGCGGTGATCCTGCATCAGCTTGCGTGGTTCGGCTTCCTCGAGTTCCTCTTCTTCATCGCGATCCTCGTGATCGCCTACGTCTACGTGTGGCGGAAGGGTGCGCTCGATTGGCAATAGAAGACGGCAAGAAGCTGCGCGACTACGGGCTGCAGACCGAACGGCTGCTCTGGCCGACCAAGGGGCCCGGGGTCTTCGAGCAGGAGGTCGCCTCGATCGAACACGCGGTCGGCCTGACGACGCTCGAGAAGGCGGTCGCCTGGGCGCAGACCAAGTCGATGTGGCCCGACACCTTCGGCCTCGCCTGCTGCGCGATCGAGATGATGTCGATCGTCTCGTCGCGCTACGACATCGCACGCTTCGGGATGGAGGCCTTTCGCTCGTCACCGCGCCAGGCCGACCTCCTGATCGTCTCCGGCCGCGTGGTGCACAAGATGGCCGCCCCGCTGCGCCAGGTCTACGACCAGATGCTCGAGCCGAAGTGGGTGATCGCCATGGGCGCGTGCGCGAGCTCGGGCGGGATGTTCAACAACTACACGACCTTGCAGGGCGTCGACAAGATCGTCGCGGTCGACGTGCACGTCCCGGGGTGCCCGCCGCGGCCCGAGGCACTGATGGAGGGAATCGTGCGGTTGCACGAGAAGGTCATGGCCGGCGTCCCGCCCGCCTACGAGATCCGTGGAGTCGCGTCCTAGTGCCGGTAAAAATGCATTCGCATTTTTCCCGGGTGGGGGTTAGTCCTTTCGCTTCGCTCGGGAAACCGTGTTGAACTTCAACAGAGTTCCCGGGCTAGTCGAGGTTCAGGACAGACACGGCGAGACAACGCTCGTCGTCGACGCGCCGCGCGTCGTCGATTCTGCGCTGCACCTGCGTGACGAGCTCGGCTTCAATTTTCTCTCCGACCTCGCCGCGACCGACTACCTGGGGTGGGGCAAGGCCGGCGTCTCGGGCTACATCGGAACGCCGGCCGGCCGAGACCTGAACGAACCGTCCACCCAGGGCTATCAGCGCCTACCGGGCGCGAAGCCGCAGCGCTTCTCGATCAGCTACCACCTGCTCGCGCTCCGCGAAGGAGCCCCGCGGGTGCGGCTGCAGGTCTGGGTCGACGACGGCCAGTCCGTACCGAGCGTCGTGAGCGTCTGGCCCACCGCCGACTGGTTCGAGCGCGAGGCGTGGGACCTGTTCGGCATCGCGTTCGACGGCCATCCGAATCTCAGCCGCATCCTCATGGACGACGACTGGGAAGGACATCCCCTGCGCAAGGACTACCCGATCGGCGGCGAGCCGGTCCGCTTCTCGGGAGACGAGTAGGTGGCTCTCGCTCCGGAACGGCCCCGGATCTATGAGGGCACGCGCATCCCGTCGCCGACACCAACGGTCCTGCAGGTTCCCGCCGATCTGAAGTCGTCCGAAGACGTCCTCACGGTCAACTTCGGGCCGAACCATCCATCGACGCACGGGGTGCTCAGGCTCGTAGTCGACCTGCACGGCGAGGAGGTGCTCGGCCTCGCTGCGGTGGTGGGCTACCTGCACACCGGCTTCGAGAAGAACATGGAACAGAAGAGCTGGTGGAAGGCGATCACGTACGCGCCGCGGATCGACTACGTCTCCTTTCAGAACAACGAGCTCGTCTTCGTGCTCGCGGTCGAGAAGATGCTCGGTCTCGAGGTGCCCGTGCGCGCTACCTGGATGCGCATGTTGCTCGCAGAGCTCAACAGGATCCACTCGCACCTCGTGTGGCTCGGGACCGCCGCTCTCGAGCTCGGGGCGATCTCGATGTTCTGGTACTGCTTCCGCGAGCGCGACCGCATCCTCGATCTCTTCGAGCTCGTCGCCGGCTTCCGGATGCACACGCGTTACTTCCAGGTCGGTGGTCTTGCGGAGGACGTTCCGCCCGGCTTCTGGGACGAGTGCGCAAAGTTCGTCGAGTTGATGCCGAAGGCGGTCGACGACTACGAGTCCCTCGTCGACCGCAGCGAGATCTGGCTCGAGCGCACGCAGGGGCTCGGCCTGCTCTCCGCCGACGACGCGATCGCCCTCGGACAGTCCGGGCCGGTTTTGCGTGGGTCCGGCGTCGACTGGGACCTCCGCCGCGCCCAGCCGTATCTGGCCTACGACCAGGTCGACTTCCGTGTTCCCGTTTACCAGGAAGGCGACGTGTACGCGCGCTACCGCGTGCGGATGGAGGAGATGCGCGAGTCCGTCAAGATCGTCGACCAGGCGCTGCGCCGTATGCCCGGCGGCCCATGGATCGCCGACGACCGCAAGGTCGTGCTGCCGCCGCGTGAGGAGCTCCACACCTCGATGGAGTCGCTGATCCACCACTTCAAGATCGTCACCGAGGGCTTCCGCGTCCCGGAAGGCGAGGTCTACGTCGCGGTCGAGTCACCGCGCGGTGAGCTCGGCTGCTACGCCGTCTCGGACGGCGGGCCGAAGCCGTGGCGGGTCAAGTTCCGGGCGCCCTCTTTCGTCGCTCTTCAGGCGACCGCGACCGCGATGAGCAACGCGCTGATCGCGGACATGATCGCGATCGTCGGCTCCCTGGACACGGTCATGGGCGAGGTGGATCGGTGAGCACCTACTACGACGAAGTGCAGGAGATCAAGGCGCGGTACCCGAACTGGCGCTCCGCGACGCTGCCGGCATTACGCCTCGCCCAGGAGCACCACGGCTACCTGTCTCCCGACGCGCTGCGCGAGTGTGCCGAGGCACTCGGAGCCACGCCCGCGTTCTGCGAGGCCGTCGCCTCGTTCTACGACATGCTGCACCTCGCACCCGTGGGGCGGCACATGGTCGAGGTCTGCACGAACGTGTCGTGCGCTCTCGTCGGAGCACAGCAGGTTCTGGAGCGCTTCGAGGAGGAGCTCGGCATTCGTGCAGGCGAGACCTCCGGCGACGGCGAGGTGACGCTCCGGCCGATCGAGTGTCTCGGCGGCTGCGGGTGGGCGACGGTCGTCTCGGTCGACCATCACTACCGCACGCACGTGAAGCCCGAGGACGTTCCGGCGATCGTGCAGGAGCTGCGAAGTGGCGGCTGACGGACGCATGATCGTCATGGCCGACGCGGACTCGCGCGATCTCACGAAGCTCGCGGAGTACGAGGCCGTCGGTGGCTACCAGGCGTTGCAGAAGACGCGGGCGATGTCCCCGGGCGCGGTGATCGACGAGGTGATTGCCTCCGAGCTCCGCGGCCGCGGCGGCGCGTTCTTTCCGACGGGACGAAAGTGGTCGTTCGTCCCCAAGCCGAATCAGAACCCGAACCCGCATTACCTCGTCGTCAATGCCGACGAGTCGGAACCGGGAAGCTTCAAGGACAACGAGATCATGTCGCGAGTCCCGCACCGGTTCATCGAGGGCTGCCTGATCGCCGCGCACGCGGTCGAATCGAAAAGCGTTTTCGTGTACATCCGCGGCGAATACACCGGTCCGTACGAGATCTTGCGCTCCGCGCTCGAGGAGCTCCAGACCCGTTCGGAGATCCGCGGCGACGTGACGATCGTCCTGCACCGAGGCGCGGGCGCCTACATCTGCGGCGAGGAGACCGCTCTCCTGGAGTCGCTTGAAGGAAAACGCGGCCAGCCACGGACAAAGCCGCCGTTCCCGGCCGTACAGGGCCTCGACGCGTCACCGACGGTCGTGAACAACGTCGAGACGATGGCGACGCTGCCGCCGATCATGCAGATGGGCGGCACGGAGTACGCGAAGCTCGGCGTGCCGGACTCCCGCGGCACCCGCGTCGTTTCGCTTTCGGGTCACGTCGAGCGGCCCGGAAACTACGAGATCGAGAACGGCACGAGCATGCACGAGTTGATCTACGGCCTGGCCGGCGGGATCCCCGGCGGGCGCGAGCTCAAGGCCGTCATTCCCGGAGGATCGTCCACGGTGATCCTGAAGGCGGACGAGATCGACGTCGGGTACGACTTCAACTCCCTCCTGACGCTGAACACGGCGATGGGATCGGCGGGAGTGGTCGCGCTCGACGACCGCTGCTGCATGGTGCAGCTCGGGATCCGGATCTCCGAGTTCTACGAGCACGAGTCGTGCGGCAAATGCACGCCGTGCCGGGAGGGCACGCGCTGGATGACACAGATCCTGCGCCGCCTCGAGTCCGGCGAGGCGCTGCAGTCCGAGCTCGACCTGCTGCTCGACGTGTGCGATCGCATCAATGGCAAGTGCCTGTGTCCGCTCGGAGAGACCGCAGCGATCGCGGTCGCGAGCTACGTCGACAAGTTCCGGGCGGAATTCATCGCGCACGTCGACCGGGCCGGTTGCCCGTTCGGCGACTCGTCACCGCTGCACGACGTCCTTGCCCCGGTAGCAGTGCACACCCACAGCGCGAGCGCGGCGGTGCCGGCATGAGCCACGCCCCGAACAGCTGGGGTCAGACCCTGGCTCTTGAGGTCACGTCCCGATGAGCGCGACCGAGATTGTCAGGCTCACGATCGACGGCACGCAGGTCGAGGTGCCCAAGGGGACGGGGCTCGTCGAGGCCGCGCTCGCCGCCGGCATCGAGATTCCCGTCTTCTGCTACGAGCCCCGCCTCGGCCCGCCCGTCGGCGCGTGCCGCATGTGCCTCTGCCAGGTGGAGCCCGGGCCGCCGAAGGCCCAGGCGGCCTGCACGCTGACGGCGCAGGACGGGATGGTCGTGCGCACGGCACTCACCTCGCCTGTCGCGGCGGATGCGCAAAACGCCACACTCGAGTTCATTCTCGTCAACCATCCGCTCGACTGTCCGGTCTGCGACAAGGGCGGCGAGTGCCCGCTCCAGGACCTGACGTTCCGTTACGGGCCAGGGAACACGCGCATGACGTTCCCGAAGCGCACATTCGAGAAGCCGATCCCCGTATCGCCGCTGATCGCGCTCGACCGGGAGCGCTGCATTCTCTGCTACCGCTGCACACGGTTCAGCGAGGGCGTGGCCGAGGACGGACAGCTCGTCGCAGTCAACCGCGGCGCCGGCTCGATGATCGCGACCTTCGGCGACGAGCCCTACCGAGCGCCTTTCAGCGGGAACGTCATCGAGCTCTGCCCGGTGGGCGCGCTGACCTCGACGAAGTATCGCTTCGAGGCGCGGCCGTGGGAGATCCAGGACGTGCCGACCGTCTGCGGCCTCTGCCCGGTCGGCTGCAACGTCAGCGCGACGACGCGCGAGGGCAAAGTCAAACGGATCCTCTCGCGGAACCACGCCGAGCTCGACAACGGCTGGCTCTGCGACAAAGGCCGCTTCGCGTACAGCCATCTGCACGCAGAGGACCGCCTGCGCGACCCGCTGCTGCGAGTTCGCCGCCGCGGCTTCGAGGAGGTGTCCTGGGAACGCGCGCTCGACGAGGCCGAGCGCCTGCTGCGCGAGGCGAATGGCCGCATCGTCACGGCGCTCTCCGGCTCCGAGACGGTCGAGCACGCGTACGCACTCGGCAAGCTGCTGCGGCAGGGCCTCGACTCACACACCGCGGTGTTCGCGGAGGAGCTGTCGGATGCGCTCGACGCGTTCCGAATGCCGCTGTCGTCGATCCGCGATGCCGACGTCGTCGCAGTGCTCGGTGACGCACCGATCGTCGAGCGGGCCCCGATCGTCGACCTCTGGATCAGGGAGGCTCGCCGTCGCGGTGCACGTGTGCTCTACGAGCTCGACGAGGAAGCGGTACGCGGCGCGAAGAACGCGATCCTCGTCTGGTGCGGGCCCGGTGGCCACGGCGGTGCAACCGTTGCGGCGCACGCCCAGCGCCTTGGCGCGAGCGGCGCCTTCTACATTCCCGAGACCGCGAACGGACGCGGCGTCTGCGACGCGTGGGCCTGCGCAGCCGACATGGAGCCGTCCAACCCGGATCCGGTCGGCCTGCTGGTCGTGTCCGGTGACGAGGCCGCCGCGAACCCGGGTGTCCGCGCGCTCGCCGAGAAGGCGGAACGAGTGCTCGTGATCTCGATGTTCCACGGGCTCGCGGCCGGGTGGGCGGACCTCGTCCTCCCCGGTACGAGCTACCTCGAGCGCGACGGCACCTACGTGAACCTCGAAGGACGGGTGCAGCGCCTGCGCCGGACGGTGATCCCGCCCGCCCCGGACGAGCTCGCGTGGATCTCGAAGCTGGCCGAGCGCTTCGGCGTCGAGGTCTCTCCCTATCCGTCACTCGTCTTCGAAGAGGTCTCCGCGATTGCGTTCGGCGGCATCCCGTACGGCGAGATCGGCGAGCGGGCACCGCTTCCGCCTGCGGCCGTAGCGAATGCGCCGATCGACGCACCCACGGGTCCCCCGAGAAGTCCGGGCAGCGGCCTACGCCTCGTCCGCTATCGCCCGCTCTTCTCGGGCCCTGCAGTCGAGCGGGTGCCCGAGCTCGAGTTCCAGCGGCCCGAGCCGGAAGCCGAGCTCTCCGAGCAGGACGGCCGCGCGCTCGGGATCCGCAACGGGGACGAGATCACAGTGCGCTCGAACGGCACTTCCGTGCGCCTGCGCGCACGCCTCAGCAGGGAGATGCGACCCGGTGTCGTACGCGTGGCGGACGCTCACGCAGGAGATCTGCAGCCCCAGGTGGAGGTCTCGAAATGACCGAGCCCTGGTGGATCTCACTGATCAAAGCAGGCGTGATCGTGAACCTGATCATGGTCGCATTCGCGTACACCACATGGCTCGAGCGCAAGCTGCTCGCCCGCATGCAGAACCGTTACGGGCCGAACCGGGCAGGCCCGTACGGACTGCTGCAGCCGTTCGCCGATCTGATCAAGCTCGTGCGCAAGGAGAGCTTTTTCCCGGTCGCAGCGCAACACCCGCTCTACATCGCCGCACCGATCGTCTCGATGTTCACGGCGCTCGCCGCTTTCGCGGTGATTCCGTTCGGCGCGGGCTGGCAGATCTGGCACTACCACGTCAACGGTGAGATCGCGAACGTCTCGATCGCCCTGATCCTGATCTTCGCGCTCGGCTCGGTCGGTGTCTACGGCGCGATCATCGGCGGATGGGCGTCGCACTCGAAGTATTCGCTCCTCGGCGCGATGCGCACGTGTGCGCAGCTCGTGTCCTATGAGGTGTCGCTCGCGCTGTCTGTGCTCGGCGTCGTCCTGATGGGACAGTCGCTCAACCTCGTCGACATCGTCAACAAGCAGGGCGCGACGATCTGGTTCTTCATCCCGCAGCTCGCGGGCCTGCTCGTGTTCGTGTTCGCGATGATCGCCGAGACGAGCCGGCCGCCGTTCGACCTCCCCGAAGCAGACACCGAGCTCGTCGCGGGCTACCACACCGAGTACGGCGGTATGCGCTGGGGTCTCTTCCAGACGGCGGAGTACGTCAACATGATCACGCTCTCCGGTCTCGCCGTGACGCTGTTCTTCGGCGGCTGGCACGGCCCGTACGCGCCGCTCGGGCCGATCTGGTTTCTGCTCAAGGTGTTCGCGTTCGTCTCCGTGTTCATCTGGATCAGAGCGTCGGTGCCGCGGCTCCGCTACGACCAGCTGATGCGCTTCGGCTGGAAGGTGCTGCTTCCGGTCGCGACCATCAACGCAGTGATCACCGCCCTCCTGGTGGTCTGGGTTTCATGAGCCCCCAGCCGCTCGACAGCCTCAAGGGCTTCGCCGTCACATTTCGGCAGCTGTTCAAGAAGCCCGTGACGCAGCAGTACCCGGAATACAAGCGCCCGGTCTACCCACGCTTCCGCGGCCGGCATCGCCTGCACGTGCACGAGAACGGACTCGAGAAGTGCGTCGGCTGCTCGCTCTGTGCCGCTGCCTGTCCGGCCGACTGCATCCGGGTCGTCGCCGAGGAGAACACGCCGGAGAACCGGGTCTCCCCGGGCGAGCGGTACGCGCGGATCTACGAGATCAACATGAGCCGCTGCATCTTCTGCGGGTATTGCGAGCTCGCGTGTCCGTTCGATGCGATCACGCTCGGCAACGAATACGAGATCTCGGAGTACTCGCGCGACGACTTGATCTACACGAAGGACATGCTGCTCGCCGAACCGATGAAGAAGATCCCGGTCGCCGACCGCGAGCTGTACGACACGCCGATCCCGTACTACAAGGAACACTCTTAATGACGGTCGTCGCGACGGTCGGCAACGTCCTCGTCTGGGCGGTGTGGGTCCTCGCCGCGTTCGCCTGCCTCGGCTCGGGCGTCGCCGTCGTCTCGTTCTCGAACCCGTTCTACTCGGCGCTCGCGCTGATCGGCAACCTCGGCTCGCTCGCGGTCCTCTACCTGCTGCTCTCGTCCGAGTTCGTCGCCGCCGCCCAGGTGCTCGTCTACGCGGGCGCGGTGATGGTCATGTTCCTGTTCGTGATCGCCTACGTCGACCCGCGTCTCGAGTCGCCGTGGGCCGGCGGCCCGGGCTGGCAGGCGATCGGTGCCGTCCTTGCGGCCGCGGCTCTCCTGGTGGAGATCATCGTCGTCATCGGCCTGAACGCCGACGGCAGCCTCGCGCACTCACACGACGTGGGCGGCACATTCGGCAGCCCCGGCTACATCGGTCGGCTCTTCCTCACGGACCACCTCCTGGCGTTCGAGATCACGTCGATCGTCCTCCTCGTCGCCGCGATCGGCGGCGTCATCCTCGGCTCGCACTCCCGCCGGTCGGAAGAGGGGGTGGCGCCGCTCTGAACGGCCCTAGCATCACCTGGTACCTCGGCGTCGCCGGCTTTCTCTTCGGAGTCGGGGCACTCGGCGTGCTGCTCCGCCGGAACCCGCTGATCGTCCTGCTGTCGCTCGAGATCATGTTGAACGGCGCGAACCTCGCGCTGATCGCCTTCGCGCGCCACCTCGACAACGGCGACGGGCAGATCTTCGCGCTCGCAGTGATGGCGGTCGCTGCGTCGGAGGTCGTCGTCGGCCTTGGGTTGATCGTCGCGCTCAACCGCAAGCGCGTGCCCCTCGACGTCGACCGGCTGAGCTCACTCCGCGGGTGATCTACGGCGCCTGGATCTGCCTGCTCTCGCCGCTCGCCGCGGCCGGGTTGATCACGCTCGCCGGCAAGCGCATCACGCGTCGCGGTGCCGGTTATCTCGCGACGCTCTCCTGCTTTGTCTCCTTCGGCGGCGCAATCGCGGCGTTCATTTCGCTGCTCGGGCGAAGCTCGGAACAGCGCAGCGTCGTCTCGACCGCATGGCTCTGGATCACCGGTGGGTCGTACCGCTCGGGCTTCGAAGTGCTGATCGACCCGTTGAGCGTGATGATGATGCTGATCGTCTCTGGAGTGGGCGCGCTGATCGTCCTCTACTCGATCGGTTACATGGACGGCGACAAGGAAGAGCGCCGCTACTTCGCCTACATGGCGCTCTTCGTCTTCTCGATGCTGTTGCTCGTCCAGGGCGGAAACCTGCTGATCCTGCTCGCCGGCTGGGGAATGGTGGGGCTCTCGTCGTACCTGCTGATCGGCTTCTGGCACGAGCGGCCGAGCGCGATCGCCGCTGCGAAGAAGGCTTTCATCATGAACGCTCTCGGCGACGCCGCGATGGCGCTCGCGCTCTTCCTACTGATCCAGAAGGCCGGTTCGGTCGAGTTCGGGATTCTCGGCGGCGAATACACCTCCACGGTCGCGAATCTCGTCGCGCTGGGCCTGCTGGGCGGCGCGGTCGCGAAGTCGGCGCAGCTGCCGCTGCAGACGTGGTTGCCGGACGCGATGGAAGGACCGACGCCGGTCAGCGCCCTGATCCATGCGGCGACGATGGTCACAGCCGGCGTCTATCTGATCGTCCGCACGCATGCGATCTTCGAGCAGGCGCCGAAGGTCGCAGACCTTGCCGCGGGCCTTGGTGCGGGAACGCTGCTCATCGCCGGCTTGGTCGCGCTCGTGCAGGTCGACATCAAGCGTGTGATCGCGTACTCGACCATGTCGCAGATCGGTTACATGTTCCTGGGCGTTGGCCTCGGCGCGTACGCGAACGGCATGTTCCATCTGATGACGCACGCCTTCTTCAAGGCGCTGCTCTTCATGGCGGCGGGCATCGTCATCCACTCGCTCACTGACGAACAGGACATTCGCAAGATGGGCGGCCTGCGCCGTCTGATGCCGCGCACGTTCATTGCGTTTCTGATCGGCGCGGTGGCCCTGGTCGGGTTGCCGCCCTTCGCGGGCTTCTTCTCGAAGGACTCCATCCTCGCCGCCGCGATGGACCACGGGGCCTACGGCTACGTCCTCTGGGTCGTCGGTCTCGCCGGGACATTCCTGACTGGCCTCTACACCTTCAGGCTCGTCTTCCTCGTTTTCTGGGGCGAGCCGAGCGCGTTCGTACACGAGCACTTCCACGCGCTCAAGCCCGACCTGAGCGGAATGACCATGGGAGTTCCCGTCGCGGTGCTCGCCGTCCTCTCGGTCATCGGCGGGTGGATCCAGTTCGCGCCGCTCTGGCATCCGGTGGAGACGTGGCTGCAGAGCGTGGCGGAGCCGGTGGTCACGCCCACGAACTGGCAGGAGGGAATCTCGAGCGCGCTCGCCGTGGTGCTCGGGCTCCTCGGGATCTACGTCGCCTGGGCCCTCTACGCGGTCAAGACGTTCAGCGTTCCACGCCTCGCCTTTGCACAGCGCCTGCTCGAGCACAAGTTCTATTTCGACGAGCTGTACGACACGCTGTTCTACCGGCCGGCCGTCTGGATGACCAAGGGTCTCTACCGGGGAGTCGAGGACCCGTTGATCGCGGAGTCGTCGGCGTCTCTCGGACACGACACGCGTGACCTCGGCCGATTCGTCGCACGTCTCCAGACCGGGCTGCTACGCACCTACGTGCTCGCGATCGCTTCGAGTGCTGCCGTCCTCGCCATCGTCTTCATCACGGTCAAATGACGACTCTGCTCATCCTGCTTCCTCTCGCTGCGGCGCTCGTCATCTGGGTCCTGCCGCTGAACGACATCTCTGCGGGAGCCCTGGCCCTGCTCGCTGCTCTCGTGGAGGTCGGGCTCTGGATCCAGCTGGTGGTGCGCTACGACTTCGCGCAGGGCGGTCTGCAGTTCTCGCAGCAGCAGAGCTGGTTCAGCGACCTGCATGTCTCGTACCACGTCGGCGTCTACGGATTCTCGGTCTGGCTCGTCGGGCTCACCGTTGTCGCGATGGCCGCGGCGATCGCCTACGGGTTCTGGGTCGGCCGCGACCGCGTCCGCGCCTACATGGGTCTGATGCTCTTCCTGACCGGCGCGGTGGTAGGAGTCTTCACCGCGCAGGACCTGCTGCTCTTCTACGCCTTCTTCGAGGCGATGATGATCCCGCTGTACGTCCTCGTCGGCGTCTGGGGCGGCCCGGGCAGGATGGGAGCCACCCTCAAATTCGTCCTCTACACGATGGCGGGCTCGCTGCTGATGCTCGCCTCGATCATCGTCTACGGCCTTTCGCAGAACACCTTCGACCTCACCGAGATCGGCCAGAGCTCGAGCGACTGGGTCTTCCTGGGATTCGTAGCGGCGTTCGCGATCAAGGCGCCGCTCTTTCCGTTGCACGGCTGGTTGCCCGACGCGTATCGCGAGTCGTCTCCCGAGGTCGCAGCGATTCTCTCCGGCGTCGTTTCGAAAGCGGCCGCCTACGGCTTCTTGCGGATCGCGATCGCGAAGTTCCCCGACCCCGTACAGCATTACCGCGTTCCGATCCTGGCTCTCGCGGCGATCGGATTGATCTACGGCTCGCTGCTCGCATTTCGCGCGCCGGACATCCGCGGTGTGATCGCGTACTCGTCGCTCGCGCAGATGGGGCTGATCACGATGGGCCTCTTTGCGGTCAACGACCTCGGCTTCGACGGCGCAGTCCTACAGATGGTGAACCACGGGCTCGTGTCGACGACGCTATTCCTGCTCGCCGGAATGGTGGAGCGGCGAACGCTCACCGGTGAGCTCTCGCGACTCGGCGGCATGGCGCGCGGGCGGCCCGCACTCGCGACCGTGCTGATGACAACCGGAGTGATCGCACTTGCGGTACCGCTGTCGTCGGCGTTCGCCGGCGAGTTTCTGATCCTGGCCGCCGTCTTCCGTCAGGGCTGGGGGTGGTCGGTCGTCGGCGCGGTCGCGATCGTGCTGGCTGCGGCCTATATCCTGCGCCTGATCTCGGCCTTGCTCCATCGCGAAGTCGGGCCCGCGGTCTCCGATTCCGCACTCGACCTTCGGCCCGCGGAGCTCGGAGTCGTCGTGCCGCTCGTGGCGTGCCTGCTCGCCCTCTCGGCGTGGCCCGCCGCGATCACGGAGCACTCCTTCCGCCATGACCGCGGCCAGACCGATGTGACCCAGGGCTTCAAGTGATCCACGGGCCGCACATCGACTGGTTCGCGCTCGCTGCGGTCAACTCGTTGCTCGCCGCCTCCGCGCTGTCCCTCCTCTCCGCAGTCCTCGTCCCGGGTCGATGGCGCAGGCCGGTGGCAGCCTCGCTCTGCGCGCTGGGATATGCGACGGCACTGGGCTTCGCGGTCGCGCTCTATGTCAAGTCGCCACACGGGCACGGCGTCGTCGTGGATGCGTTCCGCCGCGACCGTCTCACCGAGCTGACGGGGATCATCATCGCGGGCTCGGGCCTACTCGCCACGGCACTCTCCTATCGGGAGCGCATGCGCGAGCACCACGGCGAGTACTACGCACTCCTCGCCGCGGCCGGCGGCGGGATGCTGTTCTTCGTCGGCGCCAACAATCTGATGACTCTCTTCCTCGGGCTCGAGTGGTTCTCGATCTGCCTCTACATACTTTGCGCGATCGATCGCGACCGGCTCGGCGGGCTGGAGGCGGCCCTGAAGTACCTCGTCATCGGCGGCTTCGGCTCCGCTGTCCTGCTGTTCGGCTCGGCGCTCGTCTACGGCGCCACCGGCCGGCTGGACTTCGCCGCAATCGGGGCGGCAGGCAACGCACACGACTCGCTGCTCGTCCTAGGTCTCGCGCTGATCATCGCCGGCCTCGCCTTCAAGGCTTCCGCCGCACCGTTCCACATGTGGACGCCCGACGTCTACGAGGGCGCACCGACGCCGGTGACGGCGTTCATGGCCGCCGCGACGAAGACGGCTGCGCTCGTCGTCACGCTGCGCCTGCTCGTCACCGCATTCCCGGGCGACGCTCGCCTGTGGACGGTCGCGCTCGCAGCGATTGCGGTCTGCTCACTCGTCGTCGGCAACCTCGCGGCGCTCGTGCAGAAGGGCGTGAAGCGAATGCTGGCGTACTCGTCGATCTCACACGCCGGCTTCATGCTGATCGCGGTGTCCGCGAATTCGAATCTCGGCGCGCGGGCCCTTCTCTACTACCTCGTCCCGTACGCGGCGATGTCGCTCGGCTCGTTCGCGGTCGTGGCCGCGCGCGAACGGGAGCTCGGCGTCCCGGTGACTTTCGAGAACATGGCCGGCTTCGGCTGGGAGCGGCCGCTGCTCGGAGTCTCGATGTGGGCGTTTCTGCTCGGCTTCGCAGGCTTCCCGCTGACGGGCGGCTTCGTCGGCAAGTTCTATGCATTCGCCGCTGCGTACGAGCACGGCTGGACCTGGCTCGTGATCGTCGGTGTGCTCGCGACGCTCGTGAGCCTCTACTACTACCTCGGCCTCGTGCGCGCCATGTTTATGCGGCGCGCCGAAGACCTGCAGCTTGCGCCGATCGGCGGCTCGCCTCCTCGGGACGCGTTGCTGCAGGCTGCGGTCGTGACGTGTCTCGTCGTCACGGTCGGCTCGTTCTTCGCGGTTCAGCCGATGATCGACCTGGCCCGGCACGCCGCAAACAGCCTGTCGTTCTGAGTTAACCTCTCCCATGGCCCGCTGGGCTCTTTCCGCGGAGTCCGAGCGGACCGGTGACATCTCTGCACGCGCGCGGAAGGTTGCGGCGCAATTCGGCTTAGCCGCCGATCAGGCCGCCCTCCTCGAGCGCGCCGCTGCTCAGCTCCGCGACATCGACCGGCTCTACAAGCCGTACGTCCCGGCGCCTCTGGCTCGGCGAGGGGGTTGTGCTCGAATCGCTCGAGATGGTCGAAGTGAAGGGCCGAGAGGCCTCCGTGGAAGCCTTCGCCGTCGTCCGGCTGGACTGAGGGCCGGCCCCTTCCGGTCAGGCGGATTCGGTCGCCGCTGGCCTGGCTTCCTGCACCAGCTCGCTCGGCTGTGTGCGCAACCCTCGGGCTGCCCAGTCCGGCAGCCACCAGTTCCACCGGCCCATCAGCACCACGATCGCCGGAACGAGCAGCGCCCGGATCACGGTGGCGTCGAAGATGATTCCGGCCGCCAACCCGATGCCGAACTGCTTGATGTCCGTCCCCGGGCCCGTCGACAGCACGAAGAAGGCGAACATCAGCACGAGCCCGGCGCTCGTGACGAGCTTTCCCGTTCGTGCCAATCCGAGTGAAACGGCCTGCCGGGTGCTCTTCGTCTCGTCGTAGGCCTCGCGCATACGCGTCAGCATGAAGACCTCGTAGTCCATCGAGAGCCCGAACAAGAAGGCGAAGATCATCAGCGGTATCCACGGGATGATCGATTGCGTCGCAGGCACGCCCCAGATCGCGTCGGAGCCATGTCCCTGCTGGAAGATGAAGACGATGATCCCGAACGCCGCTCCGAGCGACACCAGGTTGAGGATCACGGCCTTGAGCGGCAGCAGCAGCGAGCGAAATGCACGCGCGAGCAGGACGTAGGTGAGGAGGACGACGAACAGGAGGACGTACGGGAAGTTGCCGTACACCGCGTGGACGAAGTCTCGGTCCTCCGGCGCGACCCCGCCGAGACTCGCGCCGGCCGGGAGCGCGTCCTTCACCCGGGAGATCGTCCCTCGCACCGCCTTGCTCGAGCCGTCAGAGCTCGGAATGGCTTCCACGAGAGCGAGCCCGTCCTTGCGCCAGCTCTCCGGCGCCGTCACCCCGGCAACGCCGTCGACACCCCGCAGCCGCTCGACGACCTGGCTCACCTCGCCCGTAGGCGTCAGAACGATGAACGGCTTGAACGCTCCCGCGGTGATGCCTGCTCGCGTCAGCGCATCGCGCCCGGTGATCGCATCCCCTGCGCCCGGAAAGTCCTTGGCCTGAGCCTCACTGGGATTCAGCTGGGAGCCGAGAGCGAGGAGCACCGCGACGATCACCGCGCCGACGATCCCAACCGGAAGCGGCCTGCGAATCACGAGACGGGCCCACTTGCCCCACCAGCCGGAATCGGGGTCGGACACCGTGACGAAGCGCTTTGGCATGACGCGGAGCTTGTTGATGCGATGCCCGAGCAGCGAGAGCAACGCGGGGAGCAGGGTGATCGAGACGAGCACCGAGACTGCCGGGATCAGCATGCCTCCGATTCCGATCGACCTGATGAACGGCAGCGGCAGCAGCACCATGCTCAGCAATCCAACCGCCACGGTCGACCCCGAGACGATCACCGATCTGCCCGCGTGGGTCATCGTCTCGACCAGAGCCGTCTCGACGTCCTCTCCGGACGCCAGCTCCTCGCGGAAGCGGAAGATCATCAGCAGGGCGTAGTCGATAGCGACGCCGAGACCGACGAGTGCGATCAGGAACTGGACGATGATCGAGACGTCGGTCACGTAAGTCAGCAACCAGACGAGCGTGAACGTGTTGAGGATCGCGGTCACCGCGATCGCCAGTGGAATCGCGACAGCGGGGAGCGTCCCGAAGACGAACATGAGAATCACGAGCGCGCCGACGCCGCCGATCAACGCCTCCGTGAGCACGCTCGGACCGGTGCCGCCTCCGCTCGTCGCGTCGTAGATCGGCAGTAGACCGGTGAGATGCGTCTGAACCCCCGCCGGCGCGTTCGCCTCGAGCGTCTTGCGCACGGTGTCGATATGCGGCGTGGTCGAGAACGTGTTCTGGCCGGGCGGATAGATCTCGGCGAAGGTCGTGTGGCGATCCTTCGAGACGTAGATGTCATTGTTATGAGTGTCGAAGTACGAGCTGACGCGCGAGCCGGGATTGACGGCCGCCGCCTTCTCGATCGCCGGCTCCAGGTCTTCCTTGGTCACGTCTCCACTCGACTGGAACACCGCGACGAGTGGCGCCTGCTCCCCGGTCCCGAAGGTCTTCAGCGCCTTCTGGTTTGTCTCATAGGCCGAATAGCCGGGAATCGAGAACGATTCGAACCAGCGATTCGAGACCTGCGAAGTGGCGAACACGCCGAAGATGGTCAACACCACCCAGAGGCCGACGAAGCGACCGCGGCGGCGGTGCACCAGATGGGCTAGGCGCGCGAGCATGGACCGCTTCTACCTGCCGGGGGACGCATTGCGCAACTGTGAACGGTCAGGCCGATTCGGGAGCCGTGCGCCAGACGGGAAGCAGAGCGCCCGCGGCGACCCCCGCGTAGAGCAGAAGGGCGAGGACAAGCGACGAGACCGCAACGTGCGGAACGCCACCGACCACGGCCGGGCTCCGGAGGGCGGCGCTGATCACGAGGACGGCCACGGCCACGCCGGCCAGGACCGGCCGTGCCCGGCTACAGCTCGACCCGAGGGCGTCGGCGTAGCAGTCGAGCGCGAGGACGCACGCGGCTGGAATCGCGCAGAGGAGAATCGCCAGCGCGAGGCCGTGATCGCCGCCGAGATCCGAGAGGAGTGCCGACACCACGAGCAGGGCCGGAAGGAGGCGACGGGACATCCTGCCCAAGCTTCGCCTTCGCCCCGGACGTTCCTTTACGCTCCGCGCCACCGTTGCCCAGACGAAAGGAGACTCATGGCTGACGCGTCGCTGACCTGGCTCGGACACGCCTCGTTCCGGCTGGACTCGCCCGGCGGAAAACGCATCTACATCGATCCCTGGCTCGAGAACCCGAAGTGCCCAGACGCGGAGAAGGAGCCGGAGCACTGCGACGTGATCGCGCTCACGCACGGCCACGACGACCACGTCGGCGCGACGATCGAGCTCTCGAAGAAGTTCGGCCCGCTGCCGATCGTGGCGATGGTCGAGCTCAAAGCCTGGCTGAAGGAGAACGGCGCGCAGACCGACGACATCCCCGGCTCGAACAAGGGCGGCACGGTCGAGGCGGCCGGCGTCAAGTTCACGCTGACGCACGCGTTCCATTCGGGCGGCACGCCGGACGGCTCCTACGGCGGCGAGGCCGCGGGGATCGTGGTGGAGCTCGAGAACGGGACGAAGGTCTACTTCGCCGGCGACACGTGCGTCTTCGGAGACATGCAGCTGATCCGGAAGATCTATGCGCCCGACGTCGCCGTACTTCCGATCGGCGGACACTTCACGATGGACCCCCGCGAGGCGGCCGTCGCGTGCGAGCTGATCGGTGCGAAGCGCGTCGTCCCCTGTCATTACGGAACGTTCCCTCTGCTGGCCGGAACTCCGGACGAGTTGAGACAGCTCGCAAAAGGTGTCGAGGTCGTCGCGGTCGACCCGGGCGGCTCGGTCGAGCTGTGAGGGAGCGCTGGTTCGGAGCAACAGGGCGACGCGTCCCGGAGATCGCGGTCGAGGGCGAGCTCGACGTCGGTGATGCGCTCGTGCTCGACGACGCATCTGACGGCGAGACGCTGCGAGAGGCGCACGAGTCCGGACGCCCGATCGTCATACGGACCGCCTCCGCGGACGAGGTGAAGGCGGCGCTCGCACATCCGGAGGTTGCGGTGGCGCTCGTCCCACCTGAACGACGGGAGCTGCTCGAGCTCGATTTACGCGAGCTGACCTATGGGCCCTAGGCCGCCGGTCGTCGCGACGTACTCGATCGTCGCCTGCGACCTCGAGACCGGACAGTGGGGAGTGGGCGTGCAGTCGAGGTTCCTCGCGGTCGGTTCCGTCGTCCCGTGGGCCGAGCCACACGTCGGCGCGATCGCGACGCAGTCATATGCGAATCCCCGCTACGGGCCGGACGGGCTTGCTCTCCTCAGGGCGGGCCGCAGCGCAGACGAGGTCGTCGAGGCGCTGACCGCAGCAGACGAGGGTCGTGCGGAGCGGCAGGTCGGAGTCGTGGACGGCGCCGGCCGCGGGGCAACCTTCACGGGTGACGAGTGCCACGAGTGGGCCGGCGGCAGAACAGGCGCCGGGTATGCCGCGCAGGGGAACATCCTCGTCTCGCAGGAAACGGTCGACGCACTCGCTGTGACCTTCGAGCGGAATGGCCACCTGTCGCTCGCCGAGCGGCTGATCGAATGCCTCACCGCAGCACAGGCCGCGGGAGGAGACCGGCGCGGCCAGCAGTCCGCGTCACTCCTCGTGGTGGAGAAGGACGCCGGCTACGCCGGCCTCACCGACGTCGTCGTCGATCTGCGGGTCGACGACCACGCGCGCCCGATCGCCGAGCTGCAGCGCCTCCACGGCCTGCACAACGAGATCTTCGGCGTGACGCCGCCGGAGGACTGGATTTCGGTCGACGACGCGCTCGCGGACGAGTTGCGCGACCGCCTCGCGACGCTCGGATATGAGGGAGAGCTCGGAAAGGCCTTCGCGAACTGGGCGGGTGCGGCGAATCTCGAGGAACGAGTCGACGGCGTCGCGCGCATCGACCCGGTTGTTCTCGGCGCCTTGCGGAACCAGTCCTAGGGCGCTCGGACTCCGGAGAGCGTGACGAAGCGGTAGCCGCGCGAGCGCACCGCCCTGATCACTCCCGGCAACGCCTTCGAGTCGATCGTGCTGTGGTCGCGCGACGAGCCCAGGTGCATGAGCACGATCTCGCCGGGCACGAGGTGGTCGAGCACCCGCCGGCCGGCGCCGGCAACCGTCTGCGACCGCAAGCCCATCCAGCCCCACGTGTCGACCGTCCAGCGGACCGACACGTAGCCCAGCTCACGGGCGATGCTAAGCGTGCGCAAGTCGCGCGCGCCGTAGGGGAAGCGAAAGAGCGGGCGTGGGTCGCGTCCCGTGGCGCGTTCGATCATGGTCTGCGCGCGCGAAATTTGGCGGGTCGCGGCGGGAGTCGACAGCCGCCTCAGGTCGAGATGGTCGACCGTGTGGTTCGCGACCGGATAGCGGCGACCGATCGCACGCGCGAGCAACGGGTAGATCTTCACGAAGTGGCCCGTCAGGAAAAACGTGCCGGGCACCTGCTCACGTCTCAGGATCGCGAGGACGGCCTGCGCCGCGTCGGCGTTGCCCCCGCCGTCGAACGTGAGCGCCACGACGTGCTGTCGGGTTTGCAGCCGCACGAGCTCTCCCGCGACGAGCGCCGGCGGTAGCGCCTGGATCACGTGTCCCCCGGCAGGCGGATCCCACTCGCGCGAGCGCGTAGCGCGGGCACGGGATCCGCATACGGCTGCGCGGCGAGCAGCACAGCGCCGTAGCCGTCGCCGATGAGCGAGTCGACGAGGAGCTGCAATCCGAGCGCAAGCGCGAAGGCCTTGTGCGCGTGCTCGCCGCCGAAAGGCACGAGCTCGTCCTCGGACGCTGCACCGGCGATCACGTCGCCGTAGGTCACGCGTCCCATCGACACGTCACTGACGATCGGTTTGCCGTCGGAGCTCGGAATGGCAATCGCAAGGGGGTTCGTCCCGGCGAGCTTCGGCCCTCCTTCGGGATGACCGAGGCGCGGGGGCGACGTCGCGGTCAGTACGGCCAGGAGCCCGCCCTCCGCGACACGCCGGGCCCAGTAGCCGAGCATCCCCGTGGGAAAGCAGTCGTGCGCGACGATCAACCTTGCAGCCTCGGGCGGATCCTCGAGCTGGCCCGCGCAGAT
Source organism: Actinomycetota bacterium (assembly GCA_013816245.1). Classification (GTDB taxonomy): domain Bacteria; phylum Actinomycetota; class Thermoleophilia; order Gaiellales; family Gaiellaceae; genus 3-1-20CM-4-69-9. Next base: position 8,193 of record JACDEU010000003.1, on the reverse strand, counting down.
CGCGGCCAGCGTTAGGTAGCCGAGCGCTCCGCGACCCTCCCAGCGCTCGTAGCAGGCCTCGGCCTCGACACACTCGGGCTCGGCAGAGGGGTCGAGGCCATGGAGGGTCTCGAGCCAGTCCACACGTGCGAAACCGTGCCCTCGCTTCCCGCGCCGCTCCGCGTCGAGGAAGTGATCGGCAAGTGTGCGCGTGTCCTCCTCCGAGAAACCGAGCGCACTGATCCGCTCCTCGACCTGCACGGCGGCGAGCATACTTACGGCGTGGTCCAGGAGGCGAAGCTCGACAGAGGCGTCCCGCAGAGCGGGGGCTGGTTCGTCCTCAATGCGCGCGAAGCACGCTGGCTGCACAACGAGATGGGCGGCTATTGCAACTTCGAGGGCAAAGATGACGCGGCCTTCGAACAGCTCGGCATCAACCTGAACGTGTTGCCACCCGGAATACCGATGGCGATGTACCACGAGGAGCCGGGACAGGAGGACTTCCTCGTGCTGCGCGGTGAGTGCCTCCTGATCGTCGAGGGACAGGAACGTCCGCTCAGGGCCTGGGACTTCGTCCACTGCCCGCCGTACACGAAGCACGTCATCCTCGGCGCCGGCCAAGAGCCGGCGCTCGTCCTCGCGGTCGGAGCGCGGAAGGGGCAGGCGAGCTATCCCGTCGACGAGGCGGCGATCCGCCACGGTGCCGGTGTCGAGCAGAAGACCGCGTCACCCAAAGAGGCGTACGCGAAATTCGGGCCGATGGAGGAGGGTCCCGCGCCCGAGCTCTAGCGCGAGACGAGCGTCAGCGGCTTGACGATCGTCCCGCGATCGAACGAGAGGATCTTGTCCGCAATCCGACGAAGCTCCTGCGCGCTCGTCGACTCCGGCGCGGCAGCCATCAGCGGCTCACCCGCGTCGCCGCACTCGCGCAGCAAGGGATCGAGCGACACGCGGCCGAGCATCGGAATGCCGAGCTCGGCGGCGAGGCGGTCACCGCCTCCCGTGCCGAAGACGTCGCCGGTCATGTTCTCGACGACGCCGACGAGCCGCATGCCCGTCTTTTGCGCCATCACGCCCGCCCTCGAAGCGACTTCCTGCGCCGCGGGCTGCGGCGTAGTGACGACGATCGTCTCTGCACGTGGCAGGAGCTGGCCCAGAGAGATCGCGACGTCGCCAGTTCCCGGCGGCATGTCGACCACGAGCACGTCGAGCTGACCCCAGTGCACGTCGGTCAAGAACTGCTCGAGCGCACGGTGCAGCATCGGGCCGCGCCACATCACCGGCTGGTTGTCGTCGAGGAAGAAGCCGATCGACATCAGCTTCAAGTCGTGCTTGACCGGCGGGACGATCATCTTGTCGACGAGGACCGGCTTCTGGTGGATGCCGAGCACGTGCGGGATCGAATGTCCGTAGACGTCGGCGTCGAGGACGCCCACCTGCTTGCCGCTCTGTGCGAGCGCGACTGCGAGGTTTGCTGTCAACGTCGACTTGCCGACGCCGCCCTTGCCGCTGCAGACGGCGAGCACGCGAGTGGAGGCATCGAGGGAGATTCCCTTCGACCGTTCCTGCAGGCCGCCGCGCAACTTTGTCGTCAGCGCCTGCCGTTCCTCGGCCGTCATCACGTCGAACCCGAGTGCAACGCGCTCGACTCCGGGGACGTCACGCAAAACGTCTGCGACCTGCGTCTCGAAGGAGTCGCGAAGCGGACACCCTGCGATCGTCAGGGCGATCGTGACGCGCACGTCCCCTCCGTCGATCTCGACGTCGCGCACCATGTCGAGCTCGGTGACGGGCCGCTTGAGCTCGGGATCGATGACCCGTTCGAGCGCCTTCAGAATCAGGTCGCGGTTCGGTGCGCTCATCCGTTTGAGCCTAGCCGCTCCAGCTTCTTCGCCGCGGGTGCGAGCGGCCGCGGCTCCTGGAGCACGGAATCGAAGAGGTCACCGTGTTCCTCGATCCTTTGCAGCGCCTCTGCCACGCCGAAGTCGCGCGGCCGCAGGCCCGGCTTCAGCTCCTCCCAGCGCAGCGGCGTCGACACCGGCGCGCCGGGCTTCGGGCGCACCGAGTACACCGAGGCGATCGTCTTACCGTGGCCGTTCTGCCGGTGGTCGACGAGAACTCCCTCACGCTTCTTCTTCAGCCACTCGGTGGTGACCTTGCCCGTATGCCGGGCTTCGAGCAGCCGAGACGCCTGCTCCGCGAACGCGTAGGTCTGCTGGAACGTCGAGCGCCTGGTGATCGGGGCTACGACGTGAATGCCGTCGGCACCGCTCGTCTTGACGTAACCCGGCAGCTCGAGCTCGTCGAGCAGCTCGCGGATGAGGTGCGCCACCTCGATCGCGAGCTCGAAGCCGTCGTCGGGCGGGTCGAGGTCGAAGAGGACGAAGTCCGGCCGGTCGGGCTTGTCGACGCGCGAGTACCACGCGTTCATGTCGATGCAGTTGTTCTGCACCATGAACAGCACTGCTTCCGTCGAATTTACGAGCGCGAAGTCGACGAGCCGCGAGGCGCCCTTGCCATCCCGCGGCCACGTGCGGAACTGGCGGGTCGGGATCCAGCTTGGTAGATGCTTGGGCGCCTGCTTCTGGAAGAACGCCTCGCCGTAGATGCCGTGCGGGTAGCGCTTCATCGTGAACGGGCGATTCTCGAGATGGGGAACGATCGTCGGCCCGACCTTCCCGTAGTACTCGAACAGATCGCCCTTCGTGACCCCGTCCTCGGGATAGAGGACCCGGTCCGCAGAGCTCAGCTTGACAGTCTTCGTTTCAGCCATTGGGCATTCCTGACGGCGAGGCTTCCCAGTCGTTGTTGAAGTATGCGTAGATCTCGACGTCACGACGCCACTCCTCGAAGCGCCGAGCCCACTCCTCCAGCTCGCGCTCGCTGTAGTTGCCGTCCCGGCCACGTGATCCGTAGTGGAAGCGGACGTAGGTCCAGTGGGTCGTGAGTTCGGACGTCTGGAACTCTTTCACTTCCGGGCGATCGCCGATCACGAGCGCAACGTCGTGCGCGCGCAGAAGCTCGTACACCGGCTCGGCGAACCAGCTCGCGTGCCGAAACTCGAAGCAGTGACGGCCCGGCGGCAACGCGGCGAGAAACTGCGGCGAGCCGTTCGTCGTCGCGCCGGAAGTTCGCCGGTAGCGGCCACAGCACGGGACCGAGCTTCGGCGACCAGACGAGCGGCCGCAGCCGCTCGTAGTAGCGCTCGTCGCCAGCGTCGAGATCCGCGAGCCGCTTGACATGCGTGAGATACCGGCTGGCCTTGACGGCGAGAACGAAACCGGGCGGCGTCTCCTCGACCCACCGCGCCACGGAGGTCTCGAGCGGGAGCCGGTAGAACGTGTTGTTGACCTCGACGGTGTCGAAGGACCGCGCGTAGTGCTGCAACCAAAGCCTCGGCAGCTTTCCATCGTAGAACTCGTCCTTCCACGATGCGTAGTTCCAGCCGGAGCAACCTATGCGGACAGGGCGCTGGCCAGTTTTCGGCACAGCTCAGGCGTTCCCGCTGCGACGACGCGTGAACGTCCTTCGAGGTCGAGCGGCGCGGTTTCGAACGGCTGCGCCTCGAAGAGGTCGATCGCGAGCCCGCGCTCGAGGACGAGGAGCTGTGCGGCCGCGATGTCGACCGCGCGGGCAGGCTTGAGCGAACAGACCGCGTCGACCCGGCCTGCGGCCAGGTGGCAGAGTGAGAGGGCGAGCGAGCCCATGATGCGGAGACGGTAAGCGAGGTCGACGACCGCCGCGGCTTTTTCTGCCACGGCCGCCGTCCGGGTCGCTTCGAAAGAGAGGATCTCGATCTCGTCCTTCGGCAACTGACCTTCGAGTAAGGCTCCGTTCAGCCGCGCTCCTTCGCCGCGAGTCGCAGTCCACTCCTCACCGGTCCCGAAGTCGTGCACGAAGCCGAAGTCGACGTCGCCCATCGCCGGCCCCGAGGCGACCGCGATCGAGAGCGAGAAGAAGCCGATGCCGCGCTTCGCATTCAGTGACCCGTCGATCGGGTCGACGACGACGTATGTCTTCCCGTCTCCCCTGACGCCGGCCTCCTCGGAGACGATCGTCACGTCGAGCCCGTCGAACCGCGCGAGGATGACCCGCTCCGCCGCCGCGTCGATCGCCGTCGTCTCGTCCCCGCCCATTCCCCTGCCGACCACCGGCTCTCGCTCCGAGCGGCCCGGCAACTCGAGCAGCACGCCACGCACGTCGTCGACCGCGGCTCGGCAGAGCGCGAGCCAGTCAGTCAAGCGGGTGGAAGAGGAGGCCCGACGTCAGCTTCGGAAAGAAGTAGGTGCTCTTCTGCGGCATCGTGTCGCCGCGTCGTGCGATCTCCCATACGTCCTCGATGCGCGTCGGCCGAAGCAGGAAGGCGGCTTCCGCCTCGCCGCGGTCGACGGTTGCGACCGCATCCTTTCGCTGCGATGTGTACGTCACGCCCTGCGGCGCAAACTGCCCGACGATGTCGACGTCGAGGCCGTCGCCGGCGAGGAGCTCGTACCTGCCGCCGCGGTAGAGGATAGGGCCCGGAAGTTCCTCTCCGGGCTCGTGGATCGGCGCTCCGCCCGCACCGTTGACATGCTCGGCAACGCGATGGGTCGGAAAGATCGTGAGCCCTTCCTGCCGCGTCGGCACGAGCACGACCGTGAGATACGGCGACCCGCCTTCCTCGGCGTAGGCGAGCGCCGTCTCGTAGCGGTGATGTCCGTCTGCGATCAACAGCTCGGTGCTCTCGAAGCTCGGTGCTTCGCTGATACGCCAGAGCTTGTCGCCGCCGCTTTGCAGGTCGGGCTCCCGCGCCGGCTGCCCGAGCGGGTCGCCTTCGTAGAGGAGGAAGATCGGCTCGAGCTGCGTCTGCGTCGCACGCAGCAACCGCAAACGTCCTTCCTTCGGCCCGCTGTGCGTGCGCTCGTGCGGGAGCACGACGCGGTTCTCGTACGGCTCGGCCCGGAGCGACGCCACGAGGCCGAAGCGGGTGCGGGCGACGCCGTCGGGGCCGACGTAGTCCTGTGAGAGGAACCAGTAGCCCGGCTCCGCGTCTCGGGCAAGGACGCCGCGCTGCCGCCATTCCTCGATCGCTTCGCCGGCCTCCTCTTCGGTGTCCGGAAGGGTCAGATGGACGACGTTGTACGGGCTACGGGCGAGGAACGCCAAACGTTCTTCGGGCGAGATGACGTCATACGGAGGGGCCACGAGCTGCTCGAGCGGGCCCGCGCTTCCCTCGTCGTAACGCTCCGCCCTGAACGGCTTCACCACGGCCATCTTGGGCGACCCTAGCATCCGTCGCCGGACCTAGACTTGCGCCGTGAGCGTCATCGCAGAGCTAGCCGAGGAGCGCGTCGTCGAAGGCGTCTACGCCGTCGCGCGCAAGCAGCGAATGCGGACGAAAGGCGGCGCTCCCTATCTCGTGCTCGAGCTCGTCGATCCGAGCGGGCGGATCGACGCCCGCGTGTGGCACGACGTCGAGCTCCTGGACGCCCGTTTCACCGAGGGCGATGCCGTTCGGGTGCTCGGGCGGGTGGAGAAGTTCCGCGACCGGCTTCAGGTCGACGTGCGCACGCTGGAGGCCGCGCCCGAAGCGGACCCTGCGGACTTCGCACCTGCGATGCGGCGCGACGCGGACGAGCTCGACGGCTTTCTCGAGTTCCTCGCCGCCGAAATCGTTCATCCCGGTCTCGCGGGTGTCGTGAAGCGCTTCTTCGCGGACAACGCGATACGCGCGTCGCTACGACGTTTGCCCGCGGCCGAGACGCACCACTCGTACGCCGGCGGGCTGCTCGAGCACACGGTCGGCGTTGCGACCCTCTGCCGCGAGACGGCGCAGTTGCACCCGCGTCTTCGCTCGGACCTCTTGCTAGCAGCAGCGCTGCTGCATGACATCGGCCGCGTTGCGGAGCTCACCTCCGGCCCGACGTTCCGTCAGACCGACGAGGGCCGTCTCCTCGGCCACGTCCATCTCGGCCTTCGCCTCGTCGAGGACCGGGGCGGTTCACTCGAGGCCGACGCCAGGTCCGAGCTCCTGCACGCGATCGCGTGCCACCACGATGCGCGCTCCGCCCGGACCGCTGAAGCGTCGGTTCTGTACCACGCGAATCAACTCGACGCGGTCGCTGCGACGCGTCCTGTTCCTCACAGCTAGCGTCGTCTGATGAAGTCGATCGGACTGGCGCTGGGCGCAAGCCTGACGTGGGGATTCGCCGACTTCTTCGGGCCGCTCAAGGGCCGGACGCTCGGGGCGCTGCGCGTCCTGTTCTACGTACAGGTCGGTGGGCTCGCCGGGATCGCGCTCATCGTCGCGATTCGAGGCAAAGGGCCGGCCGATTCCGCTGCGCTCTTTGCGGTCCCGGCCGCGATCTCCGGCACTCTCGGGCTGTACGCGTATTACCGCGGCATGGCGATTGGCGCCATGAGCATCGTGGCGCCGATCGCGGGCATCTCGGCGGTAGTCCCTGTTGCGTTCGGAATCGCGACGGGGGACAGACCCTCGACCTGGCAATGGCTGGGGATCGCAGCTGCACTCGGAGGCGTCTTTCTGGCCTCGCGGGAACCTGGACGCGGGGGTAAGGTCGCCGCCGGCGTCGGCTTGGCCCTGCTCGCTGCGGTCGGCTTCGGCGGGTACTTCCCGCCGATGCACGCCGCCGGCGAGGCGGACTTCTGGTGGGCCTCGCTCATCTTCCGGATGACGTCCACGTCCGTGATCCTCGCGACGGTCGCGATTCGCCGTCCGTCACTCGGGGTCCAACCGCTCCAGGTCCCATTGCTCGCGCTGATCGGAATCGGCGACATGCTCGGCAATCTGCTGTTCGCAGCCGCTTCGACGAGCGGTCTGGTCAGCATCACGTCGGTCCTGGCCTCGCTCTATCCGATCGTGACGGTGATCCTCGCGCGCTTCGTCTTGAGAGAGCGCGTCGCGCGCTCGCAAGAGGCAGGCATCGTGCTGACCCTCGCCGGCGTCGCGCTGATCTCTGCCGGCTAGAGCGGCAGGTCGGCGACGCGGCGCTCGATCTCGTCCCGGATCTCTCGAACCGCTTCGCGATCCCGACCCGCCGGGTCAGGGAGATCCCAATCGACGTACCGCTTACCGGGGAGCACCGGACACGTGTCGCCGCAGCCCATCGTGACGACGAGGTCCGCCCGCTCGGCGTCGGCCGTCTCGAGCTTCTTCGGCACCCGGCCCGCCAGCTCGGGCATCACCGCGGCGACTTCCGGATGGACGTGGTCAGCGGGAGTCGTTCCGGCAGAGCGGCCGTTTCCCCCCCGCTGCGTGTAGAGCGCCTGCGCGATCTGTGAGCGCCCGGCGTTCTGCCGGCAGACGAAGAGGACGTTCAAGGGCCGAGAGCGCCACGGAGGGCGGCGATGGCGTCTGGCACCAACCGGTAGTACGCCCAGGTGCCGCGCCGCGACGACTCGACGAGCCCGGCCTCGCGAAGGACTTTCAGGTGGTGGGAAATTGTCGGCTGCGAGAGCTCGAACGTCTCGGTGAGGTTGCAGACACAGACCTCGTCCGCGGCGGAGAGGGAGTTGATGATCGCCACCCGCGTCGGATCGGCGAGCGCCTTGAAGCGCGCCGCGAGCTCGTCGCGCTCCGGCACGGTGAGCGGCTCGGTCTGGGGGCTGCAGCAGATGGTGGGAAGGACGGCGATTGACTTCATCGACAACCGTCAATATATAATATCGACAGGCATCGATGAAAGGAGGAACGATGGCCGAGTGCGATTGCCCGCCGGACTGCTGTCCCGCAGGCTGCTGCTAGACGTTGAAGCGAATGTTCAAGACGTCGCCGTCCTCGACGACGTACGTCTTGCCTTCGAGCCGCTGGAGGCCGCGTCTTGCGGCCTCCGCGTGCGAGCCGGCCTCGACGAGGTCTTCCCACCGGATCACCTCGGCGCGGATGAAGCCGCGGGCGATGTCGGTGTGGATCGTCTCCGCAGCCTCGAGAGCAGTCCGTCCACGCCGCAGCGACCACGCGCGCGTCTCCTTCTCGCCGGCCGTGAAGAAGCTGATCAGCCCCAGTTCGTCGCTCAGCCGGCGCACGACTTCCTCGAGGGCCGAGGCCCCCTCGCGGAAGTCCGCAGCGTCCGCCTCGGACATCTCGGCGAGCTCGGCCTCCAGTTTGAGGTCGATCCCCTTCGGGCCGTTCTCGACGGCGAGCAACGGCTTCGTCGTCAGCGGCTCCAACCCGGCCGGCAGCTCGCCCGACCGATCCGCGAGCGTGCCGCCTGC
>JACDEU010000056.1 GCA_013816245.1 Actinomycetota bacterium | reverse complement strand
GACCACCTACTGATCCTCGGCCGCCGCCAGATCGAACACGTCCTGCGCATCTACATCGAGCACTACAACCGCGAGCGCCCGCACCGCGGACTCGCACTCCAACCGCCCGCAGCGCCACAGCCCAAATCACCGCCAGGCGGCGATGTCCACCGGCGCGACCGCCTCGGCGGCCTCCTGCACGAGTACTACAGGGCCGCAGCCTGAGTGAACGTCGTTTTGACACCCTTCAAGCGCGGGCCCTGTTTGCTGAGCGGGCCGCGCAGGTCGCGTTCGCCTGATTGGTAGACGCGGGGGCAGAGGCCGCTGTAGCCGGCGAGCTTGCGCGGGGTGGGGAAGCGGTTGATGTCGCCGAGTTCGGCGGCGATCGTGTAGGCGAGCACCCAGCTGATCCCGGGCACGGTGCAGAGCAGCGGTACGTAGCGGTGGTCGGCGCCGAGCCGGCGCAGCTCGCGCTCGCACTCGCTGATCTCGCGGTCGAGGTCGTCGATCAGGCGCAGGCTGGCCGCGATCGTTCCTTGCCACGGCTGCGGCAGGTCGAGTCGGGCGAGCAGCTGGCGGCCGCGGACACCGAACAGATCGGAGACCGGGCAGGGTTTGCCGTGGGTGAGCAGGACCGCGTGCACGCGCTGCTTCAAGCTCGACCGGTGGCGGACGAGGTGCAGCCGCCAGCGCGCACGCTCACGCTCTGCACGGACGAGCGGGTCCGGGAGCCAGATCGCCGGCACGAGATCGCGGCGTGCGAGCTCGGCCAGCACCCAGGCGTCGATCCGGTCGGTCTTGCAGGCGAGCGGCGCCAGTCCTTTTACCTTCTGCGCATCGGCGATCTCGACCTGCCAGCCGGCGAGCTCGAGCTGATCATGGACGAAGCGGGCGCCGTTCATCGACTCGATCGCCGCCAGCACCGGCGCGCCGTGCCGAGCAACGCGCTTACTCAGATGATGCAGCCCATCAGCATCCGGCGCTGCAGCGCCGATCTCGACTGTCGTGCCCTCGCGATCGAGCAGGTGGAAGTCGAGACGCTTGCGACTGAGATCCAAACCGGCGTACAACATTGCGTGGGGCCTCCCTTCGTCTCTCGAGGACGCGCGGAGCATGACTCCGCGGGAGGCCCTTCTTCATGGCATTCCTTACCATTTGATCTAGATGGCAACCGGTGGCAGCCAGTGGCAACGGTCTCTCGCTAGTTCAAGCCGTTTTTGCGGCTCTGGCGAGTCGAACCTTTGCGACCGGTTGCGCCCCCTCTGTTCCATAACTGTTCCATCCGAATCGGCCGAAAACGCGCGTTTTGAAGCTGGACCGGCAACGGGGAGGGAGGTCGACCCCTTCTGCACCTGGACGACATGATTCGGGGGAGCGGTGTCTGACACGGTCGTCGTTGTCGCGGGTGGCTTGAAGCCTGGTCTACGCGCGTTCGCGTCGATCCCGCCTGGGGCTCTGGTGATTGCGGCGGACAAGGGTGCGGAGTATGCGCTGGCTTGCGGGCTCCATGTCGAGGCGGCGGTGGGCGATTTCGACTCGATCACGCCCGCCGGCTTGGAAGCGCTCGAGCGCGCGGGTGTGCGGATTGAGAGACACCCGTCGGCGAAGTATGCGACCGATCTGGAGCTGGCTCTCGATGCGGCGGTGGGCTTGGGGCCGCGTCGGATCCTGGTGGTGGGCGGTGCTGGCGGGCGCCTTGATCACCTGCTTGGCGAGCTGTCGCTCCTTGCTTCCGACGCGTATGCAGGTGTTGAGCTCGACGCGGTCTTGGGTCGCGCGACGGTCAATGTTGTGCGCGGCGAGCGGTTGTTGTTTGGTCGGCCGCGGGAGCTGATCTCGCTGCTTCCCCTGCATGGACCGGCGGTGGAGGTGGTGACGGAGGGTCTTGTCTATCCGCTGTGCGGCGAGACGCTGGCTCCGGGCTCGAGTCGCGGGATCTCCAATGTCTTTGCCGACCGGGAGGCGCGAGTCTCTCTTGAGAGCGGCGTCGTTTTGGCGGTGCGACCGGGGAAACAGGCGCCGGTCTAGAGGCCCGCGTGTTCCTCGCCGGTCGCGATTCTGGCTGGACGTCAGCTGTGTGGGCAGCGTTGTGGCAGGAAGCGCGTGGTCATGACGGACGTCGCCGCGATGGGCTTCTTGAGCAGCGACTGCGCGTGCATCCAGCTGCCGAAGCGCTGCCATTGCTTGACTCGCATGCAGCCGATCCCGTCGGCGCCGGCGAGAAGAGCGAGCGTGGCGGGAGTCGCGCGCGCGAGGAAGGCGGGCTCGGACGCGGTGACGTGGCGCAGGATCGTGAGCGCGCGGCGCGGGTTGCGACGGGCCTGCGCCGTGCCGGCCAGGAAGGCGCCGACGAATCGCCTCACCGTCGACCGATATTGCGGGTCGGAGCGAAGCCGTGACGAGTTCGCGACGAGGACTAGCTCGTCGTAGGTGGGCACGCCGGCGCGGTCGACCGGGATGACCGTTGGGTGGAACCCGCGCTGCTGGAGCTGGATGCCTTCGACGTTGCGGTAGACGCCGAGCACCGCGTCGACCTTGTGCGCGAGGAGTGCGGGCAGGAGGTTGTAGCCGACGCTCACGACTTTCACGTCTTTGCGGGTGAGGCCGACGGACTTCAGCACGGTGTCGAGGGTCGCGTAGTCGGAGGGCACTCCGGTGATCCCGACCGTGCGTCCGGCGAGGTCGCGGATGGAGCGGATGGTCGACTTGATCGCGATGATCGAGTTGAGCGGCTGCGGCACGACGGCGGCGACGGCGACGACGGGGAGCTTCTTGGCGGCGGCGAAGAAGAGCTCTGGCTCGTAGGAGACGGCGAGGTCGCTCTTGCCGACCGCGACGAGCTTGAGCGGTGCGGTCGGATCGGACGGCGCCCGGATCGAGACGTTGAGCCCTGCCTTCGCGAACAGGCCGGTATCGCGCGCGTAGTAGAAGCCGACGTGGTCCGGGTTCGGCGTCCAGTCGAGCGTGAGCGTCACCTTCTGCCCGCCGGCGGACGCTGCCGGAACGAGGATGACGGCCGCTGCGAGAACGGCGACGACAATTGTTCGACTACGCATGGGCGGTCTCCCGCTGCCAGGGGACGAGCAGGCGCTCGGTCAGCGAGACGAGAGCGTAGAGGGCGAGCGCGACCGCGCAGAGGATGAGGACGGCGGCGAAGATGCGCGCCGTCGCGAGCGCCGGCTGCGCCTGGAGCATGACGAAGCCGAGCCCCGCCGAACTGCCGGCCCACTCGCCGAACACGGCTCCGACCGTCGCGTAGGTCGCGGCGACGCGCGCGCCCGAGAAGATCGAGGGCAACGCTCCCGGTAGCTCCACCCGGCGGAAGATCGCGAGCCGGCTCCCGTGGAGGGTGCGCATCATCCGCACGAGCTCGACGTCGGTCGAGCGCAGCCCGTCGACGGCGTTGACGACGATTGGGAAGAAGCAGACGATCGCGACCACGACCAGCTTCGGCGCGATCCCGTAGCCGAGCAGGATCGCGAGCACCGGGGCGAGCACGACGGTAGGTACCGTCTGCGAGAGCACGAGGATCGGCAGGAGCGCGTGGCGCAGCGCGGCTGAGAAGTGGAGGAGCACGGCGAGCGCGACCGCGAGTACGACGGCGAGCAGGTAGCCGACGATCACCTCGCGCACGGTCACCAGCGTCGCGCTCCCGAGCAGGCCGGCGTCGGCGCCGAGCGCGGAGGCGACGGCCGTCGGAGCGGGGAACAGGTAGTCGGGGACGCCGGCGGTGCGGACGACCAGCTCCCAGACGCCGACCGCGGCCGCGAGCAGCAGGAGCGGTGGCCAGACGCGCTTCATCCGATCGCCTCGAGCGCCCGCTCGCGCAGCTCGACGAACGCCGGGCTCGTCACGATCTCGCGCCGCGCACCCGCGCGGGGGATGTCCACTTCCAGTTCGGCTGCCACCCGTCCGCCGGAGAGCACGACGATCTGCTCGCAAAGCAGGAGCGCCTCCTCGACGTCATGGGTGACGAGCAGCACGGTCCGCGGCTCGACCGCGAGCGCCGCGCCCAGCCACTCCTGCAGCTCGGCTCGCGTGATCGCGTCGAGCGCCCCGAACGGCTCGTCCAGGAGCAGCACCTCCTTGTCGGCGAGCAGCGTGCGCAGGAACGCCACCCGTTGCCGCATCCCGCCCGACAGACGCGCGGGACGCAGCCCCTGCGCGCCCGAGAGCCCGAATCGCTCGAACAGCGAGGCCGCCCGGCGGCGAGCCTCCGCGCGGGACAGGCCCTGGTTCTCCAGCGCCAGGCAGGCGTTGTCGAGCGCTGTCCGCCACGGCAGCAGGCAGTCCCGCTGCGGCATCAGCGCGCAGCGGGCCAGCCGAGTGGCCGCCGAACCGTCGCCGCCGACGGAGACGGTGCCTGCGTCCGGGTCGTCCAGGCCCGCGACGAGCGACAGCAGCGTCGACTTGCCGACGCCGCTCCGACCCACGATCCCGAGCCTTCCCCGCACCGGCAGGCGCAGGTCGACCCCGTCGAGCACCCGCTTCCCGCCCAGCACCCGCACGACGCCGTCGAGCGCGACACCGGGAGCGACGGCCGGGGCCGCGGCGGCCCTCACTTCAACGGTCGATTGCGACATGCGCTCCCTTCGCCGGCATGACCCGGATCAGGTTCGACGGGTACACGCTAGGAAGCGCTGTCTCAGCCCCTCACACAGGGACTCCCCGGTTCGCGCAAGTCTAGCGCGGCAGCTTTGACTGGAATGCCGCCAGTCCAAGAGACATCCGAGCGCTTGGTCGCAACAGGGCCCGGCGACCGCCGTGGCCTCACCGTTTGGCTTGCGTAGCTTCACTTTGTATAGTGAACGGGCGGGTTACCGCGACATGGACAGGGAGGCATCATGAGCGTGACGAACGAGCTTCTCCGGAATGCGGAGCAGTACGCCGGAGACTTCGACGGCGGTGAACTGCCGCTCCCGCCGGCAAAGCGAGTCGCTGTGCTGGCGTGCATGGATGCCCGGCTCAACCCCTATGGGCTGCTCGGACTCAACGAAGGCGACGCTCATGTAATCCGGAATGCCGGCGGCGTCGTCACCGACGACGAAATCCGGTCGCTTTCGATCTCCCAGCGGCTGCTCGGCACCCAGGAGATCATCCTTATCCATCACACCGACTGCGGGATGCTGACGTTCGGTGACGACGAGTTCCGCCGGCAGATTCAGCAGGAGACGGGCATCAAGCCCGAATGGGCGGCGGAAGCATTCGACGACGTCGAGGAGGATGTTCGCCAGTCGATCGTGCGCATCAAGAGCAGCCCGTTCATCCCGAACAAGGACAGCGTCCGCGGCTTCGTCTACGACGTGAAGACTGGGCGCCTCGACGAAGTCGTCTGAGCGCTGCGCCCGAGCTCGCGCACCCTCCGATGCGCCCGCGTTCGACGAGCTCAAGATCGTCGTCGACGAGCCGAACCGGAGACCCTCCTTACCATGCCGGTGGCTACGGCTCGGCGCTAGTTCAAGCGGTTTTTGGGCCTTTGGCGGGTCGAACGTTTGCGACCCGTTGCGCCTGAAGGGTGTCAAAAACCCTGGTTCAGCCCGGAATCCGAGTTTTGACACCCTTCAGTGCTCTTACGCGCGAGCAATGCGCTGAAAGCGGTGCGGCTCCTGTGCGAACAGGCGCACTGGGAATTCGCGGCGCCGATCCTCCGTCAGCTGTTCGAGCTCGTCATCAACATGGAGTACCTGGGACGGCAGCCTGACCGCGAGGCCGCGGTCTTCTCCTACAGCAAGTACGGCCTGCTCCAGACCGTCCGCCACCAGCGCCTGACGCTGCTCTACGACGAGAAGACGGGTCGACCGATCGACACGCAGCGGCTAGCCGTCCTCGACCAGATGCTCGACGAGACCTTCCGAGAGTTCCGCTCGGTCCACGACAAGGGCAACGTGCACTGGAAACCGAGCTGGTCGGGGCATCACACCCGTTATCTGGCCGAGCAGTCCAAGCACCCGCTGCGCGCCGACCAGTACGAGCTGATGTTTTCCGCCTGGTCTGAGCAGGCCCACGGGGCGCCGGCGGCGCTTCTGGACAACATGTTCCCGCGCGGACTGCCGGTGGCGAAGGTGGTCGCCTCCGACGACGCCGAGATCATCCAGACCGTGACGATGGCGATGACGTTCTTCCTCGAGCTCTGGACGCTGCTTCCGAACGTGCCGCCGGTCGACCACGCGCAGCGCCTCGAGTGGACGAACAAGATGCTCGCCGAGGCGCGGAAGCACGGCGCACCCTTCCCCGCTCCCAGCCAAGCCGACTCGACCGCCCGCTAGGACGCGCGTTCTACACCGGAACTCTCTCCACGTCGGCCAGTTCAGCAAAGCGGCACAACGCGTTAACGAGCCGCATGTCCTCGATCGAACGGCAGCGGATTGATACGAAGCAATCACCGGCTGCTTTTCCTCGAACACTTGAGCGACCGTTTGCGGCTATTCGTCCGGAGGCGTACCGAGACTCCGCCCCCTTTGCCACATCGTGGTCGGCGCGGATCGGAGGATTCGCATCAGCGAGAGTGGTCGAACGCTTGGTTCAGGGCTGCCACGCGAAGAGCGTCGAGGTGCGTATTCATTCGCGATCGCAGCCGATCCGAGGCGTGGCCGAGTTCGACCATTCTTGCGATCTGATTCTGTTCGGCGAGGCTCGGCAGCCAGATCTCGTAGTCCAGGATCGCCTCTGGCTGGACCCGTTGACGGCGAACACCGAGACCTTTGCTTCTGATTGCAAGAGCCTCCCAGACAGAAGGCGATCGAAAATACGCAGCGAGGAAACGCGGATGCACGCGACGGGTATCAACGTCAAAGCAGGGGAATTCGTTCGAGACGTAGTAGCCATCGAACGATTCATCAACGACGCCGTAGGCACCCTCAAACGCAAAGAGTCGGCTGTAGATGAACTGGTCGGCGTGCACTCGAAAGAGCTTCTTCGCGCTCGTCTGCGCGCCGTCGATTGGCGGCTTCTCGAAGAGACCTCGGCCGAAGCTGAGTATTCCGAGGTTTGGATAAGACGTGGCGGGATCGACGATGACTTCGTCAGGCGCCGGAGTGAGGACTTCGCCAAGCGACGTGTGCGTCCAGCCTCGGGCGACTCGCTCGCCGTCTGCCGTGTCTGACCGATGCGCGGCGGTTACCGGTAGAGCTTCGGATAGCAGCACGCTGCGCCTCAGCATCTCGGTACTAGCGCGTACCCGCTCGAGCACTTCGTGGAGCTGTGCGACGATGCGTCTCTGCTCGGCGATGCTCGGCAGCTGAATCTCATGGTCAAGGAAGCCACCGGGATAGAGTCGACGTCGTCGCACGTTGGTTCCGGC
Source organism: Actinomycetota bacterium (assembly GCA_013816245.1). Taxonomy (GTDB): domain Bacteria; phylum Actinomycetota; class Thermoleophilia; order Gaiellales; family Gaiellaceae; genus 3-1-20CM-4-69-9. The sequence goes on along the minus strand of JACDEU010000056.1, from coordinate 8,623 downwards.
ACTGTTCCGGGCGACCTCTCGCCACGTCTCCGGCCTCTGAAAGAGGTAATGGAGGTACCGAGGATCGGCCTGTGATTCGTTCACCTCGAAGGTGCAGAATTCAGGTGAGACGAAACCGCCCGCCAGTGCTTCCGGCACGAACGCAAATGCACCTTCCCAGGCCATGAGTTTCGGGTAAACGAAGTCGCCCGCGGCTAGATGAAGAAGTCGCGGATACCTGGTCTCCGAGCCGGAGATCTCTCCCGACGCGAAGCAGCCGCCGCCAAAGCTCCGAACGCCGACCATCGGGTAGATGTCGGTCGGCACTACAGGGGCGGCACGTTCAACCGGTGCGAAGACTTCTGCTAAGCGGACGCGCCTCACGTCTCTAGCTCCGCCTCGATCTCCCCGAGCAGGCGCATTACCTCGCGCTCGTTCTCGATCAGCTCGGCAATGAGCTCCGTGGGCGGGCGATGCGCGAGATCCTCGGCTCGGTTTGGGTTGCGCCGATCCAGGTTAAATGCGTCTGCCTCGATCTCGCCGACGGGCACACGCCACGCACGCTCGTTCTCGACACGGCCGCCACGATCTGGGCCGCCCCACCAGGCCGTGCACTCGGAGAACTCATCGAAGCGCATCGGCCGCGTCTTCGAATACTTCTTTCGCCCTTCTGGGGGCGGGATCTCGTAGAACCAGACCTCGCGTGTCCGGCCCGTTTTCTCGAAGAACACCAGATTCGTCGGGATGTCGGTGTACGGGGCGAAGGCGCCATCGGGAAGGCGCACAATCGTGTGGAGATTGCACTCGCGCAGGAGCCGCTCCTTTACGCGCGCCGCCGCGCCGTCGCCGAATAGGAATCCGTTGGGGACGATGACGCCGCACCTGCCACCCGGTTTCAGGATCCGCTCCACCAGCTGGACGAACAGCAGCGCCGTCTCCGCGGTCCTGCTTGCCTGGGGAAAATTCGCTTGGATCGCCTTCTCTTCCTCGCCGCCGAACGGCGGGTTGGTCAGCACGACATCGACACGGTCGCTGGCGCGGATCTGCGTGACGGGATAGGCAAGCGCGTTGTCGCGCACTATTGCCGGCTGCTCGATTCCATGAAGGACGAGATTCATCATGCCGAGCAGATACGGCAGGGGTTTCTTCTCAATGCCGCGAAGGTTCGCCTGAAGTTCCCGGCGCTGTTCCACCGTCTTGACATCCGGAGCGATGTGCTCGAAGGCCTCGACGAGGAAGCCCCCAGTCCCACAGGCCGGGTCAAGTACGGTCTCTCCGAGCTGCGGATCGACTTGTTGTACAACAAACCGGATCACAGGACGAGGTGTGTAGAACTCGCCTGAGTCGCCAGCCGCGTCGCGAACTTCGCGCAGCATCGACTCATACAGATGCGCCATCGTGTGGATGTCGTCGGACGAGTTGAAGTTGACCTCGTTGACCTTGTTGACGACGTCCCTAAGCAGGTAGCCGGAGAGCATCCGGTTGTAGGTCTCCTTGAAAACGGCGGCCAGCGTGTCGCGAGGGTCGTGCTGGCCGGAGCCGGTCAGTCCGCGGAGGTACGGCAGCAGCTCGACGTTCACGAAGTCGAGCAGCTCTGTCCCGGTCTGACCAGAGATGGGATCAGCGGCCCAGTCGCGCCACCGATACGGCGCTTCGATCGCGGGCGGGTAGCCACGTTCGGTGAGTTCCCGTCGCTGCTCGAGCGCGTCGAATGCTCGTAGGAACAGCAGCCAGGCAAGCTGCGGGATGCGATCAAGATCGCCGTTCAGCCCGGCGTCCTTGCGCATGATGTCGCGTGCGCTCTTGATCGCCGCGTTGAGCTTCGCCTGCGGAGTGGTCGGCTCGGTTCGTCTCGCTCTTGCCAATTTCAGTCTTCCTCCTTGTGCTGCAGAAGCGATGTCCAGAAGTCTCGGACGAGCGCCATCGCCTCGTTGAGTGTCTTCGCGGACACGTCGAGATCGGTGGCGATCGCCGGGTAGTTCTCACGCCAGAACGAGGGCGGGTCTGGCAGATCGGTAGGGATGTCGTGGGTGGCGCGCGCCTCGAACAGGCGAGTGACGATCGAGAGCAGCTCGGGCGTCGGCCCGAGGCCTTCGTCGATCAGGAGAACGATGTCGGGGAGATCGCGTACGCGGGTGTTGGGGCGGTCGCCGTACGAGCGCGTGAACGCGTGCACCTTCTCCGCGAAATGCTGCGTAGGATCCACCACCTCTACCTCGTGCCGGCCGAGACCGGCGAAGTCGAGCACGCCAGGCAGCTCAACTCTCTGGGTTTTCGAGATCTCGTCGGCGCGGGCAACGACCTCGAGTCGCACGCTCGCAAACCCGCGACCTCCCATGCGCGACTCAACGGAGAAGCGCCATCCGGGCCGGCCTGCTTCATCGGGTGAGATCGCGGTCGGCTCGCCAACGAAGAATTCGAACCTGTCTTCTTCGCGATCTACAGACAGGCAGGTGATCAGCAGCTCGCGGACACCCGCACCATCCGCCTCAGCGCCGCGAAGCGCGAGATCAAGATCGCGGGTGCTGCGCGCCCGGTCCCCGAGCCGCACCTCAAGCGCCATGCCTCCCTTGACGATCCACCGGCGAGGCGCGCCGAGCTCGAGCCGCACGAGCAGGCGTTCGAAGGCCGCACGTCGGCGAAGTCTCTGCAGGTCGACTCCCGTTTCTCGCGAGCGGTTGCCAAGCCGATCCTCGAGAGCCGCCCTCAGCGCGGCCGGCGTCTCATACGTCATCGCGGCCGACCTCCTGGAGGGCGCGTTCGATTCGCAGCGCCGCGCTTGAGCCGAACTCGTCCGCCCTTTCAAGCAGCGCCCGGCGAGTGGTCATGCCGCGCTCGAGCGCCTCCTCGATCGCCCGCGCGAGTTGATCGAGGTCGAGTTCGCCAGCGGCGACGTCGAGCAGCGACCGAAGAGGTGTCGTTACGCGGAAACCATCGTGTTCCTCGACGTCGCGCCGCGGCAGCTCTCCCCGGTGAATGACCACTCCGGGATCTCGCGGGCGGAAGTTCGGTGGAACGGTCAGATGGACATGCGCCGGATCGACGTCTCCGAGGTCGTGGACAGAGAGGGCGGTCTCATGCGATACGGCTGCGCGACCGCGACTCCAGAGCGACCAGCGCACGAGATCCTCATGAGAGCCGGTTGGCCACTCCGGCAGCCGGTAGATCCCTCGATCGACGCGCAGCCAGTTGCCTCGCTTCGAGTGGTAGCGCTGGGCGGGATAGGAGTAGCCCGCCTCGAGCGCTTGTGCAGCCGTGAAGTAGCCCGACTGCCTGGCGGCGATCGCGAGCAGGCGACGGCGAAGGTCTGTTCGATCTTGGACTGGCATGATCCTGTATGGAAATTATAGTTCTACGGTAGGACGGAGCGTAAAACTTAAGATTCCGTACAGTATCACGTCGAATAGAGCAGCTCCTCTAGCCGCTCTACCGCCCGCCGGAGCTCGTCCCCTCCGCCGAACCGCTGGACGATCTCAACCGGCGTCCCGAACTGCGTCAGCGGCGGCACCTCGAGAATACGAAGGTCGTCGAGCTGGCCGATCCCGTGCTCGGCGTACTTCTCCAGCAGCTCCTCGAGGATCGCCCGCGCGTCAGGAACGAAGCCTTCGAGGAACGCAGCGTCTTCACGACGGAGGCGGTTCGCCCTGTCACGACGACTGACGGCGGGCCCGTTCCAGGCGACGAAGACGAGCAGATCGAGCGGGTCAGCCTCGGGGTGCCCGAGACGCTCCGCCAGTTCCTCGAACGAGATCCCTCTCGCGGCGAAGAGTTCCCCGAGCTGCCGACGATCCTCTCGGTTTCGCCACCGCTCCCGCAGGTCTCCGGGGCTCGCAAACAGGCGCCGAACGTGGCCGGAGACGTAGTCGGCGTAATCGACAAGCTTGAGCTTCCCGGTGTCGGAGTCAGGCAGGTAGAAGCCCTCTGCAGTGATCCACACATCCAATTCGTCGATGTAGAGCTTCCGCGCGCCGCGGTCCTCAAGCTCGTCCTCACCGACCTCCCCGGCCGCCTCGCCATCCTCGGTCTCTGGCTCGCGCAGCTCCGGTGGCTCAACGATCTCGCCCTCATCGTCGATCTCCTCATCGACGACGCGCTCCGGCGGCCCGTCGAAGTCGGGATCCTCGAAGAGCGCCGTTGCTCCGGAGTAGTCGATGATCTCGAAGCTGAGCTTGTCCGCATCGGGGTAGAGGCGAGTGCCTCGTCCAATGATCTGCTTGAACTCCACCATCGACGCGATCGGTTTGAACAGCACGATGTTCTTCACCGTCGGCAGATCAATCCCGGTGGAAAGGAGCTTCGACGTGGTGGCGATGACCGGTGTGTCCGACTCGACGTCGCCGAAGTTGTCGAGGTGTTCCTTCCCGACGTCGCCTTCGACGGAGACGATGCGAGCGACGTAGTGCGGGTACTGGCGAGTGAGGTCGGCGTTGGCTCGGTGCAGAGCCGCCCGCATCTGGTCTGCGTGTTCGGAGTCCACGCAGAACACGATCGTCTTCGCCATTCGATCCGTCCGCTTGAGGTACTCGGTGAGGTGCTTGGCCGCAACATCCGTCCGAGCAAGGAGCGAGACGACGCGCTCGAAGTGCCTCGTCTCGTAGAGGTCGGGCGGGATCTCGCGGCCGAACAGGTCCAGCTGGCCCTGGTCGGGCCGCCAACCATAGGCGTCGGGACTGAGAACAACCCGCCGTACGCGGTAGGGAGCAAGGAAGCCATCGTCGATCCCCAGCTTGAGCGAGTACTCGTAGACCGGCGGGCCGAAGTACGCGTAGGTGTCGCGATTGTCCTCCCGAAGCGGGGTGGCAGTCATGCCCAGCTGCACAGCGTCCGTGAAGTGTTCGAGGATTGCGCGCCAGCTCGAGTCGTCGCGCGCACTGCCTCGATGGCACTCATCGACGACGATCAGATCGAAGTAATCAGGCGGATAGTCACGGAAGATTCCAAGACTGTCGCCCGCGTCTGCGAGCGCTTGGTAGAGCGCGAAATAGATCTCGCGACCGGTCTTGATGTCGCCTTTGATCTTCCATATGGCGTCGCCGAAAACCGGCCGGAACTCCCTGCTGATCGGCTGATCCACGAGGATGTTGCGGTCGACGAGGTAAAGGATGCGGGGGTTCCTGTCCGCCGCCGGCCACTGCCCTGCGGTCAACTTCCAGATCACCTGGAGGGCGACGAAAGTCTTCCCCGTCCCGGTGGCGAGGGTGAGCAAGGCGCGCTTGCTGCCCGCGAGGATTGCCTCGAGCGCGCGTTCGATCGCGACCCGCTGGTAATAGCGGGGCTCCTTGACGCTCCCATCCGGGTTGCGAAGCTGGCGGGTGAAAGGTCGAAGGACGAGCTCCGCGGCGCCGTCGTCGCGGATGCCCTTCCAGGCGCGGAAACGGATCCATGCCTCCGACGGCGCTGGAAACGCCGCAAGGTCGGTTTGGGCGCCAGTGTCAAAATCGTGCTCGACGATCCCCTGGCCGTTCGTCGCGTACGCCAGCGGCAAGTCGAGGAGCTCTGCGTAGCGCATCGCTTGCTGAAGCCCGTCCGACGGGAGCTTGTATTCGCGCTTGGCCTCGACGACAGCGACCGCAAAGCCCGGGGCGACTTCGAGCAGGTAGTCCGCACGAAGCGGGTCCCCGCGCCGATGCTTGCCGCGGACGACGACGATGCGGCCGTCGCTGATTGGGTACTGCTCGATGACCTGATCCGAGGACCACCCCGCGTCTAGAAGTCGAGGGACGACGTAGTCTCGGCAGGTCTCTGCCTCAAGGGGGCCTAGGTTGCTCACCCGCTGATCGTAGTTCGGCTCTCCGCGAATGAACGACGCCTCACCAACGATCGAGCGTTGTGGAGGCCAGCAAGCGCCGAACAATGGTGCGCACGCAGAAAGGGCCGATGGTCAACCCTGCCAGAGGGGCTCTGGAAAGGCGCGCTGCTCTACCGCGGGGTCTCGGTTGTGGCTGACCAGGCGCCGCCAGACGAGCATCGGTTCGCCACGCTCGTACGCCCGACCGCTAGGCCTGCGCCAGCAGTTGCCGGTGAAGAGCGCGCGTCTCGCGGTCGGGCTCCAGCCCCAAGCGCTCGCCGAGTTGCTCGCGCAGCCGCTCGTACCGCTCGTCGACGGCTTCCCGCAGTCCGAGTGCGCTCTCGGCCTCGAGCGCCAGCCTCCAGAGGCCCTCGTTGAGGCCATCGAGCGTGAGCGCACGCTCGGCGAGCTCGAGCGCGCGACGAGGCTCGCCGCGCGCGAGGAGGTTACGGCCGACCCGCTCGAGGAGCTCGACCTGGGTGGCGCGGAGGCGGCGTAGCTCGCCTTCGGCCCATGGGTAGTCGGAGCCTGCAAGCGGTTCGTCGGTGAAGAGTGCGAGCGCTTGTTCGAGCAGGCGCTGGCCGACGTTGTCGTCTTTCGCGGCTCGCGCCTCTGCGAGCAGGCGCTCGAGCTGGTCGAGATCGATATCGATGGCGTCTCGGTCGACCCAGTAGCGGTCTCGTTCGCTCGCGATCGCGTCCCCGAGTAGGCGCCGAGCGTCGCGCACTGCTTGGTGGAGCCGGGTTCGCGTTCGGCGTGGATCGAGGCCGGGCCAGAACGCCTCGAGCAGTTCGTCGCGCTGCACCTGTCGGTGGTTGAGCGCCAGGTAGGCGATCAGTTCGAGCGCTGCTGCGCGGAGGCCACGTCGGCTGCGCTTCGCGCCTGCGATCGTCAGCGGCCCGAGCACCGATACGCCTGCGCGGATCGGGACGTCTGACGCTCCTGCCGTCGGCGCAGCCGGCCATTGCTCGATCGCCGCGGCGCGACCGTTCGCCTCTGCATCCGAAGGAGGTTTTGGCGAGACGACGACGAGCGAGGGGGGCGACTGTCGGTGTATCGGGATTACAGGCCGCAGCGGCCGTTCGGACGTGCTGCGCAGTTGCGCCAGGATCGCTGCGTGCGAGCGAGCTCGCGTGCGAAGCGCGTTGAACAGAAGCGCGAGAGTGAGCAAACCGACAACGAGCCAGAGCAGCCAGACGACCACGCTTTCGATCGCTTCGAGCGTCAGTGGTGCGGAGAGCGAACCGGGGAGCGACGGCGCGCCGGGTCGAAGCACCGTGAGCAGCGAAAAGATCGCGACAGCTAGAGCCGATCCGGTGAGTGCGCGCAGACGCCTTCGTTGTCGGCGAGGCGCGATCATGCGAGCAGGGCGATCAGCGCGCCGGCTGCGAAGAAGGGCGCGAGCGGCAACTGGCGTGAGCCGCCGGCACGGCCATGGCGGACGACCAGCAACACCCCGAAGCAGGCGGCGAGCGCGAGCGCAACAAGCAGCGCCAGCACGCCGCGTCCATCGAGTCCGAGCACAAGGAGGAGCGCGAGCTTGACGTCGCCCATCCCCAGCGCCTGCGAACGGCAGAGGCTGAGCGCGAGCAGAACGACGACCAGCACGACCCCGTCGATGAGCGCGAAGGGCACGATCCCGCCGGCCACCCACAGCGCAGCACAAGCGACCGCCGCCGGTACGACGATCCGGTTCGGGATCCGCCGCTGGGCGAGATCGCTTTCGACCACGGCGCCTAGGGCTGCACCGAGCAGTGCAAGCCGTGCGAGCGCGAGCGGCGAGAGGTGAAGACCGACGGCGCAGAGCGTGAACGCTGCTGCTCCTGCCGCCGCGGTGATCATTCGTCGCTTCGTCATGGCTCGCGCGGCGCCGCCGTCGCATGCGCAGCGACCGTGAGCGTCGAGACGCCCACGAGCCGGAGCAGGATCGTCGGTACCCGCTGTTGGACTTCAACCTGAACAGCGACGGTGTTCGCGTTCGCCTGTCCGCGCAGGCCGGGTTCGCCGGAGAGCGTCTGCAGCGCCGCCGCACGTGCCTGCTCTGGATCGAGCGCGAGCCGTCCCTGATGCAGTGCCTGGAGGTCGAGCGCTTGGCTGCCCGTCAGCGCGGCATCGTCGGCGAGCGAGACGAGCTCGCGCCGGACGATGAAGGCGTGGCCGATATCGACGCCGGCGCCAATCACCATCAAGAGCGCGAGCGACAGCAGCAACCCCGCGACCAGCACCGCGCCGCGCTCATCGCCAAACCGGGTGCGAAGGCGCTCCCTCATGGCGAGCTTCCTGCGAGCAGGCTGCGGTAGCGGTCGACCGGCGCGCTCGCGCGCCCGCTCAGCTCGATCGTGCCGAAGCGCCCGACGAAGGGCAGGCTCGCGAACGCAACGCTCGTGCGCACGCGCACGGTGAGGACGCCGCCGCGGGCGAACGCGCCGCCCAACTCGAGCCGCAGCGGCTCGCGCGTCTGCACCCGCGCACGGGCGAGTGCGTCGGCGGCGGCGACCTGGGCAGCGTTTGGGTTCGGCGCCTCGACCGCTGCGCGCACCGCGTCGCGGGCCGCCTGCTCGGCCGCCAGCCGTCCCTGTTCCAGCCGCGCGAACAGCGGCACCAGGAACAGCAACGGCAGCAGCACACCGGCGAGCAGGATCAGCGCCGAGACGAGACCCTGTCCTTGCTCGTCGCGCAGGCGTCGGCGGAGCAGGGTCACGGTGCTGCCTCCGCCTGCGGGTAGCGCTCGAGCGGCAGGCTGGCGCTCGCGACGACGTTCGGAAGAACAAGCGAGAGCGGGAACAGACGCGGCGCCGAGCCGGTAATGCGCACGGTCACCTCGTCGACGTCGACGCGCGCCGAGGCGTGCAGCGA
>JACDEU010000055.1 GCA_013816245.1 Actinomycetota bacterium | reverse complement strand
GCGAAGTTGTACGTGGGACGACCGTCGGAACGCACGAGCACGAGGTCTTCCAGCTGTTCGTTCGGGAACTCGACCCGGCCGCGCACGGCGTCGTCCCAGGCGGTGACACCCTCGTCCGGCATGCGGAAGCGAATCGCGCCCTCGTCCTCGTAGGCCTTGCCGTCCTCGACGAGCCGGCGTGCGATCTCGGCGCAGTCGTCGAGGCGGTCGAGCTGGAAGGTGACGCCGCCGTCCCAGTCCAGCCCGAGCCAGCGCAGCGAGTCCTGGATCTGCTCCGTCGCGTCGGCGACTTCACGGCTCGTGTCGGTGTTTTCGATGCGGAGACGGAACTCGCCGCCCTCGTGACGTGCGAAGAGCCAGTTGAAGAGCGCGGTACGGACGTTCCCGATGTGCAGGAAACCGGTGGGGCTTGGAGCCATGCGGACGCGGACGGACACGCCGTTAGGTTACTGAGGTGCTGTTCGGAGCCCATTGTTCAGGCGGAATCAAGAAGGCGCTCGGCAACGGGCTCGCGATGGGGGCTGAGGCCGTCCAGCTCTTCGTGCAGAGCCCAAGGACTTGGCGGTTTCCGGCCCACGACCCGGCGGATCTCGAGGCCTTCAGGGCGATGCGCGAGGAAGCAGGCCTCCCAGTCCTCGTTCACGCGCTCTACCTCGTCAACCTCGCGGCATCGGACGAAGCGATCTACACCAAGAGCGTGGACACCATGCGCGCGACCGTAGACGCGGCCTGCGCGATCGACGCGGACGCGGTCGTCTTTCATGTCGGCTCACATCTCGGGGCGGGCCTCGAGGTCGGGCTCGAACGGGCCGTGCCGGCGCTCGAGCAGGTTCTCGAACGCTGCAACGACCGCACGTGGCTGCTCGTCGAGAACTCGGCCGGCGCCGGCGGCACGATCGGCCGCTCACTCGACGAGCTCGTCGCGATCGTGGACGCACTCGGGGGACATGAGCGACTCGGCGTGTGTCTCGATTCCTGTCATCTGTTCGTGTCGGGCGTGGACGTCACCGATGCCGGCGTGTTCGATGCATTGCTCTCCGATCTCGACGCGCGGATCGGCCTGGACCGCCTGCGGGCGCTGCACGCCAACGACGCCAAAGCGCCGCTCGGCTCGAACCGCGACCGGCACGACAACATCGGCGACGGTTTGATCGGCGAAGGGATCGGAGTCTTCCTCGCCCATCCGAAGCTGCAAGGACTGCCGGTCGTGCTCGAGGTGCCCGGCAAGGATGGCAAGGGGCCGAATGCCGAGGAGATTCGCAAGCTTCGTGAGCTCCACGCCCGCGCCACCTCGTAGGTATCGCTGGACGATCCTCGCCGCCGGCGTGTTCGCGCAGGCGGCCAACTCGGCGATCCTTCTCGGCCTGCCCGCGATCGCACCCGCGATTCGCAGCGAGTTCGAGCTGACGCTCACTCAGGTCGGTGTTGTTCTCGCCGCGCTCAGCTTCGGGTCGGTAGCGACGCTCCTCCTGTGGGGCATCGTCGCCGACTGGATCGGCGAGCGCGCGGTGATCGCGGTCGGCCAGAGCGGTGCTGCTGCCGCGCTTCTGTGGGCCGCCTACGTCTCGTCGTACACGGAGCTGGTCGCTGCGTTGACGGTGGCCGGTGCAGTAGGCGCAGGTGTGAATGCCGCAAGCGGCCGCGCCGTCATGGCGTGGTTCGGCGAAGAGGAACGCGGCCTCGCCCTGGGCATCAGGCAGATGGCCGTGCCGCTCGGCGGGGCGGTGGCTGCACTCGCATTGCCTGCGCTCAACAATCACATCAGCCTTCACGCTGCGTTCGACGGCCTCGCGGTCGCGTGTCTCGCGGCGGCTCTCGTCGGTGCGCTGCTCCTGCGTTCCGAGCCTGGTCAGGAAGAAGACCACTCCGTGGTGGCGCGCCCGCTCCGCGACCCACGCGTGTGGCGCATCTGCATCGCCAGCACCTTCTATGTCACGACGCAGCTCAGCTTGCTCGGCTTCTTCGTTCTCTTCCTCCACGACCACCGTGGTGTCTCGACCAGCGTCGCGGCAGGTGGGCTTGCGACCACGCAGGTCCTAGGCGGGATTGCGCGCATCGTCGTCGGCCGCCTCTCGGACAAGCTGCGACTGCGCATCGTCCCGCTGCGGTGGATCGCACTCGGCCTCTCGCTCACCGTCGGAGTGCTCGCCGCGTCGCTCGACGGGTCCGTCTGGATCGTGATCCCCGCCCTCGTGGTCGCCGGGACCTTCGCGCTCGCGTGGAACGGCCTGTCGTTCACCGCGACCGCCGAGGCTGCCGGCCGCGCGCGTAGTGGCGCGGCGATCGGGCTCCAGCAGACGTTCCTCTCGGGCGGCGCGATCGTCGCGCCGATCGTGTTCGCGACGGTCGTCCACAACGCGTCGTGGCGGCTCGCCTTCGTGCTCGCGGCACTCAGCCCGCTCGTTGGCTACGCGCTCCTCAGTCCGTTAGCCGAGCGAAGACCTTGAAGGTCGGCTCGCCGACGGGCAGCTCGTGGAACTCCGGGTTCACGCAGCCAAGGTCGCCCGAACGATCCACGCCGTAGCACTCCTCCACCTCGACACGGCACATCGGCAACGCCGCACGCGTGGCCCGCATGCCGCCGAACCCTTCCCGTCTCGCCTCGGCGTCGCGCAGCAGCTCCAGGTTGATCTCGACGCCATATACGCGCTGCATGCAGCCGATGTACGTGTGACCGAACTCCTCGAACGCGTAGAGGAACGGACAGGCCCGCTCGACACAGGCCGACGGGTACACGACCTTCTCGCAGTGCACCTCGCACCGGCGACACTCAAGCTCATCCTGCGGCCGGAGAGGTATCTCCGTGACGCTCGGGGCCGCGAGCCGCTGGGCCGGTGGTTGCATGACGGAATTGTCCTGCCCCAAAGCCTCCGCCGCAAGACTTGACATCGGCCCAGCGCATCAGCTAGGGCGGCTAGTCTGGCCCGCGTGGCGCGACGATTCCTTTGGGCCTCGCTCGCCGTTGCGCCGATCACGATGCTCGTCGACGTTCTCGTCCACCCGGACCAGACCGTCCTGTTCGTCCTTGCGGCCGTCTCGCTCGTACCGCTTGCCTGGCTGATCGGAGAAGCCACGGAACATGCGGGGGAGCACACGGGCCCGCGGATCGGCGGGCTCCTGAACGCGAGCTTCGGCAATGCGCCGGAGGTGATCATCGCCGTGATCGCCGTGAACGACAACCTTCCGAGCGTCGTGCGCGGTTCGATGGCGGGAAGCGTCGTCTCGAACATCTTGCTCGTCCTCGGGCTCGCGCTCATCTTCGGCAAGGACCGGGCCGAGCTCGATCGCCGCTCATTGGTCGGGCAGCTCGGACTCGTGGTCGTCGCAGCGATACTGCTGCTGCTCCCCTCCATCCCCGGCTGGCACGGCGACCCGAACCGGCACTCGCTGGCACTGCTCAGCATCGGACCGGCCGTCGTTCTCCTCGGGCTCTACCTCGCGGTTACGATCGCCGACCTCAGGCGCCGCCCGACGCATGAGGTCACGAACGTCACAGGCTGGAGCCTGCGTCTGTCGCTCGTCGTCCTCGGGGTGACAACGGTGGCGACTGCGGTGATCAGCGAGATCCTCGTGCACTCCCTCGAAGCGTTCGCAAAGGCCGCGCACCTCTCCGAGTTCTTCATCGCGATCGTGATCGTCGCGATCGTCGGTAACGCCGCAGAGCACGGTGGCGCGGTGGTGATCGCGCGGCGAGGCAAGATGAAGCTTGCGACGGAGATCGCAATCTCCTCGAGCGCGCAGGTCGGACTGCTCGTGATCCCAGTGGTCACCCTGGTGTCCTTCGCGTTCAAGCATCCCTTGACGCTCGCCTTCCGCCCGATCGAGCTCATCGCCATCGGTGGAGCGGCCGTGTTCGTCGCGTTAGTGATCCGCGACGGCCGGGCCCGCCGCTGGGAGGGCGCGCTTCTGATCGCCGTCTACGGCGCTCTGGTCGTCGCGTTCCTCTTGGCAGGCGACCGCTAGCCCGCAAAAACGTTCGGTTAACCGCACCTTGCTGCTGCCGGTGGGCCGCACTGAGCTGCTCTCGCTACCGTGGGAAACTTGCTCCAACGAAATGGAGGAGAGATGAGCGAGACAGTCGCAGCACCAACCGCCTCGGAAGCCAGGGCGCCCTCCGCCGGTGCGGTCGTCTCTGCACGAGACCTGACGCGCCGCTACGGCGAAGGAGACACCGCGGTCGACGCGTTGCGCGGCATTTCGCTCGACGTCCCCAAGGGGCAGCTGACCGCCGTCATGGGGCCGTCCGGCTCTGGCAAGTCCACCTTGATGCACATCCTGGCCGGCCTGGACAAGCCCACTTCGGGCGAGGTAACGATTGCCGGCACCGAGATTTCCAAGTTGAACGACTCGGACCTGACGAAGCTCCGGCGCGAGCACATCGGATTCATCTTCCAGTTCTTCAACCTGCTCCCGATGCTGACGGCCGAGGAGAACGTCGTGCTGCCGCTCTCGATCGCAGGAGAGAAACCGGAGAAAGCATGGGTGGACGAGTTGATCGAGAAGATCGGACTCTCTGATCGACGCAAGCACCGGCCGTCCGAGCTGAGCGGCGGCCAACAGCAGCGAGTCGCGATCGGTCGCGCGCTCGTGAGCAGACCGAGCATCATCTTCGCGGACGAGCCGACCGGAAACCTGGACTCGAAGACGAGCGGCGAAATCCTCGAGCTCCTCAATCGCTCCGTGCAGGAGCTCGAGCAGACGATCGTGATGGTGACGCACGAGTCGCGCGCCGCGGCGATCGCGGATCGCGTTCTGTTCCTCGCCGACGGCGTGATAGTCCGCGAGTCGAAGGACATCTCTGCCCAGGACGTCGTCACGGCGATGGACGAGCTCGGCGGTTAGTGACCAAGTTCGCCCTGAGAGCACTGCTCGGCCGCAAGCTCCGCACGGCGCTGACCGCATTCGCGATCGTGCTCGGTGTCGCGACCGTGAGTGGCACGTACGTGCTGACCGACTCGATCGACAAGGCATTCGGCTCGATCTTCACGGACAGCCGCAAGGGGTCTGACGCGGTCATCAGCGGCAAGTCCGCCTTCAAGCTCGGAGACGGCATGGGCGTCTCGGCGCCGGCATTCGACCAGGGCCTCCTCGAGAAGGTTCGGGCGCTTCCTGAAGTCGCCGAGGCTGACGGGAGCGTCAATGGAGAGGCGCAGCTCATCGGCAAGGACGGAAAGGCGATCGTGTACGGCGGTGCACCCAACCTCGGTTTCAGCATCGCGCGCGGCGCGTCACCGTTCAATCCGCTGTCGCTTGTGGCAGGCAGCTGGCCGGGAAAGAACGAGGTCGTGATCGACAAGTCGACCGCGCGCAAGGAGCACTTTACGATCGGTCAGAACATCAGGGTGCAGGCAGTCGGGCCAGTCCAGCAGCTCAAGCTCTCGGGCATCGTCAAGTTCGGGTCGGTCGGGACGATCGGAGGCGCCACATTGGCAGGCTTCGACCTTCCGACGGCGCAGAGTCTGTTCGGCAAGCCCGGCAAGCTCGACGAGATCGCGGTCGCGTCGAAGTCGGGCGTCCCCACCACGCGACTGCTCGGGCAGGTCCGAGGGATCCTCCCGAAGGACACCGAGGTGCGCACCGGCCAGGCACAGGCGCACGAGGACGGCAGGGACACGAATCAGTTCATCTCGTTTCTGCAGAAGTTCCTGCTGGGCTTCGCAGGGGTAGCGCTCTTCGTGGGGAGCTTCGTCATAGCGAACTCGCTGTCGATCACGATCGCGCAGCGCACCCGCGAGCTCGCGACCTTGCGCACGCTCGGCGCTTCGCGCAGGCAGGTTCTTCGCTCGATCATCCTCGAGGCCCTTGTCATGGGCATCTTCGCCGCGACTGTCGGCCTGTTCGCCGGCCTCGCCCTCGCAAAGGGTCTGTTCAAGCTCTTCGACGCCGTCGGGTTCACGCTCCCGAACAACGGCCTGACGTTCGAGACGCGTACCGTCGTGGTTTCCCTGTTGGTCGGGATTGTCGTCACCCTGCTCGCGAGCCTCAGACCTGCCATGCGCGCCACGCGCGTGCCCCCGATCGCCGCCGTCCGCGAGGGCGCGACCCTTCCCGATTCGCGGTTCGCCCGCTACCGCTCGACGGCCTCCGTACTCCTCGCAGCGCTCGGGTTCGCGGCGCTCCTCTGGGGCCTCTTCGCACCCGGGCTCGGCACAACGGGCGTGCTCCTCTTCATGCTCGGCGGTGCGCTGCTCGTCTTCTTCGGAATCGCGTTGCTGTCGGTGAAGCTGGTGCCTCCGCTCGCCGGAGCGCTTGGCTGGCCCGCCACGAAGATCGGCGGCAGCGCCGGCGCTCTTGCGCGCGAGAACTCACAGCGCAATCCACAGCGAACCGCATCCACCGCCTCTGCGCTCATGATCGGCCTGGCGCTCGTGACGCTCGTGTCGATGTTGGCGGCCGGAATCATCACGAGCTTCAAGACCTCCGTCGTCAAGATCTGGAAGAACGCCGACTACGCGATCACGGCGCAGAACAACTTCTCGCCGATCCCGGTCGCGGCAGCGGACGCAATCGCGAAGACGCCCGGAGTCATCTCGGTCGGAAACGTCCGCGCCGGAGAGACGCGTGCCTTCGGAAAGACGATCAACACAACCGCCGTCAACCCGGCTACGACGCGGATGTTCAGCCTGGATTGGAAGGAAGGCTCCGGGGCCGTGCTCGCCACCCTCGGCGAGGACGGCGCGTTCGTCGACAAGGGATACGCAAAGAGCCACGGCCTCGAGGTCGGCTCACCAGTGCCGTTGACATTCCCAGACGGGTCAAAGGAATTGTTCTACGTCAAGGGCATCTTCGCCCCCCCGACGGGTGGCTCTCCGTTCGGGCCCGTGACGATCTCCGCCGCATCGTTCGACCGGCACGTCGACAGGCCGCAGAACCTCTATTCGTTCGTCTTGATGAATGGCGGGCAGACGACCGCGAATGAAGCCGCGCTCGACCGCACCCTCAGATCCTTCCCGAACACGAAGGCCGCAACGCGGCAGAAGTTCATCGACAACCAGATCTCGGGGCTCAAGTCGGTGCTCAACATTCTCTATGTCCTGCTTGCGTTGTCTGTCGTGGTCAGCCTCTTCGGGATCGTGAACACGCTCGTGCTCACCGTCTTCGAGCGAACGCGGGAGATCGGAATGCTCCGCGCCATCGGAATGACGCGCCGGCAGATACGGCGGATGGTGCGCCACGAGAGCGTGATCACGGCGCTGATCGGCGCGGTGATCGGCATTGCGCTCGGCATCGTTCTCGCCGCGTTGCTGATCGCGCGGGTCGACTTCATTGTCCTCTCGGTTCCGGTTGGACAGCTCATCATCTTCGGGATCGCTGCGATCTTCGTGGGAATCCTCGCCGCGATCTTCCCCGCTCGACGAGCCGCTCGACTCAACGTCCTCCAAGCGCTCCAGTACGAGTAGCGCCGCTACTCGCCGAAGGCGCCGGGCGTGCGCCTGAGCGGATAGGTCGCCCAATAGAGCTTCTCGACCGACCCGTCTTCCGCGCGGACGACCTCGAGCAGCTCGCCCTCCTCCGGCCCGGAGACCCCGCGGAAGCGATCGTCGCCGGCCGGTTCGAAGACCGACGGCGGCAGGCCCGGTGCCGCGGCCGCGGACCGCGCTTCGAGCTTGCCTCTCCGGTAGCCGATCACGACCTCCACGCCCTCGGTCCACCAGCGCCCGAGTAGCGGCTCGACCAGCTCCGGGACGTCCGTGGCCGGGGTCCACGGATCCGGCTCCGGGGGAAAGGCCTCGGCGACCTTGACCGCGAGCTTTCGCAGCAGCTCCTCGATCTTCACCCCGGCACCCGAGTTCACGAGCACGACTGCGCCGGCCCGTTCCTTTGGCGAGATCGCCAGGCCCGCCAGGAAGCCCGGCATTGCCCCGCCGTGCCCGACGAAAATCCGATTTTCCTCGCGCATGAGCATGAGGCCGAGACCCCAGCCGAGCTTCCACTCTTCGAGGTCGGCCATCGACTGGAACCGGCGCATCTCCTCGGCCGTCTCCTTGCTCAAGACCCCTTCGGCGCCCTCCACGAGGAACACGGCCCAGCGCACGAGGTCGGCCGTCGTCGACCAGAGCGACCCGGCAGCGGCGAACGCACCCTTGATGACGTTCTGCTCCGGGCGCACGCGGTCCGAATACGGCTCGACGAGATAACCGTTCGCCGACGGTTGCACCTGCTCGAACGTCGTGCGCTCGAGGCCCAGGGGCTCGAGAAGGCGCTCGCGGATGCAGTCCTCGTACTCGAGCCCCGAGCGACGCCCCACCACTTCGCCGAGCAAGGCGAAGGCAAGATTCGAGTAGTGCCAGCGCGCACCGGTCGGAAGTACCTGCTCCGCGTCCCCGAGCCCGGAAATCAGCCCGGCGCGGTCGGGGAACTCGAGCGTCTCCCAGACGTAGCCCGGCATCTCGCGCTGCAGCCCCGACACATGCGCCAGCAACCGGCGAAGCGTCGGGCTCCTGTGGTGCGCCTCGGGAATGTGCTGCTCGAGCCGGTCATCGAGCTCGAGCTCACCTGCATCGCGCAGCTGCATGATCGCGGCGGCCGTGAACGTCTTCGTGATCGAGCCCACGCGATACTGCGTGTCGGTCGTCGCTTCATGCTCGCCTTCGACGCTCGCGAGACCGAGAGCCTCCTGCCACACGAGCTCGCCGTTACCGACGGCGGCAGCGCTGACCGATGGGATCCGTTCGCCTGCCTGCGCCTCACGGACGAGGCGGGACAGCTCCGCGACCGGCGGCTCAGGCTGCGGCAAGCGTCTTCAACGCCGCGGGGATTACGTCGATCGCCGAGTCGATGTCGGCATCCGAGATGTCGAGATGAGTCACGGCGCGCACGACGGTCGGGTGCACGGTGGTTGAGACGAGCACGCCGCGATCCTTCAGCCGCGCGATCGCACCGGACCGGTCGGGGCCGACTTCGATCTGCACGAAGTTGGTCTCGACCTGCTCGAGATCGACCGGGACTCCCGCAGCGGCGAGCGCTTCACCGAGGCGGCGAGCGCGTGCATGGTCCTCTGCGAGGCGGTCGACGTGGTGGTCGAGTGCATAGAGCGCGGCTGCGGCCACGATTCCCGCCTGCCGCATCGCGCCGCCGAAGAAATGCTTGCCCCGGCGCGCCCGCGTCATCAGCCCCGATGAGCCGGCGATCAGCGCGCCGAGCGGACAACCGAGCGCCTTGGAAAAGCAGAGAGTGACCGTGTCGAAGCCGCCGCCGATCCGCGCGGAGTCGACGCCGGTTGCAGTCGCGGCGTTGACGAGCCGCGCGCCGTCGAGATGGACGGCGAGGTCGTGCTCCCTGCACGTCGCGACCATCGCATCGACCTCCGCCAAAGGCCAGACGCGTCCACCCGAGCTGTTGTGCGTGTTCTCGATCGTGACCACTCGCGTCGGCGCGACGTGCACACTGTTCCGGTCACGGATCTCCGCGACGACCTGCTCCGGAGAGAACCGGCCATTGGTTCCCGGCAGGCCGATCGTCAAGAGCCCGGAATGCGCGGCGGGCCCACCGAGCTCCGACAACATGATGTGCGCGTGCTGCTCGACGAGCAAGGCGTCGCCCGGACGGCCGAGGATGTTCAACGCGATCTGATTCGCCATCGTCGCGGTGGGCAGGAAGACGGCCTCTTCGTGGCCGAGGAACTCGGCGCCCCGGCGTTCGAGCTCGTTGACGGTCGGGTCCTCCCGCTTCTGTTCGTCTCCGACCGCCGCGTTCGCGATGGCGTCGCGCATCGCCCTCGTGGGCTGGGTCAGAGTGTCGGAGCGAAGATCGATCACGAGCGTATTTTGCCGTTTTGAACCCTTCCCCTACGCGGGTGGTCATCCGTCGCCCTTCTCGGCCGATGATTGGGGGGAAGGTGTGGAGATGACTCAATCTGACAAGCGCTACCTCGGCGGCGGTCTACGGATCGCTTCGGGGACGGCCGCCCCCTTGCGTCTCGACCATTCGTACTTCGAGAATGAGGTCCGACCCATGCTCGGAACGATCCTCGTCCAGAAGGGCTGGATCACCCACGAGCGCCTCGACTCGGCGCTCGAGGAGGGCAAGATCACGGGGATGCGGCTCGGCGAAACGCTGCTCCGGCGGGGCTAGCTTTTCGAGCCGGAACTGGCCGCGGCGCTGGCCGAACAAGCGGGGAACCGCTACGTGGACCTCGTAGGCATCCGCTCGACCCGAAAGCCGCAGCGCTGCTGCCGGTCGAGGTCGTGCGCCGAATGTTCGTCGTTCCCGTCCGGTTCATGGAGGACGGCCGGATCGAGGTTGCGGTCGGCGACCCGGCCGACGTCGACCTGGAAGGGCCGAGCGAATGCTCGGCAGGGGCGTAGAGCTCGTGGTCGGCGAGCGCACGGCCATCCAGGACGCCTGGCGCATCACGCGCTGACAGCGCGTACGCGCACCGTCGCGACCCGCCATGTCGCGCCGCCGCTCCTCGGGAACGTCGACCTGTTGCATGCAGAGCTCGTCGCCCTGATAGAGCACCGGAGTGCCGCGCAGGGTCAGCAACGCCACGATCGCGCACGTGCCTTACGCTCGTCACCGCCGCACATCCGGGTCGGGAACCGCACGATGTCGTGATTCGAGAGGGTCGACACCGGCCAGGCAGCTGCAGGAAGCAGCTCGTCGGTTCTCTCCACCACCGATCGGAGCGGTGCGGCCTCCATCGGTGAGAAGACGAACGGAAAGTTGAAGGCCAGGTGCAGTTGATCGGAGCCGCTCCCGTAGAAGCGAGCGAGGCGGGTAAGGTCCATGACCCAGGTCTCCCCCATGAGAATCCGGGCGGGTTCGTAGTCGTCGACGAGCTTGCGCCACCGTCGGAGCACCGCGAACGTCTCTTCGAGGTCGACACGGACGTCCTCCTCCGAATCGGGTGGCCGGTCACGGAGCTCGCGGTCCTTGACGATCGCATGCGCGACGTCGAGGCGAAAGCCGGCCACGCCACGATCGAGCCAGAACCGCATCACTTCGTCCATCGCCTCTCGGACCTCTTCGTTCCACCAGTTCAGGTCGGGCTGCTCGGGCAAGAAGCTGTGCTGGTACATCTGACCGGTCGTTGGATCGAGCTTCCAGGCAGGCCCTCCGCCGAAGGTGCTTCGCCAGTTGTTCGGAGGCGAGCCGAGGGGTAGCGGGTCACGCCAGACGTACCAGTCCCTGCGCGGGGAATCGCGTGAGGCACGCGAATCCTGGAACCAGGGGTGCAGGTCCGAAGTGTGGTTCGGGACGATGTCGATGACGATTCGGATCCCGACGCAATCGGCCTCGGTCATCAGCTCGTCGAATGCCGACATACCGCCGAACACCGGCTGGACGTCCGTGTAGCCGGCGACGTCGTAGCCCCAGTCCCGATCCGGCGAGACAGTGACGGGACTGAGCCAGAGAGCGTCTACTCCGAGCCACTGCAGGTAATCGAGCCGCTCGAGAATCCCGCGCAGGTCGCCGACGCCGTCCGAGGCGGAATCCGCGAACGAGCGAACGCACGCCTGGTAGAGCACCGCTCGTTGCCACCAGGGCTGACTGCCGGAGGGCATGCGCCACGCTACCGTGAAGCCGTGGACCGAGTGTTGCTCAAGGAACGGCTCGCGAACCGCGGCGAGCCCGGATATCGCGCAGGTCAGGTGTGGGACTGGGCGGCCCGCGGCGTCGGCGGCTACGCCGAGATGACGAACCTTCCCGGTAACCTCCGGAGCGAGCTCGAGCAGGACGTTCCGTTCTCGACACTCGAGCTGGAGCGGGAGGCAAAGGCGAGCGACGGGACCGTGAAGGCGCTGTTCCGAACTCGCGACGGGCATCTCGTCGAAGCGGTGCTGATGCGCTATCGGGACGGACGGCGCTCGCTCTGTCTCTCGTCACAGTCGGGCTGTCCGCTCACGTGCACCTTCTGCGCCACCGGGCAGATGCGCTTCGGCCGCAACCTGACAGCGTCCGAGATCCTCGACCAGGCTCTCCACTTCCGCCGCATCGAACCTGTCGACCATGCGGTGTTCATGGGCATGGGCGAGCCGATGCTGAATCTCGACTCGGTGCTCGAGGCTGCGCGCTCGCTACCGGACGTCGGGATCACTTGGCGTCGCACGACGATCTCAACGGTCGGCTGGCTGCCCGGGCTCACGCGCTTCGTCGACGAGGTCGAGGAGCCGGTTCGGCTCGCGCTCTCGCTGCACGCGTCGACCGACGAGTTGCGCAGCGAGCTGATGCCTGTGAACGAGCGTTACGCCCTGGCCGACGTGCTGGCTGAGTGCGAACGCTACTTCAAGTTGCGCCGGCGCAAGGTGTTCGTCGAGTACGTGATGCTCCGCGGCGTGAATGATCGGGTCGAGCAGGCACGCTCACTTGCGAACCTGCTCGACCCGAAGGTGTTCAAGGTGAACCTCATCCCGTACAACCCGACGGGGATGTACGACCGCTCATCGCGCAGGGCCATCGCTGCCTTCAAGCACGTGCTCGACCGTGCGCGTCTGCCTGCCACTGTGCGGCTGACGCGAGGCCGCGACATCGCCGCGGCCTGCGGTCAGCTCGCCGCGGGTTAGCTCGCCGTCTTCTGGAGCGCAGGCGTGGAACTCGAGCGGCCGCGCTTCTCGAGGTACTGCTGGTGATAGTCCTCGGCATCGTAGAACGTCTCCGCTGGCTCGATCTGCGTAACGATCGGTGCGCCCCAGTTCCGCTGCTCTCCGGCCTTCGACTTCACGGCAGCCTCCTGCTGCTCGGTGTCGTGGAAGAAGATCGCGGAGCGGTAGCTGTCGCCGACGTCCCAGCCCTGACGGTTGAGCTGCGTCGGGTCGTGCTTCGCCCAGAAGACGTCGAGCAACTGGTCGTACGAGATTCGGTCGGGGTCGTAGGTGACCTCTACGACCTCGGCGTGACCGGTCGTGTGCGAGCAGACATCCTCGTAGGTCGGATTCTCCATCTGGCCGCCGGAGTAGCCGACGCGCGTGGCCGTCACTCCGTCGAGCTGACGGAACGCCGCCTCGACACCCCAGAAGCAGCCGGCGCCGAACGTTGCCTTCTTTTCCACTATTCCTCCTCCATTTCGAGTGCTGCCGAGTTGATGCAGTAGCGAATGCCCGTCGGTGCCGGCCCGTCCGGGAACAGATGGCCTAGATGGCCCCCGCAATTCGAGCACCTGACCTCGGTGCGAACCATCCCGTGGGACGTATCGCTCTCCTCTTCGATCGCCTCACCGTCGGCGGGTGCGGAAAAGGCGGGCCAGCCGCAGCCGGAGTCGTACTTCGCCTCGGAGCGGAAGAGCTCCGCCCCACAGCCGGCGCAGCGATAGGTGCCGGGCTCGAAGGTGTGGTCGTACTCCCCGGTGAACGGCGCCTCGGTGCCTTTCTCCCGCAGTACTTGGTACTGCTCGGGTTTCAGCTCTGCGCGCCACTCCGCCTCGGTCTTTTGGACTTTCGTCATCACTTCTCCCTCATTGGGTTCTCCCTACAGTCTTGCTGACAGCCCATTGGTTACGCGTCCGAGGGATGGAGGCCCACGGCGGAGCGGCCGATTCCTGGCTCTGAAGGGAGAAGCCAAAGATGAAGGAAGCCGTCGTGCTTATGCGGTTTCTGCGGCAAGACCCGATAGGGCGGCGCTTCGGCGTAGTCGCTCTTGTCGTCGCCTGGTTCGCGCTCGCCTGGATGAGCGTTGCAGCTGTCCTCGTACTGCCACTCCTGCTCATCGTCTCCGAAATCGTGAGACGTAGGCGCGAAGACATGATCATCGTCGACGACCTCGAAGACCTGTACTGAGGCTAGATCGGCTGCGTGAGCCGGGCGCGATTGCGCAACCCATAGACGGCGACGGCGCTGAGCAACAGCGCGTCGCCTGCGACCGCGAATAGGTCTGCGAGATTGAACGCAACGCCGTGCAATCCGCTGGTGACGACCAGCGGATCCGGCACACCCTGTGCCCAGGCAAGGAGGGACACGAGGTTCCCGAGCGCACCTCCACATGCGACGCCTGCACCGACCGCCGCCGCGTTCGACGGTACGCGCGGAACGAGCAAGACGAGTGCTGCGATCACAGCGCACATCACCAACGCGACGAGCGGCGTGCGCGCGTGATGGAACTCTGCAGTCGTCAAAGACTTGTGCGCGAGATCGATCGCCGCAAAGGAAAGAGCGATGCAAGCGAGAAGCGTACGACGCAGTTGCACGATGCAAAGCATGACATGCAACTCAAGTCCGTCCGACGGACAACCGAAGATTTACCGATGGGACAACGCCGCTACCCACAATGTGTCGCCCGCGAGGGAAAGCCGCGCTTGCGTTCGCTCGAAGAAGTCGTCGCGTTACCGCGGCGAAGCTCGCTCACCGCTGAGCTGCAACGCGCGCTCGCGGCTGCGTCCCGCCTGCATGGCTTGCGCTCCGACCTCTCGCCCGTACCGGTGCGTGCGACGGCGACGATCACCGAGGCCGGCGCCTACCGCTTTCGACTGAGAGACCCGATCGACCTACGCGTCTCACGCGTCGGCGGGCGCTCCGCACTTGGCTTCCTCCATGAGCTCGGACATCTGCTCGACCACCAGATCTTCTACGACCGTAAGACGCGTTCGTGGGCATCCGCGGTTCACGATGCGTTCAAGCCCTGGCGGGAAGCGGCGGGGTTGCTCGACAAGCGCGTCCTCCCCGGCGGCTACTCGCGCCAGCGGTACTTCCAGTCGGTGCACGAGGTGTGGGCGCGCTCCTACGCGCAAACCGTGCTGCTGCGATCCGAGGACCGGGCCCTCTTGCGACGGCTCGAGAAGCTGCAGGCCGAAGACGACGCACATGTATGGCACGCGCAACAGTTCGCAGCGGTTGCGATCGAAGTCGAGCTCGTGTTCGAGCGGCTCGGCCTCAGGCAGCTGAGCCTGCCGCTCGCGGCCTAGGAGATCACAGACTCCGAAGGGTGGCAACTCTCGGGCGTCTACCTCGCGTTGAGTGGCAGCGAGCCTTCAAGACCGGCGCTTGGTCGGATCGGAGACGCAGACGGTCTCAATCGAGCGCATGCGGGTTTTGAATGGTGCTCCCGTTCAGGACTCTCAGGCGGTCGCACCACGCGTGGACGTCGTCGAGAAGTCGCCATACCGAGGCATCGCTAACACACAGCCGAACGATCGACAAGGCGCGACGCATACCTCAGGCGTAGCGGCCGCGCGACCGGAAAGCAACGAACGCTCAAGGGAGAGATGATTCGCGCTGCGCCAGCGATGCTTCTATGTTTGTCAGGTCGCCGTTGATGCTCCGCTCTCGAGGAGTCGGTAGAGGTTGCGGGCGGGGTAGCGCTTGAGGCAGCGGTTGGCTTCGCGTCGCGTCTTGCCTTCTGCGAGGCGGCGTTCGATGTAGGCGATCGTGGCGGGATGCGTGCGTTTGCGGGTGACGAGGATCATGTGCAGTGCGCGGTTGAGTTTGCGGTCGCCGGATCGGTCGAGGCGGTAGCGGACTGTCTGGCCGGAGGAGGCGGGGATCGGTGCGGCGCCGGCGAGCCTCGCGAATGCTGCTTCGGAGCTGATCCGTCCGTGGTGTGACCAGGAGAGCACGAGCTGGGCGGCAGCGTGCGGTCCGACACCAGGCTGGTCAAGGAGCTGCGGTGCGAGCCTGCGAGTCAGTGTCTCGGTCTCGCGTGCGAGCTCGCGTTCTTCGGTGGTGAGTTGCAGCACCCGTCGCGCGATCGAGCGGAGTGCGAGCAGACTGCCGCGAAGCTCCGGATCGCGTTGGCCGTGAGGCCGGGTTGCTGCGAGGCGTTGCAGCAGCCGCGTCCGTGTCAGCGGCCGCAGCTCGCTTCGGAGCGGCTCTGGGGTTGTGATCAGTAGGTCTTGCAGCTGGCAGAGGCCGGCTCGTTTGGCGTTGACCGCTCCCTCTCGTGCGGCCACCAATGCCTGGGAGGCCTGGCGTTGCCCGCCAGCGCGTGGCGTCGCCGGCTTCTCGCTGGCGAGCGCGCTGCGGGCCGCCCGGATCGCGTCGAGCGCGTCGGTCTTGCCGCCCGTGCGCCGCTCCCGCCGAAGCC
>JACDEU010000054.1 GCA_013816245.1 Actinomycetota bacterium | reverse complement strand
ACGGCCCGGGGCGCATCGCCATGCGCGAGCCTTCGGGCGCCGGCTCGTCGCGTTTGTACTTTCCGGTCAGCCAACCGCCCGCGAGTGGGCCGAACGGTGCGTACGAGATGGCGAACTCGACGCACAGATGCGCCAGTTCGGGCTCGTCTGCGCGGTCGAGCAGCGAGTAGGAATTCTGCACGATGGCGGGCTTTGCCGCGCTCAGCAGAGAGCGAAGCTGCTCGGCATCGAAGTTGCTCACGCCCCACGTCCTGATCAGGCCGATTCCGGCAAGTTGCTCGAACGTTCCGACCAGGTCGTCTGCCGGGACGTCCGGATCGAACGCGTGCGCGAGGTAGACGTCGACGCGGTCCACGCCGAGCCGCTCGAGGCTCGATTCGAGCTGTCGTGTCATCCGGGCACGCGCGAGCCCCTGGTCCGCTCCGGCCTCCATCGGGTTGAACGTCTTGGTCATCAGGTCGGGCTTGACGCCGCGGCTAGCCATCCACTTGCCGACCATTGTCTCGCTCCGTCCACCGCCGTACGCATCCGCGGTATCGAACGTCGTGATCCCGAACTCCCAGGCCGCGTCCATGATTCGAAATGCCTCATCCTCGCTCTCGCCCTGGCCGAAGAATTCGGGTGCGGAGCCGATGCCGCCGAAGTTGCCGCAGCCGAGGATGATCCGCGTGACCTCGACGTCAGTGCCGCCGAGCTGACGACGTTCCATCCAACGAGTCTACGGGCGTCGGTTTCTCAGATGCTCGCGCAACGCGGCGAGGCGGGCGTCCCATTCGGCGCCGACGCTTGCCATCCAGTCCATCGCAACGCCAAGTGGCCCCGGGGTCAGTTCGTACAGTGTCTCGCGTCCCTCGCGGCGTCCTTCGACGAGCCCGGCCTCACTCAGGGCGGCGAGATGCTTCGCAACCGCCTGTCTCGTGACGGGCAGCTCGGCGGCGAGCTCGGTCGTAGTGGCGGTCTCACGCTCCGCGAGCGCCTGGAGCACGTAGCGGCGGTTGGGATCGGCGAGCGCGTCGAAGACACGCCCCGTCGGGTCGATCACGCGTACGCGTTAGTGAAAGCCTGGGCGCGGAGCTCGAGTGCGGTGGCGAACTCGGGGGTGGACTCGCGGACGAGCAGGCGTGTGCCCTCGTCGATCTCCTCGAGCGTGAACTCGACCTCTCCCTGGTCGTCCCAGTCGAGTAGCAGCCGCTCGCCCGGCTCGGCCACGAGCACCGTCGCATGACGTTCCTCGCCGTCGGCCCAGCGGAAGACGCCGTCGCCGCCTGGTCGCGCATCGAGCTCGACGTCGTTCGCGAACCACTCCTCGAGCTCCTCGGGATCGGTCAGAGCCTCCCAGACCTCTGTCGGCGACTCGGGGAAGACGATCTCGCGCGTCACTTCCATGGCTCCTCCAATCCGCAACCCGTAGGTTGCGTATACTAGGCGCAACCGAACGGTTGCACATTACCAGGAGGCACAGATGCCGCTGATTCCGATGGTCGTCGAGCAGGACGGTCGCCACGAGCGCTCCTTCGACATCTACTCGCGCCTGCTGCGCGAGCGCATCGTCTTCCTCGGCCAGGAGGTCGAGGACAACATCGCGAACGTCATCACCGCGCAGCTCCTCTTCCTCGAGGCGGAGGACCCGGACGCCGAGATCTCGCTCTACATCAACTCGCCCGGCGGGTCGGCCTACGCCGGCATGGCGATCTACGACGCGATGCAGTACGTCAAGCCCGACGTGCAAACGATCTGCACGGGAATGGGGATGTCGGCCGCTGCGATGATCCTCGGAGGCGGCGCCGCCGGGAAGCGCTTCGTGCTCCCGAACGCGAAGGTGATGATCCACCAGGGAAGCGGCGGCTTCCGCGGTTCGCCAGCGGACATCCAGATCGCCGCGAAGGAGATCCTCGAGATGACGGAGCGGATGGCGGAGATCATCGCGCGTCATACCGGGCAGCCGGTCGATCAGGTGCTGAAGGACATCGACCGCGACCGCTTCATGAAACCCGAAGAGGCGGTTGCGTACGGGCTCGTCGACGAGGTCATCCAGCCGGCCGACGTGCGATTCGCCGGAGCACGGTGATGGAGACCGGCAAGGCGGTCCGCGAGTTGAGCGGCACGCGCGTGCGCGGCTGGCGCGTATGGACGGTGCGCGAGACGCGTGCAGGCGTCCGGCTCTGCTCCGTGCTCCACGACACCATGTGGACGCCTTCGCGCGTGGCGGTCGCGTGCTGTGCCGACGAGGCGTCGCACGAGTCCCCCGAGCTTTCATGCTCGTGTGGTTTCCACGCCGCGCACGATCCGGTCGATGCGCTCACGTACCTGCGCGGGCGCGACGACGCACGGACATTTTGTCGAGTGCTCGGCGAGGTGACGCTCTCCGGGCGCATCATCGAGACCGAGGCCGGGTGGCGCGCATCCCATGCCTACCCCGCACGGCTCTATGCGGCCGATACAGCGCTCGTCGAGGTGCTGGCGGTCTACGGCGTGCCCGTAAGCTGCGCGGAGTGCGAGTCGCGCTCCTCTCCGACATGCACGGCAATGCCGCCGCCTTCCGGGCTGCTCTCGGAGATCTGGAGCAACGTGACATCGACCTGATCGTCAGCCTGGGCGACGTCGCTCAGGGTGGGCCGCAGCCGTTCGAGTGCATCGAGCTGCTGCGCGAGCTCGACTGCCCGTGCGTCTTCGGGAACTCGGACGACTTCCTCTTGACCCTCGATTTCGGCAACGATCCGGTCGAAGACGAGGAGCGAAAGGAACGGCTCCTAGAGACCGCACGGTGGTCCCGCGAGCAGCTAGGCGCGGACGGGCTCGAGTTCCTGCGCGGCTTCCAACCGACCGTGGAAGTGGAGCGGATCCTCTGCTGCCACGCGACGCCGACGTCGAACGAGGACGTGATCCTGCCGTCCACCGCGCCCGAAGAGGTCGATCGTTCGCTGGCGGGCGTCGCCGCCGACGCGGTCGCCGCCGGTCACGTTCATCTGCAGTGGTTGCGCCGTTTCGATTCGACCCTCTGGTTCTGCGTGGGAAGCGTCGGCCTCGTCTACGAGCACAAAGAGCCGCTCGATCCCGTCCCGTTCCAGCTCTGGAGCGAGTACGCGATCGTGTCGCCGGAGTCGTTGTCCGTCGAGTTCCGTCGGATCTCGTTCGACGTCGAGGATCTGCTCGGCGCTGCGCGCGCGAAGGACTTTCCGAACTACGAGACCTGGGCCGCGATGTGGCAGCGCTGAAGATCCAGTTCTGCGACGACTTCGACGGCGGCTTCGGTTGGGTCGTGGACGAGTTCATGGCGCGCTGCTCGCACGCGCTCGTCGTCGCCGGCCGTGTCTGGGTGATCGATCCGGTCATGGCCGAAGGCGTGGAAGAACGAATCCGGGCGTCCGGCGAGCCGGCGGGCGTGGTGCAGCTGCTAGACCGCCACAACCGCGACTGCGCCGAACTGGCGACCCGTCTCGGCGTTCCGCATCACGTGGTGCCCACCGCGGGCGCGCCGCCGTTCGAGCTCATGCCGGTCCGGATGGGGCGCCGGTGGAAGGAGGTCGCGCTCTGGTGGCCCGAGCGCCGCGTCCTCGTCTGCGCCGACGCGCTCGGCACGGCGGACTACTTCCTCGCCGGCAATGAGCGGCTCGGAGTCCATCCGCTGCTGCGCCTGCGGCCGCCGCGCATGGAGCTGGGAGGACTGGATCCGGCGGCGATCCTCTGCGGTCACGGTCAAGGTGTCTTCACCGGGGCGGACGCTGCCCTCCGCGAGGCGCTCAGCACGTCGCGGCGGCGGATCCCCGGTCAGGTTGCCAACGCTTTACGCGCCTGGCGGGCTCGACCCAGCTAGCTGCGGCGAAGCCGATCCCAATCGCGAGCGCGCCGCCGACTGCATCGAAGAAGAAGTGGTTGCCCGTCCCGACGATCACGAGGAGCATCACCAGCGGGTAGCTCCAGCCGATCAACCGCACGATCGCATCGAGTTCGTGGTGAACGCGTCGCACGACCTCGATGTCGTGCGTACGGCCAGCCGGCTCGCCCGTCGTATTCGCTAGTTAGTCTCTCCGGCCGTGTGCTTCGAACTCGACTCTGTCCCGCCGATTCCCGTCATCCGCGGCGCTGCCGTCTCGCACGAGGACCTCATCCTCGACTCGCGTGACGGGAACAGCTTGGCGGCGTTCGCCGCCACGCCGGAAGATCCGACGACCGTCGGCGTAGTTGTTCTCCCGGACGTCCGGGGCCTGTACCGGTTCTACGAAGAGGTCGCGCTTCGTCTTGCGGAACGTGGCTTCGCGGCCATCGCGTTCGACTACTTCGGTCGCAGCGCCGGAGTCGCGAAGCGTGACAGCGAATGGGACTACATGGAGCACGTCGAGCAGACGACGCCAGATGGCGTGCAGGCGGACGTCGCCGCAGTCGTGGAGTACCTCAGGTCAAAGGGAGCGAGCACGGTGTTCACGCTCGGCTTCTGCTTCGGTGGCCGAAACTCGTGGCTCGCGGCGGCGGCCGGACACGGGCTCGCGGGCGCGATCGGCTTCTACGGCCGCCCGGGGGAGGCACGAGACGGGACGCCGGGGCCGACCCAGCGCGCAGGGGAGATGCAGGCTCCGGTTCTCGCGCTCCAGGCGGGCGCTGACCAGCACATCACCCCCGAGGACAACGTTGCGTTCGAGCGGGCCCTCGCCGATGCAGGCATCGAGCACGAGGTCATCAGCTACGAAGGCGCGCCGCACAGCTTCTTCGACCGCAAGCAGGAGGAGTTCGCAGTCGCCTCCGACGATGCGTGGGCCAGGGTGCTCTCGTTCATCAAGACGCACGCCGGCCGGCCGACCTTCGCCGGGAGTTAGGACACTCCGCCGGCGGCGCGTTCTAGCCGTCGCCATCCGAATCGTGTCACGCAGAACACCGACGACTCCATCTACCGAAATGGCGGCAAGCGGTCACAAGTGAGCCTGCGGAAGACGAGTGCGGGCGTCTACGTGGCGACGATCACGATGGGCGTCCACCGCTCTTAACACCCTCCCGCTAGATTCGCCTGCGTGGAGCGCATCACGCGCCTGGAGCTGCTTGCGCGCGGGGGCCGCGCCGCCCTCGTCGCAGGGGCGCTGCCCTTTGCAGGACGTCTCGCCGACCTCGCGGCAGCCGCCCCGAGCGTCGGGATCTTCGACGAGCTCGGCAATGCTCTCCGCGGGAACATCGTCGTTCGCGGCGCGTCCGGCTACGACCAGGCCAGGCTGCTCTACAACACGCGCTTCGACGGGAGCAAGCCACGCGCAGTTGTCTACTGCGAGTCCCGTGAAGACGTGCAACGAACCGTGCGCTGGGCGAGGAAGCACGCAGTCCGGATCGTGCCGCGCTCCGGCGGGCACAGCTACGGCGGCTACTCGTCCACGGCATCGGGGGTGATCGTCGACGTGTCACGGCTGAAAGGCGTGACGCTCGATGCTCGAGGTCGTGCGATCGTCGGCGCCGGGGCACGGCTGATCGACGTCTACGACGGTCTGTGGAAACACGGCCGAACGGTTCCCGCCGGTTCGTGCCCGACCGTCGGGATCGCGGGCCTCGCCCTCGGCGGCGGCGTCGGCCTCGCGTCGCGCAAGTTCGGGCTCACGTGCGACAACCTGCTCGAGGCGACCGTCGTCCTCGCGAACGGCAGCGCTGTTGTTGCCAATGCACACCAGCACCCCGATCTCTACTGGGCCCTGCGCGGTGGTGGCGGCGGCAACTTCGGGATCGTCACGCGGCTCGTCTTCCGCACGCACCCGGTCGGCCAGGTCGCGACGTACTCACTCGAGTGGCCCTGGTCGGACGCCAAGAGCGTCGTCCAGGCATGGCAGAAGCTCGCGCCGCATGCGCCCGACGGCCTCTTCTCCGTCTTGAACCTGAACGCAGCTGTTGGAGGCCGCGCGCACATCACGTCGGCAGGGCAGTTCTTCGGCAGCGCGGACAAGCTACGTGAACTGTTGAAGCCGCTCGCGGCAGCAGGAACGCCGACGCGCTTCACGGTGACATCGCGCAGCTACATGGATGCGCAGGAGATGTGGGCCGGTTGCGGCGGGACGCTCGCCGAGTGTCATCTCCCGCCGCAGGGGAACCTCGGCCGCTCGACGTTCAAGGGCAAGTCGAGCTTCGCGAATACCCCGCTCACCTCTGCTGCGATCGACACGATGCTTCACCAGATCGAGGCCCGCGCCGTCACGGGTAGCGGCTCGGGGATCGTCCTGCTCGACTCGTACGGCGGGGCGATCAACCGGGTGAAGAAAAGCGCGACGGCTTTCGTCCATCGCGACGCGTTGTTCTCGATGCAGTATCTCGCGTACTGGGACGCGGGTGCGAACGCCGAACCGAACCTGCGCTGGCTGAAGAGCTTCTACGCAGCGATGCGCCCGCACGTTTCGCCGTACGCGTATCAGAACTACATCGACCCCGATCTTCCGAAATGGGGTCGCGCGTATTACGGAACGAACCTCGACCGCCTGATCGCGGTCAAGCGCCGCTACGACCCGCAGAACGTCTTTCGCTCGGGCCGGAGCATCCCGGTCAGGCGGGGCTGAGCGGCAGCTGCGCGGTCACGAGTGTGCCCTTGCCAGGGGGGCTGATCACGAACAGCGTCCCGCCCACGGCTTCGGCTCGATCGCGCAGGCCGAGGATTCCGGTGCCACTCGACGGATCCGCGCCGCCGCGCCCGTCGTCGGTGACCTCGAAGCGCAGCACCTCGTCGTCCAGTCGGATCGTCACCTTCGCCTGGCTTGCCTCCGCATGCTTTGCGACGTTCGTCAATGCTTCGAGTGCGATGTAGTACACGGTCGCCTCGATGTTCTCGGGCAACCGGTCTGCCGGTGCGGAGATGTCGACCTCGATCGGAAGTCTCTGCACAGCCGCAGTGAGGGCGGGGCCGAGGCCCTGCTCGGTCAGTGCAGCCGGGTGCAGCCCGCGAGCGAGCTCGCGCAGCTCTGCAAGTGCGAGGTTGAGCTCGTTCGCGGCTCCCTCGAGTGAGGCCGCGGCAGCGCCGGCGTCGGACTCGAGCTGGCGGCGTGCGAGCCGGATCGTCAGCGCGAGTGAGACGAGACGCTGCTGCGCACCGTCGTGCAGGTTGCGTGCCGGCAGAGGTTCTGCGCTGGCGATGCCGACGGGCCCCACATGATCCCGGCCACCACGATCGGCGCCGACACGCTCGAGCGGTAGCCCATCACTCGCATGTTGTCCGCCGTCTCGCCCTCTCCCTCCGTGTAGTCGTGCCGGTGTGCCGGTTCGCAACACGCGGCCGATGCCGGTGTTCTCGTCGGCCGGCAGGCGCATGCCGAGGGTGAACGCATCGGGGCTTCCCTCTCGGCTGTGGCGCCCCACGATCGTTGCCGTGTCGTCCCCCTCGTAGCGAAAGACCGCGGACGCATTCACCTCGAGCACGCGTGCGCACTCCTCCGACACGGCGGTGAAGACACGTTCCGGGCTTGCCTCCGATGCGACGAGCGTCGCGACGCGGCGAAGCGCACGCTGCTCCTGGGCAAGTCGCCCGATCTCGTGGAGCTTCGCCTCGGGGTCCCCTTCGAGTGCGCTCTCGTCGGCGACGCCTTCCGGTGGTGCGCTCAGGTCGGTGCCGGTGGTCACGAGGATCGCGGGTGCGACGTCTGCTCGGGGCATCAGCTTGTTCGACCAGGCGATCAGCTTGCGGCCGCCGTCCTTCGCCATCCAGTGCCCGACCTGAGGGCTCGCAAGGCCGGTCTTCCAGATGTACGCGAGCACCTCGCCGAAGGCCTCCGACTCCTCCCGAGGGATCACGACCTCGCGGGCGTCGCGCCCGAGGACATCGTCGCGCGTGAAGCCGGTCAGGCGCTCGCAGGCCTCGTTGAAGAACATGATCCGCCCCTCCTCGTCCAGCACGCAGACGAGCGACATCGTCGTCTCCGTGAGGACGCGGGCAAACTCGTCGCCGAGGACGAAGTCAGGACTCTGAGACATCGAACAGCGTCACTTCGTAGTCCTCGAGCGCGAGCCGCGTGCCGCCGACCGTCTCCGTCGTCAGCTCGCCCAGCTTCTTCCCGGCGCAGGCGCTCGCCTGCAGAGATTCTTCGTCGGCCCACAGGGTGATGACGAGTGTTTTACCGGCGCTCGCACTGCCGAGCCGGATCAGGCCGCGAAAGCCCGAGCTGTCCCGTAACCAGGGAGGAGCTGGTCGCGCACGATCTCCAGGCCCAACTCGTGCTGTTCCGGGGTCGTCTGGAGGACGTGCATACGCGCGAACACGGTGTCGTTTTACACTGTCGCCGTGAGCTTCGTGCCACGTCTGGTGGTCGCCTGGGCAATCAACCTCGCCGCTCTCTGGGTTGCGAACGCCCTTTGGGACGGCGTGCACATCGACGGTTGGAATGCCTATCTGATCGGCTCGGCCGTCCTCGGGATTGCCAATGCGGTGCTGAAACCGTTGGTCACGATCATCACGTTGCCGCTGATTCTCGTGACGCTCGGACTCTTCTATCTGATCATCAACATCGCGATGGTCGCGCTCGCGGAGTGGATCGCGCCGAACTTCTCGATCGACGGCTTCTGGGCCTACGTCGGCACGGTCGTCGTCGTCTGGGCGGTCAACTGGATCGGCGGCCAGGTCGTCGGCGACGTCGAGCGCCGTGGCCGTCCGCGCCTGCTCTAGTCCCAGAAGCCGTCGTGAACCGCGGAGGACTCCTTCGGCAGGTGTGGGCCGCTGACCTCGACCGCATGGTCCCCGCCGGCAAAGACCTCGCGGGACGAAAGCCGGAGCTGCATGTACTCGGGATTGCCCGCGCTGATGGAGTGGATCTGCTCCTGGCTCAGGCCGAAGACGACGCGCCTGACGTTCCCCCAGTAGATCGCGCCTGCGCACATCGCGCAGGGCTCGGTGCTGGTGTAGAGGGTGCAGCGTCCGAGGGAGTCGCGGTCGAAGCGGGCGGTTGCCATTCGCATCAGGTTGGTCTCGGCATGGGCTGTCACGTCCTTGTCTGTCCGGACGGTGTTCTCGGCCTCGAGGACGACGTTGCCTTTCGGGTCCACGAGCAGCGCGCCGAAAGGATGGTTGCCGTGCTCCCGTGCAAGGCGCGCGAGCTCGATCGCGCGGCGGAGCAGCTGTCGGTTGCCGTTGCTCATCGTCCGCGAAGATATCGCTGAAGGTACGAGCGCCGCGGCTGGCTCGCGCGCCAGCTTGGCGCGAGTTGACCCTGTTGCGGCACAAACAGGTGCGTAACTCGCGTTTCCACAGGCGTCCGTTTCGGCCGCTGTCTTCGGGTCAGACCCAAGGACACGTCGGGCTGGGACAGGTGTCCCGCGGACTAGGCGAAGTCGATGACGCTGCGGATGCCGTCCTGCGCTTCCATCAGCTCGAACCCGCGGTTGACGTCGTCCAGCCTCAGCTTGTGGGAGACGAACGAATCGACGTCGATCTCGCCGGCGAGATAGCGGTCGACGAACTGCGGCACCTGGTCTCGGCCCTTGACGCCGCCGAACGACGAGCCCGCGACGCGCCGGCCGGTGATCAGGAACCGAGGGACGATGTCGAGCGTCTCGCCCTTGCCCGCGACACCGCACATCGTCGCAAGGCCCCAGCCCATTCGCGCCGACTCCACCGCCTGTCGCATCACGTTCACGTTGCCAGTCGCCTCGAAGGTGTAGTCCGCCCCCATGCCTCGGGTGAGCTCGAGGATCCGCTCGACGATGTCGGGGCCACCGAGCAGCTCCTCGGTGGCGCCGTGTCGGCGCGCGAGCATGAGCCGCTTCCCCGAGAGATCGACGCAGATGATCCGCTCGGCGCCCTGGAGCCGGCAGCCGACGACCGCGCCGAGGCCCACCATTCCCGCGCCGAAGACGACGCAGGTCGACCCGGGCGCGACCTTGGCGGTATTCATGGCCGCCCCGATGCCGGTCGAGAGGCCGCACGCGAAGAGGCAGGCGCGGTCAAGCGGCGCCTCCGGGTCGATCTTCGCCAGCGCGATCTCGGGCATCACCGTGTACTCCGCAAACGTCGACGTGCCCATGAAGTGCCGAATCGGCTCACCGTCACGGGAGAGACGTGTCGTGCCGTCCGGCAGATGGCCCTCGTTCTGCTGCTCCCTGATCGCAAGGCAGAGGTTCGTGCGGTGGTCGTGACAGTGCTCGCATTCCCTGCACTGTGGTGAGAAGAGCGTGACGACGTGATCGCCGGGCTCGACATCGGAGACGCCGTCGCCGATCGCCTCGACCACGCCGGCCCCCTCGTGCCCGAGCACCGTCGGTGAGTAGCCGGAGGGATCCGCGCCCGATGCCGTGTAGAGATCGGTGTGGCACACGCCGCAGGCAACGAGGCGGACGAGCACTTCCCCTGCGTGCGGCTCGGCCAGGTCGAGCTCCTGGACCCGGAGTGGAGCCCCGAATTCCTCGAGCACGGCCGCGCGGATCTTCATCCGGTTACGAACCTTACGCCGCGGCGAATCGCTTGGCGGCCCGCGCACGGGCCCGTTCCGCTTCGACTTCGCGGTCCTTCGGCGTCGCCGACGTCACGAGCGCGTCGAGCAACCGGCGTGAGGCCTCGGCGACCTCGTCCACCGCTCGCGCAAACGGTTCCTCGTTCGCCTGTGACGGCTTCGCGAACCCACTGATCTTGCGGACGTATTGCAGCGAGGCGTCCCGGATCTCGTTCTCGGTCGCGGGAGGCTCGAAGTTGAACAGGGTGTGGATATTTCGGCACATGGCTCAATCCTATTTGGCAGTCGCCTTCACTTCGTCTTAACGTTGCCCGCGAGTACCTCTCGGGAGAGACGGCGAACCGTGCGGCAATTGTCGACAAGGTCATCCCGCGGGGCGACCGGAGCTGGAACCTGGACTGGCTCTACCGCACGTTTTGTGCTCGTACCTCACGTAGGGCGAGCTGCCTAGATCGGATCGCGTTTCTCAGGCGATCGCGAACGTCACGGTCACGCTCGCTTCGATCTTCTGCGTTCCCGGCTCGATCGGCAGTGCCGCGTCGCGTGCGCCCAGAGGCATAGGTGGCACACCGCCGCCGCCGACTTCCACGATCGCAGTGATCTTCCCGAGGGTCGAGCCGGACGCGCTCGCGAGTGTATCGGCCTTCGTGCGCGCCTGCGCGACGGCTGCTTTCAGCGCGCTGCGGTAGGCGGCGTCCTGGTCGGATGCGACCAAGTTCGGGCCTGACACCTGATTCGCACCTGCACCGACGGCCGCATCGACGACGTCGCCTGCGTTGCCCAGCTTGCGGATCGTTGCCGTAACGATGTTCGACGCGGTGTAGCCGATGATGTCGTTGCCGTTCTCGTTCATCCGCGGAGAGAGCGAGACGTCCGCGGTCTGGATGTCAGCCTGCGCGACACCGGTGCGTTTGAGCGCGGCGATGACGCGGGCGACGGCCTGCGAGCTCGCCGCAAGCGCCGCGTTCGCGGTCTGGGCCTGGCTGACCGTGCCGAATGCGAACGACGCACGATCCGGTGTCACGTTCGCCGACCCGGTGCCGAGCACGGTGATGCCGCCGGATGCGGGGTCACCGGGCGCGCTGCTGGCGCCCGAGGGCTGGAAGACGCCGGCAAAGACTGCGATGGCCACTCCGGCCGCGGCGAGCACGGCTATGCGGGCAAGCTTCATGGAACACTCCCTTCGGTTGTCTACGACGTATACGTCGTAGACCCCGAGGATCCTCACATCGCGTCAGCGTAATCCGCGGTTCCTGAGGTGAGAGTCGACCGCATAACGGCACTAACCCGTGCGTAACCCCGTTCTCCACAGCCGACCGTTTCGGCCGCTGTCTTCGGGTCAGACCTGATGACACGCCCGGACGGGACGTGTCCGGGTCGGTGTAACGCGGAAGCCCGCTTCCATGTGATCGAATCTTCTCGTGGCGACGTTCGAGGAGCTTCTCGGGCTCTGGGATGGCGAGCAGGTGGTGATCCGCCGTGACCGCGAGAGCGGCGGCTGGATCTTCCTCTGCATGCATTCCACCCAGCTCGGCCCCGCCGCGGGCGGGACCCGCTTGAAGGTCTACGAGACCGCGGCCGACGGGCTCCGGGACGCCATGCGTCTCTCTGCCGGGATGACTGCAAAGCTCGCCGTCGCCGACCTCGGACTGGGGGGTGGCAAGGCCGTGCTCGCCGTCCCGGCAATTCCCCAGGGTGACGACCGCCGTGCTCTCCTTCATCGCTACGGCGACATGGTGGAATCGCTCGGCGGGAGTTTCATCACCAGCTCCGACATCGGTACCGGCGAAGAGGACATGGACGTGATCGCCGAGCACACGGAGCACGTGTTCGGTCGCAGCCAGGCGAGCGGCGGCGCAGGCGATCCGGGGCCGTTCACCGCCGTTGGGGTCGTGCACGGGATCAAGGCGAGCGTCGCGCACGTGCACGGATCCGATGATCTGACCGGGCGAACGGTGCTCGTCCAGGGAGCAGGCAGCGTCGGCGGGACCGTCGCGGAGCTGCTGGGCCGCGAAGGCGCGTCGGTGCTCGTAGCCGACGTCGACGAAGAGCGGGCCGCGAGCGTTGCCGCTGCGGCCGGAGGAGCGACGGTCGACGCGAGCACGGCGCTCGAGACCGAGTGCGACGTCTACGCGCCGTGCGCCCTCGGCGCAACCTTGAGCTCGGAGAGCATTCCCACCCTGCGCTGCCGGATGGTCGCCGGCTCCGCGAACAACCAACTCGCGAAGGCGGAGGACGCAGATCTCTTGAGCTCCGCGGGAATCCTCTACGCGCCCGACTACGTCATCAACGCCGGCGGCGCGATCGCCATCAACTACCTCGAGCTGAACAACCGCACTCAAGCCGAGGTCGACGCGGCACTGGCGAAGATCGGCGCCACGCTCACCGAGATCTACGAGCGCGCCGACGCGGAAGCGATCTCGACCGCCGCCGCCGCCGACGCACTCGCAGCGTCACGACTTTCCTCCTAGCTCACATCCCTTTCGCGAGCCCGACGACGTGGCCCTCGGCGTCGGCGAACATCGCGATGGTGATCTGCGGCAGCTCCGTCACCGGCAGGATCGTCTTGCCGCCCGAGCTGCTCGGCCTTGTCGAGCGTCGCCTGCGGATCGTCGGTGTCGACGTAGAACGTGACATGGCCGTTGCCGTCAGGCGCCTGGCCGATGCCGCCCCCGATTCCGCCGTCCTCCTTCTCGACCATCGCGTAGGGCATGTCTCCGGGAACCTTTTGCGTGTTCCACCCGAAGAGCTCGGTGTAGAACGTCTGGAGCTTGTCGAGGTCCTTGCCGGAGACCTCGAAGTGCACGACTGGATGAGCCATTGCGTTCTCCTCTCCTACATCGCCGGCGGGTTCGTGACCCAGGGGTCCTCGCCGGGGTCGCGGCCTGCAGCTGCCTCTTCCAGGCGTGGCAGGTAGTGGTCCCAACCGTGCGAGTGAGACTCCGCGGATTCGGCGCTCGAGAGCGTGTGGACGAAGTGAAGGCTTGTCCCGTCTCCTTCCGCCGTCAACTCGATCTCGACGGTCGAGGACCCTGGCGGCGTTCCTTCGGTGTTCTCCCACCCCCAGGTGAAGACGAGGCGGCGGGGTGCATCGATCTCGACGAACTCGCCGCGTGCCGTGTGGCCCGGAATGACCTCGCAGCGGTAGAGGCCGCCCGGCTGCGCCTCGAACGTGCAGGCCTGCCCCATCCAACGGGTCGCCTTGTCGGGGTCGACCAGAAATTCCCAGACCGTCTCCGGGCGTGCTTCGATCGAGAGGGTGCGCTCGACCGACGTGGTCTCAGTTGTTGCGTCCATGCTTTTTCTTCTCCTCCTTTTCCACTTCGCGTTTGAGTGCTTCGAGCCGCACGTCCCAGAACTCCTCGAGGAAGTCCTTGAGATCGGCGAGCCCTTCGGGACGTGCCCTGTACAGACGCCTGGTGCCGTTGCGTCGCTCGCTCACGAGCCCCGCCTCCTTCAGGACGTTCAGATGCTGCGAGACCGCCGGACGCGTCACGTCGAAGTGACTCGCGATCTCGCCGGCGCTGAGCTCGTCGTCCCGGACGAGCCGCAGGATCTGGCGGCGCCGGGGCGCTGCGATCGCTTTGAGGGCGGCTTCCACGACATCTATGTAAGCATATTCTTACGTAAGAAGCAACTTACGACCTAGCTGTAACAGAGATCGCGGGCCTCGCCGCCGGATCGAGCCAGCGCAGCAAGCGGAGAAGAGCCGGGCGCCGCAAGCTGATGCAGCCACTCGTCGCCTTCCCGATCTGCATGTGAAGGAAGATGCCCGCCCCGCGACCCGGAACGACCGGATGCATGTTGTACTCGACCACTGCCAGGTGCGCGTAGGCGCGCGGTGACGTCGACATGTCGGGCGTCGTCACCCTGAACGGCGGCCGCCGGATGCACCCGACGCGTTGGAACGTGTTGTACGCCGGCGACCTCGAGTCTTCGACCCACCAGTCGCCGCAACGCAGACGGACGTAGCGAAACGCAACGCCGGGGTTCGGTGAGTTGCCGTACATCGTTCGACCGATCGGAAAAAACCCGGCCGGCGTCGAGCCGTCGCCCTCCCGCTTGTTCGTACGGACACCGTTCTTCCCGACCCGAGCCGTGTACGGACCGCCGGCAGCCAGCCACAGCCGTCTTCGCCGCGGTCCCAGGTCGTCGCAGTCGCGTACGTGGCCCTCGCAGTCGCGCTACGAACCGTGACCAACTGGCGCACCGCTGCATCGACGGGAGCCGGGAGGTCGTTGGCGAGATTCGCCGGACAGGTCGCGACCGCAAGAGCTGCGAACTGGACTGCGAGGAGCATCGTGGGACGTTACCGCCGTAGACTCGCCTGCATGCCGCACGACGACCTGAGGAAACGCCACCGCGGACCGGTCATCGCTCCCGGCGACGACCGCTACGACGGTGCGCGCGCGACGTTCAACGGGATGGTCGACCGCCGCCCCGAGGTGGTCGTTCGGCCGCTCGATTCGACAGACGTCGCGACGGCGGTGCAGTTCGCCCGGGAAGAGGGCCTGCCCGTGTCGATCCGCGGCGGCGGGCATGGTGTCGCGGGCCACTGCATCGGCGATGGATCCGTCGCCGTCGACCTGCGGCTCATGCGCCAGGTCGTCGTCGACCCGGAGAAGAAGACGGCGATCTGCGGTGGCGGTGCCCTGTGGGACGACCTCGATCCACCGTGTCAGGTTCACGGGCTCGCGACGCCGGGCGGGACCTTCGGCGACACGGGCGTCGCAGGCCTGACGCTCGGTGGCGGCCTCGGCCATCTGAGCCCCGCGTTCGGGCTCACGCTGGACAATCTGCTCTCTGCGACCGTTGTCATCGCCGACGGAGCGGTCGTCCCCGCAGGCGAGAACGAGAATCGCGAGCTCTTCTGGGCCATACGCGGCGGCGGGGGGAACTTCGGCGTCGTCACGCAGTTCACGTTCCAGCTGCATCCGGTGGGCCTGCTCCTCGGCGGCCAACTCGACTTCCGCTACGAGGATGCGCCGTCCGTCCTCACGCGGTGGAGGGACGTGATGGCGAACGCACCCGACCAGCTCGCGAGCTTCGGGCAGGTCTTTCGCAGCGCGTTGACCGGAGAGGCGGGCGCGAACATGTCGTTCGCGTGGCTCGGTTCGGTCGACGAGGGAACCGCGCTGATCGCTGAGCTCACACAAGGGCTCACGCCGCGGCGGAACACCGTGCGTCCGATGCACTACTGCGAGCTCCAGGACATCTACGAGCGAATCCCGTTCGGCCTTCGCAACTACTGGTCGGGCCGTT
Source organism: Actinomycetota bacterium (assembly GCA_013816245.1). Taxonomy (GTDB): domain Bacteria; phylum Actinomycetota; class Thermoleophilia; order Gaiellales; family Gaiellaceae; genus 3-1-20CM-4-69-9. Next base: position 396 of record JACDEU010000054.1, on the reverse strand, counting down.
TTCTCGGCGAGCTTCCGGATGACCTCCTGATGGAGACGATCGAGCTCTTCCGCGACCCGGCGCTGACCGGAGGCGTTCTGATCGAACCGATGCACGGTGCTCCGACGAGAGTCGCGTCGGATGCCACGGCGTTCGCCGGCCGGGAAGCGCGCTGGAACGCGACGTTCCTCAACATCTGGACCGATCCCGAGCAGGACGAGCTCGAGATCGAGAAGGCGCGTGCGTACTCCCGCTCCCTCGAGCCTTGGCGCATCGGCGGCGGTTACCTCAACTATGCGTTCGAGGCGTCGTCGGAGAGCCTCGAGACGGAGTTCGGTGCGGAGCGTTTCGAACGCTTGCTTGCTGTGAAGCGGCAGTTCGACCCCGAGAACGTCTTCAGGTTCAACCACAACATCG
>JACDEU010000102.1 GCA_013816245.1 Actinomycetota bacterium | reverse complement strand
TCGAACGACCCTTCGGCGATCTTGACGCCGTGATCGAGGGCGACGACGCGGTCCGAGATGCCTTCCACGACGTGCATGTCGTGCTCGATCACGAGAATCGTGTAGCCGCCGTCGTCGCGAAGCTTGCCGATCAGCTCCGTGATCTCGTGCGTCTCCCGCGGGTTCATGCCGGCGGCAGGCTCGTCGAGCAGCAGGATGCGCGCCTCCGTCGCCATGGCCCGCGCGATCTCGAGTCGCCTTCGGTTCGCATAGGAGAGGCTGTAGGCAGGCTGATCCCAGCGATAGCCCATCAGCCTGTCGCCGAAGAACGACAGCTTCTCCTCCGCGAGCCGATGGATCTCCTTCTCTTCACGCCGCGCGCCGGGAGTACGGACCATCGAGCGGAGGACGCCGACCTTCGTATGCCCGTACTGCGCAGCCATGACGTTCTCCTTGACCGTCATGTTCAGGAAGAGACGCAGCGTTTGGAATGTGCGGGCAACGCCGCGCTCCGTAATCTTGTGCGGCGGCACACCGACGAGGTTCTTACCGTCGAACTGAATTTCGCCCGAGTCAGGCCGGTAGATGCCGGTGATGAGATTGAAGAGCGTCGTCTTGCCCGCGCCGTTCGGGCCGATCACGCTCACGATCTCGTGCTCCTTGACGACGAGGTCGAGGTCCGCGATCACCCGCAGTCCGCCGAAGGACTTGTCGACCGTCCTGAGCTCCAGCAGGGCGGCGTCGCCCGTCACACGATCTCCACGGTCGCGGTTCCGAAGAGTCCCTGAGGGCGAATGTTCATGAGCGCCACGAGCATTGCCCCGAGCAGGATCAGCCGGGTGGCCCCGCCGATGTGCACGAGCAGCAGGTTCTCCCACACGAACATCACCAGATATAAGAGCGGCGGGAGCAGTACGGCCCGCCAGAGCCGGCCTAACTGCGGGTACATCACGATCGCCGCGATCATCAGGATGTAGGCGACGTCGGCGATCTTCACCGCGTCCTTCGGGAAAAGCATCCAGTGGTCCAGGAATCGCGTGAAGCCTCCCGAGCCGATCGACTCGCCGTGGACGAGTCGCGGATATGCCGCCGCCGCGATGGCGTGCACGGCAAAGCCGAACGCGGTGAGCCCGGCCAGCTGCGCAGCGAGGCGGGGCCATGGGCGTATCTTGACGAGGATCGCAAGGAGAATCGCGCCGTAGAAGAGTGGGCGAGCGTTCGCCGACGAGCGGAGCAACTCCGGCACGCTGCTCACGATGATGGCGCCGACGACGATTCCCATGATGCTCCCGAAGCCGCCGAGAATCATGATCGCGTAGATCGTGATCAGCAGCCCGACGTCGTAGTCGCCCGGCAGTGCCGCTGTGGCAATCGTGCCGTAGATCGCACCCGTGAATCCCGCAACGGCGGCACCGAAGACGAACGCGGACAGCTTGAGCCGATTGACCGGAATGCTCATCACCTCGGCGGCCAGGGGATCCTCCCGCAGGGCACGCCAGGCACGCCCTGTCCTTGACTCGTTGACGAAGGCAAGGAGCACAAGGACGAGCGCGACCGAGATCAGCAGGAGGTAGTACTGCTTCATCGTCGTGTCGATCTTGAAGCCGAAGAAGTTGAACGGATCGATGTTGGCGATGCCGTTCGACCCGCCGGTCAGATCCGTGTGGCCCACGAAGGGAAAGCTGATCCTGTTGGCGTTGTTGACGAAGATGACGAATGCCTGGCCGAAGAAGAGGGTCAGGATCGCGAGGTAGTCGCCGAACAGCCGGCGTGAGGGCAACCCGACGAGGAGCCCGATCAGTGCGGTGACGATGATCACGACCGGAATCGCGGCCTCCGCCTGCCAGTGGTAGCCGAACTGTGGCGATGCGAGGATCGCGTACATGTAGGCGCCACAGCCGAAGAACGCGATATAGCCCAGGTCGAGGAGCCCGGCGAAGCCGACGACGATGTTCAGGCCAAGCGCGAGCAGCGCATAGACGAGCGTGAACAGGCCGTAGCGGAACACGTTTCCCTGGCTGCTGAGGACCGGAAAGACCGCAGCGGGGAGTGCAAACACCAGCACCCGAGCGGCTACTGGCAGGCGCTCCCATCTCTCCAGAACGGCACCCCTCCATCCGGTGTAGCGCTCGCGCTTCCCTTCGACGCTCGCCACCCACTCGTCGACGCCGATCCTCGGAGTGTCGGGACGCTCTTCCATCACACCTTCGTGATCGCGGCCCTGCCGAACAGACCACTGGGTCGGATGAGGATGACGAGGATGAGCAGCGCGAAGACGTAGAGGTTCTGGAAGGTCGACCCTTGGGGGAGGTAGCCGGTTGCATACGACTCGGCGAGACCGACGATCAACCCGCCGATCATCGCGCCGGGAATGCTCCCGATTCCGCCGATCACTGCCGCCGTGAAGCCTTTGAGGCCGGCGATGAACCCCATGAAGTGATAGATCTGGCCGAAGACCAGGGCGAACATCACGCCCGCCGCCCCGGCGAGGGCCGAGCCGATGAAGAACGTCACCGAGATCACCCGGTCGACGTCGATCCCCATCATCGATGCCGCCTCGCGGTCGAAAGACGTCGAGCGCATCGCCTTGCCGAGGCGCGAGCGCGCGACGAAGAGCGTGAGGGCGACCATGAGAGCAATGGCCGCGGCCACGGTCAACAGCTGCGGGACCGAGAAGAAGAGGCTGCCGATGTTGTAGGTCTTCACGCCGATCAGATCGAACGTGTTGTAATCCCTGAAGCTCGCACCGAAGATCAGCAGTGCGCTGTTCTGGAGGAAGATGGACACGCCGAGGGCGCTGATCAGGGGTGCGATCCGTGGCGCGTTGCGGAGCGGCCTGTAGGCAAAGCGCTCGATCGCAACCCCGAGCACACCGCACCCGAGCATGGCGACGACGAACATCAGCAGGAGCACCACGGCGCCGGTGAAGGTCGGGTTCATCGGGCCGCCGAGGGCGTGCAGCGCGTACCAGCCGAGGAACGCGCCGATCATGTAGACGTCGCCGTGGGCGAAGTTCAGGAGCTTCAGGATCCCGTAGACCAGCGAGTAGCCGAGCGCGATGAGCGCGTAGAGGCTGCCGAGCGTCAGCCCGCTGACCGTCAGGTCGAAGAACAGGCTCCAGTTCACAGGGGAAAATGTCTCACAGACGAGTGCGGCCCGTCAGGAGACGGGCCGCACCCTCGACTTTGATCCGAGCTCCGGACTAGCCGGGGATCGGGACGAAGACGTTTCCGTTCGACTTGTAGAGGCCGAACTTGTGAGCAGTGGCCAGATCACCGTTCCGGTTGAACCGGATCGCGAGCCCGAGCAGCGACCTGGCTGCCGGGATCTTGGTGGCCCTGATGGCGGCCCGAACCTCGGCCCGCGACGCGGTGCCGTTCGAGCAGGCCTTGTCGATCGCCGTCGCCACGACCTGAGTGGCCGCGTACGTGGGAGCACCGAAGTACTCCCCGTCGCCGCCATGACCCTTCTTGAAGCCGGCGATGACCTTCGACTTCGGGTTGAGCGGGAAGTTCGTGTCGTACACGTGCGACCCGACGGACGCGAACGACGAGTCGAACAGGCCATCCGCTCCCATCAGCTTGATGCTGCCCTTGCCCGCAGCCTTCATCTGGTTGCCGAACGCCTGACCCTTCGGAGGCAGCTGCCACGGGATGTAGACGATCTGCGTATCACGCGGGATCTTTGCAATCAGCGACGAGAAGTCGGACTGCTGCTGACTGACACCGTCGCGCTGGACAGTGACGCCCGCTGCCTTCAGCGTCTGCTCGACCACATCGGCCAACCCGGTGCTGTACGTCTCCTGGTCGTCGATGATGTAGGCCCGCTTGTACTTCAGCTTCTTGATGATGTAGTTCGCGGCGGTCGGGCCCTGAATTGCATCCGGCGGAACGCTGCGGAACATATAGCCCGTGCGCGTTCCGTCCGTCGTCAGCGACGTCCGCGTCGAAGAGCCCGAGACCCAGGCAAGCCCGGCGTCCTTGAGCGTCTTCGTTATGCCGACGATCTCGTTGCTGCCCGCCGGCCCGACGACGCCGAGAACGTTCGGGCCCCCGGCCAGTGCCTGCGCGCCCTTGAGCGCCTCGGCGGTTCCGGTCGGGGCACCGAGCTGCGTGTCCTCCGTCTGGAACTTGATCTTCGTCTTGTGCGTCTTGTTGTACGTCGAGAGGTAGTACTGAGCCCAGTCCACCTGCTGCTTGCCGAGCGACGCGGCTGGGCCGGTCACCGGCGCCATCAATCCAATGGTGCGTGTCTTGCCGCACTTGACCTGAGCGGCGTCGCTGCCCGCCTGAGCTGCCGGTGCGGCAGCCCTGTTGGGGGTCGCGTACGCCCCGGCCACGACTGCGAGTGCGGCTCCAAGCGCCAGCAAGGCCGCAACCACAGTTGCCCTTCTACTTCTCATTCGATCTCCTCCTTGATGTGTCTACCCCGGTCTTCCCCCACTTGTGACGCTTTTCGAGCCTACTTGTTGTTCGGATAGGCCCGATTCGCCGGACTTCCCGATGGATGGAACACCCCGAGGATCCGCATCGGGCCGGATCCGGAGTTCTCGATGCAGTGCACCTCGTCCGGTGGCAGGTGGAAGCAAATGCCCGCACGGAGCGGAAACGAGCGTCCGCCGACATGCGCGGTTCCCTCGCCCGCGACGATGTATCCCACCTCGTCGTAGCTGTGGCTGTGGAAGGGCGCCTTGCTCGGCTGGACGATCCCCATGAACTGCGTCACGTCGAAGCAGCCGGCGTCCTCGTTGACGAGATACCGGAAGGTTCGCTCGCTCGATGCATCGAGCTCGGGCTGGTCGCCGAGGCGAACCGTCACCTTGCGCTCGCCGCTCGCCGCCTCGCGGT
>JACDEU010000017.1 GCA_013816245.1 Actinomycetota bacterium | reverse complement strand
CGTGCCGCGTGTGACTCGTCGGGTGACTGGCCGCCGTGTGCGTGCCTTGGGAATGATCTGTCCGCGTGTGCGCGGCGGCGCCGGTCTGGCGCCCGCTGCTGGCTTGATCAGGAGCTTGTCCGCCTTCTCGGCGTGACTCTTTACCGTCCTGCCGTCGCGGTTTCCCTGTGCTCAGACCGGCACCACCGGACCCTACGAGTGAACGGAGGATCGGTCGGATGCTTGCAGATGAGCTGGACTACGTCGTCGGCGTCGACACGCACCGCGACGAGCACGCCTTGGTCGCCTTGGCAGCCCCCGCCGGTGGTGTCGTGGCGAGGCAGGCGGTGCGGGCTAACGGGCGCGGCTATCGCGAGGCGCTTCGCTTCGCCGAGCAGTATGCGCCTGGCAGACGCGCCTGGGCGATCGAGGGCACAGGCAGCTACGGCGCCGGGCTTGCCCGCTTGCTCGCCGATCTGGGCGAGACCGTGCTTGAGCTCAGCCGCACACCGCGAGCCGAGCGCCGCCTGCGCGGTAAGGACGACTCTCTCGATGCTGCACGGACGGCACGTGCCGCGCTTGCCAGTGAGACGCTCGCGCTGCCGCGATCAGGCGGACGACGTGAGGCGCTGCGGCTGCTTTTGGTCGCCCGGCGGAGCGCCGTCGACGTCCGCCGCGAAGCGCTCGGGCAGCTGCGGGGCGTCATCGTCACTGCCCCCGACCAGCTCCGCGAGGAGCTGCGCAGGCTTCCGGTCGGAAGGCTGCTCGAACGCTGTCGCCGCCTTCGCCGCTCGATGTCGGCAAGCGACGACGAACTCGCGACACGGCTTGTGCTGCGCAGCCTCGCCCGACGAATCGAAGCGGCCACGCTCGAAGCCGCCGAGCTCGAGCGGGAGATCCTCGCGCACGTACGCGCGCTCGCACCACGGCTGCTCGACGAACCGGGCGTCGGCCCGATCGTCGCCGCGCAGCTGATCATCGCCTGGTCACACCACGGCCGCGTCCGCTCCGAAGCCGCCTTCGCCCGACTCGCCGGCGTCGCGCCGGTCCCCGCCTCGAGCGGCCAGACACAGCGGCACCGGCTGAGCCGCGGCGGCGACCGCCAACTCAACCGCGCGCTGCACACCGTGGTGCTGCACCGACGCCAACACGACCCCGCGACCAAGGAGTACATCGCCCGCCGCATCGCCGAAGGCAAAAGCCGACGCGACGCCACCCGACTTCTGAAGCGCTACCTCGCCCGCCACCTCTACCGCGTACTCGACCAGCAAACACCACTGATCGCTTGACACGTCATAGGAGCATCATTCCGGAACGCTCGCCCAGGCGAGGTGCTTCTATTTCAACCCGGCATCCGCACTACGCGAAGGAGGCTGGATGCAGCCATCTCGAATCCACCACGTGGGCTTGCCGGTCTCAGATCTCGATCTCGGCGCCGCGTGGTACCGCGAGGCGCTCGGACTGACCCACGAGTCCACCGCCGGTGTGCATGTGCCGGGGGTGTTGCCTTCATGGTCGCGCCGACCGGCGAGGGGCTCGAACTGCTCGCAGTGGATGTTCAACCCTCTGCCTGGGACGACTCGATCGTGACGCTACGCGCCGGCATCCCCCACACAGCCTGGACAGTCGATGACCTCGATGCCGCCCACGCGCGTGCACGCGTCCACCTGCGCGCGCGTGTCCGCCCTCAACGCGATATGAAGCCGACCATGCACCGGCTCGCCGTGTGCCTCGATAAAGAACGACGGCCTGTCACCGCCGCTCTTACACCGCCGCTCTTACCGAACCCGGCGGCTGCCCCGGACCACTCCAAGAGCAGGGCCAGCCCGAGCGGCGCGAGCGCCTTCTCGTAACGCCTTGCTTCGCTCGTAATCCCTTACCACGAACCCGACGTGATCGAGCATCTCTTCCTCCGAAGCCTGACCGAAACGGGTGACATATCGCGCGAATACTGGCACGCGCAAGCGGACCCTCGTCTGGCGCGCGCGCCGCCTGAAGACGGAGCGCGTCTGCCGGAGATGTGACTGATTCGTCGGACCACGAACGTAAGCCCGACGGCGTGCTCGAACTGCGTGTGGTCGTTCCTTGAAGGTTGCCTTGCCGCTTCGACCAAGGGCGCGATGGATTCTTGAAGCTTGACATGATCGCGGGCATGCAGAGCGTCTACGAGGCTGCCGGAGGTGAAGAGGCGCTGATCCGTTTGGCTAAAGCCTGGCATTCGAGGGTGCTTGCCGACGAAGTGGTCCGCCATGCCTTCAGCCACGGGTTTCACGCCCAGCACAGCGAGCGGCTTGCCGCATATTGGGCCGAGGCCCTCGGCGGGCCGACCACCTACTCCGAGAGCTATGGCGACGAGACGTTCGTTGTCCGTCTGCACAGCGGCAACGGCCCACACGACGAGATGGACCAGCGGGCCATCGCGTGTTTCGACCAGGCATTAGTGGATGTCGGCATGGCCGACGAGCCGCTTCGGCAGGTATTGCACGACCTACTTCGCCTGGGCCACCACAACGACGATGTCGGCGTATCACAGCTCTGCCGACGATGCGGCGATAAGAGTTACCCAATGGAGAAACGTCTGGTTACGCGCTACACGATGCGGTCCGCTGAGGCAGCGGATGAGAATCAACGTCGAGTTGAAGGAGTCTTTGCCGAGCTGGCCGAGACCAAGCCTGACAATGTGAGCTACATCGTCCTCGGGCTCGCGGACGACTCCTTTGTACATGTCTCGTTTCACAACCACGGCGATGAGGAGGTCAACCCGATCGCTTCGACAGCTGCGTTCGCGCATTTTCAACAGGACCAAGCCGATCGGCGCCAGGCCACGTCGACCAGCAGACCGCAGAGCTGGTGGGTGCCTACGTCACGACTATCGACTGACCGGTCGCGACCCGATTCTGGCTCTAGCTCGATGTGCGTGCAACCATGCAGCGACATGCACGGACGGGAGTCGAATGGGAGGTATGAATGACTCGCCTGAACTTTCTGGACGATGAGCCGTGGGACGAGACCCGTGAGGACTTTGGGCTCCGCACTCGATCGTTCGGGCATCCGCTGGGCGCGGACAAGCTCGGCGCCTCGCTGCTCGACCTACAGCCCGGCGCGCCCGAAGGTTGGCTGCACATGCACTACGGCGTCGAGGAGATGTTCTTCGTCCTGGGCGGCACGCCCACGCTCCGCACCGGCAGCGGCGAAGAGCAGCTGTCCCCGGGAGACGTTGTGTATTGCCCTGAAGGAATCGAGGGCTTGCACACGCTCTCGAACCCGACGGACGAGCCCGCACGAATCCTCGGCGTCTCGACGAAGCGCTTTCCCGACGTCGTCGCATATCCGGAGCGAGGGATCGCCTGGGTGGCGACCCGCCATCCGGAGCGTCCCGTTGCTGAGGGCGGGGACACGGGGATAATCGCTCGCTTCGAATTGCCGGGACGAGAGTAAGGGGTAACTCTCAGCTACGCCGGACCTAGGAGATCAGCGCGCCGGCCCGGGACTACGCCGCGCGTTCGAGCTCGGCATCTGCCTCGATCGCTTCGTCCACGATCTCACCGATCTCGCTCTCCGAATAGCCAGCCCGCTGCGCGGACGAACCGGCGACTTACGGCTCAGCAGGAGAAGCCGGCGGCCTCGAGTGCCTGGCGCGCGAGGGCTTCGTCGACCTCCCCCGGCATGCCGCTAACGCCGACGGCACCCACCCGTGTCTCGCCATCGAACGCGGCGAGACCGCCGAGGAAGAAGGTGAAGAACGGGTCGAAGCTCTCGCGCTCGACGGCGTCCTCGCGCACCTTCTCCGCCAGCTCTCTCGTCGAACGTGCGTCGCTCCGCGCGGCCGTATAGGCCTTCCGCTCGGCGTTCAGGCGCGTGTCCGGTGCCGCGCCGTCCATCGTCGCGGCCGCGACGAGCTCGCCATGGGTATCCGCGACGAAGACCGAGACGGGACCAGCCGCCTCGCGCACCACGAAATCCACGATCGCCTGGGCGTCCTCGAGCTTCACGCCGCGATTCTAGGGCCAGGTTGGGCCCGCATCGTGGCGCAGCGCGAAACGTGCTGTAGTTCAACTCCATGCGCGTCAAGGTCGCCCGCCTCGCACGACGAGCCCTGGTCCTGGTGGCTGTCTTCGGTCTCCCCGCCCTTGCTGTCATAGCCCCCTCGGGCTGGCCTTCCTCGGCAAACGCCGCGAAGGCCTCGAGCTCTGGGTTCGAGGGGATTCGCCTGAGGAACGTCGCCGGCTGGGTCGGGCTCGACCTGCGACAGGGTGCGTTTCGGTTCGGTGTCTCGCCCGACCCGGCGGCGATGACCGGAGGCGGGCTGTGTGCTCTCGACTACAACAACGACGGCTGGATCGATCTGTTCGTCGTGAACTCGTATTCGCAAGCCGACGTCGATCGCTGGCGTAAGCACGGCGGCCTCCCTCGGAGCGCGCTCTTCCGCAACAGGAAGGGCCACTTCACCAATGTGAGCCACCACTCGAGGGCCGGCCTCGCCGTCCGCGGCGAGGGATGCGTGGCAGCGGACTTCAACCGGGACGGCTACACCGATCTGTACGTGACGACTGCCGGCTACGACAAGCTGCTCTGGAACAACCGCGACGGCACGTTCACCGAAGGCGCCCGCGCGGCGGGGATCAGTAGGTACGGCTGGCATGCAGGAGCCGCGGTGGGAGATGTGAACGGCGACGGTCGGCCCGACCTCTACGTCGCGGGCTACACCGACCCCAACGTCCCCGTTCCCGGCTCCGCTGCGGGGTTCCCGAACAACTTCGCGGGCGTCCGCGACCTCCTGTACCTCAACATCGGGCACGACCGCAATGGACACTCGAAGTTTCGCGAGGTCGGCGTTCAGGCGGGCCTCGAGGCCGCGCGGTTCGATCACAGCCTCGGTGCAGTCTTCTCCGATCTCGACGCCGACGGGCGGCTCGATCTCTACGTCGCGAACGACGGTGACCCGAACCGGCTGTACCAGAACCTCGCCTGGCCGGGCGGGAGGAAGGCCGATCCGGCAGGGCTCGGCTTCCGCTTCGAGGAGCGTGCAGCCATCGCGGGCGTGGCCGACCCGAATGCCGGAATGGGTGTCGCGGCTGCGGACTTCAACAGTGATGGGCACACCGATCTACTCGTCTCGAACTCGCGCGGCCAGGGCCATGCGGTCTACACCGGCCAGCAGCCCATTGCGTCCGGATCGTCGTTCAACGACGTCCATGTGGCGTTCACGCCGGCATTCGGCAAGACGTTCACCGGCTGGGGAGCTTCCTGGGTCGACCTCGACCTGGACGGCAATCTCGATCTCGTGCTCGCCAGCGGCGGAATCCCGGTGACCAATCTCGCGCGGGACGCGCAACCGATCCAGGTGCTCGAGAACATGGGCGCAGCCGCGGGGGCTGCGCCCCGATTCACCGACGGGACCGCGCTCGTCGGCGGATACGACCTGCCTCGCGTCGTCGGCCGTGGCCTCACGACGGCCGACTTCGACAACAACGGCCGCCTGGACATCGCCATCAACACGATCGGCGGGAAGCTGGAGCTCCTGCGCCCGACCGGAGCCGTCGGCCACTGGCTCGCGGTGCGGCTCGCCGGGTTCTCGCCCGGAGCCGTCGTGACTGCGGTCCTCCCGGACGGTCGCCGGCTGGTGCGCGAGGTGCAGGCAGGCTCGAGCTATCTGTCGTCGCAGGACCCTCGACTGCACTTCGGACTCGGTGCGGCGACGAGCGTGAGTCAGCTCATCGTTCGCTACCCGGCCGGTCACGTCGTCGAAAGGAACAACGTGCCGGCCGACCGCATCGTCCTCTTCCGACGCCAGACGCGGGACTCCACCTATGCACGATCGACTCAGCGCCTCGCCCAGACTGCGCCGTCCCTGATCGGCGGATGTACACGGGCCGACCTGAAGGGACGCTCGGTCGCCCGCGTGTGGGACGAGGCCATGCTCGACGCCATCAGGCGAGACCTCCCGGCGCCGACCACCCACGCGCGGAACCTCTTCCACGTCTCGGCGGCGATGTGGGATGCCTGGGCGGCCTACGACCCGCAGGCGGACGGCTACTTCGTCACCGAGAAGGACAAGGCTCCCGACGTCGAGGCTGCCCGAGAGACCGCGCTCAGCTATGCGGCATACCGCGTCCTGCTCTGGCGCTACGCGTACGGCGCCAACGTACGGGTGACGTTCGACGAGCTCACCCGAACCATGCGCTCGCTGTGTTATCGACTGGACTTCACGAGCACGAAGGGTCGCTCACCGGCCGCACTCGGTAATCGCATTGCGGCCGCGGTGATCCGAGCCGGAAGAACCGACGGCTCGCGCGAACGACTCCACTATGCCGACGAAAGCTACGTACCCGTGAACGCGCCGCTCGTCGTGAAGGACCCCGGGACGGCCATGCACGACGCCACCTTCTGGCAGCCGCTCGCGCTCGACCAGACCGTGGCCCAGAACGGGCTCGCCGTCCCCGGCAATGTGCAGACCTTCATCGGCGCCGAGTGGGGTCACGTGCGCGGATTCGCTCTTCCGCAATCGAAGAGGGGCGTGCCGATCGATCCCGGTCCGCCGCCGATCGGGACTCCACCTGACGCCGCATACAAGCAAGCAGCCGTAGACGTCATTCGCAAGAGCGCTGCACTGGACGCCGCCGACGGACAGGTGATCGACATCGGGCTCGACGAGTTGGGGAACAACCCCCTCGGGACGAACGACGGCCATGGCTACACGGTCAACCCGTCGACGGGTCAGCCCTATGCGCCCGAGCGCGTTCTCCAGGCGGACTACGCCCGCGTGCTGGCCGAGTTCTGGGCCGACGGGCCTAGTTCGGAGACCCCGCCCGGCCACTGGAACGTGCTTGCCAACACCGTTTCGAACTCGCCGCTGCTGGCGTCGCGGATCGGCACGGGAGCAGCGAACCGCCTGCGCTGGGACGTGCAGATGTACTTCGCTCTCAACGGCGCCGCGCACGACGCCGCGATCGCAGCCTGGGGCCTGAAGCGCAAATACCAGTCGGTTCGGCCCATCTCGATGATCCGCTACCTCGCCGAGCACGGCCAGTCGAGCGATCCAGAGCTCCCCTCGTACGACCCGGCGGGCCTGCCGTTGATCCCGGGCCTAATCGAGCTGATCACCAAGGAATCGAGCGCGCCGAGTCAGCGTCACGCCGCCCTTGCCGATCACGTCGGCGAGATCGCCATTCGGGCCTGGCGCGGAAATCCGAAAGATCCGAGCCAGGTGAGCGGCGCCGGCTGGATTCTCGGCGAGCGCTGGGTCCCCTACCAAAGGGCGACCTTCGTCACCCCGGCCTTCCCGGGCTTCGTTTCCGGCCACAGCACGTTCAGCCGTGCGGCAGCCGAGGTACTCGCCGCATACACCGGCAGTCCCTACTTCCCCGGCGGAGAGTTCACGCAGACCTTTGCTCCGGGCTACCTCAAGTTCGAACGGGGGCCGAGCAAGCCGCTGACGCTTCGGTGGGCGACCTACTACGACGCGGCCGACCAGGCGGGGATCTCGCGCATCTACGGCGGCATCCACATCGCAGCCGACGACCTTGGCGGCCGCCGGATCGGATCGACGGTCGGTAAGCGGGCCTTTGTGCTTGCCGAGCGCTACTTCGCCGGCACCGTGCGGTAGGAGCGCTAGCGGCCGGAGCGCGCCTGGAGCCTGCGCGCGATCGTGTCGAGCGTCACGGCGAGCAAGAGGATGACACCGGTGACGATGTAGATCGTCCCCGTCTTGTAGCCGGCCGTGTTGAGACCGTTCGAGACCGTTGCGATCACGAGCGCGCCGAGAAGCGCGCTGCGCACCTCGCCACGACCACCGAACAGGCTCGTGCCGCCGATGACCGCGGCGGAGATCGCGTCGAGCAGCAGTGTGCCGCCGCCGACGTTGAGGTCGACGGAGTTCAGGCGCGCTGCCAGGATCACGCCTCCCACCCCGGCCATACCGCCGGAGATCATGAAAACGATGATCCGGATGCGGGCAACGTTGATGCCTGCGCGACGAGCCGCTTCGGCATTGCCGCCAACGGCGTAGACGTGGCGCCCGAACGGAGTTCGCTTGGCCAGGAAGGTCAAGACGATGAGGAATATGACGACGAGGACGCCGGCCAGCGGTAGCCCGTTCGGCACGTTGGCGTGGTTGGAGACGGCCACGGTCCCGAACGTCGCGACAGCAACGCCGACGACCTTGGCCACAACGAGGAGCGGACGTCGGATCGCAACGCCGGCACGGCGATTGCTCACGACGCTGCCCAGCGTGCCGAGCGCGTAGACACCGGTGACGACTGCCGCGATGATCCACCCCACCCTCGCCGTGAAGTAATGGTTGGCTGTGTCGTTGATCCACGCGTCCTGGATAACGATCACGCCCTTGACCTCGAGCACTTGCAGGATCACTCCCTGCCAGATCAGAAGACCTGCGAGCGTGACGACGAACGACGGGACGCCGACCTTGGCCACGATCGAGCCCTGGACGCCGCCGATGAATGCACAAAGGCCCACAGCGATGGCGATTGCGACGAGTCCAGGGTACTGGTGACTGCTACCCGCAAGCTGGAACTCGGCGACGGCCAGGGCCGCTATCCCGCTCAGATACCCGATCGAAAGGTCGATCTCGCCAAGCAGAAGGACAAAGACCACGCCGAAGGCGAGCATGGTCAGGCCAGCCATCTGGACGATGATGTTGTTGAAGTTGTCGGCCGTGAAAAAGTTCGTCGCCTTGTAGCTGAAGAAGACGACGATCAGCGCCAGACCGATGACGATGGGCAGGACGCCGAGGTTCCCCGACCTGAGATTGTCGTACGCCCGGCGCCAGAGCCCCGCTTCCGCCTCGGCGTCGTCGCCTTCCGGGAGACCGATCCCCGGTGCGGTGACGTCGACTTCCGAGCTCACGACGCGAGCTCCGGCGTCGTCTCCGGGATGCCCGAGACCTTGGTCGGAATACCCGCGGTGATCGCTTGCACGACCTCCTGTTGGGTGGTCTTCTCCCGCTCGTAGACGCCGACGTCGCGGCCGAGGCGCAGCACGGTGATGCTCGTCGCCACCTCGAAGACGTCGTGGAGGTTGTGCGAGATAAGCACGACCGCCAGGCCCTGGTCGGCGAGGCGCTTGACGAGCTCGAGCACCTGGCGCGTCTGAGCGACGCCGAGCGCGGCGGTGGGCTCGTCGAGGATGACGAGCTTGGAGTTCCACTGCACAGCCTTGGCGACAGCGACCGACTGGCGCTGGCCGCCCGACAGCGACGCCACGGGCTGACGGATCGAGCGGATGGTCGTGACGGACAGCGACTTGAGGGTCTCGGCGGTGCGCTGCTCCATGAGCGGCTCTTTCAAACGGAAGAGCCAGTCGCGCTCCTCGCGGCCCAGGTACATGTTCTGGACCACGTCGAGGTTGTCGCACAGTGCGAGATCCTGGTAGACGAATTCGATTCCCAGCCGCGCGGCATCCTTGGGGCTGTGGATGTGAACGGGCTTCCCGTCGAAGAGGATCTGCCCGCTGTCCGGGCTGTGGATGCCGGCCACACACTTGATCAGGGTCGACTTGCCGGCGCCGTTGTCACCGACGAGGGCCATGACCTCTCCGAGGCGCACCTCGAAGTCGACATCGGTGAGCGCCTGCACCGACCCGAACGATTTCGAGATACCGCGGAGTTGGAGGATCGGCGTCTCGCTCACGGGTGTCGCGTTTCCTACCACAAAGCCGGAGGAGGCGCCCACCTGGGCGCCTCCTCCTGTCGGTCCAGTTTGGCTACGAGCAGAACTGCTTGAACTCGCCGACGCAGACGTCGCTCTTCTTCAGGAACTTGTCCTTGAAGAGTCGCGTGTAGTTGGCCTTCGTGATCGAGACGATCGGGATCCTGACAAGCGGCTCCTTCTTGGTGCCGTTCTTGCGGAACCCGTTGACCCCGGGAACCTTCTTGTGCTTCAGCAGTGCGACTGCCGCCGCCGCGGCTGCGTTGGCCTCGAGGGGCACGTATTTGTAGACAGTCATCGTCTGCCAGCCCGAGATGATGTTCTGCACGCCTTGCACGGTCGCATCCTGTCCCGACAACGCGATTGGCTTCAGCTTCTTCGCCTTCAGGGCGGCAATCACAGCGCCGGCGATGCCGTCGTTCGCAGCAATGGCGCCGTCGATCTTATTGCTCGTCTTGAGGAGCATCTGCTCGAAGATCGGCTGGGCGTTCGTCGCCAGCCAGAGTGGCACGAACTGCTGCGGCCCCTTGTTGAGCTTGCCGCTCTTGAAGAGCGGGTTCAGAACCGCGTCGTTTCCGCTCTTGAACCAGAACGCATTCTGATCCGTCGGGCCGCCCCAGAGCTCGGCCACGACGGGCTTCGACTTGCTCTTCAGGGCGTTGACGACGCCCTTGGCCTGGGCTGCGCCGACGGCCTTGCCGTCGAACGAGACGTAGACCTTCGCGCTACCGCCCACCACCTGGCGGTCGTAGTCGATCGACTGACCGCCTGCCTTCGCGAACTTCTTCTCGATCGCGATCGACGTGCCCTGCGCGATGTCGGTGACGATGGCCACCTTCGCCCCGCGGGACAGACACGAATCGGCCTGCGAGACCATCTTCTGCGGCTCGTTCAACGCGTTCGTGATCGAGTAGGTCACTCCGGCCTTCTTCAGGGCCTTGGCGAACGCCGGCGCGTCGAACTGCGTCCAGCGGACAGATGATTTCGTGTCCGGAAGCAGGACACAGACCTGGATGTTCGCGGAGCTCTTGGCCGTTGCGCCCGTAACCGCAATCGTGGCAGCAACGCCGAGCAGGACTACGACGAGACCCGCCGCCGCCGACCTACGAAAGAATCGTTTCACTGCAGCCTCCTAGTTGATGACCGGAGACTTCACTGCAGTCTCCTAAGTGACGAGATCCAGAGACTCTAATACCAATTCGCGCACTTTTCAGAGATTCGCGCCGCACGTCCTGGGCCTAGCCACAAGGTGACCCGGGGCCCCAGTGCCTTCTGCGTAGTATCGCGCAATGGCAGAGATCGGCGTTGGCATGCTCGGCTACGCATTCATGGGGAAGGCACACTCGAGCGCGTTCCGCACGCTGGAGTACCTCGCGTGGCCGCCCCCGCTCGTGCCACGGCTCATCGCGATCGCCGGGCGAAACCAGGATGCGGTCTCGACGGCAGCAAGCCGATACGGCTACGAACGGTGGACGACCGACTGGCACGACATCGTCACGGACGAGCGGATCGGGCTGTTCGACAACGGTGGCCCGAACTCGCTACATGCCGAGCCCACGATCGCCGCCGCCGAAGCGGGCAAGCACGTCCTCTGCGAGAAGCCGCTCGGGCGCACGGCCGATGAGAGCTACGACGTGTGGCGCCGCGTGGCCGCGACCGGTGTCAAGCATCTGTGCGGGTTCAACTACCGCTTCGTCCCCGCGGTGCGGCTCGCGCGCGAACTGATCGACGAGGGCGCGCTCGGAGAGCTGCGCCACTTCCGCGGCCGTTACCTGCAGGACTGGGGCGACGATCCGACGCTCGACACCTGGCGCTTCGATCCGGACCAGGCGGGATCCGGAGCGCTCGGAGATCTCGGCACGCACGTGATCGACCTCGCGCGCTACCTCGTCGGTGAGTTCAGTTCCGTCGCCGGCATCGTGAAGACTTTCGTCAGTGGTCGCAGGGTCGACGACGCGATCGAGGCGGCTGTCGAGTTCGAGAGCGGCGCGGTCGGAACGATCGAGTCGACACGCCTCGCGCTCGGAAGGCGCAACGCCTTTCAGTGGGAGATCAACGGCTCGCGCGGCTCGCTCTACTTCGACATGGAGCGCATGAACGAGCTGCAGGTCTTTCTCGACGGCGAGGACCGCACGCGCGGGTTCAGGACGGTGCTCGTGACGGAGGCGAACCACCCGTTCATGGATCTCTGGTGGCCGCCCGGGCACATCGTCGGATGGGGAGACACCTTCGTCCACGAGGTGCATCACCTCCTGCGCTCGATCGCCGACGGTAGCGACGTCGCACCGCACGGCGCGACGTTCGAGGACGGCTATCGCGCGTCCGAGATCGGCGAGGCGATCGTGCGATCGAGCGCCGGGGGTCGCCGCGAGCAGCTGGCATTCCGCGGCCTGACCGACGGCGAATGACCTATACGGCAGCGGCTCTTCGTGGAGTCTCGGGCGCTGCTGTCTCGGCGGCGCGGTAGAGCGCAGCGATCGTCGCGGCTTGCCCCAGGGCGTCGTCTCGCCCCAGGAGCGGCTCGGCTTTGCCGCGGATCGCCTCGCTCAAGTTCTCGAGCTGGAGCAGATAACGGTCGACGTCGTCGACGTCGATCCGGCTGCCGTTGAGGTCGACATGCGGGTCGTTGCACCGGAAGGGCTCCACGACGCGCGCCTTCCCCGTCGTGCCGATCGCCTCGACGTAGCTCTCGGCCGGTAAGTCGAATGCGCAGTGGAACTGGGCCGAGGCCTCGCCCGGGAACTCCAGGGTTCCGGTGAACCCGACGTCGATCCCCGTCGGCGCCAGCCTCTGGCGGCCGTAGACTCGCTCCGGCTCGCCCCCAAGCAGGCGGCTGACGCTCACGCAGTAGCAGCCGAGATCGAGAAGTGAACCGCCCTCCAGTTCGGGGCGCCAGCGAACGTCGTCGCGATTGTCGAGCGTGAACGTGAAGGCTGTACGGATCTGCTTGAGCTCTCCGAGCGCGCCCGAGTCGACGAGCTCCTTCAGCTTGCGCGTCAAAGGATGGTGCCGGTACATGAACGCCTCCATCAGCACGCGGTCCTGGCGGTCGGCCGTGTCGAAGGCTTGCTCGACCACTTCGGGAGTGCGGCCGAGCGGCTTCTCGCAGAGCACGTGCTTACCTGCCTCGAGCGCTTTGATCGCCCAGGGCACATGGAGCGCGTTCGGCAAAGAGACGTAGACCGCCTCGACGTCGTCATCGGCGAGCAGCGCCTTGTAGCTCCCGTAGGAACGCTCGATTCCCTGCTCGCGTGCGTAGGTCTCCGCACGGGCGAGATTGCGGCTCGCGACGGCGATGACCACCGCCTTCTCGCTCTCGCGAGCGGGATCGATGACCGCGTGGTTGATGCGGGCCGTGGAGAGGATCCCCCAGCGAACCGGTTCCATCGGTGCATCATCTACGCTCCGTGACGTGGAGTTGCAACAGGTCGCACCGGGCCTGTGGCGCTGGACGGCGTCACATCCCGAGTGGGAGCCGCCCAAGGATGTGGACAGTCCGGCGGACTGGCCGCGCGAGGTCGGGTGCGTGGCCTACGACTCGGGCGAAACTCTCGTGCTCGTCGACCCACTGGTGGTCGACGGGGACTTCTCCGCACTCGACACACTCGCGAAGGGCAAACAGAACGTCGCGGTTCTCGTGACCGTCAAGTTTCACGAGCGCAGCCGCGACGAGGTGAAGCGGCGCTACGACGCATCGGACAAGGTGCCAGGAGCCGTCGAGGAGTTCGAGATTGCCGGCTCCGGAGAAAGGATTTTCTGGATCCCGGAGCACCGTGCGCTCGTTCCCGGCGACCGCATCCTCGGCGACCGCCCGCCAGGCCTGCGGATGTGCCCTGAATCGTGGCTTCGCCATCTCGGCGGTTACACCCAGGACGACTTGCGGATCGGCCTTCAGCCGTTGCTCGGCCTGCCTGTCGAGTTGGTGCTCGTCTCGCATGGTGAGCCGGTGCTGCATGACGGACGCGCGGCGCTCGAGCGTGCCCTCGAATGAGCGCCCTCGCGTCCGTCAAGCGTGACCTGCGCGCAGCCGTCGCCGCCGACGTGCTCGCACCGAGCGCCGCGTATCTGACCGATCAGACCGAGGCGCGTGGTCTACACGGCCATGCAGACGCGGTGGCACTGCCGCGCGACGCGGACGAGGTCGCCGAGGTTGTGGAGTGGTGCTATGCGCACGGCGTTCCGATCGTGCCGCGCGGCGGAGGGACAGGCTATGCGGGCGGCGCAGTGCCGCTCGACGGCGGTGTCGTCCTTTCGCTCGAACGGCTCGATCGCGTGCGATCCTTCGACCCGCTGCTCTGGCGCATCGAAGTCGAAGCGGGTGTGCGCACCGCGGAGTTGCGCCGGATCGCGCGTGAGGGCGGCCTGCTCTTCGCTCCCGACCCCGGTGCAGCAGAGCAGTCGCAGATCGGCGGCAACATCGCGACGAATGCCGGCGGCCCGCACGCCTTCAAGTACGGCGTCACCGGCGCCTGGGTGACCGGACTCGAGGTCGTCGTGCCGCCGGGAGAGCTCGTCCACCTTGGTGGCCCCCTGCGAAAGGACGTTGCGGGCTACGACCTGAAGCATCTGCTGATCGGATCGGAGGGAACGCTCGGAGTGATCACCGCCGCCTGGCTACGGCTCACACCGGCACCCGAGGCGGCGTGGCCGGTGATCGGCTTCTTCGACGGCGTCCGCGGCGGCGTCGGAGCCATCGAACGGGTCGTCGGCAGCGGCATTGCCGCAGCGGCCCTCGAATACATCGACTCGGAGACGATGCGCTACGCGGGGGCGAGCTTCCCCGGTGAAGTTCCCCCCGGCGCGTTCGCGGTGCTCGCTGAGGCCGACGGCTCAGTGGAGGAGGCGGCGCGCATCCGGGACGACCTGCGCGAGGTCTTCGGCGAGGACGCGCTCGCGCTCTACGCGCCCGAGTCGGCACATGAGATCGCCGCCCTCTGGCGTTGGCGCGACGGCCTGGCGCTCGTCGTGGACGCACAGCGCGGCGGAAAGGCGAGCGAAGACATCGCGGTGCCACTCGACCGTCTCGGTGAGGCGATCGAGGCGTCACTCGAGGTCGCCCGGAGCTTCGGGATCCCGGCTTGCTCGTGGGGCCACGCTGGCGACGGCAACCTGCACACGACGTTTTTGCTCGCCGGCGACGACGCAGGTGAGCTCGAGCTCGCGCCGCAACTCTCCGAGGCGCTCTTCGAGCTGGCGCTCCGCCTGGGTGGCACGATCTCCGGAGAGCACGGCGTCGGCTTCGTCAAGCGCAACTGGCTCGCGAAGCAGCTCGGACCGCGCGCGTTCGAGCTGCACGGCGCAGTCAAGCGGGCGTTCGACCCGCAGAACCTGCTCAACCCGGGAAAGAAGGCTTGATCCGCAAGCTGCTCGTCGCGAATCGCGGCGAGATCGCGTTGCGCGTGTTTCGCGCCGCGCGCGAGCTCGAGATCGAAACCGTCGCTGTCGTCGCTCCGGACGACAAAGGCTCCCTCCATGCACGTTCCGCGGACGAGACCGTGGAGATCGCGAGCTACCTCTTCTCGGAAGAGCACATCCGCGCCGCGAAGCAGACCGGCGCCGAAGCGATCCATCCGGGGTACGGCTTCCTGGCGGAGAACCCCGACTTCGCCGAGGCGGTGAACGCAGCAGAGCTCGTCTGGGTCGGGCCGCCGCCGGACGCATTGCGCGCCGGTGGTGACAAGCTCGAGGCCAAGCGCATCGCGCACGGGGCAGGCGTACCCGTCGTCCCGACCGGAGAGCCGGAGGAGATCGGTTTCCCACTGGTCGTCAAGGCTGCGGCCGGCGGGGGAGGCCGCGGCATGCGGGTCGTTCGGGACTCGGCGGAGCTCGCGGAAGCGCTCGAGGCATCGCGGCGCGAGGCCAAGGCGGCATTCGGTGACGACCGGGTCTTCTGCGAGCGCTACGTCGAGCGTCCCCGCCACGTCGAGATCCAACTGCTTGCAGACACACACGGAACCGTGCTCTCGCTCGGCGAGCGCGACTGCTCCATCCAACGGCGCCACCAGAAAGTGCTCGAGGAGTCTCCCTCCCCCGCGATCGACGAGCGGCTGCGCGCGGCGCTCGGAAACGCCGCCGTCGCTTTCGCGACGGCGATCGGATATGTGAGCGCCGGGACCGCCGAGTTCATGGTCGACGGACGCGACTTCTGGTTCCTCGAGCTGAACGGCCGCATTCAGGTCGAGCATCCCGTCACGGAGCTCGTCACCGGAGTCGATCTCGTTCAGGCGCAACTTCGGATCGCCGCAGGGAACGGGCTCGACGTCTACCCCGGTCCGCGCGGTCACGCCGTCGAGGTCCGGCTGTACGCCGAGGACTCGCAGACCTTCTTCCCGCAGACGGGGCGCATCGAGCGGCTGCGCCTCCCCGAGGGAATCAGAGTGGACGCAGGCGTCGAAGAAGGCGACGAGATCGGGCTTGCCTACGACCCGATGATCGCGAAGCTGATCGCGCACGGGACGACCCGCGACGAGGCGTTCAGCCAGTTGGGAGCAGCGCTGCGGGAGACCGAAATCGTCGGTGTGACGACCAATCTCCCGTTCCTCCGCTGGCTCGTATCCCACCCGGTCGTGCGGGCCGGTGACACGAGGACGTCGTTTCTCACCGAGCATCCGCCCCTCTCCCCTGCGCCCGGCCGCGTGGCCGCGACTCCCTGGCGCGCTCCATTCCGCCTCAACCTCCCTCCCCCGGTGCTTGCCGCGCCGCCTGACGTTGACGCCCTGGCTGGAGACCACCGCGGCTCCGGCGGCGAGCAGAGCGTCATCAAGGCGCCGATGCCCGGCACCGTGATCCGACTGCTGGTGAGCGAGGGCGACACAGTGCGCGCGCGACAGCCGCTCGTCGTTCTCGAGGCGATGAAGATGGAGACGCCGCTCACATCTCCTTATGACGCGGTGGTACGCGCCGTGCATGTCGAGGAAGGCGCTTCGGTCGCAGCCGGCGCCCCGCTCGTAGAACTGGGGGAATGACTACTCGGTGGCGGGAGCTGGTACGTGCTGCTCGCCGCGCAGGTACCACCCGACAACGGCGACGATCCCGAGCACCATCACGGCCAGCATTCCCCAGAACCAACCATTCTGGCCGGTCGGCTTGACGACCATGTTCACGATCACTGTCAGGAGCACAACGAGCTCGCAGCGCGACACGGTGAGGATGCGGCGAATGCGCGCCTGTACGAGCGGCGCCTCCGGCCCGTGCTGCTCGATCAGCGCAGCCAGACGGCCGCTTTCGGGCCCGATGAAGCCGGCCCCGATCACGAACGACAGCCCGAAGGCGATCAGACCCAGCACGATCCAGTTCTGGCTCCAGGACCAGTCGAGGTTCACCATCATCGCGATGGCAGCAAGGAACAGGATCAGCGACGTGGGCATGAAGAGACGCATGCCGACGACTTCCGTGTCCTTCGCGAAGTCGGCCTGACGCCTGCCGTCACCGGTGGCGAGTATGCGCACGGCGTAGGCCTGGACCATCGTCGCACCACCGATCCAGACGACGGCGGTGACGACGTGAATCGACTTGAAGAACGGGTACCAGGTCAATGGAAAACCGCTCGACTCAGAAGAGCTTCTGCAACTTCATCGCAGCACCCATGTCACCTTTGACCTTGAGCTTGCCGGTCATGTAGGCGCTCGTCGGGTTCTGCTCACCGCTGACGATCTTCTCGAACGTCTCCTCGGAAGTCGAGATCACAGCGTCCGCGTCCTCGCCGCCCTCGGTGACACTCACCCTGCCGTCGTCGACCCTCACCGTCCACTTGCCGGCACCCTCGATGTCGAAGAGATACGAGTTGGTCATCCCCGAGGTCTTCGAGGCGTCGGCACCACTTTCCAGATTGTCGAAGAACTGCTTGACGCCGGTCACGGCAGCAACCCTACCTCAGTCGCCGCTTCGAGCCTGCGCTTCTCCCGGCCGCTCGGAAGCTGCAGCGCCAGCAAAATAGCGAGAAGCGGTGCTGCGGCAGCGACGTAGAGCGTGGTGCGCAGGCTCGTCGCATCCGCGAGCCGGCCGAGTGCGACGGCGGCGACGCCTCCGAGCCCGACAGACAGTCCGATCACGAGACCGGACGCGGTGCCGATGTGACGCGGCATGTACTCCTGTCCCATCACCATCGTGACCCCGAAGGTGCCGACGACGCAGGCGCCGATCAGTGCGAGCGCGATCGCGCCCGGGATCCCGCCGACGACGACGAACAGCAGCATCAGCGGTCCGGTCGCCACGACGCTCCCGAGCAGCACAGGACGCCGGCCAACGCGATCCGCGAGTGGTCCGAGCAACAAGGTGCCAGCGCCGCCCGCGAACAGCATCAACGCCAGCAGATGGTTCCCGTGCGACTTCGAATGCCCGAGCGCAACCTCCCAAAGCGGCACAAACGTGATCAACCCGAACCACGCGACGCTGCGCAGTGCGATCACACCGAGCAGCAACTTCATCGCGTGAGGATCGTCGTCGCCGGCGCCTGCACGCCCGGCGCCCGGTTCAGGCACAAAGCTCCGGAGATACGAGCTGCCTGCGAAGATCGCGGCCGCCACGACCAGGGACGGCAGGGCCAGGACGAGCCCGCCGCGCAAACCGAGCGCCGCGACGATCGCCGTGGTCGCAACGGGACCGAACCCATACCCGAGGTTGCCGCCGATCGAGAACCAGGACATGCCGCTCGCCCGCCTGCGGCCGCTGACAAGGCCTGCGAACTTCGAGCCTTCCGGGTGGAACGCGGCACTGCCGACACCCGAGACGAGGACGAGCAGAACGACGAGCCAGTAGTTCGGTGCGTCGGCGGCAAGTGCGATGCCGACCCCCGTGAGCGCCACACCGGCCGGCAGCAGCCACATCGCACCACGGCGATCCGACCAGAGACCGAAGAGCGGCTGGATCAGCGAAGAGGACGCCTGCGAAGCAAGCACGATTCCGCCGACCGCCGTGTAGGAGAGGGAAAACCGCTCCTTGAGGAACGGCAGCAGCGCAGGCAACGCTCCGTTCGCGAAGTCCGTCGCCATGTGGCCGCTCGAAAGGAGGCCCATCGCCCTGCGATCGATCTCCGCCCGCACGGGCGCAGGCTAGCGGGGCGCTCTAGAGGTAGCGCTCGATGAGCGCGTGGGAGAGCTCCCACTGGGCCCGGGCAAGCTTCACGCGGTTTCGCTCGAGCCTCGAGCCGTTCACGCCCCGGTCCCGCAGGCGCTGGCGCTCGGACGTCAGCACGGAGATCTGCTCCATCAGCGACTCGACGGTCGGGCGGGAGGGCCCGCGTCGAAAGCGCGAGGGAACGACGGGCCGCAGCAGCGTGGCGCTCATCTCGGGGTTCATCATCGGCATGCGACGATCAAAGTTAAGACCGGTTAGCCAAATTTCGTAAAGGCACGGTAAATCCCTGCTTGGGTACGATCGCGGCCCGATGGAGAAGCTCACGATCGAAGTCAGGCAACCCGGCGAGGTCGAGCCCGATGCGCTGGCCATCCCGTTTCCTCAGGAAGACGGCCTGTCGAACGGCACGCGCACTCTCGACGAGCGTCTGAAGGGCCGGCTCCAGCGCCTCGCCAAGGACGGCGAGCTCAAGGGCGACCTCGGCAAGACCGTGATGCTGCACACCGATGGGGAGCTCGACGCGCGGCGGCTGATCGTCGCGGGCGTCGGCAAGCGGGAGGACGTCGACGCCGACACGCTGCGGACCGCGGCCTCGGCCGTCGTGCGCCGGCTGGGCGACGTCGGGGGCACGGTCGCGTGGCAGCTGGACGATTCCCTGCCGCTCTCGCTGGACGACCAGGCAACGGCGATCGTCGAGGGCACGATGCTCGGCTCGTACAGCCCGGCGCGCTGGAAGACGGAAGAAAAGCCCCGGAAGCCGGTCGAGAAGATCCTGTTCTACACCGACGCTCCCGACGGGCTCGCCGAGTCCGCCGGCCGCACGGCGCGGGTCGGTCGCTGGGTCAATGCGGCCCGCGACCTAGCGAACTCCCCGCCGAACGAGTTGACTCCTCAGGTTCTGGGCGAGCGGGCCGCGGAGCTCTCCGGGCCGAACCTGACCGTCGAGGCGCTCGAGCCCGGGCAGATCGACGAGCTCGGCATGGGCGCCCTCTCGGCCGTCGGTCGCGCGAGCGCCAACGGGCCGCGCCTGATCGTCCTCCGCTACGAACCCCCGCAAGGGGCGAAGGGTGACACCGTGCTCGGCCTCGTCGGGAAGGCGATCACCTTCGACGCCGGCGGAATCTCCCTCAAGCCGGCTCTGAAGATGGAGGACATGAAGGGCGACATGGCCGGGGGCGCGGCTGTGATCGCCGGGATCGCAGCCGTCGCCGAGCTCGAGCTTCCCATTCGCATCATCGCCGTGGTCGCTGCCGCGGAGAATCTCGTCAGCGGCGACTCGTTCCGGCCGGGCGACATCCTGCGCGCCGCGAACGGCAAGACGATCGAGATCACGAACACCGACGCGGAAGGACGCCTCGTCCTTGCGGATGCCCTGTGGTACGCCCGCCGCGAAGGCGCGACGCACCTCCTCGACCTCGCGACGCTCACCGGCGCGATGGAGCTCGCGCTCGGCGACTTCTACGCCGGTGCCTTCGCAAACGAGGACGACTGGATGAAGGAGATCCTCGCCGCAGCGGAAG
The DNA here is from genome assembly GCA_013816245.1 of Actinomycetota bacterium. Classification (GTDB taxonomy): domain Bacteria; phylum Actinomycetota; class Thermoleophilia; order Gaiellales; family Gaiellaceae; genus 3-1-20CM-4-69-9. Next base: position 29,179 of record JACDEU010000017.1, on the reverse strand, counting down.
CGAGCGGCGATCACACCTGGCCGTTCCCGCTCCATCCGCGCTATCGCCGCTACGTCGACTCGTCGTTCGCCGACCTGAAGAACTCGTCGGACCTGCGGCAGGGCTCACCCGTCCTGGCAGCGGAGTTCCTGCGCGAGTTCGCGGGAGAAGGGCCATGGGCGCACATCGACATGGCGGGCCCCGGCTTCCTCGAGCGCTCGCGTGGCGACTATCTGACACAACGCGGCGGCACCGGTTACGGCGTCCGCCTGATCGTCGAGCTCGCCAAGCGCCTCGCCCGTTGAACTTCGATCTCGACTCAGAGCACGAGCTCGTCCGCAAGACCGTGCGCGACTTCGCGGAGCAGCGCGTCGCGCCGATCGCGGAAGAGCTCGATCGAGAGAGCCGCTTCCCGTACGACCTCGTCGCAGAGCTCGGAGAGCTCGGGCTGATGGGAATGACGATTCCCGAGCAGTACGGCGGCGCGGGGGCCGACACGTTGTCGTACGCGATCGCCGTCGAAGAGCTCACCCGAGTGGACTCGTCCGTGGCGATCACGGTCGCCGCGCACCATTCGCTCGGGACTCTGCCGATCTACTACTACGGCAGCGAGGCCCAGAAGGAGCGGTGGCTGCCCGACCTGACCTCCGGCAAAAAGCTCGCTGCGTTCGGGCTGACCGAGCCCGAGGCCGGCTCGGATGCCGGCGCGACGCGCACGCGCGCCGAGGCGCGTGAGGGCAAGTGGATCGTCAACGGGTCGAAGATCTTCATCACGAACGCCGGCACGGACATCACGTCGTGCGTCACGATCACGGCGCAGACCGGCGACTCCGAGACCTCGAACATCATCGTCCCGAACGGGACACCCGGTTACGAGATCTCGAAGCCGATGAAGAAGCTCGGCTGGCGTGCGTCCGACACGCGCGAGCTGTCGTTCAAGGACGCCGAGGTGCCGGAGGAGAACCTACTCGGGCCGCGCGGCAAGGGTTTCCAGCAGTTCCTCGAGATCCTCGACGGCGGCCGCATCTCGGTGGCGTCGATGGGGGCGGGCCTCGCGCAGGGGGCTTACGACCTGGCCTCCGCGTACGCGCAGGAGCGACAGCAGTTCGGCAAGCCGATCGCGAAGTTCCAGGCGATCCAGTTCAAGCTGGCCGACATGGCGACGGAGATCGAGGCCGGACGCAATCTCGTCTACAAAGCGGCATGGCTGAAAGATCAGGGCCGTGACTTCGCGCTGGCGGCCGCGCAGGCAAAGCTCTACACGGGCGAGCTCTCGAACCGGGCCGTCAACTGGGCCCTGCAGATCCACGGAGGCTACGGGTACATGGACGAGTACGCGATCTCGCGCCTCTACCGAGATCAGAAAATCCTCGAGATCGGCGAAGGCACGAATGAAGTCCAACGTATGGTGATCGCACGCCATCTGGGCCTTTAGCGGACTTCATTCGCCACGAAATCCCGTGCCAGACTTCAGTCTGGCTCGGGCGGGCGTTCAATCTTCCCAGCACATGGTCATTGCACGCCACCTGGGGCTTTGATCCTGCGCGGGCCGTTGAAGCGCACGTAACGGTGGGTCATGAAGTGAGCCGGTGCGGTCATGCGGAGGCTGCGGGGTAGCAACGTGTGTCGATCAAGCCGGACAGTGAACCACGCCGGGCCGAGCGGATTCATGAACGACACGACATAGGTCGCGGGCGTCGTCTCGAGCACGTACGCGTTCGTGACGTGGCCGGCGCCCCAGATCGGCTCGGGCTCCGGTGTCAGGTCCTGCGGTGACGAGATCCACTTTCCTCCACGCACACGGTCCCACCGACTCGTCCCGATGACGATTCCGTCCGCACCGCCGCGGATCTGGTACAGCAACCGGTCCGGGCGCTCGAGGGTGAAGTGCGAGACGATCCTGTTGCGCGGGCTCGAAGCCAGGCGTTCGATGTATTCGACACTCTTCAGCCTGCGGAACGCCGCGGTCGAACGAGCGACGATCGCGTCGGCGCGCCGCGGCTTCGCCGGCACCCGAAACGTTGTGATGAGCCCGTTGACGGAAACCCTCACGCGCCGAGCCGGCGTCGGGAACGCTCCGTAGCAGCCGTCGCCACAGGACCGGGCCTCTCTGCCACCGATCAGGACCCGAAGGCCGTTGACCGCCCTGCCGTCCTGATTCACGGCGACGAGCTCCGCGCCCGGCCACGCTACGGCAAGGGCAATCGCGAGATCGCCGCTCTCGCGACCCTGCACGATCATGCGACTCGCAGGCCGCGGTGGTGCTCCCTTCGCCTCGGTCGCGACTGCTGCGCCGGCCGTGCGATCTCGTCCCGGCCGCAGATCGGTGAGCAACGCGACCGCAGCGATGAGAACCGCGAACAGCATCAGCTCGACCGCGACATTGCGGCGCAGACCGTCGAGCGACAGCCGCGGCACGAGCCGGTAGCGGTTCAGCCAACCGATCGCCGCGAGCAACGCGAGCAAAGCCGTCTTCACGATCAGAAGCCGACCGTAGCCGGTCGACCAGAGCTGGCCGACCGAGCGCAGCTCTGCGAACGCACGGAGAACTCCGGTCGCAGCGAGCACGAGGACCGAGACGAGCGCGATGTTCGAAAAGCGGCGGACGAGCGCAGCGCGGTCTCCGGGCCTCGACAGGGCAAGGCCGAGCGCGACGAGGCCGCCGAGCCAGAACGACGCCGCCGCCAAGTGGAGGAAGTCGACCACCGGCTCGTACACCGGCCGCCCCCGATCGAGTGCGTGACCGGCGAGCGTCGGCACCGGCAGAAGCGCGAGCCCGGCGCCGAACGCGAGCGGCTCGAGCCGTGGGAACACCGGAGCGATCGCAGCCAGCATCGCGCCGACTCCGGCGACGACGGCCGCGGCCGCCATGGCGCTGCCGAAGCGCGTCGACACCGACACGTTGTGGACGACACCCGACACACCGATGAAGACGAGCAGGAATGCAGCGAGCAACAACCGGACCGGCACCGGCCCGACGGCGAAGCGAAAGAAGGCCGCGCCTGCTGCCGTCAGGAGGCCCGCGAAGAACAAAAAGCGAGAGAGAACGTCCTGGACACTTGGCCCATTGTCCGCCGTCAGGGCAGGCCGTGGCGGTGCACGCCCCGAGCCGACGCCGAACGTCAACACCCCGGAGAGCGTGTGGCCGTCGTCCGAGAGCACGCGCCACAGGACGGTGTAGTCGCCGTCGCGCAAGCCCGGTTGGAGGGGGATGACGAGCCTGCGACCGCCGACGACGCGTGGCTCACCGTCCAGCACGGATCCACGTCCGTTTCGGATCGCCTTGATGCCTGAGGAAGTCCGCACGGCATCGTCGAAGAAGACCCGAACAGACATCGGCGGCGCGGCCAACACCAGCCCGTCCGCCGGAACGCTCCGAACGAACCGTGCGTGACCCCAGGCCTGTCCCGGGAGAGCCAGGGCGCCGAGGACCGCGATCAAAAGGATCAGGCGGTTGGGCAACGCTTCAAGAAACCTAGTCGGACACGTGCGCAGCCATGCGGTTATCGCTCAACCAAGCGGCCGAACCGTGCCGTACAGGTCGTCAAGTGCGGTGCTGGTGTGGTCCCGGTGTGGTCCCGAGGGAGCGCCTAGCGGACGGCCTTCCACTGACACGATCCGCGAGAGTCGGCGCTAGGACTAAACCTACGATTCGGCACCAGAGAGATCGGGACGTTGAGCTAGTGAAAGCTGGTGGTCTGTGGCCATCCGCCCCGAGGCAGGGGAAACGGAGACAGGCTGGGTGTTTCGTAGGCGTATGGGAACAGGGCTCTGGTCCTTCAGATGCTGGACGCGGTGGTCATACGGTCGTCTCACACCATCCCATCCAGGGGAGTTAGGCCTGCGACCGATCCGTTAGGGAGAATGCCCCTGGCATGGATGAACACCGCGACGACGAGAGGCTCGAGAGCGAGCCTGATCTGGGCGAGGAGATCGGGAAGCTGCCGATCACGAACGAGCACGGCGAGACCGTCGGCGAACTCCCGGTCGACAAGCGCGAGCTCTACGGCGCCATCGCAACCAGATGCGGCGGGCTAGAGCACGTCACCGAGCTCCACGTCGAGAACGCCGGCGGCAACTGGCTCGAGTTCGGCCAGTACATCGCTGAGATGCTGCGCGACCAGGAGCGCCGGCTGTGGATCATGGAGCAGGAATGTCGGACCTTGGGGATCGACCCGGCGACGATCTACGCGAACTGGACGAAGGACAGGCTCGGGTTCTGGCACTCGCCTCCGGGCCCCAGCGTCACGACCGGGGAAACGGCGTCTTCCCCGGAAGGGCGTCCGGCGCCGCCCGACACGGGCTGGGGCGACTAAAGCGTTTTTGCGCCGCGCGATGGCGGGGTCGCGCTTCACACCTATAGAAAAACCGATCTCTCCTTGTTAGGCTCCCCTGTCCACCGTCCTCTACTGCGGAAAGAGGTTCAACATGGGGAGAGCAAGACAGGTCCTTGCGGTCGGAGTCACTGCGCTCGCTGTCGCAGGGCTAGGTGCGGGTTCGGCTCTTGCTGGTGAGGTAAAGGGCCCTCCTGGCAGCCTCGCAACGGCACAGCCGGGTGGCAATCCCAACGAAACGGGTGCCCTGGCCCACGCGAACTCGGCCTGCGCCGCCAGCGGGCTGAATGACTTCGACTCGACAGCGGGACAGAACGTGTCCCAGGTTCAGACTGCGGCGGACTCTTGGAAGTACTACGGCCTGCCCAAGGGCGCGCCAGGCACGCTTGGTCTCTGCAGGGGCGGGACGGGCGAGAGGTAGCCGGATAAGTTAAAGCGAGCGGTTGGCCCCGGCGACGAAGTGTCATTGGGGCCATCTCGCTTTCAGCCTGATCCTCGTCGGCTGTTGCATGACCTGCAGAGCACCCTGAGTTGTCCGAGCGGGTGGCCGCCTGCTGCCATGGGTGTGACGTGGTCGGCCGTCAGGTCTGTGGTTGCCCCGCAGTCGGAGCACCACGGCTGGGCTGTGACTGTCTGCCGTGCCCGTTGCTTGTGGCGGTTGCCGTAGCCGCGTCGGCTTGTCTTGCCGCACTCGTGGCAGTAGCTGCCCGAGCGGGTGAGCCTGCGGCAGTCGAGGCATGGCTTCGGCATTGATCTCATAGCCAGCCCACGAGTTGCACCTCGTCGGGTTGCTGCTCTGTTCGTTCGAGCGCCATGCAGAGCGCGACGATCGCGTCGATGTTGACGCCGCGGCCGGGGCTGTCGAGGCGCCAGCCGCGACGACTGTGGCGGGCGACGGCGTTGGCTGCGTGCTGCCGTAGTTCCGGGTGGTCGGGCAGGGTGAGGCGCTGCTCGACGACCGCACGGTAGAGGCGATCACTGGCGGGCAGCATGCGTGAGTCGGACTGTGGGAACTCGATCACGGTGATGCCGCGCTGCCGTAGCTCTTGTGCTGCCTGGCCGAACCGCCACGGGTCGAAGACGAGCTCGACGAGTTGATACTTGCTGGCGATCTCCTCGACGAGGGTCTTGGCTTCGAGCACACCCTCGTCGCCGTGGAACACCTCGACACCGACGTGCAGGTTCGCGTTGATCCAGACGACCGCGGTGGCGGCACGCTCGCCACCGACGTCGACACCGACCCAGACGCGTTCGCCGGGCTCGATGGTCGGCGTTCCGACGCACGCTTGCCACGCGCCGGCGGGCAGCCAGTGTCCCTCGCGCGCGGTCCACTGGCCGCAGTGGAAGCGGCGGTAGGCGAGCTCGGGCACCGCTTCGGCTTGTTCCTTCAACCCGTCGACTGTGATCCAGGAGGCCGGGTTGCACGTCTTCACGACCTGCGGGTCGCTGATGTCTGCGTCCTCGGGAAGCGACCATTCCAGCAGGCGCAGGCTGGGTCCTCGAGCATCGGTGAACGCGCCCTTGCGCACGACCTCGGGCTGCGCGAACGCACGAGTCCGGAGTCGGCCCAGTGGTGAGTCGGCGCCTTGGCCGGCGCTCGAGATCACGATCATCCTCGAGCGCGGAACCTTCAGCATCGCGGTTCTCATCGCGACGTAGACCTCGTCGTCGGGGTGGGCGTGCATCTCGTCGATGATCGCCAGGCTTGGGTTCAGCCCGTGCAGCAGCCGGGCGTCCGCGGCGAGTGTGCGTAGATGCCTCGTGAAGGCCCGCGGCCTGTCCGGGTCGGGGCACCAGCGGAGCTCCAGGTGGCGGTCGATGATGTTCGGGTGGTCGAGCACACGCACGAACCCGAGCGCGGCCTCGTACAAAACCCGCGCCTGTTCTCGGGATGCCGCGGCGCAGTAGATGGCGGCGCCCTCGACGGTGACTAGATGATGGACGGCGATCGCGCCGACCAAATGTGTTTTCCCGTTGCCTCTCGGGAGCAGGATCACGGTCTCACGTTGCGGTCCAGCGATCGCTTTGGCGACCTTCCGCTCATACGGTTCCAGGTCGAGCCCAACCTCGGCGGCGAACCGGGCGAACTCCACGGCGCCCTAGTTGCTCGGGGCGGTGAGCTCGAGCGAGAGGCGGATCAGCTCTCGCCCCATGTCGCGCGCGTCCACCGCGCCGAGCCGGGCGACGATCACGGTGTCGCCGTCGTCGAGCTGGGAAGCGATCGCAATGTAAGGCTTCTCCGCGCCGATGATGCCCGCCCATACCTGGCCGGCGGGCACGGTCCGCACGTCCATGTCCGGTTCCGGCGTGTAGCGCATCACTGCCCTTTCGGCAGGAACTCGTCGACCTCGTCAAGGGACAGCATCGGGCCCCAGCGGGTGCCGCCGAGAGCGACATACCAGGCGTCGCCTTCCTGCTCGAGCGTGTAGCCGCGGGAGGCGGCCCGCTTGCGCAGACCAGCCTCCCGAGACTCACTCTTCTTCGTCGTGCGCGGCCTTGCCATTACGACGCCGCGATCCTGACAGCGGCGTTCTGCCGCTCGGTGCCGAAGACGCCGTTGCCCTCGAACCTGACCAGGCTCGAGTTCGACTTGCCGGCGTTCTCCTCGAACGTCGCCATCGCAACCGGCCCGACGTAGAGCTTCCCAAACGCCTGCGAGTCGACGACCGCCGTAGCGGGGATCGTCTTCGAGATCCTGACGTTCATCCCGAAGATCGTCCTTGGCGCGAAGTTACTCGCGGGCGGGAATACGGGGATCTTCTCCGAGCCGACCGTCGTCAACAGGTCGAGCGTTTCCGAGGCCGCCGGTGTGAGCAGAACGGTGTCGGGGTTGTAGCCGAGCCCCCAGAGCGTCGTCACGCACTTACGGATCGACGTCAACAATGGATCCGTGGACGGCGCCTGGAAACCGGCCAGGGCGATCGCGTCCAAGATCAGCTTGTCCAGCCCGTCCGAGTACGCCAACCGCAGGTCGTTGCCGATCACCGACTCGATCCCGCGCTGTGCCAGCATCACGTTCGGAACACCGCTGGTGACAGCTGCAAGCTGCTTCATCGACGTGTCGACCATCGTCACCGTCGAGGCGGACTCCGGCTTGTTCGTGACCGCGTCGATCGCGCGGACAACGTTCGCGGCGGTCGGCAACGTCCGCGCGGTCTGGGTCAACACACGAACCGAGGTCATTCCGGGGTCAACCGACACACGGTTGAACGCAGGCCAGGCGTAACGAATGTCGTAGCCGAACGGCCCCGACTCCCGCGGCAGCATCGACACGTTGTCGACCGAGCCTGTCCACGTAAGCGCACGGGACTCTGACGCCGTCTCGAAGTCGTTCCAGCTGATCTCTGTTCGTCCGCCGCCAGGGGTCCAGCCTGCCTTCTTGAACTGGCCGTACAGGGTGCGCGATTCCGGCTCGCCCCCGTTCGCGTCCGCGACCCTCAGGCCGCCCTTCCGAGCCGAGACCGTGGCCTCGGCCTCCTCTTTAGAGCGCTCCTCGGCGCCCTCATGCTCCTCTACTGCTTCTTCCATTTTTGGTGCCTCCTGTCGTGTTCTTAGCTCCACCGACGCGGCCGCATAGGCCGGGTAGGTGGCGACGGTGATGTCGTGCAGCGCCTTCACCGACTTGATCGTGCGGACCTCGCCCGCCCAGTCCTCCTCGCCAACCTCGAACCTGAAGCTGGCACCGTCGACGTCGCCGCGCTTCACGGCCGCCCGCACGTTCTCACCGAGCGGCGAGTCGGGCAGGTCGAGCTCGAAGCGCAGACCTCGCTGCTCGTCGAAGAGGCGCAGCGTGCCCGCCTTCGTGCGGCCCAGCACCTCGTTCGCGTCGTGGTTCAGCAACGCCCGGACATCAGCGCCGAGAACACTCTCGAACGCACCGGGTGCGATCTTTTCCCGGTAGCCGCCCAGGTCCTCGCTCAGTGCCCCGTAGACGGCGGCATAGCCGGCGACCGTCCGGCCGCGGGTATCAAGTGACTCGACGTCAACGTCGATCGTTCGCTGTTCAGGTCCTCTCATGCCACCACTGCTCCGTTCGTTATCGGGTTACTCACCTGCGGAATCTGGCCGGCGGTCTCGGGCTCGAGGTTCTCGAGGCGCCTGACTTCGTCGCGGCGCATCCAGCCGGTAACAGGGTTCAAAGCTTTCTCGTACACCTGCGCTCTTGTCGCGCTGTCAGCCCTCAACAGGCCGTCGAGCAGGAACTCGCAGAACGAGCTCGCATTGAACAAATCCCGGTCGGCGCTGAGCGCCTGCTCGATGCAAACAAGCCACGGGTTCAGGCTGTGGATCGCGAACGACAGCTGCTGCGACTCGACGTTCGAGTAGGTCATCGACTCTTGTTCTGCGCCGATCATCCACGGCGGCAGACGGAAGCAGCGCGCCACCTCGACGGCGGAGAGTTTGCGGGCGGCGACGAACTCGGCATCGTCGGCAGGCATACCGATCGGCATGAACTCAGCGTCGCCGGTGATCACAGCGATGCCGCCCTGCCGTTCCCCGGTGTGCCGGTCCTGCCAAAGCGCCTTCGCATGCTCGAAACGCTCGGTGCTGCCACCCCCGGAGATCTTCAAGATGCCGGACGGTCGCGCGTTGTTCCGGAAGAGGGCTGTCGACGCGGTCCTGACGGCGTTGTTGCCCTCGAGCGCGAGCCGCATCTGCCGGATCGGTGACAGACCGCAAAGCCCGTCCGTGCTCAAAGCCTTGATGTGGACGATGTCGCCGAGATCGTGCTCGGACTGGCGGCCCTGCTCGTCCGTGACCGTGAACGCGATCCGGCCGGCCCGCCGCTCCACCGTGACACGGTCAGGTCGGATCGGCAGCAACTGCTCCACCCGGCCCTCCGCATCCCGGTACTTGCCCAGATAGCTGTTCCCGAAGAGCAGCAGGTGCGCCATCACCGTCGAGACAAAGGACGCCGGCGTCGTCCCCTCAGACGGGGTGCGCAAAAGGTCAGCCGTCCTGCCCGTGGCGCGGCGACGCTCACCGTCACCGAGGCGCCGATAAACGATCAGCGGGCAGGATGCGGCCGCGTCCGCGAGCACCCGTGTGCAGGCGTAGACGTCCGGGTTTCCGAGCGCCTTCTCGGGCAGCACCGATTGATCCTGAAACTGGCCAGGCCGATACCACCACCACTGATCAGCCGAACCCGGCAACGCCGGCAGAGAACGCTGCTCACGACGCCGCAGGAGTCCCATCTACGCCTCCGCCCGAGCGGAAGACGAGTGGCCCTGGTGCTCGCGCTCGACATACGCGCGCACGGCACGGCGAACCTCAGCGGAGACGGTCCGGTCGGCGGCCCGGGCGAGCTCGGCCAACCTGGCAGCGTCATCGACCCCCACCTGGGCACTGACGACCTTCAACGGCTGTTTAGCCATAAGGAAATCGTATACAAGGCGTAGGTCGTCATCCGTATCGCTTATGCTCCAGGAGTGTGCTCGAGCCGCCTCGCGCTCGACCAGTACGGTCGCCTGATCGTGATCGCGACCAGCCGCGACATCGTGGTCGAGGTCGGGCACGTCTTCCTCGTCGTCGACCCCCGGCTATTCGGCCTCATGCCCGAGCGAGGTAGGTCAGCGACACCGGAAGAGCAGAAGCAGGCGCGAGTCCCGTACAACGCGCCCACCGCCCCTCCGCTGATGCGCGAACACCCCGAGCCCGACGACGATCAGCTTGCCGAGGGTGAGGCGATCCGGCTCGCACGGCTCGAGCAGCAGCGCAGGCCTCCTGACCTGCTCCAGACATACGCCGCTTAGGAGATGACCTCCGCCTGACCGACTAACCTAGGGCTCGAACGTCTCATCCATCGCGCTTACCGGCCGCCTCTCGGGGCGGTCGGTCTGCATCCGGGGGTTGTCCGACCGCCGGGGTCGTCAAGATTCCGGGTGCGATGTGTGAGATGCGATGTCCTCTGGGCTGAAGCGCCGTCTCGTCGGCTGGCTTCGGGCTCGCCGCGGTGGCACGCGGACCTCGCACGTCGTCCTCGCTGACGGGGATCGCGTCGAGCTGACCGTCCGCATCGAATACGGGAACGGCGAAGAGCGACTCATGATGCGCAAACTCACGCCCGCCGAGTTTCGCCGCGTCGATCTTCGTGACCCGGAGCGGCTCGCGAACCACTGGGTGTCGCAGCATCGCCGCTCCGTGATCTCTTGCCGCCCACGCGGGCTCTCGCATGGAGTGCGGCCGGCCACGGTTCGCAGAATCAGTGCGACCCCCAGGCCGCGAGCCAAACGCTCGCGCACCGGGCAGCGTTCGCGCTCACCCGGCCGAAGAGCCGACGAACCGCCGCCACCTGAACTAACCGCCGCGCCTTTTAGGGGTGCGGCGTGAAGCAGCGCCCTGACCTGCGCCGACTGCCGCGGCCGCTGAGGTACGCCCGCTGCACGCAATGCGGCGCGCGTCTCCCCAGTAAAGAGTTTCTCGACCGGCATCTCGCCCGTGACTGCCACGGCCTCCCGGGGTGGAGGCGGATGGCGTGAGCGCCGCGGCCGCTATCGGTGCGGGCCTGTCACCGCCGGAACTGGCCCAGGTCGCCAACGGCGAGCACGAACTAGCCCGCGCGGGCGCTGAATCGTTCGTCTACCACGCCGACCGCTGCGGACAGGCGCTCATCGAGGCGAAAGAAAAGGTCGGGCACGGGGAATGGCTGCCCTGGCTCGCAGCGAACTTCAACGGCTCGGAAAGGACGGCCCAGGCTTATACGCGGCTGGCAGCAAATCCGCAGCGCGTTGCGGATTTGGAGGAGCCGAGCCTACGGAAAGCGCTCCAGGCGATCGCGGGCAAGACGACGACGGAGCTAATGCACTCGTCGGAGTCAAACGAGTGGTACACGCCCGCCGGGTACGTCGAGATCGTCCGCGACTTCCTTGGCTCTATCGACTTAGACCCGGCGTCGAGCCCGCAGGCGAATGAGGTCGTACAGGCCGGCACGTTCTGGACTCGCGAGGACGATGGGCTAGCCCGCCCCTGGTTCGGGCGCGTCTTCTGTAACCCGCCCTACGGCGACGAGTGCCCGGCCTTCGTAGAGAAGGCGCTCCAGCGCGAGCAGGACGAGGCCGTGCTGCTCGTGAACGCCTACTCCACCGAGACCCGCTGGTTCCAGCCGCTGTTCGACTGGCCGATCTGCTTCGTGACACCACGGATCCCGTTCAAGCGCCCCGACGGGTCGGGCGGTAGCCCGGCCTTCGCGTCCGCGTTCGCTTACATCGGCCCCAGACGGAGCGACTTTGCGCGCCACTTCTCACGCATCGGCGCGGTCGTTGAACGCGCAACGGTCGAAGCGGAACCCTCGGAGGCGCTGTTCGAGATGCCGGCGAAGATGAAGAAACCGGACTGGGTGTGAGGGAGAGCGCCCACGTGAAAGCGCGCCGGCTGCTCACCGAGGGCCGCGTCCGTGTTCTCAACGCCAACGAAGACGACGGGTTCGTGTCCGCCGAGGTTCGCGGCGACTCCGCACGGATCTACACCGTCTCGTACGACGCCGGGGATAACGGCTGGCGCTGCAGCTGCCCCACGGTCGGCGTCTGCAGCCACATCCGCACGGTAATGCTGATCGTCGTCTGCGAGCCGCGGGAGGCGTCGTGACGTTGCCGCTGATCTCGACATCGTTGAGCGCGACCGCGTTGCGTGACCGCTGCCTCTGCCAGCAAAACGGGGAGAGCCGACAACTCTCGCCAGAGGACCAGAGACGCCGTGAGCGCGTTCTACGGGCGCTCAGAGCCGCGAGAAAGGCAAAGGGGGCGTGACGGTCCAGCTCCCCGAGTTGCTTGACGCTGCGGCGATCAGGCGCGAGATGAAAGTCAGTCGTGCGGCAGCGGACGCGATCATTCGCCAGCTACCGATCATCCAGTTCGCGGACCTCAGAAAGACCTATGTGAAGCGCGACGACCTCGCCCGCCTTCTCGATGAGCGGACATCTGAGGGTTGCTGGAAGTTCGTGAAGACGGGGGTGCCGGGTTGAAGTCGTCGGGACCGAGGCATAAGGTGCGGCTATGCCGTTCGGATGTACCCCGAGCAGCAGGACTTCCTTTCGTTGCTGCGAAGCTACGCGCTGCCGGCGCGACCAGGGGGTACATCCCTGGCTCGCGCCGGTTTGTGCGTGAAGGGAGCACAGGTATGAACCTGTCCACCGTGAACCAGGACTCAGTGGGCCAGAACGGGCTGGACCGCTTCGAGGACATGGAGCACGTCATCGGGCACTTCACCAGCGAGTTGGATGCGCTGGAAACCGATCTGGGAGGCAGGAACAAGGATCGGCCCATGTTCGATCCGCTTGCCGCATCCGAAGTCGGAATCCTTCTTGTCCATCTCCGGGGCTGGCGTGACGATGCTTCGCGGATCGTGGAGATAACCGAGGCTTGCGAACAGCACATCGTCGCGAACTTTCGTCGCCAGGGAGAGGACACGAGCAACGGCTATTACGCTCGACGTGCCGACCACTATCAAGAACTATCGAAGCATCTCCGGTTCTTGGCTGGCGACGATGCCTAGCGCGTCGATCACTACCCGGAAGTCGAAGGGGGGCGGGCGGCGGTATGCCGTCCGCTTCCGCATCGGCGGGCGCGCCTTCCCGGTCCAGCATGGCGGCTCGTTCAAGACGGAGCGTGAAGCGAAGGAACGGCTGCGGTTCGTCTCCGGCGAGCTCGCCGCGGGACGTGACCCGTCGCTCGCGCTGCGGGCGCTGCTCGAAACCCCGGCTCGCAGGACGCTGCGGGAGCACTTCGACACGTTCATGGAGAGCCGCGTCGACGTCGGCGGGAAAACGCAGGCGCTGTATGGCAACGCGCAGAGTCGTCTCCGCTCACTCGCCGGCCTGCAACCGCAGGAGATCACCCCCGCCCACGTCCAGGCGTGGATCGCCGAGAACAGCGCGGCGAGCGAACACTTCCCGGCACTGGCTCCCAAAAGCCTCGGGCACTACCTTTCGACGCTGCGGCAGGTGCTCGACTTCTGCGACGTGACGCCGAACCCGGCCCGGTCCCCAAAGGTGAAACTGCCGGAACGGATCAGGGAGGAAGTCTCGCCGCCCCGCTCGGACGAGTGGCAAGCGATCCGGGCGAACCTCTCGAAGCGGCTACTGCTGGTCGCACGTCTGATCGAGTGCGATGCCCTCCGTGTCTCCGAGGCGCTCGGCCTCACCTACGGCGACATCGACTTCGCCGGCCAGCGATTACGGATCAGCCGAGCCCGCACAAAGGGACGCACAGCGGGTCAGCGGTGGCTGCCGGTGCCCCTAGAGCTCCTGGACGAGATCGCGGAACTGGTGCCGCTCGAGGACAGGCACCGCGACCGGCTCGTCTTCCCACGAATCACCGAAAACCAGGTACGCGACCACATCTACCGGGCCTGCAGGGACGCCGGCATCGCCGCCTACAGCCCCCACGACCTCAGGCACCGGCGCTGCTCGCTCTGGTACGCCGACATCAGGGACGCGGTGGGCCTGATCAAGTGGTCAGGGCACTCGCGCCCCTCGATGCTCCTCGACACCTACGCGCATGTCGTGCTCGACCCCGCCGAGGACGAGTGGCGGGGGTTCTGGCAGGCCGCATATGCCGCCGAACGCGCCCCCGGTGTGGTCCCCGTGTGGTCCCAACCGACCGAGGTAGGCCGCGATGCCGCTGCCTGAGCCAAGTCAACGCTTCAAGAAACCTAGCGAGGCGCGCTGTTAGCTTCCCGACTGTGCTGTTCCGCCAGTTCGTCGACGACGATCTCGGCTGTGCCTCCTACCTGATCGGCGATCCCAGTGAGGGGCAGGCCGTCCTCGTCGATCCGGCGTACGCGATCGAGCAGTACCTGGAGGCGGCGGAGGACGGCGGCGTCGAGATCGTGCGGGTGCTCGAGACCCACACGCACGCCGACCACGTGTCCGGGCACGGGCGCCTTGCGCTGGAACACGGCGTGCTCGTTTCGGTTCACCCGCTCGCGGAGCCGGAGTTCCCCTTCGATCCGCTCGAGGACGGTCAGGAACTGAACGTCGGAGCGATCAGGTTGCGCGTGGTTCACACGCCGGGCCACCGACCCGAGCATTGCGCCTTCGTCGTCGACGAACGACTCGTCCTCACCGGCGACTCGCTCTTCGTCGGCGACGCCGCGCGTCCCGACCTCGCGATCGAGGCGCGCGAAGGGGCGGAGGGCCTCTTCCACTCGCTGCAGCGACTCACCGATTTGCCCAACTCCTATGAGGTGTATCCGGGACACGTCGCCGGATCGCTCTGCGGCGCCTCGATGAGCCCAGCCCATTCCTCGACGATCGGCAACGAGAAGCGTACGAACGCAGCGCTCGAGCACGGCGACATGCAGTCCTTCATCAACGCGACCGCAGCCGTATCGACGCCGCGACCGCCTACGACGGCCCGCGTGGTAAAGCTCAACAAGGGACCGTTCGTCGGAGCGACTCCGCCGCTCGAGCGACTCGACACGATCGACCAGGCGACGGTCCTCGACGTGCGCCCCGGCGAGACTCATGCAGCAGGACATGTGCACGGCGCCTTCAACGTGCCGGTCTCCGGCTTCTCGTACGCGACGCGCGCAGGCTTCATCCTCGATCCGGACGAGCAAATCGTCATTCATGCGACGGACGACGACGAAGCTCTGGAAGCAGCACGCGGTCTGCGCGCGGTCGGCTTCATCGACCTCGCCGGCTACGTCACCGAGGCGGCTGCGACCGATGTCGTCCAGCCCGTGGAGTTGGACGAGCTGGAACGCCTGCTCGAGGACGGCACCGTGCAGGTGCTCGACGTGAGGGAAAAGGCGGAGCGCGACGAGGGCTACATCCCCGGCTCCCTGCACATCCCGTTCAGACTCCTGCGCGATTTCGGTCCCGACGGTGTGGACGCAGAAAAACCGGTCGTGACGATCTGCGAGTCCGGGATGCGCGCCGGCATCGCCGCAAGCGTCCTGGCAGCGGCCGGCGTCGACGCGCGTCCGGTTCTGCACGGCGGCGTGAACGACTGGCCCGGCGGGACCGTGTCGTTTCGCCGTTGCGGCGGCTCTACCTGATTCGCTGCACGGGATAGCCGCGCTCATCCATCGCGGCGAGCAACTGCCTGCAGTGCTCCTCGTCTCGCGTCACGATCGTCAGCTCCACCTCGGTCGCCGTCACCGGGAGGTCCATCCCTTCACGATGGTGCTCGACGGAGATGAGATTGCCTCGCTCCTCGGCGACGAGCGACAGTAGCTTGATCAGCTCACCGGGTCGGTCCGCGAGCTGCGTGCGCATCACGAGATAACGGCCCGCAACCGACAGTCCGTGACGCATCACGGAGATGAGCATGGTCGGGTCGATGTTGCCGCCCGACAGAATCGGCACCGCTGTGCCCGTGCCACCGGCCTTCCCGGCGAGCAGAGCCGCGACGCCGACCGCGCCGGCGCCTTCGACGACGAGCTTGGCGCGTTCGAGCAGCAGCACGATCGCCTCGCTGATCTCCTCGTCTGTCACGGCCACGATGTCGTCGAGCAGATCCTCCAACAACGGCATCGTGAAGTCGCTCGGCACCTTCACGGCGATCCCGTCCGCGAGCGTGTATCCGTCGACGCCTGCCCTGACGCCGACGATGCGCACCTCGGGCCGCAGCGCCCGCAAGGCGGTTGCGATCCCGAGCGCCAGCCCGCCGCCGCCGATCGGGATCAGCACCGTGCCCACCTCGGGCTCCTGCTCCAACAGCTCGATCCCGATCGTTCCCTGCCCCGCGACGATGAGTTGATCCTCGTACGGGTGGATGAACGTGCCGCCCGTTTCCTCGACATGCGCCAGCGCCGCCGTCATGGCGTCCTCGAAGTACTCGCCGGCCATCTCCGTCCCCGCCCCGTAGTTACGGCAGGCCTCGACTTTCGCCATCGGCGCCGTCGCCGGGACGAAGATCGTCGCCCGGATCTCGAGCTGCCGCGCCGCCCAGGCGACGGCCTGACCGTGGTTGCCGGCGCTCGCCGCTACCACACCTGCAGCACGCTCCTCCGGCGAGAGGGTCGCGAGCTTGTTGACCGCACCGCGAACCTTGAAGGCGCCGGTGCGCTGGAGGTTCTCCGCCTTGAGGCGCACCTCGCGGCCGACCCGACGCGAGAACGTCTCCGAGAGGTAGATCGGAGTCTCTTCCGCGATTCCCCTGAGACGCTCTCGCGCCTCCTGGATGTCAGCGAGTGTTGGTGCGATCCGTTGTATCGCCAAGCTTGAACACCCTCTCCATGATCTCTTTCACGGCGGTCAGCGGGTCGAGCTCCCGCCTCTGCACCTCGTCCAGCAGCCGCCGTAGCTCCGGATCATCTGCCACCGCCTGCTGCAGATGCGCCTTGGCGCGCCCCGATGCGACCGCGAACACCTCACCGGCGAGATTCTTGCGCCTCCGTTCCTCGAGCAGCCCACCGGACTCGAGATGGGCACGATGCTCCTCCACCTTCTCCCAGAGCTCCGGGATGTTCTCCCCGCGAGTCGCCTCCGTCAGGACGATCGGCGGCTTCCAGGCGCGATCGCGGTCGAGCGAGAGAATGGAGCGCACCTCCTTCAACATCGTCTTTGCGGCCGGGTGGTCCATCTTGTTGATCGCGATCACGTCCGGGATCTCCATGATCCCCGCTTTGAGCGCTTGCACTGAGTCACCCGAACCGGGCATCAGCGCGAGCACGACCGTATCTGCGATCCCGATCACCTCGACCTCGCTCTGACCGGCGCCGACGGTCTCGAGGAACACGAGATCCTTCCCCGCCGCGTCGAGGACGAGCAGCGCCTGCAACGTCGTCTCGGCGAGGCCGCCAAGGTGGCCACGCGTGCCCATCGAGCGGATGAAGACGCCAGGATCGAGGAAGTGGTCGGACAGCCGGATCCGGTCGCCGAGCAGCGCGCCGTGCGTGAACGGGCTCGAGGGATCGACCGAGATCACCCCGATCGTGCGCTCCTGAGCGCGGATGTGGCCGATCAGCACCGAGATGAGGGTCGACTTCCCCACTCCGGGCGGCCCTGTGATCCCCACGGCGTAGGTGCGGCCGGTTTCCGGATAGATGTCGCGCACCAGCTCGTACGCGAGCGGGTCGCCGTTCTCGACGAGCGAGATCGCGCGTGCGAGCGCGCGAGTGTCGCCCGTGCGAACGCCTTCCGCGAGCGACTCGCGCGTCCAGTCCCGCCGGCCGGCCAAGTTAAGCCGCCTCGGCGACCTGTTCGGAGGCCCGCTCGGTGTCGTGCGCGAGCGCGAAGGCGACGACGGACGTGAATGCGAGCACGATGCCGACGCCGCCGAACACCCAGCGCGGGCCGACTCTGTCGGTCAGCGGGCCGGCGATCACGAAGCCGAGGCCGTAGACGAGGTAGTTGACGCTCATGATCACGGTGAACACGCGACCTCGTAGCGCGTCGGGAGCGCCACGTTGCACGAGCAGAGAGTTGCACACGACCGCGGCACCGTTCCCGACCCCGGCGAGCACGAAGCACGGGAGCGAGACCCAGACGTTCGGCGCTACGCCGGCCGCCGCAACTCCGACAGCCTGCACGAGGATGCTCGCGGCGTAGACCGTCCCGACTGATCGCCGTTCCACCCAGCTGCCGGCGCCGAAGCTGCCCACGGCGAGGCCGAGCCCGATGCACCCGAAGATGAGCCCGTAGCCGAAGTCGCCCGCGTTGAAGGAATCCTTGGCGAGAAACACCTGTGCGGTCTGCGTGGACGCGACAGCTCCGAGCGCGATCGTCCAGACGACGAGCACCGTCAAGAGCGGCCGCGTGTGGAGGACGCGTGCGAATCCGTCCTTCAGGTCACGCAGATGACCGCGGCTGACGGCGAGAGCGCCTTGCAGCTTCTCAGCCCGGAGCCGTAGCAGGAGCAACGCCGAGACAAGGAACGAGGCGCCGTTGATCCAGTACGCAACGTGGGGGTTGGCAGCGGCGACAAGCGCTCCGCCGATGATCGGCGCCACGGTCCAGCTGACATTCTCGCTGGTCTGGATCAGCGAGTTCGCGCGCGCGAGCTGCTCCTCGTCGACGAGATTCGGAAGGCCCGCATACACGGCCGGTCGGAAGAAACCGGTGGCGATGCCCGCAACGCCCGCGAGCGCGACGATCTGCCCGGCCGTGTGGGCGAAGGGAAGCGTGAAGAAGACGGCGGCCCGCACGAGATCCGAGACGACCATGAGCCCGCGCCGAGACAGCCTGTCGAGGAGCGGTCCGAGAAACAGCCCGACGGCAACCGCCGGGAGAAACTCGACGATCATCAGCGCGCTCACCCACGAGCCGGAGTTCGTGCGGTCCTTCACGTCCACGACGAGGGCGACCGTCGCGAGGAGCGTGCCGAGACTGGAGCCGAGCGTCGCGAAGAAGAGCAGGCGGAAGCCGGGCGCGGTGCCTAGGAGACTCAGCTGGCGTCGGACACTGGTCAACACCGCGTCGGAGTCTGTCAAGAAGCCGCTGCGGCTGTTCTCACTCGCCCCAGCGCTTCTGCGAGGAACTCGTGCTCTTCATGCGTCCCGACCGTGATGCGAATAGCGTGCGGGGCACCGAACGCCGCGAGCGGCCGGACGATCACGCCCTCGCGCAGCAATGCCTCGAACAACGGCTGCGCGTCCTCCCCCAGATCGACGAAGACGAAGTTGCCGACGGCCGGGCCCACCACCCTGTAGCCCGCGTCCGTGAGGACTCGCACGAGCTCGGAGCGGCACTCCGAGTTGACGCGCCGTCGGCGCTCGAGCTCTGCCGGAAAGTCGAGGCTTGCAAGCGCTGCCTCCTGAGCGGGCGTGGTCAGGTCGAACGCACGGCGCGTCTTCGCCAGCGCGATCACGATCTCTGCGGGACCGACGCCGTACCCGACCCGCAACCCGGCGAGCCCGTAGATCTTCGAGAACGTTCGCAGGACGAGCACACTTCGTCCGGCCTTGAAGTACTCCACGATGCCGTCGGCGTAGTCCGGGTCGTCGATGTACTCGAAGTAGGCCTGGTCGAGAACCGTGAGGACGTGATCCGGGACTCTCTCGAAGTACGTGTCGAGCTCCGCTCTCGTGTTCATCGTTCCCGTGGGGTTGTTCGGGTGGCAAACGTAGACGAGCTTCGTGCGCTCGGTGACCGCGTCGAGCAACGCGTCGAGGTCGTAGCGGTCGTTGCGGAGCGGGACCTTCACCGCTTGCGCGCCGAGCTTGCGCGCGTAGATCCCGTAGCTCGGGAAGGACGGCCAGCCGTGGACGACCTCGTTCCCCGGTTCGAGGACTGCCTGCGAGAGCCCGTCGATGATGGCGTCGGCGCCTGAGCCGACCGCGATCTCGTCGAACTCCACCGCGTGGAGCTCGGCGAGCGCTGCCCGGAGGCGATAGGCGCCGCCGTCGGGATAGCGGTTCAGCTCGCCTTCGGCGCGCTCGAGCGCCTCGAGAGCGCGCGGGAACGGACCGTACGGCCCCTCGTTCGACGCGAGCTTCACGACTCGGTCGAGCCCGAGCTCACGCTGCACCTCTTCGATCGGCTTACCCGGCTCGTACGGGACGATCCCGGCGAGCGCGAGCCGCAGCAAGCCGGGAGGAACTTTCACTACGAGCCGGGCGTCTCGTCCGACTTCTTGCGCCAGAACCAAAGCGCGCCGCCGACGGCCGCGACCAACGACGCGAGGGCGCCCTTGTTCAGTCCGGCGTGATCCCCGGGGCCTGGGACGGCGGCCTTTGCCTTCTGCTTGCCGAACCGCTTGGCGATCTTCCAGACACCCCAGCCGAGCACGGCGTTGCGTCGGTTCACGATTCCCATGGGTCTCCTTTCGTGTGCGAGCCTACCAAGGTGCCCATTTCCCGCTCGCACGCAGCCTTACGCGTATGGGAGGAGAGTCGAGGCCGGCTACTTACCGTTGCCGTGCCCGTTACCGCCGCCCTGACCCGTCGGCGGCTCGACGTCGAACGGCCCGGCGGGAAGATGCGGTTTCGGCTTTTCCTTTGGGCTCTGTTTCGGCTTCGTCCTGAGCGGGGTGGGCCGGCGTGCGGGAGGGGTCGGGCGTGAAGCGTGACCTGTCTTCACGTGACGGGCAGCCACTCCAGCGTCACCCCGGTAATGAACCTTTTGACTGCCGAGGCCGTGCGTCTTGAGCTTCTGGGCCTTCTTCGCCTGTGCCGGCGCTGCCTTTTCGGTCGGCTTCGACGGCCGAGCCGGAGGGACGTATCGCGGCCCTTGCTTCGGTGCGAGGCCCGCGGCGGACGCCGCTGCGATCGGCGTGGCCTTCGCCGGCGCTGCGGCACTCGGTTGCTGGCCGTGCCAGGGAGCGTGGCGAACGCCTTCGTAACCGGCACCGCCGATGGCGAGCCCTGCCGTGAGAGCAGCCGCCGCCTTGAGCGCGAGGCCGGTTCCCACTGCTGCACCGCCGCCCCCACCGAAGAGCGACATCAGAGAACTCGGGACCGGAACGAGAGCGAGAGTCTTGAGCGCGCCGCGCTGGGCTCGCTGTCGTCGCGCGAAGCCCGCACACTCCGCGCACTCGCGCAGATGCCCGCGCAGCTGTCCGCGCTCCTGCCGTGGCAGACGTCCGTCGAGCTGACGGGAGATCGCGAACTCCGCTTCGCCACACGTGATCGATCCTTCGAGCTGTTCGCGCAACGCACGGCGCGCACGGAAGATGAGCGTCTCGACTGCGCTCGTCGACACCTCCAGGATGTCGGCGATCTCGGCGTAGGAGCGGCCCTCCAGCTCGCGCATCACGAGTGCCGCACGCTGGTTGAAGGCCAGATGGCTGAGCGCGCGCCGGATGTCGTCGCCGGTCGGCGTGTCGTCTTCGCCGATCGAGTCGGCGATGTCGTCCTCGAAAGAGACCTCCGCCGGACGCCTGGAGGACTGGCGGAACCGTTGCCGGCAGACGTTGTGCGCGATGGCGATCAGCCAGTGCTGAGGCTTTTCGGGGCGGCTTCCCTTCTCGACGTAGGAGCGATAGGCATTCAGGAAGGTCGTCTGGGTGACGTCCTCGGCGTCGGCGGGATTCCGCATGACGGCGAGCGCGTACCGATACACGTCTCCGACGTGCCGCTTGTAGAGCCGCTCGAAGGCCCGGTCAGAGCGTGGCCGCGGCGCCAGCAGGGGCGTCATGCACTAGTAGATACCCGTTCGGCGGGAATCTTGCGTCCCCCTAGCTAGGGAAGCGGCGTTCCTCCAGGCAATTTCGGGGGATCGACCGGCGGCAGCGGCAAGGCGGGGACCGGGATGGGGAGCGCGGCGGTCGCGGACCCAAGCGCCTGCTGAGCCGTCTCCGCGAGGCTCGCGGCCTGCTCCGTCACTTGCGAAACCGGGCTCGAGGTAGCCGTAGCCATCGGCGTCGGATCGGATCCCACCGAGGTCTGAGGAGCGGCCGAAGGACGCAACGTGCCCGCGGCCGCGAGGCCGCTGCCAGTCGTAGTCGAGGCGGGGCGGGACCGCACGGCTGCGGATTTACCGGCCCGGGCGCGACTCACGAGACGCGAAGGCTTAACGGTCGTCACAACGCCGCCGGCACGCTCCAAAGAATGGGCAGGGACGCGGGGGCTCGAATCGGCCGCCGCCGAAGCATGACCGCTCCGATCGCTGCTGATGCCGGTTGCGACCGCTCCTGCGACCAATGCGACTGCCACCTTCAGAAGAATCCCACCGCCCGCGAGCGCGCCACCCCCGGCGACTACACCGCCCGCGTCGAAGAACTGCGTGAGCGATGGCGGCAGCGGCACGAGGGCGATCGATCGGAGCGCGGAGGCCTTGAGCCGCAGTGATCGGCGGGCTCGGAAGATCAGCGTTTCGACTGCGGAAACGGAGACGCCGATCGTGTCCGCTATCTCGGCGTAGGAGCGCCCTTCGAGCTCGCGCATGACGAGTGCCGCACGCTGGTTGAACGGGAGCTGCCCGAGCGCGCTCAGGACGCCGTGCACGTCGGGCCGATCCGCTTCGGGCAACGCAAGCTGTTCGACGTGATTCTCGAGCGGAACCTCCTTAACCCGACGACTCGCCTGCGTATACCGGGTGCGCGCGACGTTGTGCGTGATCTTGATCAACCAGTTCTGCGGCTTTTTCACTTCGACGCCCTTGACGTACGCGCGGTACGCGTTCAGGAACGTCGTCTGCGTCACATCCTCCGCGTCGGCCGGATTACGCAGAAGGGCGAGCGCGTAGTGGTAGACGTCTTCGACGTAACGGCGGTACAAAGACTCGAAAGCCTGATCTCGAGTTGGGATCGGGATCTCTGGCGCGGCGGTCGCCATGCTACTGGCGGAACGAACGAGGGCCGCTCTGAGATACGCCCCCTCTACTTTGTCATTTGAAAACCATACGCCGACGAGCGTCGGCCGCTCGGCGGGCTAGGCGGTCGTCGTCGCGCGCTTGCGGTTCGGCACGTGGATCGCGCGGCCGAGCGCCACGAGACCCGCTTCCTTGATCGCCTCCGACAGAGTCGGATGTGCCGCCATCCCGTCGGCGACGGTCTCCACCGTGGCCTCGGCGTCGATCGCGACCACGCCGGCCTCGATCAGATCGGTGACGTGCGGGCCGACCATGACCAGGCCGAGCAGCTCGCCGTAACGCGACTCGTGAATCGACTTCACCCAACCGGCGGTCTCGTTCTGCATGACCGCACGCGCGTTCGCGGCCCACGGGAACATGCCGGTTGCGACGTCGTCGCCGTATTGCTCCCGAGCCTCGGCTTCGGTGAGGCCGACGCCTGCGATCTCCGGATCGGTGTAGATCGGACGCGGGACGGCACGGTTGTCGACGACGGCCTCGTGCCCGCACGCGTTCTCCGCCGCAACCTCGCCCTCGCGGAACGCGGTGTGCGCGAGCTGCCAGTAGCCGGCGCAGTCGCCGACCGCGTAGATGTGCTCGACGGTTGTGCGCCGGTGCTCGTCGGCCGCGATGCCCTTGCGCTTGTCGAACTCGACGCCGATCTGCTCGAGGCCGATTCCCTGGACGCTCGGGCCACGACCGACGCTGACGAGCATCAGGTCTGCCTCGACGGTCTCGCCGTCGCCGAAGTGCACGGTCAGCGCTGCACCCTTCTCCTCCACCTTCGTGCACTGCTTCTCGAGATGGAGTGTGATCCCCCGTTTCCCGAATTGCTTTGCAAGCTCATTCGAGGCGTCCGCGTCTTCCTGCGGAATGAGCGCAGGCAGCATCTCCACGATCGTCACCTCGCTGCCGAAGCGGCGGAAGATCGATGCGAACTCGCAGCCGATGATGCCGCCGCCGAGCACGACCAGACGCTTCGGAACCTCCGTCTGGGCGAGCAGGCCCGTCGAGTCGACACAGAGCTTCGACTCGAGGCCCTCGATCGGCGGACGAAGCGGGAACGAACCGGTGGCGATCACCGCGTGCTTGAAGGTGATGTCTTCCCCGCCCTCGACGGCGATCGTGTTCGCATCCTTGAACGTGCCGTTCCCCTTGACCCATTCGACGCCGCTGGCCTTGAAGAGCGACGCCACGCCTTGCGTCATCTGCTTGACGACCCCGTCCTTCCATTCATTCGCCTTGCCGAACTCGAGCTGGAAGCCGCCGAGCTTCACGCCGAGCTTTTCGAGCGTGTGCTCGGCCTCCTTCAGCGCAAAGGCCGTCTGAACCCAGGCCTTCGTCGGAATGCACCCGACGCGTAGGCAGGTGCCGCCGAGCTCGGGCTCACGCTCGACGCAGGCAACCTTCGCCCCGAGCTGCGCAGCACGAATGGCCGCGGTGTAGCCACCTGGCCCCCCTCCGAGAACAGCGACGTCGACTTCCATCAGCTCGATCGTATCGACCAGCTACAGGTCGGCCTTCATGGTGACGGTTCCGTCCTTCTCCTCGACTGCGTGAAACCCGTAGCGCTCGTAGAGCTTCGTCATCCCTTTCTCGGCGCTCAGGCTGATCCCGGAGTGACCCTCGTCCCGGGCGCGCTCGAGAAGGGCGGTCATCAGCTGGCCGCCGAGCCCTCCGCCCCGCCGGCTCGGGACGACCGCGATCGTCAGCTCGGGCGTCTGCTCGTCGACGAAGCCGAACCCCGGGGCATCCGAGGGAAAGAACCGGTACCAGGCTGCTCCGATCGGGCCGGCCTCCCAGGCAACGAGGCCGGCGTCGCCGGGACGGCCCCAGTTGTTCACGTACCGAGCGACTGGGAGGTCCGGATCCTCGTTCAGACGCCAGTGATAGGCGTGCTTCAGCATGTCGCGGAGGAAGCGGACGTCCTGCGGCCCGGCCTGGCGGATCACGCTGCGGAGTCTAAGCGGGACTCACTCGAATGAGTGATCCTCTGAGCGGGACTCACTCGAATGAGTGATCCTCTGCAAACCATGCAAGAGGGTGCCTCGGCCGGCATCTTCAAGGTTATGAAACGTGACGATGATCGGCGGACCGAGTTCGGGACCGACCTGCGGGCCCCACCTGCTCCTCCGGCGCCGTGCGTTGCGACTGGGTCCAGCAGACGGCCGTGTCCGCCTCCCCGCGCCGTTCGTACAGCGTCCTTCCGCCCTCTAAAAACCTAGCCGCTCAGATCCGCAGTTCCTGCCAGGGCGTCGCTTGCGATGCCCTTAGAGGCGATGTGGCTTCGCCCATGTCGCCGCTCGACACCCGCTCGTGTACTCGCCGCCGTTGGCCCTACGACCGCAACTCTTGGGCAAACTGAAGGCGGTTTCCGTCCGGATCGAACACGTCCAGAAGGCGCATCTCGCCGTGTAGCTCGAACACCACGCCGACTTCCACGCCGTCACTGCGCAACTTCTCGGCGACGGCCTTGACGTCATCCACGTCCACGTGGGCCACACCGCCGTCCTCCTGAGGCTCACCCTCGGCAAGACCGATCTCCATTCCGTTCCGCTCGAGCTTGACCCAGCTGCCGTCGGAATCGACGTACGTCTCGTTGAACCCGAGCTTGCCGGTGTAGAACGCACGGCCGGCCTGGAGGTCTCGCACCTGGTACCAGACGGGTGTCACAGCGCCAAGCCCGGCTCCTCGAGGAACGCCTTGACGTCCCGCAGGAACTCGGCGCCCGTCGCGCCGTCGATAGCGCGGTGGTCACACGTTAGGGTGAGCTCCATGCGCGGCCGTACGGCCGGCTGGCCGTCCACTGCGACGATTCGGTCTTCGATCGAGCCCACTGCAAGGATCGCAGCCTGCGGCGGATTGAGTACGGCGACGAAGCGCTCGATGCCGTACATGCCGAGATTCGAGATCGTGAACGTTCCACCGTCGAGATCGGCTTGCTGCACCTTTCCGGTTCGCGCACGGTCGACAACCGCGGCGCGCGTTGCTGCGATCTCGGCGATCGACTTGCGCTCGCAACCGGGGATCACCGGGACGACGAGACCATTCGGAACCGCAACCGCAATGCCGATGTTCGCCGTCGGATGCAGCTCGACCGCGTCGCCGGTGTAAAGCGCGTTGACCGCGCGGTGTCGCATGAGTGCGGCCGCACAGACCTTGGTCAGCAGGTCGGAGATCGTCGGCTTGACGTTCCCGTCGGCGTTCAGCTCGACGAGCCGCTCGCGCAGAGCGAGCGCACGGCCCATGTCGACCGTGATTCCGAGCTGGAAGACCGGGGCCCGCCAGGCCTCGGTTAGCCGGCGGGCGATCGTCTTGCGCATCGAAGAGAGCTGCTGCACCTCCACGCCCTCGGCGGCCGCAGGCGCCGTGAGTTGTCCGGGTCCTGCGGACGCGGCGGAGCGTTCGACGTCCTCGGCGACCACGCGTCCTTCCGGCCCGGTGCCGGCCACGGCGCTGAGGTCGATCCCGCGCTCCCGCGCGATCCGGCGCGCGAGCGGCGACGCCTTCACGCGCCCGCCGTTGTCACCCGACGGTTGGCGTATCTCAGTCACCTGCTCGCTCATCCGAGACGATGCGCGGCGGCCTTCCTCCCGGTCATGTTCGCGCGCGCGCGCGGGAGAGCCTTCCTCCTGCGCGTCCTCGTCGACGGGCTGAGCGCTGTCCCCGTCACCCGAGTCCTTCTGCTCGGGCTCCGCTGCGACCTCCTCGCCCTGCTCTCCGATGACGGCGATCGTCTTGCCCACCTCGACCTCGCCGGACGAGATGGCGATCTTCAAAAGCACGCCCGACGCGTCGGCTTCGACTTCCTGCGTGACCTTGTCCGTGTCGAGCTCGTACAGCGGCTCGCCCTTCTCGACCTTGTCGCCCTCGGACTTCAGCCACTTGACAATCGTCCCGGACTCCATGCCCTGGCCGAGCCGCGGCAGCTTGATCTCAGTTGGCATTCCTGCCCACCGTGCGGTAGATCGCATCGAGGACGTCGGCCTGGTGTGGCACGACGAACTCCTCCATCACCGGTGCGAAGGGCAACGGCGAAAACTTTGCTCCGACGCGCTCGATCGGCGCGTCGAGCCAGTCGAACGCGCTGTATTGGATCACAGCCGCGACCTCGGCGCCGAAGCCTCCGCGCGTGACCGCCTCGTGCGCGACGACGCAGCGGTTCGTCTTCTTCACGGACGAGATCAACGCATCCTCGTCGAGGGGCTGCAGTGTCCGCGGGTCGACGACTTCGACGGAGACTCCTTCCTGCTCGGCCTCCTCGGCCGCCGCCAGCGCTTCGTGCACGAGCCTGCCGGTCGCGATCACCGTCACGTCCTCGCCTTGCCGGTGGGTTCGCGCCTTCCCGAGCGGGATCGGCTCGAGCTCGTCGGGCACGTCCTCCTTGAGCCCGTAGAGCGTTCGGTGCTCGAAGAAGATGACGGGGTTGTCGTCGTAGATGGATGACCACAGCAACCCGCGAACATCGGTCGGAGTCGAAGCGAACACGACCTTCAGTCCCGGGATGTGGACGAACCACGACTCCAGCTGCTGCGCGTGCTGCGCACCCGGGGACCACCCGGCACCGCCCTGCGTGCGAAACGTGACCGGCACGGTCAGTTGCCCGCCGGACATGTAGCGATGCTTGGCGGCCTGGTTGACGATCTGCTCGGTGGCGAGGGTGAGGAAGTCCTCGTACATGATCTCGGCGACGGGGCGCATGCCCTGCATCGCGGCACCGATCGCCGTGCCGGCGAGCGCCATCTCCGAGATCGGCGTGTTGCGGACACGCTCCGGCCCGAACTCGTCGACCATCCCCTGGGTGACGCCCATCGAGCCGCCCATCTCGGCGATGTCCTCGCCCATGATGAAGACGTCCTCGTCCTCACGCATCGCGCGCGACAGCGCATCGCGCACCGCTTCTCTGTAACTAAGTTCAGGCACTTGCGAGTCTCCCGAGCGAAGCAAAAGGACTAACCCCACCCGCGAAAAATGCGGAGCATTTTTTGCGGGGATCAGGCATAAATATTTACCAAGGTACGCCGGAGCCAGACTGAAGTCTGGCACCGGTCTCTACGTGTAGCTTCGCTACGCATAGATGTTCTTTAGGGCGTCCTCTGGCTTCGGGTCGGTGCCGTTCTTCGCGAACTCCACCGACGCGTCGACGATCTCCTGGACTTCCCGGTCGATCTCGTCGACCTCGTCGTCGGAGAGCTCGAGCTTCGTGCGGAGATGCTCGATCGGATCCTGCGTGGCACGCGTCTCCTCGAGCTCTTCCTTGGAGCGGTAGACCTGCGGATCGCCGATGTAGTGACCGACGAGCCGGTAGGTGTCCACTGCGAGGAACACCGGGCCTTTGTCGCTCCGAGCGTGTTCGAGCGCTCGCCGCGATGCCTTGTAGACCGCCTCGACGTCCTGCCCGTCCACCTTGATCGACTTCATGCCGAAGGCGACCGCGCGCTGCGAGATGTCCTCGATCGGCATGTGCTGCCATCCAGGCGTGGATTCCGCCCAGTGGTTGTTCTCGCAAACGAAGACCGCGGGGACGTTCCAGAGCTGAGCGAGGTTCAGCGACTCGTGAAAGGTCCCGATGTTCGTCGCCCCGTCACCGAAGAAAGCGACGCCGACACGCGGCTCGCTGCGGAATTTGAACGCGAGTGCGGCGCCCACGATCGCGGGCAGACCGCCACCGACCACGGCGTTGGCACCCATGTTGCCCCGCTCGATGTCGTAGAGGTGCATCGAGCCCCCATATCCGTGTGAGCAGCCCTCGAGCTTCCCGTAGAGCTCGGCCATCAGTTCGTTGGGCATCGTCCCCTTTGCCAGGGTATGCCCGTGCGCCCGGTGGGTCGAGGCGATGATGTCGTTCTCCTCGAGGGCCCGGCAGACCCCGACGGCGACGGCCTCCTGGCCGATCGCCACATGCAGGAAACCGGGGAGTTCCCCGGCTCGGAAGCGCTCCTCGACCTTCTCCTCGAAGCGCCTGATCAGAAGCATCTCGCGGAAGAAGTCGCGGAGATCCGACTTCGAAAGCGTCCCTTTCTGTTCCACCTTCGCCATGAGGCTCAGTTTATGCTCAGGCTCTTGCGACTATTCGAACAGTTCAACGACCTCGAGCGAGGCCTCGTCGACGAATGGGCCGAGCTCCGGTTCCAGCTCACGGTCGACGAGGAGTCGCGTTCCGAGCGAACCGCCGCGCTGCTCGCACCCGCGACCCCGGGGCTGTACGGCAGAACCCTCCGCTTCGCAGTCGACCGGGGCGGGCCGGGCATCGGCCCCGAGGCGCTTCGTCGCCTGCTCGAGCGCCTCGACGACGAGGGCATCGCCGGCACGCTCGAGCTGCGAACCGTGCTGAAAGCCCCGCCCGAAGAGCTCAGCAAGAAGGAGACCCTGCGTGCGGAGTGGGAGCGGCACCTCTCCGAGGTTCCGCCGGACTGGAGCGACATCTACGCCGAGGTCCGGCTCGACTCCACGGACTACCTCGAGCGCGGGGCACTGCTCCTCGCCCCCGTCAATCCCGCGCGTTACGCCGGCCCGGCAACGTTGCGCTTCCGGAGCGCCCGCCTGTTCGGCTACGGCGTCTCACCCGGCATGGCGGCGCGTTGCTTCGAGCGCTGCGACGACGAGGGGATCACCGGCGAGGTCGAGATCCTCTACGTCCTCTCGGATACGCATCCCGCCGCCACGCAGGGCCCTGTCTGGCACCTCGGCG
>JACDEU010000101.1 GCA_013816245.1 Actinomycetota bacterium | reverse complement strand
AGCAAGCGGCTCGCCGGCGCGCCTCGAACTGATCCTCTCGCCAGGTGCCCGAACGCAATTTGCCATGCCCAACGCAATTTGCCACGGCCCACTAGGCCGATCTCCCGCGCTCAGGGCCCGACGAGGCGACACGGGCGCGGAGAGGGCGGGCGTTCGTGTGCGCCGGTCAAGTCGGGGCACTCGAGCCCGCTAGCAGCGGATCTCGATGTCGTGTCGTTCGCGGGTCGAAGCCCCGTCGCTCCCGCGACCCGCGCTTCACCGCCGGAGCACGACCGTCGATCAGGGCGCGGGATCCGTGACAACAAGAGCGACCGAAACCGCCTGGGTTAGACAGGCATCACATTCGGTCGATGCGTTTTCGGGGCGGGTAAGGGGTTTTCGGCTCTGCGAGGCGGTTCGCGTGCGAGTTGGGGCGGACGTTGTGCTCACGTTCTGTGACGCGTGAGTGAGCGCACGTGTTCTGTCGCTGTTCCACCAAAGTGCGACAACCGCTGACACGTGAGGTCCAACCCGCGCCGTCACCCACAGCACCATGTTTCTACCGTCACCCACAGCACCATGTTTCTACCGTCACCCACAGCACCATGTTTTAGGTGGACGCGCGCGCGCGAATATCAGAAGCAGCGCGCTCGGTGCGTCACGGGGGGACGACTCTACGGATCAGAACCCGCCCGCCCGAGGCGAAACCGAGTTAACGGCACCCCTCAGTCGGATGGCGGCAATGGCTGCGTCTGCGTTCTCGAAACGGCGCGTGCGGGGGCTCATCCCACGCCATCCGGGTGCCACGGCACGGGTCGCGGGATCGTGGGGGAAGCGTGCGGGTGGCACGACGCTCGAGGTGGAGCACTCAACCACACGACCGCTGAAGCCCGGAGTTACCACCACATCGACCTGATCCTTGCGCTCCACGAACGGAAGACCGGGAACCAGACCTAGTCGCGTAGGCCAGCGGGGCCTCAGCATCGATCTACGCGCGCGGCTGTGGCTGCACCGGCGCGGGCCGCTCGCTCGACCGCGGCGATGTTGCCTTTGGCCGCGAAACGTCGCGTTGCTTCGTCCGCGACCTCGCGAGCCTCGTCTCTGCGGCCGGCAAGAGCGAGAATCCCCGCCAGGTCGAGCAGAGTGTCGCCCTGCGTATTGGGGAAATCCGTGCTGTGGGCGAGACCGACGGCGTCCCGAGCGAGTCCAATCGCGCGCTCGACCTCGCCGCGGTTGGCAAGGACCTTTGCACGTGAGCTTCGCCAGAGGATCTGCGAGATGAGGTCGTCGGCGGCCGCCGCCTCCCCGCTGGCACGACTGAAGCGGTCGGCCTCGTCGACCGCTCCGAGCTCGTAGAGCGCGTGCGCGAGCAACGCCGCGATCGTGGAGAGAAAACCTTGTTCGCCCATTTCGTCGAGCCGATCGAAGCTGTCGCGGAGCGCGCGTGCTGCTGCCTCGGGATCGCCCGCGAGCATCTCGACAGCGAACGAAAGCTGCGCGTTATTCGCGGCCCAGACGTTGTCGCCGAGCCGTTCGAAGATAAGCGTGCCTTCCCGAAGCAGCTCGCGGCCGACGCCGAAGCGGCCGGCCATCGCCTCGAGTGCTCCACGTGCGGAGAGGCAGAAGGCGCAGGCGCGCGGCTCCGGGTCGTTAGCGGCGAGGCGCAACAGCTCGTCCACTCGTTCGATCGCAGCCTCGACGGTCAGCGGCCCCACGGTGGCGGACAACGTCAGGCCCCAGATGCTCTCGGCTATCTCCGTTCGATCGCCGGCACGCTCCGCGTACACGAGACCCTGCTCGAACGCCCGCTCTGCGGCGCCGAGTTGCCCCAGCACGCTCCCGCGGAGGTTTCCGACGAAATTCCACGCCTGCGCGCAGCTGAGGTCGTCGCCCGCCGCCAAACCAGCCTCGAGCGCGGCCTCGGCAGCGGGCATCAGACCGGCCGCGTCCGCCCCGGCCATCAAGCGCAGCGTGCAGAGTCCGAGAAGCGCGCCGGCCGGCGGGCGTTCCGCGGCGGCGATCGCCTCCTCCAGAACAGCCTTGCCCTCGGCGACGAAGCCGCGAACGGACCAGTAACGCCAGAGCGCGGCCGCAAACCGCAGCAGCAGTTCCTCATCGGCCGCCTCTCGCGTCGAAGCGACCGCGGCGCGGATGTTCGCGACGTCGCGATCGAGCGCCGGAAACGGATCGGCGGTGCCATCCGTCCGCGACGCCTGGACACGTTCCGCCAACGACGCGAAGTAGAGGGCATGCCTCCGTGCCAACTCGGCCGCGGCGCCCTCCTCGGCAAGCCGCTCGACCGCGTACTCACGGATCGTCTCCAGCATCCAATAGCGCTCGTTCGAGTAGCGGAGCAGGCTCTTCTCGACGAGCGACTGCAGCGTGTCGAGATCGGCGCCGGCGACCTCCTCTGCCGCCTCCAGCGTGCACCCCCCCGAGAAGACGCTGAGTCGAGCAAGAAGGCGCCGGCCCTCCTCGCTCAGGAGCTCGTAGCTCCAGGCGATCGTGGCGCGTGGCGTCGCG
The DNA here is from genome assembly GCA_013816245.1 of Actinomycetota bacterium. GTDB lineage: Bacteria > Actinomycetota > Thermoleophilia > Gaiellales > Gaiellaceae > 3-1-20CM-4-69-9. The sequence goes on along the minus strand of JACDEU010000101.1, from coordinate 2,468 downwards.
TGCCGCGCCTCTGCGTCGCGGCCGCCTTTGAACAGGTCGAGGCGCGAGCCCAGGCGCTTGAGAATCTGCGCGGGCGAGAGGACGTTCGTCCGGGCAGCCGCGAGCTCGATCGCGAGCGGCAATTTGTCCAGCCGGCGGCAGAGCTCGGCGACCGGGGCGTCCGGCTCGAGGCCGGAGCGCTCATAGAAGAGCTCGACCGCCTCCGGATCGGCCAGCGGGGGAACGGCGTATTCGCGCTCGCCGGTGATGCGCAGTAGCTCGCGGCTGGTAACCAGGCACTCGAGTCCCGCGCAGCCAGCCAGAAGCTCGGAGAGCGGTCGCGCGGCCTCGACCACCTGCTCGAAGTTGTCGAGCAGAAGCAGCGCATGCTTGCCCGCGAAGTGTGTGACGAGCTCCTCCTTCGCACCGACCGACTGGGCAATCGTCTCCAGCATCACCGCAGGATCACGAAGCTGGGCCAGACCGACCCAATAGGTCCCGTTCGGGTACTCGCCAATGAGCTCGGAGGCGGCCTCGAGCGCGAGCCGCGTCTTGCCCGATCCTCCAGGGCCGGTCAGCGTGACCAGGCGAGCCCGGGAGCGCAGCAGTGCGACGAGCTCCTCGAGCTCGTGCTCGCGGCCCACGAAGCTCGAGGCTGGACGGGGGAGATTCGTCGCCCCGAGCGTTCGCAGTGGAGGGAAGGCCTCGTCGCCGAGTTGGAAGAGCCAGACCGGTTCGGCGAAGTCCTTCAACCGGTGCTCGCCTAGATCACCTAAATCGAACCCAGCGGCGACTTCCTCCTTCGTGGCCCGAGAGACCAGCACCTGGCCGCCGTGTCCCACCGCGGCGATGCGGGCGGCCAGATGCACGTCGATCCCGATGTAGCTCTCGCCGGCGACTGCCGGAGTCCCGGTATGCAGGCCCATCCGCACCCGCACCTGCTTGCCCTGCGGCCAGGACTCCTCTCCCAGCCCCAGCTGGGCGTGCGCGGCGGCAGCAAGGGCATCCTCCGCACGACTGAAGGAGCAGAAGAAGGCATCACCCTCGGTGTCGACCTCGACGCCGGCGTTGCCGGCGATCGCCTCGCGCAGGATGCGGTGGTGGCGCTCAAGCAGCTCCTGGTAGTGATCGCCCAGCTCGTCCAGCAGGCGCGTCGAGCCCTCGATGTCGGTAAAGAGCAGGGTGACGGTGCCGAAGGGAAGGTCGCGCACAGCGTGAGCGTAGGCAGCTCTTCGTCGAAGAGCCAACCCGTTTACGGCTACAACGACATCAGCCTACAGCGCTGATCGGCCGGGAGAGGGAGCTGCGCGAAGTCCTCGGGCTCCTCGAGTCGTCGCGCCTGTTGACGCTCACTCATTCCGTCTCAGGGCCGCCGACATCGAGCACGCCGTCGGCAAGGTCGTCAGCGGCGTGCAGTACGCGACGTGAGGCAGCACGCACGGGCGGCCTGAGCACTTCAAGGGCACGCTCGTCAAGTACGACGGCCCCGGTGGGCTTCACGAAGTCGAGCTACCGCCCGGCGTTGTGCAGGGCTTTACGTCGCGCGAGATTCGCTGGACGGCAAAGCCATCCGAGCCAAGCTAGTCGGGATGCTCCCGGCCTCGCTCCCGAAGGCCGTGGGGCGAATCGGGACTCCGAACGGGCCGGGAGTCGTTCTGGCGAAGTCCGCTGAACGGGAGCCTCTCAGTGCGTTGTACCCTCGTGACGTGTCTCAGGTGCGCTTTGGACCAGCGCGTGTGCCCTCTCGGGAGTCGCCGGAGAAGGCCGTCGAACTGCTCCAAGAACGGGGCTACACGGCGTGTGAAATCGACTTCGGAGCACCCTCAAAAGGGCCATCCCCAGTAGGGCTATCTGAATCCTTGATGTTCTGGATGGACTATCCGTGGGCCGAGCGCTTCGGCGAGCTTGCCCGCGACGCCGGGATCGTCCTCTCCGTCCATGCTCCGATCGCCGGCTTCATGGGGCACGCGGAGCGCGGAAAGAAGCTCAACATGGCAGTGGGAATGCTCGACCACTCCGCCGGAATCGCGAAGACCGCGGGTGCCGAGCCCGTCGTCTTCCACCCGGGCTTCCTCCTCGGACGTGAGCGCGAGGCTGCGATCGATTCGGTCGTCGAACAGCTCGGCGAACTCCGAGAGCGGCTGGAGAAGAAAGATCGGGCAGTGGCGTTCGGCGTCGAGATCATGGGCCGCGTGCGCGAGCTCGGCACCGCGGAGGACGTCTTCGCGATCTCCGCACGCTGCGGCTGGGTGAGACCCGTGCTCGACTTCGCGCATCTGCACGCAGTGACAGACGGCGGGTTCACCGAGACGTCAGCGTTCGCGGAGATCCTCGCCGGCGCAGACGCAGTGCTCGAGGCCGGCGCCCCGTTCCACATCCACTTCTCCGATATCGCATACGCGAACCGGAACGAGACGAAGCATCTTCCCTACGGTGAAGGGACGTTACGCGTCGCGCCGCTCGGCGAAGCGCTGCGCGACTTCGACCGG
>JACDEU010000053.1 GCA_013816245.1 Actinomycetota bacterium | reverse complement strand
GAGCCTCCCGCTTCCGGATAGCGCACCGTCCCCTCGGCGTAGCTCGCGGCGGTGGCGGCGAAGATCAGGCCGCTGATGACGAAGACGAGCGGTGTGAGACCGAGGGCGATCCCTGCGACTAGCCCGAGGGCGTAGTAGATCGAGGAGCCGACGTTGCCGTACGCGGTGGCGAAGAGCGCAGGCGTCCCGAGCACGCGCTCGAGCGTCTGCTGCCTGCGTCTGCCCCTGCGTCGCGGCGCGACAGTGCCCGGCGGCGTCGTGCTCATGGCGCCGGAGCGTAGAGCTTTAGCGCGCTAGCCGTGAATCGAGACGATCAGTGGGATGATCAGGATCGCGACGATGTTCGTGATCTTGATCATCGGGTTGATCGCGGGGCCGGCGGTGTCCTTGTAGGGATCGCCCACCGTGTCGCCCGTCACCGAGGCAGCGTGGGCTTCCGAGCCCTTGCCGCCGAAGGCTCCGTCCTCGATCAGCTTTTTCGCGTTGTCCCAGGCGCCTCCGCCCGAGGTCATCGAGATCGCGAGGAAGAGCCCGGTGACGATGGTGCCGATCAGCAGGCCGCCGAGCATGCGGGCGTTGATGATTCCGACGATGATCGGGAAGGCGATCGGGATCAGCGCCGGAAGCAGCATCGCCCTGATCGCCGAGCTCGTGACGATGTCGATCGCGCGCCCGTATTCCGGCCTGGTGGTGCCCTCCATGATCCCGGGGTTCTCACGGAACTGCCTGCGCACCTCGGTGACGACCTCGCCCCCGACCCGGCCCACAGCCTGCATCGCGAGCGAAGCGAAGAGGAACGGCATCAGGCCGCCGATGAAGAGCCCGGCGATCACCCAGGCGTCGCTGAGACTGAAGACCGAGGGCAGCCCCTGGTCCGCGAGCCCGGTCGTGTACGAGTCGAAGAGAACGAGCGCGGCCAACGCGGCCGAGCCGATCGCGTAACCCTTCGTCACCGCCTTGGTCGTGTTGCCGACTGCGTCGAGCGGATCGGTGATCGCTCGCACGGAGTCCGGCAGGTCGGCCATCTCGGCGATGCCGCCTGCGTTGTCGGTCACCGGGCCGTACGCATCGAGCGCGACGATCAAGCCGGTCATCGACAGCTGCGCCATGACCGCGACGCCGATGCCGTAGAGCCCTGCGAAGTGATGCGCGACGAGGATTCCCGCGGCGAGCACGATCACCGGCAGCGCAGTTGCCTGCATGCCGACGGCGAGGCCCGAGATGATGTTCGTTGCGTGTCCCGTCTGTGACGCTGAAGAGATCGACTTCACCGGTCCCCAGCGGGTGCCTGTGTAGTACTCGGTGATCGCGACGAGCAGGAACGTCACGACGAGGCCGACGAGGGATGCCGCGTAGAGATCCGTGAAGCTGAACTTGCCGTTGTCGTACGCCATCGTCACCGGGATGAACCCGATCGCAGAGAGCACGGTCGCGACGAGGACGGCCTTGTAGAGCGCGTTCATGATGTTCCCTGTCTTGCCGACGCGCGCGAAAAGCGAGCCGATCACGGAGGCGAGAATGGACATGCCGCCAAGTGCGAGCGGATAGAGCGCGAGCCGGCTGGACGGGAACTGCGTGCCGAGCAGCATCACCGCGACCGCGGTCACGGCGTAGGTCTCGAAGAGGTCGGCCGCCATCCCGGCACAGTCGCCGACGTTGTCGCCGACGTTGTCAGCGATTACCGCCGGGTTCCGGGGATCGTCCTCGGGGATGCCCGCTTCGATCTTTCCGACGAGGTCGGCGCCCACGTCGGCTGCCTTCGTGTAGATGCCGCCGCCGAGCCGCGCGAAGACCGAGATCAGCGAACCACCGAATGCCAGTCCGATCAGGTCGTCGATCGCCGAGTCTTGCGAGTTGCCGAGCCAGCCGGTGAGAGCCCAGTAATAGCCGGCGACGCCGAGCAGGCCGAGACCGACGACCATCAGGCCGGTCACCGAGCCGGCGCGGAAAGCGACGTCGAGCGCCGGCTTGAGCCCGTGCCGGGCAGCCTCCGCCGTGCGCACGTTTGCGCGGACGGCAACGTTCATCCCGATGAAGCCCGCTCCGGCGGAGAGAACCGCGCCGACGAGGAAACCGATGGCCGTCCCCCACCCGAGCTTGTTGTAGAAGCCGAGCAAGAGGAACGGGACGATCGAGACGGCTCCGATCGTGATGTATTGACGGCGCAGGTACGCGGCCGCGCCTTCCTGGACGGCGCGGGCGATCTCCCGCATGCGCTCGTTGCCGTCCGGGCGGCTCAGCACCCAGAAGGTCAGGCCGATTCCGTAGGCGATGGCCACCGCCGCGCAGACGAGCGCGAACAGCACCGGATGGTCGTTGAAGAAGCTCCCGACGATCAGCGTCCCTACCCCCTCACAAAGTCGGCGCCGAGAGGTCTCGGCGCGGCGGCTTTTCTATCACATGGCGGCCCTCCGAGCGCCGCTCGATGGCTCAGGCCGCTGCTTCGTCCTCCTCTGCCGGGCGCGCCAGCTCGAGAGGAGAAAGGGTGCCACGAGGTCGGGATGGGCGCTCCGCACATGGAGATCGGCGTCGAGCGGCAGGTCGTCCTCTTCTTCTCCCCAGATGACGTAGCCGCAGCCACAGCGGACGACGCCTGCGATATCGATTGTCATCTCGCCCCACAAGACGGCCGGCCGCCGGTCGTTCTTCCGCTCAGGCCTCGCTCTTCGTAGCGTCCGCGTAGGCCAGCTGGAGGTTCGCGGTCACCTCCCTGAAGTCCCGGATCAGCTCCTCGGCCGCCGAGCCTTCCAGCACCGGCAGGAGCGCGCGGAGCGACTCGATCGCCAGCCGCGCCTGGTCGAGGTCGCGCTCGTCCGCGGAGAGCCGGCGGTAACCGAGCGAGGACACGGTGTAGAGCGTCTGGACTAGCAGGTCCGAGACCTTCAGCTTCTTCAGCTCTTCTTCGAGCTGCTGCACGAGCTGCTCGTCGGACGGGCTGCTCACGCTGTCCCCGGAGCTCCGCCGATGCCCCGCACGGCCTCAGCCCCCGACGCGTTCTCGCGGCCGCCGCACGAGCTCGGCGAAGACGTCTCGATGCGAGCCCACCTCCGCGAGGCGTTCGTACTGGCGTTCGGCTGCATTCGTTGCGGGGACGCTGAGGAATGGCGCCGCTCCGATCTCGCCTGCGACGGGGGCCACCCACTCGATCAAAGCCTCGATCCGAGCGCGCGCCGGTACGACCTCGCCCCGCTCGAAGTCGATCAGCCCGCCGCTGAGCCCGTAACGGATCGCGCGCCAGAGGTTCTCCTCGATCAGCCTGTGGGGAAGGTCGGGTAGAGACTCGCCCTCGTCGAGCGCCCGCGCGAAACGGACGCCCAGGGCGTAGATCAACGCTGTCAGCGACTGGGCCTCGGCGACGTCCGGCTGTGCGTCACAGATGCGCACCTCGACGGTCGGGTACGCAAGATGTGGACGGACGCTCCACCAGATCTGCGTGTGCTCGTCGATCGACCCGGTCGCATAGAGAAAGCCCACATACTCCTCGTACGCGGCCCAGCCGTCGTAGGCGTCCGGGACGCCGCAGCGCGGAAACGTCCTCGTGAAGATCTCGGTACGCGCCGAGTGCAGCCCGGTGACACAGTCCTCGACGAACGGCGAGCTCGAGGAGAGCGCGAGCAACTCGGGCAGTACGTTGCGAAACGCGTTGCACACGGCGATCGCGCGGTCCGCCCCTCTGATGCCGATGTGTGCGTGGATGCCGAAGCTGTTGTTCCGCCAGACGACGTACTGGAGGATCTCGCTGTTGCGCCGGTAGTGAGGCGTGTCGATGATGCGCTGGTCCTGCCAGCGGCTCCAGGGATGTGTGCCCGTGCTGCTAAGGCCGACTCCGAAGCGATCGGCCAGCTCGCCCAGTTGCACACGGCGCTGCGCGATCAACTCGGCCGCTTCCACGAAGCTCGCGCACTTGCCGGTCTTCACCTCGATCTCGGACGCGATCAGCTCGCCGACGACGTGCTCGTCCAGATCCGTGCCCGCAGCGCCCGACTTCAGCTCCTCGAATCGATTCGTGAGCTCCAGCGTGTCCGGATCTAGCAGTGCGAACTCCTCCTCGACGGCGATCGTGAAGTCGTGTCCCTCTTCGAACGCCTCGCGGGCCGAGTTGACCTGCTCGTCCGGGCTCAGTTTTTGCGAGTCCCCCACGTCACTAGGGTAAATGAAGCGATAGCAGGCGCTCGCCCACGCTCGACCAGCTCCAGCGCTCCACTGCAACCCGGCGCGCCGCGGCGCCGAGGTCGGCTCGAGTCTCCACCGGTAGAGCGAGCAACTCGCCGAGCTTCGCAGCGAGGTCGCCCGAGTCGCCGGTCGAGAAGCTCGCCAGGTGCCGCAGCTCGGCTGGATAACCGGCCGCCAGGCCCTCCGCGACCTCGGCGAGCCCCGAATGACGGGCAACGAGGGGTGGCGATCCGGCCGCCGCTGCTTCCGCGGCGACCATTCCGAACGCCTCGGGGAAGACCGACGGCACAACGGTCACGTCGGCCAGCGGCAGCAGGTGCACCAGGTGGCGGTGCTCGAGGGGACCGGTGAAGAGCGTCCTCGGCGGCGCCAGCCGCTCCAGCTCCTCGCGGTAGTCGCCGAAGCCGACGATGACTGCACGGGCATCGACCTCACGGAGTGCTTCCAGCAAGACGTGAACGCCCTTATTGTGGATGAGCTTGCCGAAGTAGACGACCGTCGGCTCGTCGCTCGCGAAGAACTCGGCCAATCTCTGCGCGTTCCGGTCGTCGGGCTGGCGCTCGTTCGCATTCCCCGGATTCGGAGGATCAGCGCGGGTCGCAGAGAGCAGCGCCTGCAGCGACCCGTCACGCGGCGCGGGGTGAAACTCGTCGACGTCAACGCCGGGCGGCACTTCGTGGACGCGGTCGATGTGGCCCACTACTTCTTCGAGCACGTCCCGGATGTGCTTCGACCCGACGTAGACGGCTTGCGCAGAGGGCAGTGTCTCCCTCGTCCAGGCAGTCAGATCGTCGTTGCCGCGGATCGCATACTCGAGCTCCGAGCCGTGCGCCTTGACGACGAAGGGCAGGCCGCACGCGACCCCGACCGGAGCGCCGAGCAGGACGTGGTTCGCGAAGACGAGGTCGGCCGGCATCTGCGAGCACAGCGCCGTCGCGTTCAGCGCGACGTAGCGGTCGCGCTCGGCGCGGGTGAAGTCCTGCAGCAGCTTTGCCTCGATGCCCTCGTAGCGATCGAGCACGAACACGGGCAGCAGCGGTCCCACGTTCGGGCGGAAGATCTTCGCCCCACCGAGGTCGTAGCGGTCGGGGTGCGGCTCCTGGCAGATGACCGTCACGTCGTGGCCCGCGCGACTCCACTCTCGCGCGAGCGCGCGGGTGTAGACGTTCGATCCGGTACCGCCGAGCAGGTAGCCGTGCCAGAGCAGGATCCGCATCGGGCTCCCGACGTTGCCGCTACGTCAAGTAGAAGTAGAGCGCGTAGAGGAGCTCGACGGCGGGATTCGACGTATGAACCGCCACATCCTGCGGGACGTCGAGCAAGGCCTCGGAGTAGTTGAAGATGATCCGAACCCCGGACTCGACGAGGTCGTTCGCGACCTTCTGTGCATTGTCCGCGGGCACCGCCACGACGCCGACGATGATGTTCTTCTCGCGAATCGTGTCGGTCAGGCGCGCGTAGTCGCTCACGGGGACGTTCCCGACACCGCGCCCGACCTTGTCCGGATCCGTGTCGAAGACGGCGGCGATGTTGATCCCGTGCTCTGCAAAAATGGGCGAGCTCGCAATTGCCTGACCGAGCCGGCCGGCTCCGATCAGCGCGATGTTGTGCTGACCCTGTGTGCGGAGGATCTTGCGGATCTCGCCGAGGAGCGAGTCGATGTTGTAGCCCACCCCGCGCTTGCCGAACTTGCCGAAGGCGGAAAGGTCACGCCGGATCTGGGTCGCATTGATGTTGGTGTAGTCGGAGATCTCCTGGGAGGAGATGCGCTCCTTGCCCATCTTCTTGGCCTGCGTCAGCACCTGGAGGTAACGGGACAGGCGCGCCGCGACTCCCACGGTGAGCCGGTCGGACGCGCCCACGGAGCCCTTGGTGTCGAGAGTTTGTGACAACCTGAACCCGTTGTATCACGAGGCGCCGAGGCGGCGCGTAGGTCAACTTTGTGCGCCCACTTTGCGGCGCAGGGCAGCGGGGTCGACGTAGTAGACGAAAGCGCGCGCCCCGTCGATCTCGACCACCGGGAGCGACTCCCGGTAGGCGGCCTCGAGCTCGGGATCGCCGCCGATGTCCACGGTCTCGAGCTCGAAGGGGACTTGCGTTCGGACCTCCTCGATCACTGCGAGAGCGCGTTCGCAGAGGTGGCATCCCTGCGCGTGGTAGACGGTCACTTTCAAGCGATTCTCACCTTCTCGGGCGAGTGACGATGGCGCGCCGAGGCGTGACCGCGCTCACGCCGGAGCGCAACATCCATCCGCCTTGCCGAAGGAGGGGCTCGTGGGGGAACCATGGGGTTCCCCCACGGTATTAGGGATATATCCCGCGCGTAACTGTCGCCTCGGCGACGCGCTGAACGGCGAGGCCGTAGGCGGCCATCCGCATCGAGATGTCCCGACCCTCCATCGTGGCCCAGGTCTCGTTGAACGCCCGCGTCACGATGTCGTTCAGCTTTGCGTTCACCTCGGCCTCCTTCCAGAAGTACTCCTGGAGACCCTGAACCCACTCGAAGTAGGACACGACGACGCCGCCGGCGTTTGCCAGGATGTCCGGCAGGACGAGCACGCCCTGCTCTTCGAGAATCTCGTCAGCAGCAGGGGTAACGGGGCCGTTCGCACCTTCGACGATGATCTTCGCCTTCACCTTGTCGGCGTTCTCCGCCGTGATCACCTGTTCGAGGGCGCACGGTGCGAGCACGTCGCACTCGAGCAGCAACAGGTCCTCGTTCGAGATCGAATCCGCGCCCCTGAAGCCCGCGAGCGAGCCCGTCTCGCGCTTGTGTGCGATCGCGGCCTGGACGTCGATCCCATTCGGATTGTGGAGACCGGAGGTCGAGTCGGAGACGGCGATCACGGTCGCACCGTCCTCGGCGAGGAACTTCGCGAGGAACGAGCCGACGTTGCCGAATCCCTGGACCGCGACTGTCGTTCCTTGCAACGACATCTGCTTCTTTCGCACCGCCTCGCGCACGCAGTACAGAGCGCCTCGTGCGGTTGCCTCCTCGCGTCCGAGCGAGCCGCCGATCGTCAGCGGCTTCCCGGTCACGACGCCGAGCACCGAGTGGCCCATGTTCATCGAGTAGGTGTCGAAGATCCAGGCCATCACGCGTCCGTCCGTGCCGACGTCCGGTGCCGGAATGTCCTTCTCGGGACCGATCTCGTTGATGATCTCCGAGGTGAAGCGTCGCGTCATCCGCTGCAGCTCACCCTCGGACATAGTCTTCGGGTTGCAGATCACGCCTCCCTTTGCGCCGCCGAAGGGGATTCCCGCCAGCGCGCACTTCCAGGTCATCCACATCGCCAGCGCCTTGACCTCGTCCAGCGTGACGTCCGGGTGGTAGCGGATCCCGCCCTTCGAGGGCCCGCGCGCGATGTTGTGCGTCACGCGATACCCCTCGAACACCTGTGTCGTGCCGTCGTCCATTGCGACCGGGATCGAGACGGACACCGCCTTCTTGCACATCTGGAGAACGTTCACGAGATTTGGATCGATCGCGAACGTCTGCGCCACCTTGCGCAGCTGCGACTTCGCGATCTCGTAGGGGTTCTCGCGCAGATGCGAGACGGGCGCATCGACCGTGGTCAAGTCAGCTCCTTTTTCCGCGCAAATGGGAACATTTCGGGCTGGGCGGGCGGAGCCTACTTGATCGTGAAACCGATTGTCCTCACTGTCGGCGGCCCTGCATCGGTGCCGAAGGCGACGAGCCTGAGCTGATAGCCGGCGCTCGGAAGCACGGCTCCGGTGGGGTCCCGCCCGGTCACACCGAACGAATAGCGACCCGGGAGCACGTCACGCAGGCGGGCGAGCAATCCGATGCGGCCACCGGCCGGGCTCCAGAGCTCGAGATCCAGACGGGACAGAGGAAGCACGTCCGGCGCAGCCGCGGAGCGGCGCACGGACCCGGCCACGAAGCTCAGCAGAGCAGGCGCGGCGTCCGAGGGCGTGAACACACGTTGAGAGAGGCGCACCGTGGTGAGCCCTGCCGGGCGGCGCCGGCCGAAGACGATCGTCCAGGGCACACGGATCATGCGTCCAGCGGCGGGAGTCGCGACCAGGACGCCTTCGGCAGCGGCAGTCCCCTCCAGCCCGCTCGTCACGCGTGCGCGCACGTGCACGCGGATGGAGCGTCCCGACCCGAGCGAGAAACGCTTTGGCCTCAGATCGAACTCGACCGCCGCGGCTCCTTCGTGGGCGACTGCCACGTCGAGTGACAGGATCAGCCGGCGGTAGGACAGGTTCCGCAGGACGACCACCTGCTCGGTATGCCAGCGACGGCTGTCCGCGCGACCGAGCGCGAGCGACGCGGGGCTCGCGCCGACCTCGGTCGCCGCTGCGCCGCCGAGGTCGATGAGCCCGCCGCCTTGCGCCGTGATGCCATCGTCCGGAAGGAGGGGCCGGGCCGCGCCGACAAGAAGGCTTTTGAGCGCGTCGGCATCCAGGTAGGGCCGGGCCTGGGCGAGGAGCGCGGCGGCTCCGGCGACGAGGGCGGCTGCGGCACTTGTCCCGTTGACCGTGCCGTAGCGCGCGGAACCGTCGGCGTTCGCTCCCGGCTCGGCGGTCTGCAAGGCGACACCGGGCGCCACGAGCTCCGGCTTCACCCGCCCGTCGAAGGCGAGCCCGGTCGACGAGAAGGCTGTGACACGGCCTTCTCCAGCGTTCGACGAGGTTCGGGCTGCGCCGAGTGAGACCGTCGCCGGAATGCCGCTGCGGATCCGCGCGAGCAGCGTCTGTGCGACGTCCTCCGGAACGGAGACCGCCGGGATCGGCGCGTTCTCGTCAAGGCCGATTGCGCCGGCCGGGAGGTTCGCTCCGTAGAACAGGACCGCAACGGCGCCGGCCTGAGCGGCGTTCGCGAGCGACCCGCTGGGATCGACCCCGGCGGGTAGCAGGGTGGCACGTCCTGCGACGAGGCTTGCGCCCCGTTTGTCGAAGAAGTCGAGTAGGGGAACCGGGCCGCGGTAGCCGACCGGCTCCGTCGTCCTTGCACGGGGTGCGCCGATGCCGACATCGAGAGGTTCCGACGGCGTCACTGCGCCGACGAGCGGACTCATGCCGTCCAGCTCCACTCGCAGGCCGGCGCGGAGAACCACGCGCACCTGGCCGAAGCGCGGTCGTAGATCCACGGCACCGACGGTCAGTACCGCTGGTGCGCCTCCCGGGCCGGCGACGCTGCCGTAACCAGGCCCCGCAAGCCCGTCGTTTCCGGCGGGAGCCACGACGAGCGTGTCGAGCCGCGTCGCGCCATCGGCAGCGCGGGCGAAAGGCCCGTCTGCAAAACCGGCGAACGGCTCCGCGACCCCGACGAGCGCGACACGAGCGGCGTCATGCGCGTCGCCGTCACCATTCGGATCGACGGCACGCTCGAGCCCGGCCAGAACCTGGTCGGTTCGTCCGTAGACAGCCCAGCCGGCCGAGGCGTCTCGCTGCCAGCCCGCCACGCGGACCGGGAGGACGGTCGCGCCCGGAGCGACGCCGGCGAGCGCACCGGGGCCGCCGGAGCCGACGAGGAGGCCTGCCATTTCGGTGCCGTGCCGCTCGAGCCGGACGGGCTCGTCAGGCTGCGGAGCGGCGAGCGCTTCGGCGTCGCCACCGACGATGTCGACCCCACTGGTGACTCGCCCGCGCAGGAACGGTTGTGCGCGATCGACGCCCGTGTCGAGGAGGGCGATCGTGACACCGCGCCCATCCTTGTCCGACAAACCGATGTTCGGCCGCTCGCCGAAGCCGGAAGTCGTCAGGAGCCGGGAGCTCAGCGACGCCGGATATGCCGCGCGCACGGGATAGACGCCGGCCACGTCCGGCGCCCGCTCGAGCAGTGCGATGCCGCGCGCGTCGAACGCGGCCGAGAAGCCGTTGATCGTACGCGTGTAACTGAACTCGGGCTGGGCGACGACGCCCTGGACGCGCAGCCGCGCGACAAGGAGCTTCTGCGACGACAGGGCATTCTGCGTCCACTGCCGCTCCTGCTCGCTCGTTGCCAGGCCACCGGCAGTGCCGACCCGGTCTCCGAGCGCGGGTGCCCTGAGCAGGACGATCACGCGCTGGCCGACCGCCACGCGCGGCCGGTGGGCCCCGGCGAGACCTTGCCAGCTCGGCTCCCCTGCGGGGGTTAGGCCGCTGTTGTGACCTCCGGCCGCGATGAGGACGGCCGTCGCGACGACCGCCAGAGCCGCAAGCACGAGCGCGCTTCTCGGCTCACGCGGTGGACGCGTAGGCATCGAGCCCAAGATACCGGGGATACTGGATGGGATCCGAGAAGCGCGCGGCCGAGGCGATCATCGCCGCGTTGTCCGTGCACAGCGGGAGAGGCGCAAGGGCTGTGGACGGCGGAAGCGCAGCTCGCAGCTCCGAGTTCGCCGCCACCCCACCGACTACGGCGATCCTCGACGTGCCGAGCTCGTCCGCAGCCTGTCGGGCCTTTTCGACGAGAGCACGCACGATTGCAGACTGGTAGCTCGCGGCGAGATCGGCGCGCCTTCGTTCGAGCTCGTCAGCAGAGAGCTCCTTGACGGCGTACAGCAGTGCGGTCTTGAGCCCGGAAAAGGAAAAGTCGAGCCCGGGCACACGCGCGACGGGAAGATCGTACGCGGCGGGATCTCCCTCACGCGCGAGGCGGTCGATCTCGGCCCCGCCCGGGTAGCCGAGCCCGAGCAGGCGCGCTCCTTTGTCGAAGGCCTCTCCGGCTGCATCGTCGAGTGTCGTGCCGAGCACTTGAGCCTTGGTCGCGCGATCCTGCACGTCGAGCAGCATGGTGTGACCGCCACTCGCCAGCAGGCAGAGAAACGGCGGCGGGACCGGTTCGGGCTGCAGATAAAGCGACGCGATGTGTCCCTGGAGATGATCGACCGCTGCAAGTGGCAGTCGCCGCGCCCACGCGATCGCTTTCGCCGCCGCGACGCCGACGAGCAGAGCACCGATCAAGCCGGGGCCTGCGGTCACCGCGACCAGTTCGACGTCGTCGAGCTCGGCCCCGGCATCGCGCAGCGCTTCTTGCAACACGGGCGTGACGAGCTCCAGGTGACGCCTCGACGCAACCTCGGGCACGACTCCCCCGTAGCGAGCGTGTAGATCGGCTTGCGACGAGATGACGTTTGCGAGGATCTGTCCGTCCTCGGTGATCACCGCTGCAGCGGTCTCGTCGCAGGAGGTCTCGAGACCGAGGATCAAGTGGGTCGCTGCTCGAAGTCGCGCCACATGATGAGCGCGTCCTCGCGATTGTCCGTGTAGTAGCCGCGACGAACTCCGCGCGCCTTGAACCCGGCCTGCTCGTAGAGACGAATCGCAACGTCGTTCGAAACTCGCACCTCGAGGGTGTAACCGCGCCGTCCTTCGCCACCGGTGAGCTCGAAGAGACGTTCGAGCAAGCCCGTCGCGACCCGCTTGCGGCGGTGTTCCGGTGCGACCGCGAGATTCATCACGTGCCACGCGTCGACGTAGCGCGAGATGATCAGGTAGCCGAGCAGGTCACGCGTGTCGGGCTCGAACGCACCGAGCGAGATCGACGATGGTTTCGCTAGCTCGCCCGCGAACATCGACCGCGACCACGGTGTCGGATACGAGTCGCGCTCGATCGTCTCGATCGCATTGAGATCCCGCAATTCGAGGCGCCGGAAGTCCACCTTGTTCGCAGTCGCGCTCATCCCCTGTTTCTATCAGCGTCGGGGACTCTCAGGTACAGCGGCTCGACCGCCTCGGCGGGCCCGAAGTCCCTTGCCAGCTGCGCGTGGAAGCGGGCTCGAGGGACGTGACGCTCGTCTCCGTCAGGCGGAATCACGGCGCCGGCAGCCTCGAGCAGGGTGCGGTAGCGGACGGCGCCGCTGCCGACGCAGATCGTCCCACTCGCCACCTCGAGCTTCCCTGGTTCGAGCACGCGCGGCTCGCCCCGTAACACGAAGACCTCGCCGCGCCGCGCATCGACGACCGGCAGGGCGCCGGGGGCGCCTGCAGCAAGCGCGTCGAGCGTCGACACGCCGGCCACCGGGATGCCGAGGGCGAACGCCAGAGCTCGTGCGGTCGACAGGCCGATCCGAACACCGGTGAAGCTGCCGGGGCCGGTGCCAACCGCCAGCGCCTCTATCTCACGCGTCTGCGCGCTCGCCTGCCGCAACAACGCGTCGACGTCCTCGAGCACCGTGGATGCACGCGACGCACGCTCGCCGAGCACCTCGCCATCGGAGACGAGCGCGCTCGTCGCGATGTCAGTCGCCGTGTCGAAGGCCAGGATCAACATCACCGGCAATCGTGACAAGCCGGCGCCCTTCTCCGCCGTGCTCGAGCCGCACCTCTACGCGCGCAGGCGGCAAGACGCCCTCCCCCGCCTCGGGCCATTCGACGAAGACGACCGCATCGTCGAAGTACGGCTCCAGATCTCCCCACTCGGCCGCCGACACGTTTTTGAAGCGAAAGAGGTCGAGGTGAGACACGTCGACACGGCCCTCGTATCTGTGACCGATCGTGTACGTCGGGCTCGTGACGGCCCCGTCGACGCCGAGCGCGCGGGCGGCGCCACGAACGAACGTCGTCTTACCGGAGCCGAGCTCGCCGCTGATGGTCACGATGTCGCCCGGACGCAGGTCGGCGGCCAGCCCGGCAGCGAGCTGCTCGGTCTCTTCGGGCGAGTGGGTCTCGATCAGAAGAGGCCGAGCTGAACCGCCGGCTCGGCGGCGACCCGGGAAACGAACACGGGCTTCGGCGGTGCGACCTCGCGTCCCATCAGCTCGGGCAGACACGCGAAGTCGGACTTCAGCACTTCGAGCATGCGCGGCGTGTAGAGCGCCGCCGCGGGATGGAAGATCGGGTACAGGAGCACGCGCCGCCCACCGAGCGTCACCTCCTGCTCCTGGCCGTGCACGCGCGTGATGCCGGTGGGCTTGCCGGACAGGAGCTTCGTCGCGAAGTTGCCGAGCGTTGCGACGACGCGCGGCTGGATCAGCTCGATCTGCCGCCAGAGATGACCTTCGCAGGCTTCGATCTCGTCGGGCAGCGGATTACGGTTGCCGGGCGGGCGACACATGAGAACGTTGGCGACGTAGACGTCTCCACGAGTGAGCCCGATGTCGGCGAGCAGCTGGTCGAGCAGCTTGCCTGCCGCACCCACGAACGGGACACCCTGCTTGTCCTCGTGAAAGCCCGGAGCCTCACCGACGAACATCAGGTCGGAGTCCGGATTGCCCGAGCCGAACACGACCTGCGTGCGTCCGCCCGCGAGCGCACACTTCGTGCAGCCTGCGACGACTTCGCCGAAGGCGCGCAGCTCGTCTGCGCGGGAAAGCTCAGTGACCGCAGCCACAGCTTCCGCCGCAACAGCCGCCGCCACTGCTGAACGCGCCGGTCTGCCCGGCGGTGCCGACCATCGAGAACGTCGAGAGCTGCCGGGCGACGTTGGTCGCGCCGCACTGCGGGCACGCGACCTCCTGATCCCCCCGGACGAGCTCCTCGAAGTGCTCCTGGCACTTCATGCAAACGTACTCGTACATCGGCATCGCCCCGGCAGTTTAAAGGCGCGGCCGGACGGGTCGCAAATCGCCTAGTACGTCCCTTTTACTGGGTGGCCGCCGAGCTTGCCGGCGACCGAGTTCTTGGCGAAGGTGAGCGTCCCGGCTGCAGCCGCCGGGCCTGAGACCTTGACGGTGCCTTTGTAGATCGACGGCGGCCCGATGTCGACGAAGCTGACCTTCCCACTGAGAAAGACTCCCGGTGCGATCGCATATTTGGTGAGGACGAAGCCGTCACCACTCTTCGTGTTCGCGAGCTTGCCGCCGTAGAGGCCTCGGGGCGTGATGCTGACTGAGGAGAACAGCACCTGCAGCCACGTCGCCTCCGCTTCCCGCATCGCCTTCGATGCGAGCGCCAGTGTCGACTTCGCAGTGGGCTTCTTCCCGGGCTTGGCCGGAAATGCGCCGAGAATCTTGACGAACGGCGGCACGCGCGGGCACGCGGCCTGAATCGGGGCCTCCAGTGTGCCGAGGATCCACTGACGCGTCGCGCGCTGCGAGCAGTACGAGAAGTCCGCGGTGAGCACGCTATGACCCACTCCGGGAACGACGATCAGGCGTCCCCGTGGAAACTGGGTGATGACCGAGACCGCGTTGGCCGTCGGAGTGCGCAGGTCGTAGCCGCCGTTCACAGCGAGAACCGGGACGTTCGGATACGGGCCAGGCCCGAGTGGCGTATTTCCGGATGGTGAGGGCCACTGCTCGCAGAAGTAGGCCGTTCCGATGCGAGCAGACCACTTCCCGAACGGGCCGAACGCGCCGGGAGGAAGCCCGTTGACCACCGTGTCGATCGCGGCCTGTCGCGCAGACGGTGCCGTGCCGGGCGACCACGGGAAGCGCCCGTCGGCGCAGTTGGTCGCCGCGTTGAGACCGAAGCTCAGATCCTCCGAGGCAAGCTCACCTGTGCGCAGATTGAGGTCGTAGATCCGCAACAGCGGTCGCACGTTGCCCCTGAGTGCCGCATGCACGGCGGCGGGAGCTTCTGCAGCCAGGCCTGGACTGAGATCCGTGTCGATCATCATCGAGATCAGCTCTTCGCCGTTCATGCGCACCGACTTCAGCGCGCCGTTCGGCGAGATGATCTTTCCGGAGATCGGTTTCGCCTCGATCCTGTTCGCGAGTGCGACCACGTCAGCGGAGAAGTTCGGTGTCGCCGCGCGGCAGAGGCCGCCGTCGCACAGTGAGGCGAGCGTCGTTGGCATTTCGCGCAGCACGTTGCGGTCGTACGGATCCGGGAACTGCGGCGGGACCATCGAGTCGAGCAGCAGTCGTTCTACGTTCCCGGGATGCGCAAGCGCGTAGGCCAGCGCGAGCTTCGTTCCGTACGACACGCCCATGAGGCCGATCTTGGGGATACCCAGCGCAGCGCGAACGGCATCCGTGTCCTCGGCGTGGTCTCGCGTCGCGTAGAACTGGCGCTGCGGACCGATGATCGCTGCACAGTCGCGCGCGAGCGCGGCGCCCTGCTCGGCGGTTGCGATCGAGGTGTTCTGGAGCTCGGGACAGCGGATCACTCCCGAGTCACCGGTGCCGCGGTTGTCGAAGGCAACGAGCGTGTACCCCGGCAACATCGCCCGCATGAACTCGGCGGTGTCGGCCGAGCCGAGACCGTACACGTGAGCCGATCCCTGCCCGGGGCCTCCGGCGACGAGGAACATCGTCCCACGAGGCAGGCCCGCTGCGGGCAGCACCTCGACGTGCAGCGAGATCGTCCCCGGGACGACACCGGTGCGATCGAGCGGTACGTCGACCGTTCCACACTGCAGCCCGTTCGTCGTGTCCGGACAGGGCGTCAGCGGGATGGCCGCATGCGCGGTGCCGGGCGCGACCAGCGCGACGGCGAGGACAAGCCCCAGAAGCAAACGACGACCCACGAAGCACGCCAGAGTACCAGTGTCCGTGTACGCTTCAAGTGCCCGGTATCCGCTACGGAACTGGAGCTACGAGTGTTCAGAAGCATCAACGTCATCGGTTCCGGCCGTGTGGGCTCGGCCGTCACGGCTCGCCTCCACGAGCGGGGCATCGCTGTGGACGACGATGGCGAGCTCGTCCTCCTGTGCGTGCCTGACAGCGCGATTCGCGAGGTCGCCCGGACGATCGAGCCCGGCCCGTGGCTCGCGCACGTCTCGGGCGCCACGCCTCTGTCGGCCCTGGACCCGCATCGGCGCCGTTTCTCCCTGCACCCGTTGCAGACGTTCACTCGCGCACGAGGGTCAGAGCAGCTCGACGGCGCCTGGGCAGCGGTCACGTCCGAGTCGGACGAGGCGCGGGCCGCCGGTCTCTCGCTCGCCGAGCTACTCGGGCTGCAGCCCTTCGAGCTTGCCGACGATGCGCGCCCGCTCTACCACGCCGGGGCAGCGATCGCGTCGAACTACGTCGTGACCCTGCATGAGGTCGCGTCCGAACTGTTTCGTGCAGCTGGTGCGCCGCCCGAGGCCCTCGTTCCCTTGATGCGCCGCACGATCGACAACGGTTTCGAGCTGACCGGCCCGATCGAGCGAGGCGACTGGGAAACGGTCGAGGCACACCGCCGGGCGATACGCGCCGCACGGCCCGAGCTCGAACCGCTGTACGACATCCTCGCCGAGGCTACGGCGAAGTGAGAATCGCGCGAACCATTCCCGCTTTGCGCCTCGCGCTGGGTCTCGGACGCATCGGGCTCGTTCCGACGATGGGCTCATTCCACGAAGGGCATCTATCGCTGATGCGGGCTGCGCGCGCCGAATGCGACGTCGTCGTCGTGTCGCTCTTCGTGAATCCCACGCAGTTCGGCCCAAACGACGATCTGACGCGCTACCCGCGCGACGAGGAGCGCGATGCACGGCTCGCGGAAGAGGCGGGCGTCGACGTGCTCTTCATGCCGAGCGCCGAGGCCGTGTATCCGAAGGGGTTCGCGACCTGGGTCCAGGTGGAGGACACCGGCGGAGAAAGTGCCGCGCGACCCGATCACTTTCGCGGTGTCGCGACCATCTGCCTCAAGCTCTTCAACATCGTGTGCCCGGACGTTGCGTTCTTCGGCCAGAAGGACGCACAGCAGGCCGAAGTGATTCGACGGATGGTCCGCGACCTCGATCTGGGCGTCCACCTGCGTGTACTGCCGACCGTGCGTGACGAGGACGGGCTCGCGCTTTCGTCGCGGAACGCGTATTTGTCGAACGAAGAGAGGCAGCGAGCGCTTGCCCTCCCGCGCGCGCTCGAAGCCGGACGCTCGGCACACGCTGCAGGCGGGGATCCGGTCGCTGCAACGCGCGCCGCACTCAACGGTCTCGAGCCCGACTACGTCGAGCTGAT
>JACDEU010000016.1 GCA_013816245.1 Actinomycetota bacterium | reverse complement strand
ACTGTGGAATGGACAAGTGGACAAGTGGACTTGCCATCTGCGCTGAGTTGCCGGACCCCCCCGACCGCCCCCGGGGTTGTGGGTTCGGTGTGGGGCCCGCGTAATCGGCGCGGAGACCTACCCTACGTACCCGGTTTTGGGAATGTGGACCTTGGGCATGACGGGAGCGTGGCTCAACGAGAGGCAGAATCCAGCGGTTTAGTCGAAGGTCCCAACGGCGAGCGCGTCGCGGTGCGCTTCTATCCGGATGGAGCGATCCGGATCAGCGTCACGAAGGCGGCAGGCTACGACATCGACGACGTACGGCTCGGCAAGCGCGAAGGCCAGCCGACCAACATCACCCTGACGCCTAAGACTTAGGCCGCGCCCAGGCCGGAAGCTCGCGCTCGGGAGACGTCTCCACGAGCCGGTACAGCAGGCCTTCGTCGGTCATTTCGACCACGAACCCCTGTTCCTCGGGAACCAACTCCGCAATGTCCGGCGGAACCGTCAGGCGATAGACCTTCCGCTGGTTGGTCCCCGCCACTGAGGAGCGAATTTTGTAGGTGCGGCCCGCCATCGCTTGCCAGAGCGTACCATACAAATGGGCGGGACGTCAAGACTTGACTCTCAAGTCCCTTATGTGTACCGTGGAGTGCCACAGGGGTGCCAGCGGAAGGCGCCCCGCCGAGAGAGGGCTACTCCTTGAGCGAGCCCTCTCTCACAAACAGCAAGGAGGGCTCATGAGGTACTACGGCATCCGCGTTTCGGATGCGACCCCTGGGAGTGTCACCGCAGTCGCCCGGGTCGAAGACGGCAAGGACCTGCGGTTCGGGGTCAATGTCTACCCGGTAACCGAAGACGGCGACCTGTGCGACGGGCCGATCCACACGATGCAGCTTTTCCTGCTCGGGCCAGTCGAAGGTCAACGAGAACTGCTCGTTCTCGAGACGGTCGCGGCAGCGTCATGAGCGACAAGGTAACCGTCTGGCTGCGTAGCGGCCACCGCCGTGTTGGCTTGCCGTTCGAAGTGGGCGAGAAACAGCAGCAGCTCCTGGTCCGTCTTGAGGTAACCGGCGACGAGGATGAGGTGTTCTCGCACGACACGACGTTCGTTCGCGTCAAGAAGCGCGAGAAGTCAGCGGTCTAGCCGCAACATCGCAAGCCCGTAGAGCGTGCTCGATGAGATCCGTCTCTAGAGCGCGCTCTACGAGCTTCTAACAAGATGTCCCCGCGAAACCAAGCCAACAGCTCGCGGGAGCTTGCGTGCCTGTTTAGATCGCAGTAGAGCAGCACAACACTGTCCATTGGAAAGTCGCGTGGGCAAAAGAAGAGCCTCCCTAGCTGCGGCATAAGGAGGCTCTTGGGGAGACGGGATGTGGTGGAGGGCTTTAGTTCACCACCTCCTGTCGCTGCTCAGCCGCCCACTGGTGCCTGTGGCTGAGTACTGTGCGCGCCGGAAGAGCGCGAGCAAGCTGCGTGAACATCTCGGCGGGCACCTCGACGTGCGTGAGGTGATCAGAGCCCGTCAAGTCTTTCACGGTGATCAGCTGGGAGCCGAACACGACGCGCTCGGCCGCTTCGACTAGGTCTGAGATCCAGGAGGCAGTCATTACGGCGTCGAGAAGTCCGCCACGACGCCGAGGCTGATCTGTGCGTTCTGGCAGCTCGTAGGAGCCGACGAAGCCATCTGCGCTCCGTTGGGCACGATTACCGTTGACGCGCCAGCGGGGACCGCAATCGTGAGCCCGGTCGTGTCCTTGATCGACAAAGCCGGACACGCTGATGTGTCTCCGTTGCCGCCGACGTTCGGTGCCAGATGCGTCAGCACCATCGCGCCGTTTGGATTGTTGATTGCGAGGCCGACATCACCTGAGTTGCCGGGCGTGATGCCCTGCACTCCGCTGAATGTGGCCGCGATGGTCGGATTGGCGAGCGTTCCGCCCTTGACGCCACCCTGACCTGTCACGTTGAGCAACGTCCAGGCGGCGAAGGCAACACCCGCGAATGCGAGTACTGCCAATGGTGCGGCGACAAGCTTGCGCTTGCCTCTGAACAGGCGTTTCATTTGAAGCCCTCCTTGTGAGCGCCGAGCCCTTTGCTCAGCGACTCATTCGATCTTCATTTGTGTGCCGCGAAGGGTTCAACGTGGTCCATCGCGGAATTCAGAGAATCGTCAAAGGAAGAGGGCGACCGACTGCCGACCGAGAAGTACGCGACTCCTCCCGCGTCTGGTTCTTGGCGTCGGGCGTCGTCCGCATAGCGGCGTAGTACGCCTCGGTGATTGTGGTCGTCGAAAGCCGGCTTCCGAGCCATACGCGTGCAACATACCGGGCATGTTTGGGCGAGTACGGCTTGCCCGCGAGGCTGACCGCCCCCCGGCCGCGTTAGGACGCGGATCCGTGGAAACCGCGGGGGGCGACACTGGCCTACGCTTCGACTGCTGCTTCGGCGTACACGCCGTCGAGCTCGCGTTCAAGCTCGTTGCGCGGTATGCCGAGCTCGTGAAGCTGCACGGCGAGGTTCCGGAACGGAGTCAGCAGCCCCATCTTCTCAATCTCGACTGCCTTCTCTTCGTCTCCGCCCGCCGCCCGGCGCAAGACTTCCCTGTCGCGCTTGCTGAGCAGCTGAATAGCCGGCGCCTTTGGAGCGGGGCCTCGCTTCGGCGCGTATTCACCGGACGCCGACAACTTGCTCAGTTCGTTTTGGGCCTCGGACACCGTCCAGCTACGAGCGCGGATCAGTTCGAAGCGCTTTTCGGCTGACGCGAAGGTCGCGTGTACCGAGAAGCTGAGTGCTTCGTTGCGCTGCGCCGTGGGCCACGCCTTCGCCACAAAGCGATACCGCTCGATTGTGACTAGTGCCAGGCCCGACTTGTCTTCCAGCTCGGCCAGGCCCGCTCGGCCTTCCGGGACGAGCTCAAGAGCTAGATCGCCGAGCCGCCAGCTCGACCGTCCGTGCGCTTGCGCCTCTTCGCAGAACTGCTCAACCAGGCGCTCATCCATCTGTGCCTCCTTCGACGTGCCGAGCACAGCGCTCAGCAACTACAGCTAGCTTCTCGAGGCAAGCGGGAAGTGGTCAACTCGTACCAAACCGCTGCCGTTGCCGAGCATGCCCCAGTCCGCTGTCGCCAGAGCCGCTACAGCCGCCAGAAGCGATTCAGCGTGCGGTACACGCCTACCGTCTTGAGCGCCTTGCTCTTCACGCGATTCTTGACATAGCGATCAGGATGCGCGGCAGCTCGCTGGATGCGAGCCGCCTTGTAGGTCAGGCGTGAGAGCTTGGTCAGGTTCATGAGTGGATGCCTGAGGCGCTGTCATAGCCGCAGTGTGGACAGTAGTCCTCTTGTCCGGTCTCTAGGTAGAGCGCCGTGGTCCCGAGCTTGGCCGCGAGCGAGCGGACCGCATCAAGCGAAGGATTCCGGGTTCCGGCTTCGAGTCGCGAGATGTAACTGAAGCTCGCGCCATGCGTGGCGAGCATGTGCTGAGGGAGACTCCGCTCTTCGCGGAGTCTCCTCAGGCGTTTCCCGAATGTCTCGGTCACTGGGTGACCTCCTCGGCCTCACGCCGCTTCGTCTCCTTCGCGGCTTCGACGTCCTCCTTGAGTGCCTCCTTGATGTCAACCGGCTCGGCCTTCTTCTCGGTCGGCTTGCGGGCATCCTTGGAGGCTTCCCACTGCTCCTCGGTCATGCTGCGAACGAGGATGCCGCGAATTGCGGGTCCGTGCCAAGCCGGCTTTCCGGTCGCCGTTTTGATGTTCCGGTTCTCCAGTTCGCGAGCGATCGTGGTGACGCCCATTCCCTGAGCGCGCAGCTCGAGGATGACGTCGAGCGTCTCCTGCGAGAGCCGCTGCTTCGGCTCGCTCTTCGGCTTTGCGTCAACCGCATTCGCGGCTTCCTGAATGTCCGCCGAGTGCTCTGGCGAATGCTCGTGCTCGGCAGTTGCCGTGGTCCGAGGCATTGTGCCCTCCTACTGGTCGGCGCCGTTGGTCGCGACGCATTTACTTGATGTCTCAATTATCGGTCCACCTGTGCAGGGAAGCCAGCCGGTCTTGCCAACTGCTCAGACGCTCTGGCCAACAACGAATCGTCATAAGTTGCCGTCCGCGTCAAAACCGGCGAAAGATGCGCGGTCTAGAACAGCCCGTCACATCTGCCTGACTTCGAGCTAGGAGCTTGTTAGACGCGCGGAGAAAGCGCGACAACGGCGTGTTATGCGTGGGCTACTGCTTGCGCGCTGCACGCTTGTAGACCAAGACGCCATCCTGCGTGCGACTCAGCACGCGGCCTTCTGTTTCGAGGCGCCGCAACCGCCTGCGCACTGCCTGCTCCGCTACGTCGAGCCATCCGGCCAACTCGCGAGCCGTGTCCCAACGGTTGGCGGTGAGAGTCCTGAGCAGCTCCTCGTCGCCTTGCTCGCGGATCGTGCGGTTGTTTTTCTGCTGGTCGATGCCGAGGCCGAGGCCGTGGGCCTCCTTGCGGTGCTCCGCAATCAGCTTGAGGCTCTCGCGCAGCGAGACGTCTTCAGCCAATGACTCGCCACAGACTGCACACACACAGCGGACCCGCTGGCGGGCCGCTGTTATGTGGTCGTCGCGACTAGCCTGCCGCTTCATCGCAGGCTCCGCGACTGGCCGTCGATGCCTTCGTCCTCGGGGACATGCCGGTCGTCCCACTTGTGCTTGACCGCTTCGGGCTTCTCTTTGGGCTTCGGCTTCTTTGGCAAGTCGCCATCCACAACGACGCGGTTCCTCCGAAACGCGCCTCTGATCGCGGCGTTCATCTTGCGTTCGCCTTCTGACTGCTCTGCTGGGAGCTTGCCTCCCTCGTAGTTGTGCTTGGCCATCAGTTGCCTCCTGACTGGGGCCCACCGATGGCAAACCCCGGAACAATTTCTCCGCCTGCGCCGAGATCGCGTAGCGGGTCGTAGCCCTCCCTTACCTGAGCGTTGGTGCGGTAGCCCTTGCCTGCCTTCTCATTCCTTGTCTTCTCCTCGTGCTCCAACTGATGCGGAGCAGCTTCACGCTTCCGGGCTTCGGGCTCCGGGATGTCGAGGACTGCGACTAGCGCAGTGCGTACGTGGCCCGCTCCGACGCGGTTGCCCTGGAAGATGCTGAGACCGGGATCGTGTGCGTTGAATCCCAGGTGCAGCTTGAGCCAGGTCTCGCGCGCCTTCGCGTAGGCAAGCGCTGCCTCCGTCAGTTCTTTGGCCGCCGCCTTCTTCTCCTTGACGGCCTCCTTCTGCAACTCCGCGGCATCGGTGCGGAGCTCCTCGACCTCTTCGAGCAGCTGTCGGCGCTTGTCGGGATACTCAGTAGCGGCCTTCGTCTCCAGGGCCTGCGCCCTCATCGAGCGCAGGTAAATCTCCCGGCTGATGTCCCCCGGCTTCACGCTGGCGATCCGCCGCTGAGCAAGCGTCTCCGGCTTCGGCGGGGGACCTGGACGTCGTTTCGGCGGTGCCATTACCCACCACTCCTTGAGCGCTCGACCTGGACACGCTTGAGTTGCGCCTCGAACTCCGGCGACGTGCCTTCGGTGAACGCCTCGAAGTTGGCATCCGCGAAGACGCAGGCGGCCTTGTTCGTGTTGCCGATCCCCTTCGCGTAGAAGAAGGCCTCGTCCCAACCTTCGCCGAGGCTGCGCTCCGCTACTTGCACAGCGTCGAGATCCCCGTCACGAACAGGCCCGCCGTCGTGTTCACGATCGGGATCGCTTCCAGCGCCAGCAATGTCAGCGCGCAAGTCGCGTTCCCGGCTAGCGACCTCGATGAGGTCAACCTGATTGTTGCTTGTTGCCATGTTGCTTACCGCCTTTCTGTTTGCGGCGACGCCCTTTGCGCCGTCGGTTTCGTTTGACTGTGTTGCCGTCACGCCTGGGCATCAGAGAAGCCCGCACCTCCGAGCGGTGTTCGGCCACGGATGGAATCCGCGACCAGATACGTAGGCCTTGATCGCGACTGCGATCTGCATGCCTGGCGTCCAGTGATCCGCCGTCCCGAACGCCCTTAGGTACTCGCGGCCATAGGTCCGCATGAACCCGTAGTCCATTTGGAGCCCGCCGTAGAAGCCGTTGCCGGTGTTGGCTGGCCAGGCTCCTTCGTAGTGGTGGATGCAGACAAAGCCGCGCACTAGCGACTCAGCAGAAGGCGGCCGCGCATCAGCTCTAGATGCGAGCAGCAGCACGAACAGGAGCAGCGTTGCGAGCAAGCTCCTCACGCGACCACTGCTTCCAAGCTGAACGGCACGACGTGCTGTTTTGAAGGTCGCGCTGTCCACAAGACGATCTGCACGACGAACACGTCGTGCTCCGGTACCCGGAAGATGACTACAGCGCTGGTGGACAACCTCGGCGTCGAAGCGCCCGGCGGGGGACACACGTTCCCTTCTCCCACCGCGATGGCAGCAGCCGACGAAAAGTTCTACAAGGACGTCATTCGCGCCGGCTACCGCGGGCCGTACTTGAAGAAGCTCGCGACCGACGTCGCCGAGGGAACGCTCGACCTCGAAGAGCTGAACGACCCCGAGCTATCTGACGACGAAGTGGCTGCACGCCTGCTCGCACTCCCGGGCGTCGGACCGTACGCAGCGGCGCACGTGATGCTGACGTCGCTCGGCCGCTATTCGCGTCTGGTGCTCGACTCGTGGACCCGGCCGACGTACGGCAAGCTCTCGGGCGCACGCGGCGTGCTGAAAGACGCGACGATCGAGCGCCGCTTCAAGCGCTACGGAGACTGGGCAGGACTCGCGTTCTGGCTCTATCTGACGCGCGGCTGGGTCGAGGACGGCTTGCCCGTCTAGTTAGTGTCCGAAGCGGAGCGGCTGGGGCCGGTGCCCCAATTGGTCTTCAAAACCAGTACGGCGTTGTAAACCAACGCTAGGCAGGTTCGACTCCTGTGCCGCTCCGTTAAGCCAAAAACAAAGTTCACACATGCTTACTTCGCGCGAGCGAAACGAAAACTTTTGCCCGAACTTTTGCCCAGAGGGTCGAAGTTTTGCCCGGAGGGAAAACACGGCCAGTCGATCGAAGATGTCTCTGTACGATTGAAGTCAGCACACAGAAGTTGCCAAGGGTGATCTTCGCGGGCCGCCTGCTGGCTTTCCAAGTCTCTGACGTGCTTCTCTCGGTCGAGCGCCCCTTCGAAGGGGCGTTCGGCATTGTTGAGCCAAAACAAAGTTCACACATACTTACTCTCGGAGTCCGCGGGAATAGCTCCGCGCCGAAGACCGTTCTCCGGGTTGAAGCGACCAGTTTGATCGATCGCGTTTCAGTCGGTATAACGAGTGAAGTCCAAGAACTTCTAGAGAAGGAAGCCCGCGAGTGGAAGCAGCTCTGGACATAGGCACCGCCACCATCCCCGACGAGGACTTCGTCGGCGACGAGCCGTCTGACACGGTTGAGTCCGTTCGTGATGCGTTGGCGATGTCGCGCGCCGACGTCGCGCGCGGGTTGCAGGCGAGCGACGGCGTGCTGGCGAAGCTGCAGCGCGATCGCGCGGAATACGCGCGCGACGTCCAGACGTACGCGGTGCACTATCTCGAGCTGGTCGGCGTACCCGTGTCTTCGATTTCTCCGCCAGTCGCCTGCGCTCGCGCGAACCTGAGCGCCGGTCGGCCGCGCGCAACGCGACGAACTTCTCGCGCTGCAGCGCGCAGTAGCGACCCTGACGAACCCGCGCCGCCACTAGGCGGCGGACCCTCACTACTCCACTCCCTTTTGAGCCTGCCGGTCGGTGGGCTGCTTCGCATACCCACAAACAGAGGGGAGTCACCATGAGCGAGATCAATCAGACCCCGGACGGCTTCAGTGGCGTGAAGGTGCGCAAGTTGAAGGACGGCGATCGAACGTGGGAGATCTCCGTCGCCAGCACCGGCTCGTCGGCCGCAGAGATGAAGGTCGCGGCAGACGCTGCGATCGCGCTCGACGTCCAGCTCGCCGAGAAGTTCGATCCGCAGCCCGAAGAGACGCCGGTCTTTCGCCTCGGCAATGCGATGACGTCGGCGAACATCGAACCGGAGGCCGACTGATGGACGCTGAACGAGCGCTCCTGACGTCGATCGCGATCTTTGGTCGCGGACTCGACGAGGCCGTCGCGGCAGGCTTTGAGCCGGACGCACTTCTGCACGACGACTGTCGGAACGCGCTGAAGTTCATCGTCGCGCACAGGGAGCAGTTCGGAGAGTTGCCGTCCCTTCGCTTCGTGCTCGACTCCGTCCAGCTCGGAACCGAGTCGGTCGACGAGCCGCTCCCCGTCCTGATCTCAGCGTGGCAAGACGCGTACGTGCGCAGGCAGACGATCGAGTTCATTCGCGAGCAGCTCGCGCCCGCCACGAATGATCCGACAAAGCACCTTGCCGAGATGCTGATCAGCAAGGGCGAAGAGCTAGCGAAGTTCACGGACGGAAATCAGCAGTTGACGGTCACGTCCGCGGCCGACATCGAGCCAACCGTCGTCGAATGGTTCTGGGAGGCGGAGGGTGTCGGCTGGATCCCGTACGACGCGCTGTCAGTTCTTGTGGGGGACCCAGGGGAGGGTAAAGGCTTGTTCGGAACTTGGCTGAGCGCGTACGCGATCGCTCGCGGCGTCAGGGTCGGTGTTCTCAGTCACGAAGATTCGAAGGGTGAACAGGTCGGACGACTAGAAGTAGCCGGGGCCGATCTAAACCTGGTCGTCTTCATCGACAAGAACGGCGCGCCGTTGAGCTTCCCGTCCGACGTCGGCCTACTGCGACAAGCGGTCGAGAAGAACAGTCTTGGTCTCGTCATCATCGACCCGATCAATTCGTTCATGGACGATCGGATCAAGTCGTCCGACGACAAGGAAGTGCGCAAGGCGCTGAGTCCGCTCGCGCAGGTAGCGCAGGATCTCCGCTGCATGATCCTCGTCGTCCACCATCTGAGCAAATCCTCGGTCGGTCAGAAGTTGCTTTACCGATCGGGCGGCGCAGCGGCTTACAACAGCGTTGCTCGATCGGCGATCGCACTCGGCAAGAAGAACGTCGACGAGGACGACGACGAAGACGAGTCGAACGCTCACTACATCTTCCAGTCGAAGAGCAACTACTCGAAAGCGACGAACGTTCCGCTGCGCTTCAACATCGAAGAGCGAGAGATCGAAGTCAAGACGCGCGCCGGTCTTCCGGCTGTCAAGAAGGTGCCCGCGTTTGTGTTCGAGGGAGCGGCCGTCGACGTCGACCAACTGGACGTCTTCTCTCCCCCGCGCAGCCGAGGCGGACAGAAGGACGATTCGATCCGCAAGTGGATGGAGACCTACCTCGAAGACAGGCAGACCGTAGTGCCGGACGAGATGCGCGACGCGATGAGCGCTGCAGGCTTTCCGGATTCGAAGTGGCGCTCCGTTCGAAACATCGTCCACGAAGAACTGCAGTGGACGGCCGTCCGGCTGGAAGGCCAAGGGCGCAATCAGTACGAGTGGCGAGCGCCGCTAGGTCATCGCCGGTCGCCCTTCCTCCGAGTCATCGAAGGGGAGGTCATCGACGAGTACGACGTCGTCGACGAGGGCTGATGGCCTGCACACCATTTATTGCCAGCCATCCATTCTCAGAAGGTCTGAGGATTTCTTCCAGCCATCCTCGGCTCAACTAAGCCAAATAAATGGATGGCTGGCAATAAATACGTACAGGGCAATGGCTGGCAAACGATGAGCTGGAAACGCTTCGCCCCTCGGTACGCCGGACGCTGTCGCAAAGGTTCGGGCGGCTGCGGACGGCTGATCACGCCGCCAGCGTCCTGCTGGGTCCGCCGCCCTGAGCACGGTCAGCGGCTCACGCACGTCCTGCTGTGCGATCGCTGCGGCGCACGACTCGGACTGACGAAAGATCGATCGTGACGGCCGCGCCGAAGACGAAGACGGACGAGCGGGATCTCGTCCTCGATGCGCCGGTCGCGCCCGAGGTCGAAGTTGATCTCGTCGCGGACGCTCCGGAGATTCCGCCCGCGCTCGTCAGCATCGACGAGGTCGCGCTCCCTGGCGAGACCATCCGTCAGACGATCCGCCGACTGCGAGACGAAGCCGAGCGCGAACGTCTGATCCGCTCCCATGGATCGCGCCGCTGGAATCAAGCCCGCCTCGCAATCGAGCAAGAGATCGCTAAGACGGGCGAGAAGTGAGCACGGTCGCTCCCGATCGCCTGCTCGACGTCGAAGAGGCTGCAGAGCTGATCGGCGTTCCGGTCTCGTGGATCCAGAGAGCTTGTCGAGCCGACGAGATCCCGCACGTCCGCGTCGGCCGCTACATCAGGTTCCGGCGCGAGAGCTTGGAAGCGTGGGTCGCTCAGAAAGAGCGTGGCGGATGATCGGCTCAGGTCACTCGATCGAGCGATACCGCTTGACTGGTTTTGCGGGCAAAATTAGAGCGCCCCGCGGAATGAGCCGCAGGGCGCGCACAGGAGGTTAGACAATGGCTGGACCAGGCGGCCTGATCGAGTACAGAGGAACCCGCGGCAAGCGGTTCCGGATTCGCTATCGGGACGGGAGCGGCAAGCGCGTGATCGATACGCTCCCTGCTGGCACTTCGAAGACGGAGGCGAAGCAGATTCTCGCCTCGCGCACCGTGGACGTGCAGCGTTCTGGACGCCGCAAGGCGGACACGAAGACGACGTTCAAGACCTACGCGGAGCGCTGGCTTCCCGCTTACGTCGAGACAGAGAAGCTCCGGAAGTCAACCGAAGCAGGCTACGGCGTGATCGTTCGCATTCTCGTCGCCGAGTTTGGCTCGCTGAAGGTCTCGGCAGTCACCCCCGCGAAGATCCGCGAAGCGATGGGACGCTGGACGGCGAAGGGATCGTCCGGTCGGACTGTTAACTCGCGGCTTGCGGTTCTCTCGATCATCTTCCGCGATGCCGTTGCCGACTCCCTGATCGCGACGAACCCTGTCGCGTCTGTCCGGCGCGCGAAGGTACGCCGGAACGTCGAGCGGCCGCTGTCGCCTGCAGAGGTCGGTCGCATGGTCGCCGCGTTCGACTCGATCATCGCCGACGAAGACGCCGACAAACGCGACGACGCGATCGTCTCGCGCATGATCTTCCTCTTCGCCGTCGAGACCGGCGCCCGTAAGGGGGAAATTCTTGGCCTGAAGTGGAAGAGCGTCAAACTCGCGGATCCGGTCACGCCGCACGTTGAAATTTCCGAGTCGCGCGTCGTCGGCCAAGTTGGCCCGCCGAAGAGCGAAGCCGGGAAGCGCAAGATCGCGATTGACGGATCGATCGCGGACGCGCTCTTCGAGCACCGCGCTTGGAGTGCGTACGGCGGCGAGGAGGAGCTGGTCTTCCCGAATCCACGGAAGGGGACCGCGTTCGATGCAATGGTGTACTCGGCGCACTTCAAGACCGCGCTCGCCGCGGCCGACATCGACGCCTCGTCCTTCCGCCCCTTCCACGGCTTGCGCAGAACGTCGCTCACGAACGCGGCCGCTGCAGGAGTCCACTCGTCGGCCCTGCAGACTCGCGCCGGTCACTCGTCCTACGCGATGACTCAGGAGTATGTGTCCCTCGCGGATCAGACGTTCGCCGACGAGACGGCGAAAGCGGGCGCGCGGATGTGGGGCGCGGCCTAGCGATCGCAGAAGCACCGCTACGTTTTGAGCGACGTTCTGTCGCTCAGACGTCCGGGTAACACGGGAAAAGCCGTCTTAACAAGGCGGCTTTTCTTCGTTCAAGGCGCGGCCAAGTCCGCTGAGAAGCCTGGCGCGCGTAAGGTTAGGCCCATGTTGAGCAAGGGACCGGTTTCGCCCGCCCTCCACGGCCTGCTCGACTACGTGTTTGGGGTGGTGCTCGTACTGGCGCCCTTCGTGCTTGGCTTCGACGACGACACCGCGACGGCGGTGGCCGTCGTGGCTGGTATCGCCGAACTCATCGTGGCCGCCACCACGGCGTGGTCGAGGGGGATCATCAAGCTGATTCCGCCAGCGGTTCACGGGGTGATCGACTACGTCTTCACGGTGGCGCTGATCGTCGCGCCATTCATCTTCGGGTTCTCCGAGGACGGGAGGGCACTGACCTTCTTCCTTGTCCTGGGGATCGGCGGCCTGCTCTTGGTCGCGGCGACCCGGTTCGTGCCTGACGAGTCGAAGAGCACCTGAGGCATCAGAGCGAACTCGTCTCACCGCTGACCTCGGAGCGGGCCTACTCGCCGCGTCCGAGCACGAACCACTCGGACGCGGCGAGTCTTGGTGCCAACTCCCGACTCGCCACAGGATCAGCGGGCGAGCGGGCGCCTCAGCGAGAACCGCACCGCTTGCGGCAGTGCCGCTCGGGCGCTAGTTCTTGCTGAGGAACTCTTCGACTTTCTCAGCCGCCTGCTTGGGCCTTTGGCCCTGGATGGGACGGGCTGGTCGGGGTCTCCGGGATCACCGCGTGGCACGTCGAACTGGAACTCTTCGCAGTAGGCGCTGACTCGCCGAGGGAGTAGGCTGACAGGGTCTCCGAGTAGAAAGCGCGGCCCTATTCCTACAAGGACGGCATCACGCTCACGAACGCAGAGCTAGCAGCTCTTCTCACGGCAGCGACCGGAGAGACGATTGCTGGTCAGCTCAACGTCGCGGTGTTTGCGGATCAGACTGGCAACGCGGCCAAGGAGCAGAGGAAGCGCTCCGCTGCAATCGCTAGTGGATACGTCAGTACCTAAGGGATCTTGATGCCGTGGGCGCGTCTACAGCAATTCGTTGAGCAGAACTCGTCGCCGAGGGCGGGCTTGCCGCACCACGCGCACGTTCTCCAAGTCGCCCGTCTAGAGGCAGGACAATGGCATCGACTGGCGTCGCCCGCAGCGCTGCGTGCGAACGTCCGACCTAACCCGCAAGGTAATTCCCGTGAAGGGGCTTGGCTTCTACTCAACGGCAGCGCAGATCATCCCGGTCATCTTGATCGTGCTCGCGTTCCAGGCGCAATCGTTTAATTCAGAGCGGCTCTCAAAGTGGGCGTACTGGATTGTCCTCCTCGCGTTCACGGGCGAAACCCAGGCTCTCGTCATTCTTTACCGCGAGGACACGACGGGCTTACTGGGCGTGGTGCTGGTGAGTTCCGTTCTCATCGTGCTCGGTGTGTTGGTCTTTCTGGCGATCGTCCTCGCGCCGGACGGATTCCTGTCTATGCGGACGCGGACAACGAAGGTCGAAAGGGAAGAGTGAACCGCGAAGGCCGCCGCCGTGGCGCCTGGCAACGGCGGCCCAGTCACCTACTGCGAAGACGATCACGAGCGACACGAGGCCGCGACGTTAGACCTGCTCTCCTGAACCATTAGGCACTGGAACGGAGCCAGTGCCCGGAACGTCGAATCGGCGGCTATCTCGGGCTTTGAGCGGCTCCTGACGCGATGCCCGAACAGCGCCGTGGCCCGTGTGGCTCAGCCACAACAGCGCCAGCGGAGCGGAGGAGACGCTCGAACTCTGGATCAGGTAGTCAGCGTCTTCGGTTCGGACACGTCTCCCTTGCGGGAACCGCGGTTCCAGCGTTCGCGACAGCGCGGAGTGCAGAAGCGCGCGTGACTCACCCTTGCCTCGAAGACCGTTTCGCACAGCGCACACTTGAGCGTCCTCGAAGGCTTCTTCGGCTTCAGTAACTTCGCCCGACAGGACTTCGAGCAGTACATCGCGTCGCCGCGGCGATGATCGAGCGAAACTCCGCACCCTGCGCAGGTTCGCTCGCTCATGCCGACTCTGCTGCTCGCTTCTTGCGCTGCCACTCGCGCTGGTACGCGCGCCACACTTCTCTGCACCGCGAGCACGCGCAACAGTGATTCGAGGCGCCGCCGATCGTGCCGTGCCAAGGCTCAGATCCATCGCCGACGAGCGCGCCGGGAAGATCCACCTTCAGTCTCCCGTCAGTCTGCGGGTTGACAACAGCACCCCGCGGTCGGCCCGTCGTTCGAGAAGGACGAGGCTCAGCCGCTCCCTCTTCGCGCTCAATGCGCCGAAGGTGGGCCGCGCGCTCTTCGTCGCTGAGTCTTACGACGGCGGCGAGCAGCTCGTCTTCGGGATAGAACTTGTCGATCGGGAGCTTCGCGTCGTCCCGCTTCTTCCGCTCTTCTTCAGCGGCCAGCCGCGCTCTCGCAACGCGATCGCGCAGAACGGCGCGCTCGCTCTCGCTTAGGCGCAGTGAACTTGTGTGAACTTTCTCGGCGACGCTCATGCGCGCTTAGCGATCAGTCGAGCAGCGTGACGCTTCGCTGCCTCTTCGATCTCCGCGTGGATCGCGTGAACGAACGAGAGAAGGTTGAAGCGCTCCTCTGCATCGAGGTCGGCGTCCCGCAGATCGTCCAGCGCGGACTTCAACTTCGCCGCAGGGGTCAAGAGGGTGAGCACGTTGCTCACGTCGGTCCTCGTCCGAGACCCCGCTGCAGCGGAGCGACCACGCGCGGTGAGTTAGCCGGACGTCGTCCGTCAGCAACCGCCTTAGCAGCACGCTCGCGCCAGACTGGATCCATCGCGTCGATCTCGACAGCTCCCCGCTCGCTCGATCGATAGACGTGCGGCTCCCCTGCTGCATATGCGCCAGCAATTGAGCCAAGAGCGGCTAGCTGGTCTTCTGAGACGTCAGGCGACTCACCCGCCCGCAGCAGAGCCTCCCCGGCCTGAGCGGACGAATGGCGAGCGTCTTGACCCCTCTGCTGCTTGCTCTCCCTCTTTGCCATTCATTCAGTGTGCCGAAGGCACTGCAATCCCTCCAGGATGACCTAGTCCTCTGGCACCCCTTCCCCAAATTTCCCAGAGGGAAATCTGAGGCTGAGGTAGTACCTGCGCTAGCGCACGAGCTGAAACCGAAGAGGAAATGCACCCCCCGGCAACCCTGTGGGCAAAGGTGCGGGCAAAAACTGAGGCCATAACGGCTTAGGCAAGCGGGATCAGACTGGATCCGGCATCCAGTAGGGCAGGACCATCGCCAGCAGGACGAGGGCTTCGAGGGCAAGGGCTTGGAGGGCTGGACTAAGCAGAGCATGGATACAGGGATGGAGGGGTCTGTCTATGCCAGCACTGACACTAAACGGCTTGTCTAAGGGGTTCTTTGTGGCCGCCAGGGCTGCGTCGTTCAGCGTGATACGCATGGGATTGCACTTTGATCAGTACGCTTGATCTATGGAGAGCGAACTTGAGGCAGAGGTAGACGCACGTCTGAGGCTTGCCTCGATCCTCGGTGCGGCAGCGCAGCGTAAGGCGCTAAGACGTCGGCTTGGTCTGACGATCGTGCAGATGTCCGACTTGACCGGCCTGCATCCCGCGAGCGTCGCGTGGCGGGAGACCGATCGCTGGCTCATGACCCGCGGCTCGATCGAGAGCGATGCCGGATGGGCTTACGTCCGCCTGCTGGCGCGCTGCAAGGGGATCTCGATCGATGACTGAGGGCGGCCGTCGACGGATCTCGAAGCTGTCCGGCAGGACGTCGACGTCCCGCTTCGATCGCGACGCGAAGACTCCCGAGACCGAAGACGAGCTGCATCGGTTCGTGCTCGACGCTTACGGGATCGATATGCCGAGGGTCGCCGTCTGTCCCGGACACGTCGCGCCGATGCGCGCACTGTGGCTGATCTACTCGCGCAGCAGTCGCGCCTTCATCGTGCTCGCGAGTCGCTACGGCGGCAAGACACACTTGGCCGCGCTCTTGCACCTTCTTTTCGCGCGCTTCTTGCCCGGGCACGAGTCGATCCAGCTTGGCTCGATCGAGAAGCAGGCGCAACGTGCGAGCGACCTAACCGAAAAGCTGCTCATGGCCGAGTCCGGCACGGCCGCGCGGAAGCATCCTCTCGTCGCCGAGATTCGCCGCAAGATCACACAGTTTCTCAACGGCTCGAAGTTCGAGATCGCCGCGATGACGCCGAACAGTGTCAACGGCCCGCACCCTCACTTCGTCGCCGTGGACGAGCTGGAATTCCTGCCGGTCGAGAACGCCGCCGCGTGGGAAGAGTCTCGCTCGATGTCGGCCGGGACGACGGAGATCCCTGCGCTCGATCTCGTCACGTCAACGCGCAAGTGGCGCGGCTCGCGGATGGACAAGTTGCTCACCGCGCAGGAGCAAGCGAAGGCGCGCGGCGAAGAGACTGCTTTCGAAGTCTTGACCTGGTGCTTTGCAGAAACTGCAGCGAACGTCCCTAACTGCGGCAAGGGATGCGGCTGCGACAAAGTCGTGTCCGGAACGTGGGGCAACGGAAAGCCGCGCACGTTCGCTGACGAGTGCGCTGGCAAGTTGAAGCGAAGCGCTGGGTACGTCCCTCTCGGAGAGATCCACGCGAAGTTCAAGCAAGTGGCGCGTTCGTACTGGGACGCGCAGATGTCTTGCTCGAAGCCGTCGCTAGAACTAATGGTCTTGCCGGACTTCTCTGCCGCGCGTCATTGCTTCATCGGATGGACTCCGTTGCCCGAAGTTGGCCCGATTGCGTTTGGAGTCGATTGGGGTTCGACCAACCCGTCGGCCGCACTGTGGGCGCAAGTTGTCACGCAAGACGAGGTCATGTTCGGCGATCGGAAGATCGAGAAGGGAACGATCATCGTCTTCGATGAGATCTACCGGGCGAACAAGTCCGGTGCCGAGGTAGCTGAGCTGTGCTGGTCACGCGAAGAGTTCTGGCGGGAACGAGTACCAGGCTTCAGAGTGCAGGCGCGCGTGCATGACGTGCAGGGCAAGCAAACATCTCGTGATTTCATTGCGCGCTATCCGTGGCAGCCGACGTGGTCTGCACAGCCACAGAAAGATACTCCGAGAGAGGCTCGACTCATCTCCGGTCTGACGGAGCGGGACCGACTCTTGATCGACACGAGCCACGTCACGTTCCTGCAGCAGGAAGCGGAGACTTGGAGGTATCCAGAGAAGCGACTCGGCCGGGCGGATACGCCGGTCGGCGAGTTCGATCACTCCCTGTCAGCGCTGAGATTCATTGTCGGCCACGTCTCTATGCTCCAGCGGCACGGGCATTACGGCGGCATGACGACGTCCGATGATGTCGTGGTCCCGATGCGCCCGGAAGGTCCTGTAACTGGCGCGTCCAGACACCGCTACAAACCGATAGGCGAGAGCGGCTACACGTTGGATTCCCCCTTCTCTCAGCGAGGCATCGGATGAACGAGCCACCGCCGACAAACGTTCTCCGCGATGCAGACGGCCGAGTGGTGTACGAAGGGGATCTTCCTCCCGAGGACGCGCAGACGACGTCGAGCGGCCAGACCGCAGCAGGTGCGTCTCCCTGGCGCACGGCTCAGCCGCAATCTGAGGAAGAGGCTGATCGTCCCGCGCTCGAAACCGACTACAAGAAGGCGTTCGCTTCGCTCGACGGACGGCTAGGGAGCGAGCACTAGTCACCCTCTGCACCCGTGCACCTGTGCACTCCACCCTTCTTTCCATGCCGGAATGCACAGGTGCACGGCTGAGCGGGTGGTAAGAGGGGTCGAGGCTGGCCCTACCGATCGCAGTCGAGTCGGCACACTGATTCGCAGGGTGCCAGTTGGTACCGGACTTCACAGAAGGGAGCAGAGAATGCACGAAGAGCCTGCACAAATTTTGAGGGACGCGAGTGGCGAGATCGTTGCGACTGGTCCCGCGAGCGCGGATGCGCATTCAATCGCGAGAGCTGAGCGGCAATCGCTCCCGGCAATGAACGCCGTCTCCGAGGCTGAGAAAGAAGCGGCTTTTGTCGAACGGGCGAAGGCGGGGCGGTTCTAATGCCGAGCAGTGAAACCATTCGCGCACGTCAGCGCTCCGAAGACGATAGAAGGCTGGCCCGATGGAAGAGCGACGATGAAGTGCGGCCGCAGATCGAAGCATCGATCTCCGCGCGCGACAAGCGTTGGGCGAAGGAAGACAAAGAGGCAGAGACCGAAGCGCGCGTCCGTGCTCAGATCCTCGAAAACCAAGCAGAGAGTCGCGTCCGCGAGCGGATCCTTCGCGAACAGCCGGCGAACTAACCGTGCCGAACTTCGATGACAGAAGCCCGCTCGACGTCCTGCCGAAGTCGAAGGGTCCGAGCACGATGAGTTCGACGTCCGAGTGGCGCAGCGCCGGTAACAGTCTCGGCTCGATTCCACAGACAGAGCGAATTCCACTGCGCTACCTCGCGGCGATGCGCGGTGATCCGATTCTCGCGTTCGGACTTCTGCATATCAAAGCGTTTTTGTGTCGCGCAGCCTGGCACGTCGACGGAGCGAGCGCGCGTCAGAATGCGTTCGTCGACGCCGCGCTTCGACGGATCTATGGTCGCTTCGTCCTCGCGTACTGCGGATCTCTGGACTGGGGCTTCGCACCGCTGGTGAAGAACTTCGAGCGCTCAGGTGATCCACGCGGCTGGTCATACGTGGACGGCGATGTCGAGAAGCCGGTCTGGACGTCGAGCGCGGATGCGCTGGTCTGGAAGCCGGTCACGCCGCTCGATCCGCGCAAGTGCTCGCCTCACTTTGCAAGCGATGGATCGTTCGACGGGATCGACTACGGCCCGACCACGAAGCGCAGCGGCCAGCGCTTTCCGTTCGAGCCGGGCGGCGGCGAGCCGTCGATCCCGCTGCAGTGGGCGCTCTGGGCGACGAATGACAAGGATGCAGCGTTCGGCAGTCTCTACGGCCGCTCGCGTCTCGCTTCGGCGTACCCACACTGGTCGAGCTACTGGTACCGCTGGCAGTTGGGAGATCGCGCGTTCGAGCGATGGGCGGATCCTCCCGTCGTCGCGTATCACCCGTCCGACGTGGCTCTCGATCCTGCGACTGGCAGTCGGCGCAACTTCACGGCCGAGGGTCTCGGACTAGCGGAGCGATTGCGCAGCGGCGCGAACGTCTCGCTACCAGGTGACGCGGTGACGAACCTCGAAGGTGATCGAGTCATCGGCATGCGCGCCTGGGAGCTGTCGCAGTTGAAGTCCGAAGTGGACTTCGCCGCGTTGACTGAGTCGAACGAGTACCTAGACGTAGCCAAGTTGCGCGCCGTCCTCGTTCCGGAGCAGGCCTTCTTTGAAGGGGCGGGCGGGACATCGTCTCGGAACGTCGCTTCGACACTCGGCGACGTCTTCGAGAATTCGCAGGCGACGCTACTCGCCGAGATCCACTGGACGATCAATCGCTACCTGATCCCGCAACTGATCGCGGCGAACTTTGGCGACAGTGCTCCGTCGTGCGAGATCGCCGCGGACGGCTTCGATGCCAACGATGTCGAGACGTCGCGTCAACTGCTTCAGGCGCTCTCGCAGAACGCACCGGAGCGGCTCGCTTCAGTAGACGAGCGCGGCTTGCTCGAACGTCTGAACGTGCCGCAGAAGTCGCCCGAGCAAATGCTGAAGGCGGCAGAGGATCTTCCGACAATGCCCTATGACCAAGAGACTGATCCGGAGACCGGAGTCGCCATAGAAAATGGTCGCTACCGCCAGGTCCTCGATCGTCTCTGGACCAAACAGAAAGGAAGGTGAACGAATCATGGCCAGCATCACCACTTGCGATGTTTTCAACCCAGGAGCTGTCGCCGTATCGGTAGGTTCGACGAGCGTCGCTGCCTACAGCGTGGCAACGGTCTCGCTCGCGGCAGGACTCGACGCCGCGGCGAACGCGAGCAAGCGCAACGATCTCCAGAATCATCTTCGACACGGACGGCTTCAAGTAGTGGCAGCGAGCTAAGCGATGAGCGCTCCGACTTGACGACCTAGCGGGCGTCTGAGGTCGGTACAAAGTTCGGTACAAGATTCGTCTCGCCGAGCGGCGCTAGGCCGCATGAGGTACAACGGCGTACGTGCCGCGACGCTCTGCGCCCAAGCTACGCGCGAACCCAACGCGGTCGCGCTTCTTCTTGTGCCGTCATGGACTGTGGCTCCGGTCGCTCGCCACCCCTGACCGACCTAGTTCGAAGGGATCTTTTCGGTTCGTTGGATCGAGTCGATGCACTCAAACGCGTGCGCCACGGCTTGCTCGAGGGACATTCCCCGACCGTGCTTCCACGCCGCAGCGAAGCGATCGGCTTGGAGGTTCCTGCTGAGGCTCGACAACGTTTCCTCGTGAAGGGCGAGGCCAACAGGTTCCATTACGGCTTCCGTTCCTTCGCGGAGCGCATCGGCTCCGCCCAGCATGACGGCTGCTTCCTCATGATGGAGCTGCGCCGCGGCCACGGAGGGTCTCGCTGAACGACATCCCGCATGACGCCCTCGATCATCGCCGCGCGCTGGAAAGTGATTGCTCCGAGCTTCTCTCGGCACAGATCGGCGAGCTTTGCGCCGGAGTTCGTTGCGGGCAGTAGAGCAAGGAACGCCTCCGGCTCCTCGCTCACCCATTTCGTGACGTTAGGGCCAAGCCTCCCGTCACGCACAGCGCGCGAAATCGCCGCGACGACCTCGAATCCGGCACCTGAACGTGTCGTGGCGGAACTGGTGGCTCCATAGGTTGGCCCGTGGGGTTCGAAAACCCTACGCGAACGCCGCCAGCCGGTTTGCTGGCGGCGTTTAGCCAGGCGTTACGACCCGTCGAGTCGCGGCTAGCGAGTCGCGGCTAGCCGAGGCGGACGGCGACGAGTCGGCGGGCGGTGACGCCGCCGAGGGGGTTTTCGCCTGCTTTGCGGGCGCGGAGGAAGAAGGCGAATCGGTTGCTGCCGCGGAACTGCAGCCGGGAGCTGGCGCGCAGGTTGAAGCTGGCGTAGCCGTCGGGCCCGGTCGGCTGCTCGGCGTGGCTTGGCAGTACCTGCCCGAGTGGGACTCCTTCGATGAAGACGAGCGCGCCTTGGACGGAGTGGTTGCGGCTGTCGGAGACGTGGATGCGCACGGACAAGCGGCCGTGCTTGCGGAGGCGGTTGGGTTGGAATGAGTATTGGTCGATGATCAGCCGGTTCGGTAGCGAGACGTCGTTGATCGAGATGACTGCGCCGGGGGCCGGGCTTGCTTTTGTGATCACGGCGGTCGGCGCCGAGGTTGCGGTGGCCGAGCCCTGACCGTTTTTGCCCGTGACCTGGACGCGGAGTGTGGTTCCGACGTCGACGGACTTGAGCAGGTAGGTGCTGGCGGTCGCGCCGCTGACCGAGGAGCAGCTGCCGCCGTTCGTGTCGCAGCGGCGCCACTGATACGTGTAGCTGATCGACGGGGCCCCCGTCCAGCTGCCCTTGTTCGCTGTCAAGGTGTTGTTCTCGGCCGGAGTGCCCGAGATCGTGGGTGGTTGCGTGTTCTTCGGTGGGCCGGCGTTGGCCTTGACCACGCTCGTCGGGTTCGAGTTGAAGCTCGCGGTTCCGTCCGTGTTCGTCGCGATCACACGCGAGCGGATCCGATGCCCAACATCAGCGCCAGTCAATACGTACGTCTTCCGTGTCTCGCCCGGAATGTTGGCGCAGTTGACGCCATTGACGCCGCCGCCGCTCGTGTCACAGCGCAGCCAGCGGTACCGGTATGTGAACGGCGGCGTCCCCGACCAGTTGCCATTCGAGGTTGTCAGCGTGCTCCCCTGAACAGCGGCCCCGGAGACCACCGGCTGACCATTGTTCTTCGGCGGGCTTTGCGACCGCGCCGATCCACCTGCCGCGGCGACCAGCGCTGTCGCGATCATGCCGAGCAGGACGAGTAATCCCAGCGAACGCCGTACCTTTGGTGTGTGCCTACCTGCCTGACGCAACATCCTGTTTCCCCCTTTTGGGCGTGGTATAGTTCGTACTAAGACGATGGTCGTATGACGAAGTTAGTCGTACCGCGTGACTCCACTACCGAAACCTCCCGAGCCGTTCCCACGAGGTGAAGCCGCGGCTGAAGCTTCGGTGGACGAGATGTACGCAGATGCCGCCTTCCTGCGTGAGGCGCTACGGGTCTTTCAGCGCCAAAGCGAGGTCGTCACCCGCGCACACGGCCTGACACCGCGCTCCTACCAGCTGCTGCTGATGATCAAGACCGCCCGGGCTGGCAATGGTTTGGCTGGCTTGCTTGAGCTCGAGGAGCGGCTCCAGCTCGGCAAGAGCACCGTGACCGAATTGGTGCTCAGAACCGAGAAACGGGGATTCGTCCGGCGCGAGCTCGACCGCCAGCGACAACGAGGAATCGCGATCCGCCTCACGCGCAGTGGCGAGCGGCGGCTGGCCAAAGCCTTCCGCGCGCTCGGCGACGAACGCAGCCAGCTACTCCAGACCCTGGCAGCGATCCGAAAATAGGACCGTCTCTCCGCGCCCGCGGCCAGCTCGGCGCCGCAGGCCAATAGCCGCGCCCGAGTTCGGGGTGATGGGGCCGATCCAAGTCGACCGCACCCTCGCAGCGTTCAGCTCGCCGCCCGGCCCTGGGTTCAGTCAGGCGTCGTCGCCGAAGTAGTCGCTGTCAACTCGCTTCACGGCATAAGTCTCGCGGTCGGATACACCGACGTTGTGGTCGATCATGAGATCTGCGAGGCGTTCCCGCTCAGGTAAAGGTCGGGTGTAGGTCGGGTGAAGGTCCAGCTAAAAGGTCACTTGAAGATCTCGACCTCGACAGCCTCACGCTCGGACGGTTGCTATGCGCTTCGATCAAGCCGCGATCGTCTGAGCCAGGTCCACCTTTATGGGCATCGCGATCGGCGGAATCTTTGCCCGACTTTTGCCCGACGAAGCTCATCGAGCACCATCGAGCGTCATCGAAGCCCATGGAGGGAAGCCGAAAGTCGCCCGAGCGAGCGACCCGCGCTCGACTTCAAAACCAGTACGGCGTTGTAAACCAACGCTAGGCAGGTTCGACTCCTGTGCCGCTCCGTTAGGCAAAACGGCCTTAACGTTCTCCTCGACGGTGTCCTCGGGCGGCGACTTTGTACCGGAACTTTGCACCGATCCGAGTCAGCCGCGGCGGACGGTGACCGTGAACTGTGCGGTGGCGGTGTTCGCGCTCTTGTCTGTCGCAGAACAGTTGACGGTCGTCGTACGGCCGACCCTGAAGCGGCTACCCGACGTTGGCTTGCAGTCGACCTTGCCCTCTCCGTCGACGGCGTCCACCGCAGTTACGTCGTACCTCACGCGCACGTACGTCACCCGAACCCGCTTCGTCTGCCGGCGCGAGACGTGCACGAGCCTGTACCGCGGAGCGCGCACGACCTTGTCGCTAGGGCCGGTGATTGTCGGTGGTGTCAAGTCGAGCGTGAGGGTGGGTGAGGTGATCGTCCCGTTCCAGTTGTCGGTGCCGGAGCCTGGGCAGCATCGGACGTTGGTACGGCTGACGACACCGGTACCGGACGCACTGGCAAATACCCCCGTACCGCCGGTGATCGTGAACGTCTGCGCGACGTGAATCAGCGGGACGGCACCGTCCGCGCAGACGTCAGACGCGGATACGGCAACGTAGATCTCGCCTCGGCCCTGCACGGTCAGCCGAGCGGGGTACGACAACGGTCGCAGGAGGCCGAATGGACACGAAGGTCCTGGTTCAAACTCGAGTGCGAAGACGTACGACTGCGTCACGAAGCCGAAGCCTGGTATCGCGACTGGGCCGCCTGAACGAGGATGACATTCGGTAGTCGGCGAATAGCCCGGCGGACAGGAAGCGTCGGGTCCCATCCACGGAATGGTCAAATGAAACGGCGCCGTCTCGGTTCTGCTTGCAGCTGCGAGCGGAACGAGTGCGAGGGCAAAGAAGCCCGCAGTCGCCGCGAAGCCAATGTAGAGGCGGGGCTTCATCCGCATCGCGCCGCAGTATAGAGCGCCGCTCTAATCAGGCTCTAATCGCGATGTTAGCCTCCGTTACCTCGCGCTTTGCCACTCCACCCCGACCAGTCTGGCCGTGCGCGAGTTCGTGTTGAAGGCGCCCCACGGCCGAGTGGACTACTTGCTACGCAGGTCCCACCCCGAACCCACACGCCCAGGGGCGGGGTCCATGTCCATGCTGCTCACGACGAGCGTGGACATCGGGACCGTCCTGGGCGTTGGCCGTTTTTATCCTCGGGCGCTTGGAGACGATTCGCGGTCACCGCGGATCGAGGCCAGCGAACCATTCTTCCTCTCGATCGGGAAGCGAACGGCGTCGATGATGAACGCGTCAGGCATCGAGAACAGAGTAGAGCCGCCAGCTACCCACGCCCTTGAGCTCACGCTCGCCGCGGTCGGCGAAGACGATTCCCGATCCCGCGACGAGATCCTTGACGGTGCTCGAGACGAGCACTTCGCCCGGGTCCGCGGCTGCTGCGACGCGAGCACCAGTGTGCACGGCGATCCCGCCGATCTTGTCGTGGATGAGCTCACACTCACCTGTGTGGAGCCCTGCGCGGATTTCGATGCCGAGCGCCTGCACGCCTTCACGGATCGCGCACGCGGCCCGAATGGCGCGGGCAGGCCCGTCGAAGCTGGCGAAGAACCCGTCACCGGCAGTGTCCACCTCGCGGCCGCGGTACTGCTCGAGCACACCGCGAACACGTGCGTGGTGCTCGTCGAGCACGTCATGCCAGCCGCGGTCGCCGAGCTCGCGTGCGCGCTCCGTCGAGCCCACGATATCTGTGAACAGGACAGTCGAGAGCACGCGGTCGTAGTCCGGTGCCGACCGCGTCCCGGTCAGGAACTCCTCGATCTCCGCGAGCAGGGCGTCCTGGTCTCCTGCCCAGAGGAGATGCTCGTCCCCCGGAAGCTCGACGAAGCGTGCGTCGGGAATCTGCGACGCGAGCCAGCGGCCCTCGTCAACCGTGACATCTCCGTCGCCGGTCCGCGTGAGGACGAGGGTCGGGACGCGAATGGTCGGAAGGATGTGCCGCGTGTCGATCTCCGAGTTCATGCGTAGGAGCGCCGCCGCCGCTCCCGGGCTCGCGCTGCGCCGCAGGTAGGTCGAATACCACTCGAGCAGAGCCGGATCCTCGTGCGGCGCCGCGTAAGTGATGTCGAGGCCGGCGCCCCAGTCGCGTTCGATCCCCTCGATCGTCTCGAGCCGCTCCTCCCGGGAAGGCGCCCACGGGTAGTCGTCGCTGCGCAGCCGCTTGGCAAACGCGCCGACGAGGACAAGCGCACGCGAGCGCTCGGGATAGGTTGCGGCGAAGAGGAGAGACATGCCGCTGCCTTCCGAGTGGCCGAGCAGCGCGGCGTTCTCCGACCCGACTGCGTCCAGGACGGCTCGCACGTCGTCCATCCGCTGCTCGAGCGTCGGCAGCCGCTCGGTCGACACCCGATCGGACATCCCAGTCCCGCGCTTG
Source organism: Actinomycetota bacterium (assembly GCA_013816245.1). GTDB lineage: Bacteria > Actinomycetota > Thermoleophilia > Gaiellales > Gaiellaceae > 3-1-20CM-4-69-9. The sequence continues at coordinate 25,510 of JACDEU010000016.1, read as the reverse complement.
TCGAACATGATCAGCCGGGAGAACGAGGCCAGCCGCTCGAGGAAGCGCGCCGGTTTTGGCTTTTCCCAGAGCAGGTCGACGTTCGAGACCCAGCCGGGCACATAGACGAGATCGAACGGGCCGTCACCCACCACCTGGTAGGCGATGTTGACGTCACCACTCTTCGCGTAACGCGTCTCCGGCGGCATAGGCTTCCACTATGGCTGCCACCGCCACCGAACGGAAGCTCTTCGTCGGGGGGTGAGGTGGATCGAGACCGGCGACTGGCTCGACGTGCGCTCGCCCTACTCCGGCGACCGGTACCACGGAAAGCGCGGCGTGCAAGGGCATCTTGAACTTGGCGAAGGCTCGCGCAGCGATCCGAGCGTTCAAGAACAAGAACGGCTGAACGGCCTCACTGGGCGACCGCTCGAGTAAGCACATGCATCCTCCCACTTCAAGTTCCTTCTTGGGCTAGATGCGCTAGGCCAGTGTGAACTGCTGGTTGTCGCCGAGTTGGCGCTGATGCCAAGCACCGTCGTATCCCATCCAGTCGGCTGGCGATGGCGCTAGGCGGGACAGGATTTCGTGAGACTGGCGCGCTGACTGGCGCGCACCCTTCTCGCAATGTCTCGAAGCCCGCTTCCCTCCATCAGATCCGGCCGTTCGAGAGTTCGTCTTCAAAACCAGTACGGCGTCGTAGCCCGGCGCTAGGCAGGTTCGACTCCTGTGCCGCTCCGCTAGCCGGACTCCCTGTACGCGTGCTCTTACGGCTAACCGTACCGAGGGATGCAAGCTGAGCAGCAGAACCACAGGAAGGAAGTCATGAGCGGTGCGAATTGCCAGAACCCCCTGGCCGGAGGTGAAAGCACCGCGCTGACCCGAGCACTGGCGCGGCGCGAGCGTCACCGCAACCGCCCAATCGGCGGCCCCTGCTCGCTTACACAGCCATCGAGGTCGCGTTGCCCTGGCTATTGCTCGGCCAGCCGTAATGGATCAGGGTTATCTCCTGCGACAATGAACCCGAAGATGAGAACCTCGATCCTGACCGCAGTCGCCGCTGCACTCGCGTTCGCTTCGGTGCCTGCTGCCCAAACCGCGGATGGTGCACGCAACCTCGCCGCGACACCGAAGGTGAAAGCAGCCCTGCGTGCCGCTTTCATCCGAACGCACTCCAACCTGACCGCGAGCTCGATCCGCGGGCCTCTTCGTGGGCGTACTTATTACGGCAGCTACGGGCGGCGGGAATACGCGGTCGCTGTCTTCTCGGTCCCGCGGTTCGGCACGCAGGACCAACCCGAAATCTTCAGGCGGCCGGTCGGCGGCCGCTGGCGCGATCTCGGTGACACGGGAGGCGCCATCTGCCCGCCTACGATTCCTCTCCTGCTCCTGAAGCTCTGGCACTTCCAGCGGTCGAGCACGACCGTGACCAACGGCCGGTCTGTCCAGTGCTACGCACCCCGCTCCTAGCGGCCAGATGACCGAGCGGGAAGTCGATCGCCTCTTCGAGGTTCCGCCCGAGGAGTTCACCGCTGCACGCAACGCGCTCGCGCGTCGATTGAAGGACGAGGGAGACGCTTCTGCAGCAGACGAGGTCAAGCAGCTCAGCAAGCCGAGCATCGCCACCTGGGCGATCAATCAACTCGCGCGGGATTATCAGGGCACGGTCAAGTTGCTGCTCGAGTCGGCTTCGCGATTGCGGAAGGCTCAGGAGAACGCGCTCAAAAGCGTGGCACCGGAGATGCGTTGCGACGCGCGCAGGCGGACGAGCGAAAGGCTTTACGCGAACTGACCCAGCACGCGCAGCAGATTCTCGAGCACGCGGGACGTTCCGCCGGAAGCACGGTGCTCGACAAGATCTCGTCGACGTTGCGTGCGGCCGCCGTCGACGATGCCGGCCGTGCAGCGTTGAAGGCCGGGCGCCTCACAGGAGAGGTGAAGCCCTCGGGCTTCGACGTTTTTGCCGGGCTCGAACTTCCGGCAAAGGCGAGCCGAAGAAAAGCTCCGGTCGCTGACGATGAGCTCTCCGAGCGCCGGCGACGGAAGGACGAACGCGAGTCGAAGCGACGGGACCTCGAGCAGCGCTCCCGTGAGCTTGCCGTTCGTGCCGAAGAAGACGCCCAGAAAGCCGACCGCGCCAAGGCCGAAGCGGCCAAGGCACGAAAGGCCGCCGACAAGAGCCGACGGGAAGCCGAGGACGCCGCGGCCAAGCTCGAAGCCTTCGAGCCGTAGTCGGCTCGGGCTCGGCCTTGGTTGATGAGTAGAACGGCTCATCCAAAGCGGGGACGCGAACGCCTTCCGTACATGGAGCGACGCACAACCGAACTGGACGACGATGAGAGCATGGCCCGAAAGATCTTCGTCTCGGTTCTCGTCGTTCTCGCGACCCTCGTGATCGTGCCCTCCGTGTTGGCTGCGCTTCGCAGCCCGAGCGCTTTCGGGTCGGTCACACACGGGACCGTCGTCAGCGGCGGCTGGGCCTCACCTCTGCCGATGGATGCCAAGCGACTACGCATCGGCGCAACCGTCAAGCAGTCGCTCACGATCGCGAACGACGGCTCTCTGCCGGCGAACTACCGGCTGAAGGCGCGCGTCGCAGGCGATCCCCGCCTCGCAGCTCAGCTGTCCGTAGTCGCAACGCGGCTCGCCGACGGCGCAACGATCTTCAGTGTGCCCGTCACGCATCTGCAGTCCGTCGATCTTGGCCGCTTCGCGGCTGGAGAGCACGAGACGCTGCGTCTCCGGATGACGCTGATGTCGACCGGCACCGATGCGGGCGACAACGTCTTGCAGGGGCGCGACATGTCCGTCGGGTTCCCCTGGACGGCCACTCAAGCCTCACCGTAGGAACCGCGCCCGTCGTCGGGCGGGGCGTCACGCCTAGCATGCAAACGATGGAGAGCATCGCCTGCCCGGTTTGCGGATTCATCGCCGAGACAACTGACGCCGCTCGACTCAGAACAGTGTGGGCCGATCATCTGCTCGGCGGGTGTGGCGACGACGTTGCGGCCATCACCACAGCGATCGAATCGTGCGTCGAGGAAAGACAGGAGCTCTGGCGCTCCGGGCTGACGGATGAAGTGCGGAGCCTGACGGCGACTATCGACCTCCTTTGGGAAGCGCTTCGCTACGCGCGCCTGGCCGAGCCTCGTCCCACCTCGACCAAGCAGTCCGGTTGACCTAACCCAGGTTGCCGTGTCCGATCGTCACCCAGAGCGCGCCGGCACCTACCGCCATGCCTTGAGGCTTGTAGCCGAGCCGTACCGTTCTCGTCACCAGGTTCGTGCGTGGATCGATGCGCACGATCTTCCCTGTCTCGCGGAGGGCGACCCAAAGGCCACGCCCGTCCGCGGTCACATTGAAGGGCCATTTGCCCACCTTGATCACCGCGTCCGGCTGCCGCGTTTGAGGGTTCAATCTCCAGACGGTGTCGTTTTCCCGCCCGGCGATGATCCACACGGAACCGAATGCAATCACCAGGTGGCCGGGCCCGCTTCCGATCGGGATGCGCTCGACTGAGCCATCGCCGAGGTTGATGCGTGAGACCGAGGCGTCGGCCCCATTGGTGACCCAGGCCGCCCCCTTCCCGATCTTGACGTCTACCGGGACGGGACCCACCTCGAATGTGCGCTCGACCTTGGCCGTCTCGAGGTTGATCCGGGCGACGGTCCCGCGATCGCCGAGATTGGGCGGCCGCTCGGTCACCCAGAGCGACCCTGCGCCGATCCCCAGTAGAAACGTGTTCCGGCCGAGCGGCACGACGATGTCCTTGTGGAGCGTTCGCGTGTCGATGCGAGTGACCTGCTCGTACTCGTTCGTGGAGATCCAGACGTACCGCGTACCGTCTGCGACGAGGTCTAGCGGAGGCCTGAGCCCTCCGATGGTGTCGGTGTGTCCGGTCCTCGGATCGACACGCGTGACCGTTTCGTCCTCATTGTTGGAGACCCACACGGCATCACCGACCACGGCCAGCGCGACCGGCTGTCGCCCCACCTCGATGACGTCGAGCACCTTGCCGGTGTTCGGATCCAGCTTGACGAGCGAGTTCGGAATCACAGCGGGAGCGCCGCTCCCGTTGTCCCAGAGCAAGAGCCCCATCACGACCGCAGCTCCGACAAGTGCAACCGCCAAGACGAGCATCAGCCGAAGGCGGCGCAGCGGGGCGGCGACTCTCGCCAGCGGGGCCGCCCTTCGCGAAGCCGACAACTCGTCGTCCTGATTGAGGATCTTGCGCTGCAGCTCTTCGAGCTCCGGTCCAGGTTGAAGCCCGAGCTGTTCGTCGAAAGTCTTCCTGGCGCGCTGGTAGACCTCGAGCGCATTGCCCGGACGCCCCGCGCGATACAGCGCGAGCATCAGTTGGCGATAGAGACGTTCGTCGAACGGGTGTCGGTCGACCAAGCCCTCGAGCTCCGGGACGAGCTGCGCGTCGCGACCGTCGGCGAGATCCGCTTCGATCCGATCCTCGTGTGCGGCTAGCCGCGCCTCCTCGAGCTGAAGCGATGCGCGCTGCGCGAATGGTTCGTCCCGCAGATCGGCGAGTGGCTCACCCCGCCAGAGCTCGAGTGCCTCGCGCAACAACCTCGGATCACGGGCTGCCCGGCCGCGTTCCGCCAAAGCCTCGAAACGGTCGAGATCCAGCTCACCGGGCTCGAGCCGCAGAAGGTACCCCGGCGGGCGTGTGACGAGCCGGTCGTCGCCGAGCGCCTTCCGCAGTTGCGAGACAGCGTTCTGGAGGATCTTGGCCGCTGTCGGCGGGGGACGCTCGCCCCAGAGCTCGTCGACGAGCCGATCGCTTGCGATCAACTCATTCGCGTGGAGAAGGAGGTACGCGAGAAGCGCCTGATCTTTCCCGCGGCGGATCGAGACCCGCCGTCCTTGGTCGAGCACCTCGAGTGGGCCAAGGATGCGGAAGTCCATCCAGTTCTCGAAGTGATAGCACCTCCGGTGACGATTGGTCACTGTCGAGTCAGGGATACTCAGCGGCCTCGATGAGCAACTTCTTCACGTCCGATACCCAGGGACTCGCTTTGCGGCGACTGGCTGTCGCGACTGTCGCCGGAGCGCTGGGGCTGGTCGTCACGTGGGTCGTAGGCGCCCGCTTGTCGGTTGCAGTCCTCGTCGCGTGGGACTTGGCCACGATCGTCTTCCTCGCCTGGGTCTGGGCGATGATCGGCCGCATGGACGCCGAAGCCACGGCACGGCTTTCGCTCGCCGAAGACGACTCGCGCACGGCGGCCGATGCGATCCTCATCGGCGCGAGCCTCGTCAGCCTCGTCGCAGTCGGTCTCACCCTCGCGGATGCCAGCAAGGAGAGCGGCGCGCACGCGGTGCTTCTGACGATCGTCGGCGTGCTCAGCATCGCGCTCGGCTGGGCCGCGATCCACACGACCTTCACACTCCGTTACGCGAGGCTCTACTACACTCCGCCCGTCGGCGGAATCGACTTCGAGAGCAAGCCGGACTATCACGATCTCGCGTACCTGGCTTTCACCGTCGGGATGACCTACCAGGTCTCCGACACCCAGATCGGCCGCAAGGAGATCCGGCACACGGTGATCCGGCACGCGCTCCTGTCATTCGTCTTCGGGACCGTGATCATCGCGGTCACGATCAACGTGGTTGCGAACCTGCTGAATAATTGAGCAAGTTTCCGCGGCGAGCCGGGTCTCTCTCATCGGAGCCTGGCGCGCTCTGACTGTGGTGGCCGGTTCGCCGGCTGGAGGCGCGCCAGGCTCTCTCGATCCGCATGCGGTATCTCGGAGGGGGTCAGCCGAACCCGAGCTTCAGCGGCGCACGGTGAGGAGCGCCGTCATTCCGAGCGAGCGGTGGTCTGCGATCGAACACCAGAGCCGGTAACGCCCGGGGAGGAGCTTTGCGGTCAGCACGGCCGTGTCTTCGGGGTTGACGACGCGCGTACCCCAGATCTTCGTGCCGCCGATACGGCGGAGACGGAGATCATGAAGGTCTTCGCCGTAGTTCGCGAGTTCGATCAATGCGGCACCTGCCTTGATCGTATGACGGGACAGACCCAAGTTGAACTCCGTCGCCGCCACCTGCATCCGCGCCGGAGGAGCGAGTGCGTCGGCAGGCCCCGCCACAGCGCACGCCACTGCCGTGAGCGCGATGACTATCAGCCGCTTCACTTCAGGATCTTCGGGCGGGCAAATGCGCCGGCATTCGGGATCACACGGGCTGCCTCTGTGTCGAACCATTGCTCGAAGATCGCCGAATAGATGCCGCGAAAGTCTGCAGTCGGCCGGAGATTGCCCTGATCGTCCAGCTGATCGAGCCCCGGGAACTCCCCGATCATCGAGCCACGTACCTGCGATCCGATGAGAAAGCCGAGACCCGCGGCGCCATGGTCGGTTCCGAGTGATCCGTTCTCCTTGGCTCGACGCCCGAATTCCGACCACACATGGACGAGCACGCGATCGGCAAGACCGCGCGCCTCGAGGTCACGCTGGAACGCGAGCAGGGAATCCGCCGTTAGCTTCAACCCGTCGCTCAGGTCGGCCGCCTGATCGGAATGCGTGTCGTACATTCCCGGCGCCCGCATGGCGACGCACTTCAGCGGCAGTCCCGCAGCGAGCATGGCGGCGAGGCCGGCGAGGCGCCGCGGAAAGTCGTCCTTCTGGGCCTCTGGGTACTGCACGGGGCTGGTTACCCCGGCTGCCAGCGGCGAGAGAGAACGTCGAAGCCTGTGAGCCTGGGCACTCGCATCCGCAGCTTGACGGAGGGCGGAATCCTTCGCATTCGCGTGCGCGGCGCCCAGTTGGGCAACGGCGGCGAGCATGTCGTCTTCGAGCGGGAACTTCGCTCCGTTGGGCGGTGCGAACCCGTAGCGGTCGGGGCCGTCCAGCGACGCCACGGGCACCCGCGCTGTTGCGAGCGCGGGCTGGAGCCGACTGTCCAACGAGACGCCCTGAAGAGGATTGTCCGCTGTTCCGTTTGCGTCGAGGAAACGACCGAGCCACCCGGTCTGCAGATGTGCGTCGGTCGCTCCCACTTCCCAGTAGTGACGCGAGGTGAAGTGCGACTTGTCCGGATGGTCGTACCCGATTCCGGGAATGACGGCGACCTTTCCTTCACCGTGAAGCGTCGCCAAAGCCCCGGCCGAGGGATGCCAGTGAAGACGTTGATCCTCGGAGAACCCAAGCCCGGATGAGGCCGGCAACGCGAGTTTCGGTCGCAGAGCGTAATAGCGCGAGTCGCCGCCGGGGTAGAGCACGGACAGCGAGTCCCATCCTCCTTCCATGAAAACCGAGAGGAGCACGGGCGACCCCTTCGCCGATGCGGCGCGAGCGATTCCCTCGTCCAGGAAGCGTCCGCTCAGGCCGGCCCCGCCGTAGACGGCCAACGCAAGGCCCGCGGATCGCGCGATGAACGATCGGCGCGAAAGCCCGGTTCCCGCAGGAATGGGCATGCCGGGCTCGATGGAGGGCAGGCCTCGCCCGGCCTCCGCGGCTGCACGGCGCAATAGCTCCGTGCGCGAGAAGTCGTTGCAGGAACAGGCGTGGCGTGGCATCAGGCCGTCTGGAGGTCCGGGGACGTTGCAACGAGCTGACGCAGGGCGGTCTCGATCTCGGCCGCGGAGTGTCCGCGAGCGAGGCCGGTACGAGCGAACTTGACGAGCACGCTCCGTGTCGCCTTCGTCACCGCGGAGTGATTCCAGTACACAAGGGCCCGATCGACCAGCTTCTCCGGTCCTGCCGCCGAAGACGACGCCGCACCGTTCACAAGCAGGGCAGCCAGAAACCAGCGACCACGAAATGTCGCGGTATCGAGCCAGCGCGTCTCGTCCCACCCGGCGACATTGGGGGGATAGAACAACCGCTGCCCGCTCGCCGGAGCAAGGCGGAACCACTGCGTCGTTTGAATGCTGCGCCCAAGGGCGCGGAGCATTCCGGCGGCGAAGACAGCGGGAGGCTTCACCATGCGCGGCCCGGTGTAGAGAGCTGGGTGCTGCAGGATCGCCTCGAGCACCGGACGAACGGCGTAGCTGTGCTGGTACATCTTCTCGAGCGCGTGCCGAGTCGCGGGCGGCGGCGGAGTCGGTATGAAGTAGGACCACAACTTCCCGACGAAGAACGAGGCATGAAGCGGGTGCTCGACGACGAGGCGAGCCGAGTCCTGCCAGCCGTAGTTACCGCTCTTGCCAAAGATCGTCTTTGTGCCGTCGTCGTGGAGCTTCGGTTCGTACCGGAAGTTCGTCGGCCCCACACCCTTGACGCGCTGGCTCCGCCACCCGGTCAACGCACGCGCCTGCTCGCGGACGTCCACTTCCGTGTACGCGCCGCGATCGGCGCCGAGCGCGAAGAGCTCCATCAGCTCGCGGCCGTAGTTCTCGTTCGGCGAGCTCTTCGTGTTCTTGTTGCCGTTGAGCCATTGCAACATCGCAGGGTCCGAGGTGATGTCGTGAACCAGGTCGCGGAACGATCCGAGCGCATGTCGTCGGAGGAGAGCGTTCTGATCGAGCATCAGCCGCTGCGACCCGACACCCTGGTTCGACGTCGCAAACCAGTCGTGCCAGACAAGAGTCATGCGCTCGACGAGTGGTCGATTCGTTCGCACCATTCGGTCGAGCCACCAGAGGTGGTCATGTCCCGAGGCGTCGTAGGGCGCGATCGGGAAGTGCTTGTCGTCCGTTGGTGCGGGACCGGTCAAGCGCTCGACGGGAGGCCTCGTGAGCGAGAGGACTGCCTGGCCAAGACCTCGCCCGGCCAGTCGTCCCGCCTCACCGGGACGGGGGCCGAAACCCCCTCGCCACAGCAATCGTTCCGCCTGGGCAGGCCCGAAGCTCCCTCTGTACACCGGCACGCCTGCCACATGCACCTTCTAACTGCAAAGGGTTTGCAACTCGTAAAGGATCCGAAAGCGTTCGGGTGCGGCGCAGCGAGCTCTGAAGGTCAGCCGCTGAAGCGGCCGACGAAGATCGTGACCTGCGAGCCGCCCGGGATGCTCGAGCCGGCACGCGGCTGCTCCTCGACGACGAGGCCGTCTTTCGACTGGTCGGCGGTCGGGCGGTTCAGCACCGCGACCTTGAAGCCGGCGTCGCGCAGGTTCTGGACGGCCGTCGCCTGGTCCTGGCCGACGACGTTCGGCACGCTTTCGTTCGGCTGCGGATTCGGGCCGGTAGACACGTTGACGCGCACAGGCGCGCCGCGCCGGAGCGTGGTGCCCGGCGCCGGCGACTGCGAGACGACGCGGTTCGCCGGCTGGCTCGAGCGGACGTAGACGACCGTCGGCCTCAGTCCGAGCACGTTCAGGCGGCGCAAGGCCGGCGTCTGCGCGAGGCTCACGACACGCGGCACACGGACGGGCGCCGCGGCAGTCGTCGTCGTGCCGACCGTCGTCGTCGCCGTGGCGGTGGTCGCAGTCGTGGTCGTCGTCGGCGTCGTCGTGGTGGTCGTCGACGGCCCTGTCCCGGTTCCGGTCGAGACGTTCACCGTCACGTTGGAGCCCTTGTCGACTTCCTTGCCGGCGGGAGGCTTCTGGCCGACAACGGTCCCGGAAGGCTTGTCAGAGGGGACGTTCTGCAGGACCGGCTTTAGCCCGGCTTTCGTCAGCGCCTGCACCGCGTCTCCCTGTGTCTGCCCGACGACTCGCGGGACGACGACGGGCTTGAGGCCGCTCGAAACGCTGATCGTGACTGTAGTGCCGCGGGCTGCGGTCACGCCAGCGACAGGCTCCTGGTCGATGACGACGCCTTTCTGACGCGTCGACGCCACCCGTTTCACCTCGACCTTGAAAGCACGCGCCTGAAGCTTCTGCACCGCCTCCGCCTCGCGCAGGCCCATGACGTTGGGAACCCCCAGGCGCCCGCTCGAGATGAAGATGGTCACGGTCTGACCCTTGCCGAGTTGCGTCCCGGGACCCGGCTTTTCCGCGAAGACGACGTTCGGCGGCCGGTTGCTCGGAGCCGTGCGCGGCAGGACGTCGAGGCCACGGTCGTGGATCCGGATCGCAGCTTGTTGCTCGCGCAGGCCGATGACGTTCGGGACGACGGCCTTGTCGTCGCCGCGGCTGAGGAAATACCAGGCGAGGAGACCGCCGATCACGAGCAAGAGCAGGAGCAGAAGCCACAGCCACCAGTACCGCTCGGCCGGCGGGCCTGCAGGTTCGGCGACCTCCTCCTCCGCGACGGCGGCGGAGGGGAGAAGTCGCCGGATCAACTCGTCGATGCGGCCCGCACGTGCACGGCGTCCCCGCGCGTGGTCGACCCAGTCGAGCCAGGCGGCCTGCTGGTCGGCGGGCAGCGCCGCGAAGCGGTCGCGCGCCTCCGGGGCTCGATCGAACGCCGCTGCGAGGTCGGCGGGAAGCTCTCGGCGAGTTGCCATCCCGCGTCTGTTGCCCCTCTGACTGAATTTGGAACTACCTGGGTCGAACCACCGGGTCACAGGCAGACTTCCTGACCATGCTCGCCGCCCCGCCGACACCATTGATCTGCATCGACCCGGGACACGGAACGATCCCTGCAATCGGCCGCCAGACCGAGCCGATCGGACCGAGCTCGTCGCAGCTGAAGATCAAGGACGGCGGCGGGACGGCAGGTGAGGCACCCGTTGCGCTGGCGATCGCGCTGAGGACACGAGCCATGCTGAGGCGCGACGGCTACCGGGTCGCGATGACGCGGACGGGCCGGACATATGCCGGCGGGAACATCGAGCGCGCGCGCTTCTGCAATGTCCGTCACGCCGCGCTGATGATCCGGATCCACGCCGACGGCTCGAGCGACAGCTCCTTGCACGGGCTCAAGACACTTGTTCCAGCGCTCCATCGCGGCTGGACCGACGACATCTATTCGTCGAGCATCCGAGCCGGACGCAAGGTGCAGTCTGCGGTCGTGCGTCAGACACGCGCACTCGACCTCGGTCTCCTGCAGCGCTCGGACCTCACGGGGTTCAACTGGGCGAACGTTCCGGCGATCCTCGTCGAGTGCGGCTTCATGACGAATCCCGCCGAGGCGCGTCTCCTGCGTTCGAACGCTTACCAGTCGAAGATCGCGCGCGGCCTCACCGCAGGCGCGGAAGCTTTCGCGCCGCTCTAGTGCCCCATCCAGTAATGCCGTTGAGTTTCTGGGTCGCGAGCACCAAGCCAGAGGCCGCGCTCGCCCTTAGCAAGGCTGGTTAGCCTTGCTAAGGGCGAGGGTGAACTCTGGCGCCGCGTGATCGCGGGTTAGAAACCGACATGTATTGCTGGATGGGGCACTACGCGCAGTCGGCGCAGGCGCCGGTGAGCACGACCTCGTGCTCCTCGACCGAGTAGCCGAGCCCGCCGGCGACCTTGTCGATCGCGCGCTCCAGCCGTACGTCGCTGAACGCCTCCACCTTTCCGCAGTCGCGGCAGACGAGGTGGTGATGATGATCGCCGTCCGGACGTGACGGCTCGTAGCGTGCGATTCCGTCGCCTGCGTCGATGCGCTTGACGAGCCGGAGATCCGCGAGCGTCTCGAGCGCACGGTAGACGGAAGCGATTCCGACCGGCCGCCGTGCCCGACGCAGGCTGTCGAAGATCTCCTGGGCGCTCATGCAGCAGTTCTGCCGGCCGAGGAGCTCCACGACGGCCCTGCGGGCCCCGCCGCTGCGAAAGCCTGCGGAGTCGAGCGTCTCCAGCGCATGACCGGTCCAGACCACCTTCGCAGTGTATCTTCCGAAGGGTGATTTCGAGAATTGTTCTCATTCTCGTCTCGGTGGGATTCCTGGCAGGTTGCGGTTCCGGGGGCTCGAGCGCGAAGAACGCTGTTCTGGCGGCCTTCTATCCCTTGGCCTATGCGGCCGAGCGGATCGGCGGCGGCGACTACAACGTCCAGAATCTGACTCCGCCCGGTGCAGAGCCGCACGACCTGGAGCTCACGCCGCAAGAGGTCGGCCGGATCGTCAACGCGTCCGTCGTCCTCTACCTAAGTCACGGGTTCCAGCCGGCCGTGAGCAAAGCCGTCAAGCAGGCGCGCGGGACCAAGGTGGACGTGCTCACAGGTCTCCCATTGCGCGCAAACGACCCCCACGTCTGGCTCGACCCGATCCTGTTCGCGCGCATCGCGACGAAGCTCGGCGCGGCGCTACATCGTCCTTCCTCTGTTCTCGTCGCCGACCTCCGGAAACTCGACCGGACCTATCGCAACGGCCTGCGTGACTGCAAGCGGCGCGAGATCGTGACGAGTCACGCGGCGTTCGGTTATCTGGCGGCCCGCTACGGGCTCGAGCAGGTCGCAATCACCGGGCTGGCGCCGGAGTCCGAGCCGTCGCCGCAACAACTGGCGCACGTCATCGCGATCGTGCGTAGAACGCAGGCGACGACCGTCTTCTTCGAGACACTCGTTTCACCGCGCCTCGCCAAGACCGTCGCGCACGAGGTGGACGCGCACACGGCGGTGCTCGACCCGATCGAAGGCCTGACCCCGGACGAACAGAAGCGAGGCGACGACTACATCACGCTCATGCGGCGCAACCTCGTCGCGTTACGGAAGGCGCTCGCATGTCGCTAGCCCTCCGCCTCCAGGACGTGACCTTCGCCTACGGCCACACGCCGGCTGTGTTGCGCAACGTCGATCTCGACGTGCAGCGCGGCGAGTTCGTCGCGATCGCGGGCCCGAACGGCGGCGGCAAGACGACGCTCGTGCGGTTGATCGTCGGGCTCGAGCACCCGACTTCGGGCCGCATCGAGCTCAGCGTCGACAAGGTCGGCTATCTGCCGCAGCGCGCCCAGGCCGGAATCGACGCACCGCTGACCGTGCGCGAGCTCGTTACGGCAGGGCGCGCGTCGCGCACTCGGCTGATCGGACCGCTCGGCGGGGCCGACCGGCAAGCTGTGCGCGACGCCATCGACCGGGTCGGGCTGACCCCACAGGGGGACCGGCGGCTCTCGACCCTCTCCGGCGGGCAACAGCAGCGGGCTTTCATCGCGAAGGCTCTCGCGGGCGATCCAGAGCTCCTCGTCCTCGACGAGCCCACGACCGGTGTCGACGTCGAAGCGCAGGAGGCGATCGCGGCGCTCCTTCAGCGCCTTCGCAGCGAGCTTGCGATGACCATCCTGTACGTCTCGCACGAGTTCGGCGCCGTGGAGCAGTTCGTGGAGCGCATCGTGCTCGTGCGCGGCGAGATCGTGTTCGACGGCCCGCCTTCGGCCCTGCCCGGTGTCTGGCACGACCCCTCGCACTCACATGCTTGATCTCGAGTTCATGCGGCTCGCCTTCGGGGCCGGCATTGTCGTCGGCCTCCTTGCGCCCGCGGTCGGATTCTTCCTCGTCCAGCGCCGGCTCAGCCTGGTCGGCGACGGCATCGGGCACGTCGCGTTCGCCGGCGTCGCACTCGGATACCTGCTCGACCTGCCGCTCGTGCTGACGGCGCTCGCCGTCTCCGTCGCAGGAGGTCTGTCGATCGAGTGGATCCGCGCGAGACGTCGGAACGCGGGCGACCAGGCGCTCGCGTTGATCTTCTACACCGGCATCGCGGGCGGCGTCGTGCTCGTGTCGGCTGCCGGCGCACTCAACGTCAACCTCTTCCAGTTCCTCTTCGGGTCGATCCTGACCGTGACTCGCGGCGACCTTGCGGTGATCGCCGCGCTCGGCGCCGGCGCGCTCGTCGTGATCGCGCTCCTCTACCGGCCGCTCGTCGCCGTCGTCGTGGACGAGGAAGGCGCGCGCGTCGCCGGTCTGCCGGTCGGAGCGCTCAATTCGCTCACGGTCGTGCTCGCAGCGGTGACGATCGCGCTCTCGATGCGCATCGTCGGGATCCTGCTCATCGCCGCCTTGATGGTCCTGCCGGTGATCGCGGCTTCGCGGATCGCGTGGAGCATGCGCTCGACGATGCTCCTTGGCATGGGAATCGGCCTCGGGTCGGTGTTCGCCGGCATCACGATCGCCTATTACGCCGACCTGCCTCCGGGCGGAACGACCGTGCTGGTCGCCGCCGTCACCGTCCTGCTTGCGGAAACCTGGTCGGTCCTGCGCCGCTAGCGCGAGCGCATCCGCTGCACGATGTCGCGCGCGGCCTCGTGCACGGCGCGACGGCGAGTCTCCGGATCTTCGGGCGCGGGCTCCGCGAGGTCCACGGTCACCTCCGCCGTCTCGAATTCCTCTCGCTCGCCGAGGATCGAACGGGACTCTGCAAGCTTACGGCGGAGCTCCTCGGCACGCGGGTCGGGCGACACTGTGGGAACGTCTTGGCGGCGGCGCAGGAACCCGAAGACTGTGAACCCGCCAAGCAACCACGCGAGCGGGTGTTTCATCGGGGCGATGCTACACTGGCCGCCTTCCTGCCTTGCCATCGCGCTGCCCTTTCCCGAGTGGCGCCAGCCGGTGAGGCCGATTCAGACCAAAGGAAGGGAGGTCTCGGGGAACAGTGGTTGCGTACGAAATCTTGCTCATGCTCGATCCAGACCTGCCCGAAGGACGGCAGGAGGAGATCATCAAGCGCGCACGCGAGCTCGTCGAGAAGGCGAAAGGCACGTGGGTGCGGCACGACGTCTGGGGGCGGCGACGCCTCGCATACGAGATCGGCCACAAGGGCGAGGGCTCGTATCACCTCCTGAACTTCGACGCCGACGCGGAGACGCTCGCCGAGCTCTCGCGGATCCTCCGGATCACGGACGGCGTCATGCGCCACCTCGCGGTGAGGCGCGTCGAGGGCTCCGCGCCCGGCCCGCCCCCGCCCGAGCCGGAGCCGGTGGCAACGCGATCCGTCCCCGAGCCCGCCTATGCTGAGGCTGAATCGAACACCAGTTCGGAAGAGGAGTAGAAGACATGGCGAACATCAATCGCGTCGTGCTCGTGGGCAACCTGACGAAGGACCCCGAGCTACGACACACACCGAGCGGCACGGCCGTCTGCAAGCTGCGGCTCGCCGTCAACACGCGTCAGAAGGACCCGCAGGGCAACTGGGGCGACAAGCCCAACTACTTCGACGTGACGGTCTGGGGCAACCAAGGCGAGAGTTGCGCGCAGTACCTCTCGAAGGGCCGCCCGGTCGGCGTCGACGGACGTCTCGACTGGCGCGAGTGGGACGCGCAGGACGGCACCAAGCGACAGGCCGTCGAGATCATCGCCGACTCGGTGCAGTTTCTCGGCAGCCGTGACGGCGGAGGCGGTGGCGGCGGTAATGCGGGCGACGGCGAGCGCCAGTTCGTCCCGGCCGCGGCAACTGCGGGCAACGAAGACTTCACCGCCTCCTCGACAGACGACGACATCCCGTTCTGATGCCGCCGCGCGGAGGCGGAGAGAAGCGGGACAAGGACCGGCAGCCGGGCCGCAAGCGTCCGGGCCAGTCCACCGGTCCGATCCGGCGCAAGTCCTGCTTCTTCTGCAAGGACAAGGTCGACGAGATCGACTACAAGAACGTCAACCAGTTGCGCAGGTACATCTCGGAGCGCGGGAAGATCCGGTCGCGCCGGATCTCCGGGGCCTGCCGGCGACACCAACGTCAGGTCGCGGTCGCGGTGAAGCGCGCACGCGAGATGGCGTTGCTGCCCTACGTCGCGGACAAGTAATGGAAGTCATCCTCCGCCAGGACATCGACAAGGTCGGTCTCCGCGGGGAGGTCGTCAACGTCCCGCGCGGCTACGCGCGCAACTTCCTCTTCCCGCGTCGTCTCGCCGACGAGGCCACTCCTGCACGTGTCGCCGAGGTGCGCAGGGTCGAGAACCGGCGCGCCCAGAACGAGGCGAAGACCTTCGAGGACGCGCAGACCGTCGCCGAGCGGCTCGGAAAAGTCGAGCTGCGCTTCGACGTCAAGGCAGGCCCGACCGGGTCGCTGTTCGGCTCCGTCACCCCGACCGACGTGGCGGATGAGCTCTGGGAGAAGCACAAGGTGCGCGTCGACCGGCGCAAGATCGGCGGCGACACGATCAAGAGGATCGGGCGCTACCAGGTGCCGATCGAGCTGTTCCAGGACGTGACCGTCGAAGTGCGCACGCTCGTCGTGCCGGAGGGAGGCGAGCTTCCGCCCGAAGAGGAGCTCGTGGCGATGGAGGCCGCGGAGATGGCCGAGCAGTCGGAAGAGGCTCCGCCGGAGGAAAAGCCCGAGCTCGACCTCGATGCGCTCGATGCCGCGGCACTGGCGCAGGAGGCGCGCCTCATCGACGCCGGCGAGCTCCAGCCTTCAAAGGTTGACGTCGAGGGCGAGCTGCAAGAAGACGAGTTCGACCGCGCCGTCGACGCGGGCACGACCGAAGAGCAGAGCTAGACCTCTAGCCGCCCCACATCGACCGGGAAGTGAACGACCGTGCTCCCGTCACCGTGTCAACCGAGGGCAACGGATTCCGGAGGTTTGCGGCAGTCGAACCACCGAGAGGACGAGCCTTGCCACCCGCGACGAGGAACGCCTGACGTAGACCCAATGCCCGTGGATACGCCCGTCTGAGCCCGGGCGCACGGGCGACCCGAGAAGGAGGAGGCGGCGGCGACCGCGGACGAATGTCCCGCGCGCTCGACGGTCCACGTGCGCATTCGCGGCAGGAAAGCGAGCGACGCTCCGCCGACGAGTGCCGTACCTCCGGCAGCCGGCAGGAATCGGTCGCGCTGGACGTCGAGTCGCCAGAAGTGCCCACGCTGGTCGACAAACCGGGGCAGGCCGGAGCTGATGTTCATGTCCTGCGCCGCAAATCGGAGCCGGCTCACGTGTCCGAGGCGTCTGCCGCTGAAGTCCACGAGTGTGACGCCGCCCCGTCCCGAAACGACGATCCCCTGTTACGGGAGCGACGGAGGCACGGGAGCCGCGAGCACTGCCGCCACGGCAAAGACGCTCAAGACCGCCGTCATGTCCACGATCTTGCCCGTGCTTCCAGGCGCCTCCAGGGTTAGAGCCTTGTTGCAAGGAGAACATGACGGTCCGCGATGAGAACCGAGACCACGGTCGTCATGTCCACAATCCTGTCCCTGTTTTCAAGCGGGGCCAGGGCCCTCCTGTGGAGAACCTGGGGACAACCTTTCACAGCAC
Source organism: Actinomycetota bacterium (assembly GCA_013816245.1). GTDB lineage: Bacteria > Actinomycetota > Thermoleophilia > Gaiellales > Gaiellaceae > 3-1-20CM-4-69-9. Next base: position 8,600 of record JACDEU010000016.1, on the reverse strand, counting down.
TTTCCACCTCCTGTGAATACCCCGAGGAAGTTCCCGCACGGAGCGGGTGTTCTGTCCACAGATCCGTCCGGTCGGCCTGCGAACATGCGTTCCTTCATGCCTGCAAATCGCCTCTTTTGACATGTCGAAAACCAACTCGTCAAGACCTGGAAACTCGGTGCCCGCAGTGGTTCACTCCGGCGACGTGACAACTGTCGCCCAGGTCGCTCAAGCCGCTCCGATCGCGCCACCCCAGAACCTCGAGGCCGAGGAATCCGTCCTCGGGGCGATGCTGCTCTCCCCCGGCGCGATCGGAGCGGTGAGCGAAGTCCTCGACGCGTCGGACTTCTACCGGGAAAGCCACGCAAAGATCTACCGCGCGGGGCTCGCCCTCTACGCAAAAGGCGAGCCGGTCGATGCGATCACGCTCGTCGACGAGCTCGAAGAGCGCGGTGAGCTCGAGGGTGTGGGTGGGCGCGTGCGGCTGCACGAGCTCGCCGCGCTCGTGCCTGCCACCGCGAACGCGGCGCACTACGCGCGCATCGTCCGCGAGATGGCGACGCTGCGAGGGCTGATCGCGGCAGGCCAGCAGATCGCCCAGCTCGGGTGGGAACGTCCCGGAGAGACGCAGATGCTCGTCGACCGTGCCGAGCAGGTCGTCTTCGACCTGTCGCAGAGCCGCGTCTCGACGGAGTTCAGCCACATCGAGGAACTGCTGAAGGAAAGCTTCGAACGCATCACCGCTTTGTACGAGGCCGGTGCCGACGTCACGGGAGCGCCCTCCGGGTTCCGCGATCTCGACCGGCTGACCTCTGGATTCCAGCCCGGAAACCTGATCATCGTGGCGGCACGCCCCAGCATGGGAAAGTCGGCGCTCGGCCTGTGCGTGGCCGCGAACCTCGCTCTGCGCAACGACATCCCGGTCGCGTTGTTCACGCTCGAGATGTCGAAGGCGGAGGTGACCCAGCGGTTGCTCTGCAGCGAGGCCAAGGTGGAGTCGCAGCGGTTGCGAAACGGCAAGCTGGCGCAAGACGACTGGCCACGGCTTGTCGCCGCCGGCGACAAGTTGATGAAGGCCCCGATCTACGTCGACGACACGGGCTCAATCACGATGATGGAGATCCGGTCGAAAGCCCGGCGGCTCAAGACGCGCGAGCCGAAGCTCGGGCTGATCATCGTCGACTACCTCCAGCTGATGACCTCCGGGACGAGCGCGGAGAACCGCGTCCAGGAGGTTTCTCAGATCTCGCGGAACCTGAAAGTGCTCGCGCGAGACCTCGACGTGCCGATCCTCGCCATGTCGCAGCTCTCCCGCGCCGTCGAGCAGCGACACGACAAGCGGCCGATCCTGTCCGACCTTCGCGAGTCGGGCTCGATCGAGCAGGACGCCGACCTCGTCATGTTCGTCTACCGCGACGAGTACTACAACGAGGACAGCGACCAGCAGGGCCTCGCGGAGATCATCCTCTCCAAGCACCGCAACGGGCCGACCGGCATCGAGAAGCTCTCGTTCCTCAAGCGTTATGCGAAGTTCGCGGATCTGGCGGCGTCGTAATGGCGTCCTGGGCCGTCCTCAACGAGCAGGTTGTGTGGATCTCGCAGCTCGCCACGGGCTTCACGATCGTGTGCGAGCGCTGCGTCGAGCTAGGCGAAGGGTTCCCGTCCGTCCAGGAAACGCTGTCACTCGAGCACACGCGGGGGACGATGTCGTGCCCGCGCGGCCACGAGATTCGCATCGAGCGCGACGGCCGCTAGACGGGAGTCGTCGTGCGCATCGGAATACCGAGCCGCTTAGCGGCCCACGGCACGCTGGCGCCCTGAAGAAGCACGGAGAACGCAACGACCACGAACACGATCTCGTAGATCCTGTACGCGTCCTTTACGCCGCCCAGCACCACGAAGGCGGCGAGGAGGATCGGGACAGCACCTTTCAATCCACTCCACATGACGAACAGACGCTCGTTCCGCGTCAGGTGGAAACGCATCAGGAGCGGACCGACCGCGAGCGGTCGCACCACGATCGCCAGGACGGCCGCGAGCACCAGGCCGTCGAGCCAGCGGTGGTTGTCGCCGAGCGCAGTTAGATCTACGGTCAGACCGAGGCCGATGAACACGACGATCTCTGCCAGGCTCGCGAGCGAGGTGTGGAAGCGCTCGATCCCACGCTTGGCCGGAAGGTCCGCATCGCCGATGAAAATGCCTGCGATGTAGACGGCGAGGAAGCCGGACCCGTGAGCGACGGTCGCGAGCCCGTAGATCACCCCCGCGAAGGCGAGCGTCCGTAGCGGGTAGAGCGCCGGGTTCGGCAAGACGATCCGGCGCATCACGAGCAGCAAGCCGTAGGCGCCCGCTATGCCGACCGCCGTGCCAACACTGAGTTCAAGGAGGAACTCGCCGACGGCGTGCGGCACCGAGGTCGACTTCGTCTGCGCCAGACTCACAGCCGCGAGCATGAGCGCGATCCCCACAGGGTCGTTTGCGCCCGACTCGCCCTCCAGGATCGTGCCCGTGCGGCCGGAGATCTCCTTCCTTCCAAAGACGGAGAACATAACCGCCGGGTCAGTGGGTGCAAGTGCTGCGCCAAGCAAGCCCGACGTCTGCCATGAGAAGTCGAGGAGGTAGTGCGCCGCGAGCATCATGAGCCCAGCGGTCGCGAACGTCCCGAGCAGGCCAAGCGAGACGATCGGCAGCGCGCTCTCGCGGAAGCGGGCCCAGCCCACACGCATGCCGCCGTCGAAGAGGATGACGATCAGCGCAATCACGGCGATCCGCTCGACGTCCCGGATCGAGAGTGCGTGCGCCAGCCGAGGCCACGCGTCCGATGCGAGCGCCGCTGCGACAAGGAAGAGGCCGGCCGCAGGAATGCGCAACCGCTCGCTGAGCTTGTTCGACAGGACCGCGATCGCGAAGGCACTGGACACGAGCAAGATCACCGCCCCGAAGTGGGTCACCTCGTGCATCGGCGGAGCCTAGCCGCCTCCGGCGGCGGAGTAACGGGCTGCTGGTGAAGCCGGCAACCCTTCTCACAACATTCCACGCGGTACCGTAGGCATGGTCTGTCACACTCGGTGCGTGCCCGCCACAGTCATCGTCGGCGCACAGTGGGGTGACGAGGGCAAGGGCAAGATCGTTGACCTGCTGGCGCAGGACTCAGATCTCGTCTGCCGCTATCAGGGCGGCCCAAACGCGGGGCACACGATCGTCGTCGACGGCGAGACGTTCAAGATCCGGCAGATCCCGAGCGGTGTGCTCCGCGGCAAGACCTGTGTGATCGGGGCGGGCTGCGTCGTCGACCCGGAGGTCTTCCTGACAGAGGTGGACGAGCTCGAGGCGCGCGGGTTGTCGACGCGCGCGGTGCATCTCTCTGGGGAGGCTCACCTGATCATGCCGTGGCACGTCGCGATCGACCAGGCGGGCGAGCGGCGACTCGGCAAGCTGCAGATCGGGACGACGAAGCGCGGCATCGGACCATGCTACGCGGACAAGGCCGCGCGGCTCGGGATCCGCGTGCAGGACCTGCTCGACCCAAAGATCCTGCGCCAGAAGATCGAGGTCGCGCTCGCGGAGAAGAACGTGTGGCTCGAGCGCGTCTACGGCGTTCCACCTCTCGAGCTCGAAGAGATCGCCGGCAATCTCGAGTCGTTCGCCCAACGCATTCGTCCCTACGTGTCCGACACGTCGCTGCTCGTCGACCGCGCCCTGCACGACGGGCGGAACGTGCTGCTGGAGGGTGCGCAGGGGACCCTCCTCGACCTCGACCACGGCACGTATCCGTTCGTCACTTCGTCGAACACCGTCGCCGGCAACGCGGCGACCGGCATCGGGATCGGCCCGCACCGGATCGACCACGTCCTCGGCGTCACGAAGGCATACGTGACGAGAGTCGGCGAAGGGCCGTTCCCGACGGAGATCGAAGGCCCCGACCAGGAGCGCATGCGCGAGCTCGGTGGCGAGTTCGGAACGGTGACGGGCCGCGAACGTCGCTGCGGCTGGCTCGACCTCGTGGCGCTTCGCTATGCCGTCCGGCTGAACGGGATCACGTCGCTCGCGCTGACGAAGCTCGACGTCCTCTCCAACTTCTCCGAGCTGCCTGTCTGCATCACCTACCGCCTGCGTGACGGCAGCCAGATCTCCGAGTTTCCGGCCCATCAGAGCGACTTCCACCACTGCCGGCCGGTCTACGAAACGCTGCCGGGATGGGAAGAGCCACTGACGGACGAGCTCCCCCCAGGAGCGCGCGCGTACGTCGAGTTCATCGAGCGCGCGCTCGGAGTGGAGATCTCTCTCGTCGGAACGGGCGCCGAGCGCGAGCGCGTCGTCGCGCTGCGCTAGAGCTCGAGCTCGCAGAGCAGCCGGTTCTGGCCTTGCCGCGGCGCACTGCCGGAGACACGGCGAAAGCCGTACGCCTCGTAGAGCGAGCGAGCGGCCTCCATGCGCTCGCTCGTATCGAGCCTGATCAGGGCAGCACCGTCCGCACGTGCGTGGGCGAGTGCAGTCTCGAGCGGCCGGCGGCCGAGCCCCCGGCCGCGCTGATCGGAACGCAAGTACATGCGCTTCAACTCGCGCTCGCCCGCACCGAGGTTTCGCAGCGCGACCGAGCCAACGACCTCACCGTCTGCGACCGCGACCCAGAGCGACCGGTAGGCGCGAGCCGGATCCGCGAGGTCGGGATCGATCTCCGGGTCGGGCTCGAATCCGAACTCGCGCAGCGTCTCCGAGACCAGCGAGCGAAATCCGGTCGCGTGCGCCGGGTCGAACGGGACGATTCGAGTCTGGAGCCGTTCGAGCTCCGAGGGCTCGTTGACGTTGACGAGCGCGCTTGCGTCGAGATCGACGACGGTCGCGTCCAGCTCGGTAAGTGCATCGCGAAGTGCGAGCTCACCGGATGCGAGGCGGCGCTCCAGCACCGGTAATGCGGAGCGACGGTACGCACCGGGAAGCGGGCCCGTCTGCGGGACCGCTGCATCGGCGCACGCTGTCGCGAGCATGCGGATGTCCGCGGCGCGGATGAGAGGGACATCCACCGGCAACACGATGCAGAGGTCGTTCGTCGCGGCGCGCAGGCCGACCACCAACCCTGCGAGCGGAGCGCGAACCTGGCTCTCGTCGTCCACGACGTCGAACGGAAGCTCGAGACCGTCCTGACGCTTGCCGAGAGCGAGACGCTCCGAGCAGACTTTGCCAAGCGTTCGCCAGGCGCGCGCGGCGAGCGTCTCGCCGTCGAGCTCGGCGAGCGCCTTGGGCGAGCCGAACCGTCGGCTTGCCCCGCCGACCAGCAGGATCCCGGTCAGGTCTCCAGGCGCCAAGGCTCGGTGTACACGTTCGCGTGACCGCCGCGGACGAAACCACAGAGCGTGATGCCGCGGTCCTGCGCGAGCTCGACGGCGAGGCTGGCCGGTGCTCCGACTGCGACGATCAGCGGACAACCCGCGACCGCGGCCTTCTGCACGAGCTCGAACGACAGGCGGCCGCTGACGCAGAGGACGTGGTCGCGTAGAGGCAGCATGCCCGACGCGTGCGCCCAGCCGATCACCTTGTCCATCGCGTTGTGCCGGCCGACGTCCTCACGTGCGCAGAGGAGGGCGCCCGCGGCGTCGAACAGGCCGGTCGCGTGGAGCCCGCCCGTCGCGGCGAATGCAGCCTGCTCCATGCGAAGGCTGCCCGGCAGCGCCGCGACGACGCCGAGGGGGACACGCAGCTCGCTTTCGACGCGAGGCGCTGATACCGCGACGGCTTCGAGCGCGCCCTTGCCACACACGCCGCACGAAGACGACGTGTAGAAATTTCGCTGTACGGCGCTGCGGTCGAACGGACCGGAGACGTCGACATCGACGGTGTTCACAGCGAAGTCCTGCGGGAGCCGTGCAGCGCGTGCCGGAATGCCTTCGGAGAGACAGAAGCCGACCGCGAGCTCCTCGTCGTGCCCGGGGGTCCGCATCGTGACGGCGACAGCACGCCCGTCGATTCTGATCTCGAGCGGCTCCTCGACCGCGAGCCGATCGAGCTCACTGACCCCGTCCGGGAGCCGCAAGACGGACGAGGTCGCCGCAGCGAGCGGCGGTGGTGCCACGCTTGCGCGTTCATCTCTCGTCATGCCACGACCCTAGTCCCTCGAACACGCCCCCACCCGGGTGGGGAGAAACGCCCACCACCCTCGCGGTCGACGATACCGAGCGGTTGGGTACGGATCTGTGCCGATTCTGCGCCGGTGTTGCGGAACCTACGGTGCGCCGCGCTCGACCAGCAAGTAGTCGTGCAGCGCGCGGTAGCCGTCGATCGCAGTCTCGATGTCCTCACTGCTCACGTCCTTGCTCTGCTCCACGGCCTCCGTGATCTCGTGCGCCGCGGAGTACTCCGCAACGACCTCGCGCTCGTCGCCCTCGCGCACGACCGGGTCGTCGAGCGCATAGCCACGCGCGTCGAGCATCTGGACCGTGAGGCGGTCGAGCTCGGACAGCGCTTCGGCGGGGGACGTCTCGATGTCCTCCTCGAACTGCTGCCACCAGCTTTCCCACTCGTGCTTGTCGAGCCCAGGCTCCAGCATTCCGCTACTGCCTTGGCAATCCGGGCCGCTTTCAAACCCGTCAGGAGCACTCGCTAGAGTCCTTGTGTGAAGGTGCTCCTGGTCGGCTCGGGCGGACGCGAGCACGCGCTCGCGTGGAAGCTGAGCCAGGCCCCGAGCCTCGACGAGCTCCACAGCGCCCCTGGCAACCCCGGCATCGCCTCCCTGGGCCAATGTCACCCCGTCCACGCAGAGGACGGCGAAGGCCTCCTTCACCTAGCCGGAGCGCTCGATGCCGACCTCGTCGTGGTCGGCCCGGAAGCACCCCTCGTCGCGGGCGTTGCCGACCAGCTCCGCCATGCCGGCGTCGCGGTGTTCGGCCCAAGCGCTGAGGCCGCACGCATCGAAGGCTCGAAGACGTTCGCGAAAGACGTCATGCGCGACGCAGAAGTCCCCACGGCAGAGTCGCTCTCGATTGCGCGCGCGCCCTGTGTGATCAAGGCCGACGGTCTCGCCGCGGGCAAAGGCGTGTTCATCTGCCGCGATCACAAGCAGCTCGACAGCGCCCTGCTCGCGGCCGGAGCGTTCGGCGACTCGATCGTGATCGAGGAGCTTCTCGAAGGTGAGGAGATCTCCGTCTTCGCGCTCTGCGACGGCGCGCGCGCGCTCGCCTTGCCGGTGGCCCAGGACTTCAAGCGAGCGGAGGAAGGCGACGAGGGACCGAACACCGGCGGGATGGGCTCTTACTCACCGGTCCCGGGGTTCGGCCCGCCCGAGGTCGAGGAATTGCTCGACACGATCCACCGTCCCGTGCTCGCCGAGCTCGCCGAACGCGGCACGCCTTTCGTTGGCGTGCTCTTCGCCGGGCTCATGATCACGCCCGAGGGACCGCGGGTACTCGAGTTCAACTGTCGCTTCGGCGACCCGGAGACGCAGTCGCTTCTACCTCGTCTCGAGGGAGACTTCCTCGCAGCGCTCGCTGCAGCGGCGGCAGGCGATCTGTCGGACGTCGACTTGACAGTCGCCGACCGGGCTGCAGTGACCGTCGTGCTCGCAGGCGGGGAGTATCCGGCGAGCAACGACGTCGGCTCCCCGATCGAGGGGATCGCCGAAGCGGAAGAAGAAGGCGCGCTCGTCTTTCATGCCGGCACGGCACGCAAGGAAGACCGCTTCGTCACGAACGGCGGCAGGATTCTCAACGTGACCGGCATCGGCGACAGCGTCGGCGACGCGCGTGAGCTTGCGTACAGCGCGTGCGAACGCATCTCCTTCCCCAAGATGCGTTATCGCAAGGACATCGCTGCCATGACGCATGTCTAGCCCGCTCGTCGGCATCGTCGTCGGTTCGGAGTCGGACCGCACGCGCATGCAGGCGGCGATGGACGAGCTCGAGGCACGAGGCATTGCACACGAGTTCGAGGTTCGCTCCGCGCACCGGCAACCGGACGCGGTCGCCGAATACGGACGCACTGCAAGGGAACGCGGGCTGCGAGTGCTGATCGCCGGCGCGGGTCTCGCTGCCGCATTGCCCGGGGTGCTCGCCGCGCACACGGATCTGCCTGTCATCGGCGTGCCGCTCCGCTCGTCGTTGAGCGTGCTCGATGGGCTCGACGCGCTGCTCTCGATCGTCCAGATGCCTCCGGGCGTTCCCGTTGCCTGTGTCGGAGTCGACAACGCGAAGAACGCGGCGGTTCTCGCAGCCCGAATTCTCGGACCGACAGCCTCTCTAGAATCGGCCAAGTGATCGCGCGCTATTCGCGCCCGGAGATGTCCGGGGTCTGGTCGGACGAGAGCAAGTTCGCGCGCTGGCTCGAGGTCGAGCTCGCTGCACTCGAAGGCTGGGCCGAGGTCGGCGCCGTGCCCGCAGACGACGTTGCCAAGATTCAGGCCCAGGCCGTCGCTCCTTCACCGGACCGGGTGGCCGAAATCGAACGCGTCACCGATCACGACACCGCCGCATTCGTCGACGCGGTCGCTCTGCAGCTCGGGCCTGAGGGACGCTGGTTCCACTATGGGCTGACCTCCTCCGACGTGGTGGACACCGCTCTTTCCCTCCAGATCCAGGAGGCGGGCCGACTGATCGTCACCGGCATCGACCGCGCACTCGCCGCCGTCGTTG
>JACDEU010000052.1 GCA_013816245.1 Actinomycetota bacterium | reverse complement strand
GTGTCGTGGTGGACGATCGAGGGTCCGTCGCTGCGGCTCAAACGTTGGACGTCGCGCACCGTCCCGCTGCCTCAAGACGTCACTGCGGCGGAATCTTCGCAGCCAGCGCCCGCTGCGGGCTAGCTTGGCGGTGCGACAGCACGCGCGACCCCGAGTAGATTTCCGTCCGCGCGGCGTCAGGTTCTTCACCACCTGCGCGAGACCTCACCGGCTGGATTAGCACGCTTGCACCGCTCACAAGGCCGTCGTCGGCGGCGTGTTCAAGATCGAGTCGTTTGTTGCCGTCCCGAGTTTGCACGAACGGACTTTCCGTGCGCGCGTCCCCGTAGCTCGAGCTTTTCCGAGTGAACCGATTGCGTTTCGACAGCCATGGCTTCCCTTGTCCGCGGTGCGAGCGCCCGGTCACTAACCCGCTAAGAGCCGCGAACGAATCGGTAAGAGACTCCTGGTTTGCTCGAATCAGTCACGAGCGCCAGGCTGTCCGCGATTTCGCGGTTGAAAACGCCTGACCCTCCTAGGCCGGTGAAGCCCTGGCTAGAACCCGACAGTACTCGAGTCGTGGTGCTGCCGCCGCATAGCCCCACCGTGTCAACCGAAACGGGGCAACCTCACTCCACGTCATCTGGAGCACTTACAGCTCGGTTGACCTTGTCCAACGGTGGCTCGACGGAACGCGCTGATCTTCTCGCTGCATCTTTCGACGCCGTACAAGAGTCCTGAGGTCAGCTGCTCCCTACAATGTCTCGGCCTGTACAACTGACTGCATGTCGCTCAACTCGGTCGGCGGCTGATGCCTTCCCCTTTGTATCTCGTAGTCTCGCCAGGCCCGGAGAGCCGACGGCGGGCGCGGAACACGGCCGGTGAGGTCGGTGCTCGCGTGATGCTCGAGGCGAAGATTGCCCCGACCATCGTCAACAAAATGAGATAGGCGAATGCCGCAGGAAGATAGAAACGCGTATCGCCACCGATCGGAATGAACGGCACGATCGTCGCGACAGCGACGGCAAGCAACATCAGACCCCCGTCCCTCCAACGACGCCACACCACGATCACGAGCAGACAGGGCAACAGGTACGCCAGGCGTCGTGCGATCAGATGGAGATAGCGCAGCGGATGGGACCGAATCGTGTCGAAAGCACTTCGCAGGAGAAAGCTGTCCGATTCCGGAGCCATGCCTTTCACACCGGGTCGATGCTTTTGGACATATCCCGTCGCATCGCTGTCGCTTGACGCCTGGCCAATCCCCTCGTAGAGGGCGTAACCAAGGCCAGTGCGCGTCGGAATGAAACGGTGGAACTCGGCGTAGTTGCGGATCGTCCACGGCGCGAGAACGCAAAGAGCGACAAGACTCGGAAGCGCTACCCAGGCGAATCGTCGGCGCCAGCCGCCCCCGGGCGTGGCCAGAAGCGCCAGGAGGATCGGCAGGAAAAATAGGAACGGCCGGAAATAGATCCCGACACCAGTCAGCAGTCCGAGAATGACTAACCACCGGCGTTCGTGCGGCCGGCCCCTCGCCAAAAGAAACGCCGCAAGCAACCAGATCGTGAAGAAGCCGGCCCACGTATCAAGCATCGGTCTTTTCGCCACGACGATGGCCCCCGGCCAGATCGCATAGAGAAACCCCGCCACGGCGGCCGCGCCTCTCCCGCAGCCGAATTTCAGCGCAATCCAGTAGATGAGCAGAACCATGCTCGTGTCGAGCAGGATCTGGAGCCACTGGAGGGACGAATAGGTGTTGGTTCCGCCGACCCACCACAGACCCGTAAGCACAATGGCCACTCCCGGCATCTGTTGGATCTCCGGAGAGTAGAACGGGCTTTGGTCGAAACGGGAATAATTAAAGTCAGAAGGATCGATGAGATGACCCTCCTCGGACTGCTGCGTGGCGATCGCATCAGCAGCTGCGCGGTTCGCAACGAACCACTCTCCGTGTTCGACGATGTTCCGAGCAACCTCTCCTTGTTCCGCTACGAGACCGGCGCCGTTGATGGGTCGGGGTGCCTCGAGATAGGCGCCAGCCCGCAGAGCGAACGCTAGAAGGACGATCACCGAGATGACGAGGGGCGGCGACGCAAGCCTCGTCGCAAAGCGCCGCCGACTCCCCGCAATTGCTGGCACGCCATGCGTTTCCGCGTTTCTTGAACTGGCGGCTGTCATTCGGTGCAGAGCATGAGTCCTCAGCGCCTAACGAGGACCACTAGCGTCATTGTCCCGATGAGAGGGAATCGGGTGAAGCGAGCGAGCAGGGGCCGTCCCTTGATGACGATCTGACCGAAGTGCGACTTCTGGACCGGCTCAAGGCCGAAGGTTCGTCCCTTCTTGATCAATTGTCGGGCCCTCATGCTGTTCCGCCACTCACGCCTATACCGCAGGTGTCTCGGCGTTCGGAGGAGGAGAGCTGGTTCCACCCAGCGGTACACAGACCCCATGTTTGGAACCGATGTCGCGAAGGTGCCACCGGTGCGGAGCCGACCCGCAACTAGCTGGAGCGTCCGTGTCGGGTCCCCGAGATACTCGAACACGCTCGAGCTGACGATGAGGTCTGCCTCACCTGAAAAACCCTCCAGGAATTTCCCCAGATCCATGCACTTGAAGGTGCAGCGACCGTTCCCCTCGCGGGACTCGGTCGCGGCCTTGGTCGCGAGCTCGACCATTGCGGCGGACGAGTCAACGCCGATCGTGTCGAAGCCCAGCCGCGCGAGGGCCAGGCTTATTGCTCCCGGACCACAACCCAGATCCAGACAGAGCGGCCGTTCAGCCGACGACCGCTCTAGGGCAAGGCGAGCGATCTCGAGGAATTTCCTCTCCCGTTCTCGAAACGATTCCGTTTGAGTACGCCAGTCGAAGAAATCAGCCATTTCCCCGAAGAACGGCTTGGCCGGAGACGAGTCAGCCATTGCACCACGTTGGTCGCGCAGCGCGGAGCCGGCTCATTGGGCGACAGCCCGGCCGGTCTCCGCCGAACGAACGTCCAGTCGACCAACGGTCATGCCCAGGAAAGCAGCAAAGAACGCGTTCGAGGGCTCGTAAGGCAACATCGTCAGCGTCAGGGACATGATCAGGTACCCGGCCGCTGCCCCCGCAATCGAACCTGCGAGCACTCCTTCTTCGCTTGTCGACGCTACCGCGCGTATCCGGCGGAGCACCAGCCAGATCCCACAACTGAGGAATATCAGTGGGACGAACCCGAACAATCCCTGCTCGGCAAGGACGGCAATGAACGAACTATGCGGGAACGTCACCGACTTCACCTTGTGGAAAACGACCGGCGCACGGTCTGTGACGACAGCGTTGTACTGATCAATGCCGATCCCAGTGAGTGGCGCGCTCTTGAAAAGCTGTATGCCCTGCTCGTAGGTCGCCAGACGCCCGTAGATGTTGTCCGTGTTGTTCGTTCGTGCTTCAAAAGCCTTGTTGTGCTGCTCGAGTTGTGTCGTACCGGCGAACACAAGCGAGCCGACCACACCGGCGATTACGAGGGTGCGACCGAATCGGCTGGGCCGAATCCCAAAGGAGCCGATCACGACGAGCAACGCGGCGATCCATGCCGCCCGAAAGAACGAAAAGACGATCCCGCTGACTTCCAGGGCTGCAATCAGGATGCCCCAGATGTAAGGCCCCCGACCCCGCGACTGCAGCCAGTACAGTGTCGCTGCAAAACAGATAACAAGGCTAAGCGCGTAAGTTTCCGGCACGGAGTACGGGCCGGAGATGCGGGTCGCGCCGATTACCTCGTCGTACCGCCGCTGCCCGTTCGACAGGCTGGCGAGTTCAAAACCCGCGATCCGTTCGGCGAGGCCTATCGCCCCCAGCAGGCCACCAGCGATCATCAACGACAACGCGAAACGTTGTGTGCGCTCGCGCGTAGTCGCATAGCGGCTCACAGCGACGAAGACAATGCTCGGAAGCACAACGCTGTCGACCCATGTTTGGATCGGGCCTGAGATAGAGGTGCTCATCGCGATGGCGCGAATCCCGAACGCCAAGAAGAAGACGCCGAACCCGATCTTCATGAATCGGCTAGTGGCCGCGGCCGGCACACGGCGATGCGCCAGCAGAATATACGCGAGCAATCCTCCGATCCAGAGTCGGTCGAAGGTAATGATCGCATGATCGCGCGGAAACCGGACGAGAAGATAGCCAGCTACCGCCAACGGCGGCCAGGCGACCAAGGTGATCGAGCCGAGCGAGACGAAGATCGTCATGACCGCAGCTGCCAGCAGCAGCGCGAGCAACAGCATCGCCGGCTGGTGACCGACCCAAAGGTCGGCCTGCCCAGAGACAGTTGCGCCGATGAATCCCGCCACAAGAAGGATCAGCAGCCAGGGGAAAGCCCTCGAGAGCCGGCCAGTGAGGGCCCGGGAAGTCACGCGGACACCGCCGGCAACCTCGGGAAGCCAGATCGGTAACCCGAGGACTACGATCCTCGACCCGTCTCGCTTCACCGTAAGGCCCCCGCGTCTCGGAGCGATCGGCCAGTCGACGCCATCTAGCTCAGGCTAGCGCCTCCTGCCGTCCGCGCAAGTGCCAACCCGAAGAGGGCGCCACCAATAGGCGGGCTCGCAGAGGGCATGACGTTCCGGATCTGCCCACCTGCCTCGGCGAGAAGGGGATTCGTTGTCCTCGGCCTCGCCACTAAGCTGTTTCAATCTATGGCTGCGGGCAAGGCGATCGTTGCGAGCGAACTCGGCCGCGTTATCGAGCAGTCTGACCACGGACGAACAGCGTGGCTTGTTCTGCTGACCGACACCGATGCACGTGCGTCCGCGATTCACGAACTCGCCATCGCCCGAGACCTTCGGAAGGACACTGAGATTCGTGCGCGCCGTCCGGCCCAGGGTGACACGTGGCGCCAGAACTCGGGCCATGACATGCGTGCCCACCAGGCGGTAACGGAAGAGTCCTGCTGATGTGCGGGTTCGTCGCTGAGGTAGGCACGCGTGGGACCGTCGCCGCCGATTTGCTCGTGCGCATGCGTGACGAGCTCGTCCATCGCGGACCGGACGAGGCCGGCGTCTGGGTGTCGCCGGAACACGACGTCGGATTCGGGACGCGCCGCCTCCGCATCATCGACCTTTCGTCTGGGCAGCAGCCGATGAGTAACGCTGATGGGAGCCTCGTGCTCGCTTACAACGGCGAGCTTTACAACCACAAAGCTATCCGGGCTGAGCTCGAACGCGGTGGTCGGCGCTTCCGTACTAGTTGCGACACGGAGGTTGTTCTCGCTGCGTATGAGGTATACGGCGACGCCTGCCTCGAGCGCTTCGACGGGATGTTCGCGTTTGCGATCTGGGACTCGAACCGGAGACGCCTCTTCTTCGCCCGCGACCGAGTTGGAAAGAAGCCCCTGTACTACGCGCGGACGAGGAGAGGGTTCGTCTTCGCCTCGGAGATCAAGGCGCTCCTTCGGCACCCCGAAGTGCGTGCTGAGGTTGACGTCGAAGCTTTGGGTCATTACCTGAGCTTCCTGGCCACGCCGCCTCCGCAAACGCTGTTTGCCGGCGTCTCAAAACTGCCTGCAGCACATTGCGGAAGTTGGACACAAAGAGAAGGTCTGTCTATCTCGCGCTGGTGGACGCTGCCAACATCAGAGTCGAAGCTCGAGATCACGGAGGGAGAGGCGGCGGAGCATCTACACGATCTCTTCGGAGCCGCTGTCGAGAAACGCATGATGAGCGACGTTCCTATCGGCGTCTTTTTGAGCGGTGGTGTCGACTCGACAGCCAATGTCGCGTTCATGTCACGTTACAGCGAAGAGCAGCTACGTACCTTCTCGATCGCCTTCGCGGGAGAGCCGCAACTCAATGAGCTGAGATATGCGCGCGAGGTCTCGCGTTCGTTCGGCACGAACCACCGCGAGATCGTGCTCGAGGACGCAGACGTCATCTCCTGCATCCCGACCCTCATCCATCATCAGGATGAGCCGATTGCTGATCCCGTCTGCGTACCGCTGCTCCATCTCGCCCGAGAGACGAAGGAATCAGGGGTGACGGTCGTGCAGATCGGCGAAGGGAGCGATGAGTCCTTCTTTGGTTACGACGCCTACGCACAGGTGTTTCGCCGTCTGCCTGCCCTTCGACGGCTACGGACGCTTCTACCTCGGCGCGTCCGGCTGATGGCGCTGCGCAGAATGGCCTCATTCTTGAACGAGCATGAGCATGAGTTCATGATCGAAGCGGTTGGACGGGGCGTGCCGGCACCCCACGGGGTAGCGGGGCTTTCGCAGCGCCACAAAGAGCGGCTCCTCGTCGACTCGAACGGGGCACCGGCGTTCGACTACCTCCACTCGCTCGTCGGATCGGGGACGAACGAAGAGGAAGTCGCACGTCTCGCGCTCAACCACGAGTTTGCACTTCGGCTTCCCGAATTGCTCCTCATGCGCATCGACAAGATGACGATGGCTGCATCCGTCGAGGCGAGGGCGCCGTTTCTCGATCATCAACTGGTCGAATTCGCGGCCCGGCTACCGCTTTCGTTTCATTGGGCTGACGGTTACGGGAAACGGATCCTCAAACGAGGATTCGAGGGTGTCGTACCGGAAGCTGTGCTACGGCGAGAGAAGCAAGGGTTTGGTGCGCCCGTGTTGCGCTGGCTGTCGAACCTCCGCGGGATCGCGGAGCGCGAACTCCTCCGCGAGCCAATCTTCGAGTACCTGAACGAGCGGGGCTTGCAGAGGCTGCTGTACGAGAAGCCAACATCGCGCCGCGGCTTCGAGCTTTGGGTCGTGCTCAACTTCGCGCTCTGGCACCGGCACTGGATCGAAGGCGAGGATCTGCGCGACGATCCTTCTTTCGCACCACAGCGACGAGGCCTGAAGTCGGCGGGGCCACAAGGCGAGTGGACCTGAATTCGCCATGTCGATGTCGAGCATCCAGCTTTGTGCAGCTTCCGGTGGAATGCTCGGGTTGCACGCACCGGCCGCCCGCAAGCAGCAGGTATGAGCCGGCACCCCTCGTAGCCACGCCGCAAACCTCATCAGCCTTCGACTTGAGTCGGGAGGCGTAACGATTGTCGATAGAAAATGACATGCGCGATGAGGTTGACGATGAGGGCGAAGAGGCTAGCCCAAGCAGCTCCCATCGCACCAAAGGGTGGAATCAAAGTGAAGTTGAAAGCGATGTTACTTCCCGTTAGGACCAAGCCCGCGTTTCGGAGCTCTCGTCCGCGCCCGTGCGCGGAGAGGAACGTGTTGTAAACGGTGGTCACGCCACGGACGGCTTGCGCCACCGCGAGGGGCAGGACGAGATCGGCGGCCCTCCCGTAGCGGGACGAGAACGCGAAGCTAACGAACGCATCTGCGAGAGCCCATGCCGTCAGAGTGGTCAGGGCTCCAATGCCAATCGAAGCGTAGACCCACCGGAGCTTTATCCGAGGCGTATTCGCCATTCGCGCGAAGAGCGCTGCGGACATGCCCATCACGGGCAGGCCGGCCGCCCCGGCCACCGAACCAGCGAGCGTGTAGACGCCGACTGAGTTGACGTTCGCCAGGACCCCAATCATCAGGACATCCATGTTGTAAGTCCCGATGCTGAGCAACCGACCAACGTAGACCTGGAAGCCGTAATGGCGGGTATGCACCAGAATCTCCATCAGCGAACGCCGAAGCTGACGGAAGAGGGGTCGGAGCCAGAGGGACGCTGCCAGGGCAGCGACTAACGCCGCGGCGCAGCGGAGAACAAGCCCCCGACCCGTCGTCAGCTCCCCACCAAAACCCACAAACACGGCCAGGAACGCGACCAACAGCACCTGCATCAGAAGGGCACTGATCGAAGCAACATGCAACCGGCCGGCACCCTGCGCCAACTGCTGGAGGATGTAAGCAAATGGGATCGCTATCGCCAGCGGAGCAGCGATTCTCAGTGCCATGCCTGCCTCTGTCTGGAACCACGCATCCACCCCGAATGACGATGCGAATACAAACAGGGAGAAGACCGTTCCGACGGGGAGATAGAGAAGCAGTGCTGCCCCAATGACCTCGCGCTTGTCAAGGGTCGCCTCGAGTGCCACGAGGCGTGCGGCAGATGCAAATAGACCGAACTCGAAGACGATGGCGGCTAGCTGCAGAGAGGCAAGTGAGAACGAGTAGCTGCCGAATGCGTGAGTCGAAAGGTGGCGCGCAAGCAACGCAGTCGAGACCAAGCTGAGAAGGCTGACCAGGGCGCTGGAAATCGTGAAGATCGCGGCCTGCCATAGCATCCGAGACTGCGGTCGAAGCCATAGCGCCCTGAAGCTAACCCGGCGGCTGGCCTCTCGGCCTGTGGTCAAGGTCTTCTCACATTTATGCAGAGGATTGACAAGCCGCCGCGCCACGACACACTAGCTCCCATCTTCGCCCACGAACCTAATGTGACCTGAGCCGGAGAAACTCCATAGGCATGGATAGAATCAACCCGCCTTGAAGTCGACGTGGCGAGCATCGACTCCGCGACGCGTGCGGACCGCGGCGGTCACCTGCGCGTGGATGCTGATCCCCTGCGTCGTCGCGTTGATCGCTGTCTGTTTTTGCGCGTGGGGAGGCGGAGCGGCGGCAGCGCCACGCTCCGACTCGGGACCTTCGCCCTTCGTAAGGGACGGTTTTGAGCACGGGCTCGGGAGGCCCTGGAACGACACACCTGCCGGCCGGTCGGAGTTGTTTCGTCTCGTTCGCGGCTATCGCAGCCCCAAAGCGCTGGCCCTGGTCGTAACACCCAGCGGCTACGGACCGGTCGCAGGCAGCGAGATGACCGCTGTGTCGGTTCCCTCGGATTTCGCCCGCGCCGGTTGGGGGTCGGAGACATCAACGGATACGTGGTACCACATGCGGATTCGGTTTCCTCGCGGACGCTATAAGCCGACGCGTGGCGCGTGGAATTGGCTCGTCGAGTGGCACAACGACAGCCGAACCTCGTCATTCGCCCACGCCTACTCGATTGCTATGGGCGTGCTGACCGATTACAAGCAGGCGCCCGACGCGGTAACACCCGGCCGCAGGCCGCGCCTCTTCCTTCGCCTGCTCGGCGGGAACGTGACCGACCCGGAGAGCTTCACCGTAAAGCTGCGGGCCAATTCGCTGCGTTACAACCACTGGTACGACATCCTGTTCCATTTCGTGTGGAGCCCGGACCCGAAGATCGGACTTGCCGAGTGGTGGGTTAACGGCAAGCAGAGGGCCAGTGTGGCGTTCCCGACGCTGTACACGCTCCCCGACGGCACTCACTCCTTTAACGGCTTCGGCCTCTACAACTACCGCCTACACGCGCCTTGGACGTCTGAGGTCGACTTCGACGACGTGGCCCTTGGCCCAGACTGGGCATCAGTCCGTCGCTGAACGAGAAATTGCGCCCTGTCGCCGATCCTGCAGCGACCAAGTCAAGCCGTCGTGATCGGCGCGAGTCCCTCGTACGCCTCGACGACGCGCATTGCGCTCGCAGCCCACGTGTGCCGCTCGCGCGCGCGCTCTCTGGCCGCGGCCCCCAGTTGCGCACGTAACTCGGGCGCATTTGCAAGCCTCAAGATCGCCTCGCTCAACGCAGCTTCATCACCAGGCTCGACCAGGAAGGCAGTTTGACCGTGCTCGAGCACCTCGCCGATCTGACCGAGTCGGCTTGCGACGATGCCCTTTCCCGCGGCCATGTATTCGAAGAGCTTCGTGGGGGACCCGAAGAACTCGATCCCATCCGGTAGCGGAACCTGAGGTGAAACCAAGATGTCGCAGGCATCAAGGAAGCGCGGGATGTCAGACGGGCGAACGCGACCGACGAATCGCGCAGGTCCTTCCGCCCCGCCGATCCGGATCTCCTCCCGCGTCTGCTCCAACTCAGGGCCGTCGCCAACGAAGAGCATCCGTAGCCTCGGCAGGTCCGGGTAGAGCCGAGCGAAGGCTCGTGCCAAGAGTGGCGCTCCGTGCCACGGTCCGAACGTGCCTACGAATCCGACGACGACCTCCTCGGAGGAAAGTCCTAGGTCACGCCTGACCGCCAACCCACCGCCAGTCGCGAATCGATCGGGCGACACCCCGTTCGTATTCAAGACGATACGCTCGGCCGGTATTCCGCGGGCGATCAGGTCGCGGCGGTCGACATCCGAAACGACGAAGATCCTCGACGCGGTGCACAGGACTGCACGCTCGCAGCGCGCGAGCTGACGCTTGAGGGGCGTGGTGTGCCAATACTTCCCTGTGAACACCTCGGAGCCGTTGTACTCGAGGAAGAGCGGGCGTCGCGTCACGCGCGCGAGTGCGGCGCCGCAGAGCGAGAACCGCGTGTGGCGCTGGTAGATCACGTCCACGTGAATCCTGACGCCGCCTCGCACAAGCGCCAGATCATCGGCCACCGCCGCCGACGCAGGTAGTGCGTTCAGGGATGCCCCGATCTTCAAGACCTTCCAATGGCATGGAGGATCAGGGTCGTCTTCGGCAGTTTCAGCTATCGCGTCGTCCGTCGTCAAAGGCAGCACGTCGATTCCGAGCTCTCCGAACGCTCGGATGAGCTCGTGCGCGTGTGTGACGGACCCTCCGAAGGACGCCCCTGACCCGACTGTCGGTCGCAGGTAGAGCATCCGTTCGAGCGGTCCGCTCCGCCGACGCGGCGGTTTACCCTGCCCGAGGAGGCCTGCGGCAAGCCGCTGTGCAGGCACCGCCGACGAGCTCGCCGCGAGTTGGAAGAGAGCTCGGGGTATTGCGGCGGGCAGGAAGCTGGGTGTTCGTCTCACGTTGGTCTCCCCGGTCCTGTCGTCTACGAGGATCACGTGACGCGCCCTGACCAGAGGGACGATCATCGTCGCCAAGCCGAAACCGATCTCGGATGTCGGCGGAGAGCCCGTGATCACGACGCGCTGGTACCGCCGGACCAATAGTTGACGGCCCTCGCGCGTCCCTAGCATCGGGACGCGCAGGGTTGTGATGGACCCGAGGTCACTAAGGTCGTCGATAGCTTCCCTCCCAGCCGCAGGGTTACCGAGGGGAACGAGGAGGGTCTGGGTCTGGGCCATGGGCATTCAGATCGAGAAAATGGACATAGGTAGAGGAAGCGTCACGTTGAAGGCTCGGTAATCGGCGAAGCGACTGCTTCTAATATCAATATCAACATGAAATCGCTTCAACGCAAGCCTCGCAACATGGGCGCACTAGTTCCAGCGGGCCTGGATCTCCCTCGCCGAATCTCGGTCAAGCTGAGGCAGATCGGCCCAGACCCGGTGCTGCTCACGCGCTATGCACTCCACCACTCGAAAACCCGCCGGGACCTGCGCCGGCTACGGCGTGATTATGAGCGCACGATCGCAGAGCCGTCGGGCGTGGCGCAGCTGCGAATACCTCCTCTCGACGTGCCCCGGGTCGACGAATTGCCCGAGCCGCTGGTTCCAGCAGCGACGCGCCTACGAGCGGTGGCGGACGACGTGCTCGCCCATCGCTTCGATCTGCTCGGTTCCGGCCCGGTCTCGCTCGGCGAGGAGATCGACTGGCACCGGGACTTCAAAAGCGGCTACCGCTGGCCGCTTGACTTCTATCAGGACGTCGTGCCGACACGGCTCGGCGACTCGAGTGACGCGAAAGTTCCATGGGAGCTCAGCCGGAGCCATCATCTGTTGACGCTGGCCAGGGCCGCACGCCTCTTCGAAGACGAGCGGTATGCGACTGAACTCGAGCGGCAGCTCCGTTCCTGGCTCGACGAGAACCCACCCGGCTACGGCATCAACTGGGCGAACCCGATGGAGGTCGCTCTGCGCGCTGTGAACTGGGTCTGGGCACTGCGGACGCTCGAGGCATCGCGGCCGCTTGCGGCGGATCTGCGATCCCGGCTTGCGGGCTCGCTTCAGGTGCACGTGCGGCACATTGCCGCGAACCTCGAGGGGTCGCCCTACCTGCGGAGCAACCACTATCTCTCGGACATCCTTGGCCTCCTCGCCGTCGGAGCAACGGTCGACGGTGACCCCACTGCCGAACTTTTCTTCGCCGAAGCGCACACGGCTTT
The DNA here is from genome assembly GCA_013816245.1 of Actinomycetota bacterium. Taxonomy (GTDB): domain Bacteria; phylum Actinomycetota; class Thermoleophilia; order Gaiellales; family Gaiellaceae; genus 3-1-20CM-4-69-9. The sequence continues at coordinate 5,290 of JACDEU010000052.1, read as the reverse complement.
CGAGCGAGAGATCCAAAGCCAGGTGCACGACGACGGCATTGGCTTCGAAGCATCCCTTCCGTACCACGGGCTCGCACTCGAGATCTTCCTGCTCGCGCACGTGATCTCCACCTGGAATGGCCGCCCCTTTTCGGCAGCCTACAATCAGCGTTTGGCCGCGATGCTCGCCGCCTCGCGAGTGGTGCGTCATCCCGACGGGCGAGTGCCTCAAATCGGAGACGGCGATAGCGGGCGTGTCCTGCCCGCGGGGTTCGGCCGGGAACCGACCTTCGACCATCTTTTATGGCTCGGTACCGCAATCCTCGACGGCAGTCGTCCGGAGGAAGGTTGGCCGCACGAAGAGGTGGCCTGGACGCTGGGACTCGAAGCATGGAATCAAGTCCAGTCGCTGCCGCTCGAGGTCGACGAGGAGTCCCGGGCTTTCCCTCTAGGCGGATTCTTCGTCATGCGCAGCGGTAGCACCCACGTGGTCGTCAGGTGCGGTGACGTCGGGCAGAACGGGAACGGCGGCCACAGTCATAACGACGTGCTCTCGTTCGAGCTCTGGCACGACGTGGCGGTCGTCGTGGACTCCGGTACGTACGTCTATACGTCGGACCCTGCTGCGAGGAACAGCTTCCGGTCGACCGCCGCGCACAACACCGTCTCGGTCGACTGCACGGAGATCAATCCGATCGTGGAGCACGAACTGTTCAGGCTACGCCAATTCGCACGACCCCAAGTCGAGCTCTTTGAGGATGGTCCGGATCGCATACGGCTGGTCGCGAGTCACGACGGCTTCCGTCGTCTCCAACCACCGGTTGTCCACCAGCGCGAGTTCTCGCTCGATCGTTCCGAGGGCAGTCTTGAAATCCGTGACGAACTCCTCGGGCATGGCGAGCAGACGGCGGAGTCCTTCCTGCATCTCGCCCCCGGCACGAGAGTCGAGAGGATCGACGATCAGGAATTCGTCCTGTCACATGGCGAGTACGCTACGACATTGGCTTGGTGGGGGACATCACAGGTGAGTGTGACCGACGGCTGGGTGTCCGATCGGTTCGGCGAACGCAAACGCGCGCCCGTGGTCGTCGCCCACCTCCACGGGCCGATGCCACTGAGGTTCGGTTGGCGGTTCGTCCCGTCCGAGACGGATAGGCGTGTCGCGGGACATGATCCCGAGGTCACGGCGTCACTTTGAAGCGAGTCGATTACGACATCTGCGCGGCGGTTGTTTCGGACCTTTCGTTCGACGCCCGAGTATGGAAGGAGGTGCGTTCGCTTACGCGCGCAGGCTACGACGTCCGGTTGATCGGCTGCGGCTACGAGCTGCCGCGCCCGCAACGCTCGAGCGTCGATGGCGTCGACGTGCTCGAGATCTCGTTAGGGAGCCGAGCGGGTGCCGTGTCCGTCGTGCGGCGCGCTCGGACCTTGCTTCGTCTTTGGCTCGAAATCGTCCGTACACACGCTCGCGTCTATCACGCACACAACATCCACGTCGGCCCAGCGGCGTGGATCGCAAGCCGCGTGCGGGGGCGCGCGCTCGTCTACGATGCCCACGAGCTCTACGGAGAATCTTCGGCCACGGGCCTCCTGTCCCGAATATCGGCACATGTCGCGAGCATGGTGGAACGATTCATGGTGCGACGAAGCGACTTCGTCATCACGACGAACGCGTCGCGCGCCAAGCTCCTCCAGCAGCGCCACGGTCGGCCGTCGATTGTCGTCCTCGCAAACGTGCCGGAGCGTTGTGACCATGTCGCACCGCTCGACCCGGGTTATCCGCGCGACAGCCCGGTCATCCTGTATCAGGGCGGGATCTACGCGCGGACGAGGGCGTTCCGACAAACCATCGCCGCCCTGGCGATGCTAGACGATGCGGAGCTCGTCATCCTCGGCTTCGGGCGTGAGAACGATCTGGCGCTGATTCGCCTCTGGGCAGCCGAGGAGGGCGTCGAGCGCAGGGTTCACCTTCTTCCTCCGCGGCCGTTCGACGAGCTCGTAAGAACCGCCGCCGCGGCAACCGTCGGAATCGTTCCAATTCTCACGCTCGACTCCCGCACGTGGACCGGCGACACGAACAAACTCTTCGAATACCTGATGGCGGGGCTGCCGGTCGCCGCTAGCGATATTCCTGAAATTCGACGCGTCATCACCGTCGGCGATCCTCCCCCGGGGGAACTGTTCGACGCAACGTCGCCCGCGAGCATCGCAGAGGCCGTCGAGCGGATCCTCAAGAACCCACAGAAGTACGCCGAAAGACGGAAGGTCGCCCGCGCGCTCGCGCTCGCGGAGCACAACTGGGATGCTCAGGAAAGCCGACTGCTTGAAGTGTATTCGTCGTTGCTCGACGGCAGCGACCATGAGCCCGTCGACGCCGATTGCCGAAACCCGAGCCTCGCTTACGATGAGGATGAATCTTGACGACCTCTCAACCTCAAGCTGAACAGGCGCGAGCGACCACGCGCTCGCAGGCGTCGCTGAGCGCGGAGACGTCTCTTTGAAGCAGGTCCTCCAGAACCGATCCGGATTGACCGTCGTTCGGGAAGTCCCATCGCCCGGTTGCCCGCCGGGATCGGTGCTCGTCCGGAACGCCTTCTCCGCGATCAGCTCGGGAACCGAGCGTTCTCGCGCGGAGCTGTCACAGAAGTCCCTGCTCGCGAAAGCGCGCGAACGTCCCGATCTGGTACGAGAGGTGCTCCAACGAACTCAACGTGAAGGGCTGCGGTCGACCCGTGACGCCGTGAAACGAAAGCTCGACGAGGAAACAGCGGTCGGGTACAGCTCTGCAGGAACCGTGATTGAGGTGGGAGCCGCCGTCCGAGACGTCAGAGTCGGCGACCGCGTCGCGTGCGCAGGGGGAGGCCATGCCAACCATGCCGAGATCGTCAGCGTCCCGGCAAATCTGATCGCCAAGGTTCCGGAAGGCGTCTCTCTCGAGGCAGCCGCGCTGACGACGATCGCGGCAATACCGCTCCACGGGATTCGGCTCTCGGACGTTACTGTCGGCGACTCCGTCGCTGTGATCGGGTGCGGGCTCGTCGGCCAGATCGCCTGCCGGCTGCTATGCGCGTCCGGTGCCCGCGTCTTCGCGCTCGACATCGACCCGAAGCGCGTAGAACAGGCGCGGTCGAGCGCGGACGACGCGTGGGTCTCCAGTCGCGGAATCGCGGCCGCGGTCCGCACGGCCAGCGGCGGCGCCGGAGTGGACCACGTGCTGCTGACTGCAGCTGCTCCGTCGAACGAGCCGCTTCTGCTGGCGACCGAAATGGCGCGGGACCGGGCCAGCATCGTGCTGGTCGGAGTGGTCCCAATCGAAATTCCTCGCGCGGCGATGTACGACAAGGAGCTTTCGTTCCAGGTCTCTCGGTCGTACGGACCGGGACGTTACGACCTCGAGTACGAGGAGCGAGGGCTCGACTACCCGATTGGCTACGTCCGCTGGACCGAGCAACGCAACATGCAGTGCGTCCTGGACCTGCAGGCAAGCGGTCGGCTCGGGTTCGACGACCTAGTCGAGGTCGTCCCGGTGGAGCGCGCAGCGGAAGCGTACGAACGCCTGGTGGACGCGGCCTCCGAAAGGCCTCGCGGGGCGCTCGTGCTCTCGTATGAAGACGCCCCAGAAGACACGACCGGCGACCTCGCGCTCAGGCAAATCCAACTGGACACTCCCGACAAGCGCACCGCCGCACGTCAAATCGCAGCACCGGTGCGTGTCGGCCTGATCGGCCCAGGCGGCTTCGCCGCTCGCGTGCTCGTCCCGGCGCTCGTCGCACGGGGCGCCCGACTCGCTGCGGTCGCGGGCGGATCCGGTCCATCGGCCGAGGCCGCAGCCCGCACGCTGGGGTTCGATCGGGTCGCCGAATCCGAAGCTGCCCTGATTGCCGACGACTCCGTGGATGCCGTCGTCGTCGCGACACGGCACGCTTCCCACGCGGCCCTCGTACGCCAAGCCCTCGAGGCGGGCAAGCACGTCTTCTGCGAGAAACCGCTCGCCCTCACGCTCGAAGAGCTGGACAGCGTCCTTCGCTCAGCGGCGGAGTCGACGGGAATTCTGGCCGTGGGCTTCAACCGCCGATTTGCTCCCCTCTTGCGTGAGCTTCGCGACTTCGTCGTCTCGCCCCCTTCACCGGTCGCTTCGACGTATCGGATCAGCGCCGGGCGACTGGCGGCCGACCACTGGACACACGACCTCGAGCAAGGAGGTGGGCGCCTCATCGGCGAGTGTTGTCACTTCATCGACTCGCTCGTCTTCGTCACCGGCTCGGAGATCGAAGAGGTCCACGCGACTGGATACGGCGATTCCCAGCTCCCTGTTCAGGCGCGCGACAACGTCGCGGTCACCCTCGGCTTCGCGAACGGCTCGGTTGGGTCGATCCTCTACGTTGCCGACGGTTCCGGGCGCGTGGCCAAGGAGCGCCTGGAGGCTTTCTCCGGCAGCCGGTCCGCGATCCTCGACGACTATCGCTCGCTGGAGCTCTTCGGCGCCGACGGGAAGGAGAGCCGGGGACGGCGCGGTCAGGAGAAAGGGCATCGGTTCGAGGTCGATGCGTTTCTCCGTGGCGTCGAGCAAGGCGAGGCTCCGGTTCCTCTCGACGAAGTGGCGAACGTCAGCCTCGCAACCCTCGCTGCCGTCGAGTCGCTCAGGACGGGTCAAGCGATCCGCCTCACCACGGCACCCGCCGATCAACGATGAGCCCTGGCCTCCGCTTGTGGGTCTAACCAGCCGGGAGATGGCGGCGACGCGGCGCTCGAACAACTTCGACTTCTTGCGACTCTTTGCGGCCGCCTCAGTCGTCATCACACACTCGATCGCCAACCTCGACGGCACGTCGTTCCTGTGGCTCGACGGCGATCAGCAGGCGTTTTTCTACGACGGCGTGCCGATGTTCTTCATCCTCTCCGGTTACCTCGTCTACCGAAGCGCGCAGCAGAACTACGACGCGGGCCGCCCCAAGCGCGCGTATTTGCGTAACCGCGCCCTGCGGGTACTGCCCGCTATCGCGGTCTACTTCGCCATCGTCGTCATCGTCGAGTTGTTGTTCTACGGGGTGCCAGCCGTGTCCGCGTTGAAGTGGCCGTCGTCGCTTTGGCGCGGGATCCACTTCCCGAACGGGTCGCTCTGGACGATCCCGGTCGAGATCAGCTTCTACCTCGCAGTTCCGGTCTTCCTCTGGTTTGAGCGCCGCGCCGGTACCGTGCGGCTGCTGCAAGGCCTGCTTGTGCTCGCGTGCATAGGCGCGATCTTCCCGCTCGCCGACGAGAACGGCCTCAGCAACAGCATCACGTATCACGTGCGGTACAGCTTCACGTC
>JACDEU010000100.1 GCA_013816245.1 Actinomycetota bacterium | reverse complement strand
CTCCGTCAGAGTCGCGGGACACATGGCATCTTGAGCGTGCCGCCGACCACTGACAGCTCGCTGACAGTCCGCTGACAGAGAGTCAAGCCCCAGACGTCAGGAACGTCACTCCCCCGCCAGCACGGAGTGTGGTGTCAGTCGGCCGACCTGGCTGAGCGGCACGAGTGAGGCGAGGATCGCGACCGCGATCCCGCCCGCCGTCGCGATGGTCGCAGCGACGAGGAGCGGTACCACGGAGACGCCGAGCAGACTCGCGCCGAGGATCATGCCCAGCGCGGCGCCGGCGAGGCTGCCAAGCGCACCGATCCCGAGCGCCTCCAACACCACCGTCGTCCGGATCTGGCCGTCGCTCCAACCGAACGCCCGCAACGTCGCCAGCTCAGCTGAGCGCTCACGCAAGTTCAGATAGAGCACGTCCGCGACCGAGACTCCGGCCAGCAGGATCGTCAAACCGACCGCGACGAAGTCACTGCCACGCACCTGCACCGAGATCGCATTCCCAAGCAGCGTCCCCACCAGCGTGCCGCCGAACGAGCGCTCGATCGCGACCAGCACGGTCAAAGCGGCGACCCCGACCAGCAGGCCGGCCGCACCCAAGAGCGTGCGCGCAGGCAACCGACGCAGATTCGCGAGCGCGAGCGCAAAGAGCGAGCGCACCCGCCCCAGCCGGCCACGACCGGCGACCGGCGGCCGCAACGCGTCGAGCGGCTGGCCACGACCGGCAAGCAGCGCCGGCACGAGCCCGGCGGCAAGGGCGAGGGCGACGGCGAGCGGCACGACAAGGACGACGCGCCACAACGCCAGGTGCAGCCCGAAGCTCAGCGCGAGTAGGAGCGCGAGCAGCGCGCCCAGGATCCCGGCCAGCAAACCCACGACGAGAAGCTCACCGAGGACGACGCCGAAGATCGCCCGCCCCGGCCAGCCCAGCGTCCGCAAAGTCCCGATCTCCGCCCGGCGTGCCCGCACTGCGGCGAGCGCGCCGTTACCGAGGAAGAAACCGCAGATGACGAGAATCAGCGCGAAGAGCAGCACGTCCTTACGGTCGAGCGCGCGAAGAAAACTGACAGAGACGCCCTTCTTGCTCCAGCCCTCGCGCAACAACAACTTCGGCCGCCCAAACTTCCCCGCCGGCAACTCAACTAGCAGCGGATGCGGCGACGACCCGGCGGTGATATCGACGTCCAGTCCAGTCGCGTCGTGGATCTTCTGCGCCACAACGCGGATTCGCGTCAGACTGAGGTCGTCTGGGCCGGTCACGTCCTTCACCCGCACGCGAATCGTGCTGATCGGCGCCGCGTAGCTCGTATTCCGAAAGATCGATGGACGTTCGTTCTTGAACACGCATTCACGGTCCGGCACCCAACGACCGAGAAAACGCATGGCCGACCGGAGGTTGGTGAGCATCAAAGGGGGCTGGGCCAAGTAGTCGGCCAGGTTCAACGTTGGACGCAGTGGTCGACCGCCGAGGACGCGCTTGGTCGCCGCATTAGCCGAGGTCGCTTCAGGCGGCGAGTAGGACTCGAGTGGTACCCGGCTCAACGGGCTGAAGCCGCGTAGCTTGCGGGGGTCGAACCTGCCAATGGCTCGGAAGCTGGCGTTGTTCGGCCCACACTGCGTGCGGGTGTCCGAGTGGTTATGCAAGCGGCGGAAGCCGGTGTCGAGGCTTCCTGGAGGGGCGGGAAACCATCCGTCGGAGTACTGCGCGCTATGCCAGACCGACTTCGGATTTTCGACTGGCAGGGCGCGCAACCGGTCAGGGCCGATTTTCTGGTAGGCCACGTCTGCGACTGTCCAATAGTTGGAGACTTGGAAGCCGCGCTTCCCTTCACTCGGTTTCCATTGCGTCGCGTAGGCAAGGGCGGCTGGATATCGCGACGCCACGGAGAACGTTTGCGTGCCGACGCGCCGTCCGCCTAGGCGGCTCAAGAAGCCCGGTGCGGAAGATCCCAGGAGCGCCGGCGGGATCTTCTGAGTAGTCGGCAACTGCAGCTTCTCGATCTTCATCTCCAGGGAATTCTCGACGTATGTGGCGCTGCTGACGAGGCTCGGTAGAACCGGGCCGCAGCCAAGACAGTGCGGGTCGTAACGGACATCGTCCTGTTCTCCGAGATAGCGTCCAAACACGACTGTTTGCGGAAGACCCACAAGACGGGCCTCTTCGATCGGGTCGATCGCTGCCACGAGGGTAGGGAACTCGGCACTGACCCACGTCCCAACGCCCGGTCCTTTCCACGCGTAGCTGTTGGTGGCATCGGGGGATGATGTCGAGAAGCACAGAAGGTCCGGCCCTTTTGACAAGAACGGCGACGCCGGCGCCACGGTTGCCTTGCGGTTGAACTGATAGACGCCGTCACAGGGGTAGGCGTATCGACCCCCGCCGAGATCCTCTTCCATGCCACGATGCGAGTCGAAGGTGGCGGACCTTCGCGTGATGTAGACGTACGAGGCGCGATTGTGATCGGGATAGCGAGAATGGCCGTTGTACGCGAGCCAGGACCTCCGTACACGGAAAAGCTGGCGGGAGTCGGGGCCCAGGTAATTCTCTAAATGGAGCTGCTCGTTCTCAAAAGGAAGGATGTAGCCGATGTTCGCAACCGGCGCGGCGACGTCGACTCCGCTCAGCTTCTTGATTGTCTCCCACTGCCGCAGGGTGATGCCACCGAAGATCCCGCTCAGGTAGTTCGGCCGGACGAGGCCGGCGTCGCGCTCGAGCGGGGACTTCGTGCCGCGTGGCCGCACGAGGATGTCGTAGGCGGGCCGGAAATTGCTCGTGACGGTGCCGTGGATCTGGAGCGAACTCGTTCTCGCGGTAGACGTAAGCAGCACGAAGCTGACCGCAGCGACAAGAATCGCGAGCCCAAGCACGAGCACACGATTCCGCCGAGATCGGAATTGACTCCAGAGGAAGCCCCTCACCCGCCCACCAACCGCCGCAGCTTTTCTTCGCGCACGCTAGTTCATTGTCAGCAGTTCGCTGGGAAGCATGCGCCCTGATCCGTCCGACAGCCAGTGCAGTAGAAGAACGATATACAGTCACACCAGTAGTTCCTCTGAGTGCCACTGCATGTCGAACAGTGGGTGCCGGCGTAACAGCACTGTCCAGCTCCTTCAGCAGAGTCCGGTCGGGCGCCGCTGCGAGACGGCAATGCCGCGGCCCCAATGCCAACCGCCAGTCCTATCCCGAGCTGCCGTATAAAACGTCGGCGTGATGTCTGTTCCTCGAATTGCATATCTTTAACTCCCTTCAACTAGGAACAACCTCGGCTTGCTGTTGGCGAGAGGCAGCACCTCCTCGTGTGATTGCGCGCGGCACCAGCTCCTGCAGCTGGCTCAAATTATTCGGAGTGCTCACCGCGGCGATGACACCGCTCCGATTGATCGCGAAGGCGTGCGGAGTCGTGCTTGTTCTAAAGGCGATCGACAGCTCGCCGTCGGGCTGGATCAGGACGTTCTGGACGTTCTCCAGACGCAGGGCGTGCACTTCTTCGTCGCTGTTCACGACGACATAGGATCGAATCGAGAGCTCTGCGCCGTTCCGTCTGAGGCCTTGGATCAATCCCGAGCACGCTGGACAGGTCGAGCTAGCGAAGACGACCAGCGCAGGAGAGCCGCGGAGATCCTCGTCAGTCGTCCAGCCGCCGTCGAATCGCCTGGCTCGAAAGGCGGGCAGCGCCGTGCCGGGCTCAAGCCCGCCGGGCCCTGGTCCGTGTGGAGCGTCGCGCAATCGGGCTTCTGCCTGCTCGAGTACGCCGCTGATGCGGCGAAGCGTGCCGAGCAGAAGGACAGCGATCAGAAGGACGCAAACCGAAAGAACGCCGAAGGCCGTGATCCAAGGAACGCTCATCGGGTTAGTCCCTCCGAGAGAACCGCGCGCACTGACGAGACTGAACCACGCAGTCGGATCCACTCTGTCACGAGTTGCTCGGTCAGCACGGCAAATACCGCTGCAACCAGGACTGCGACGGCCTCACGACCTGTCGACATCGCGGGCGGCCAGGCCGCGACGGCGATCGCCGCCAGGCCCAACGCGATGTCCCGTGCGACGAGAAGCCAAGTGATCTTCCGTGGCGAGCCACTACTGAAGCAGCCGCACTCGATCCTGCGGCCGCGAGCGAGGTTGACCGCGACCGCGGCGCTGAATACGAGGAGGGCAGTCGCAGTAAGCGAAGCCGTGATGGGCGTCGCGACCCCGACGAGCAGCGCTATGGCGAGCGCCAGTTCGAACCGCGGCAGCCAGGTGGCGACGGGCCGGACGAGGCGGAAGGGAAGCAGCTGGTAGTTCCTGAGCGCCCGCCGAAAGTCATCCGGTGCAGCGAGCTTCGGGAGGCTGGATGTCAGGAAGACAAGCGCGAGAAAGAAGCGAATCCCGAGCAGCGACAGTTCCATGCGACCCCGCAGGCCCCCTCCCGCCGCAGTAGCTTGTCTCTATATAAGCGGCTGCAAAATGTACTCTCGCCGGCTACAGATGTCAAGCCGATTCGACGCGGGTGATTCGATCGAGCACCGCGTCGGGCTCGAGACCCGTCGGGACTTCGATCTCGTCGACGATTCGGCCATCCAGCAGCCGCACGATGCGGTCGCAACGGCTCGCGACAAGGGCGTCGTGCGTGCCGATAAAGACGGTCATTGCGCGCGCACGACGGACCTCGAGCAACAGCTCGACGATCTCGGAGCTGGTCTGCGAGTCGAGGTTGCCGGTCGGCTCGTCGGCGAGCAGCAGGATCGGATCGTTCACGAGCGCGCGTGCGATCGCGACCCTTTGCTGTTCCCCGCCGGAGAGCTCCGAGGGCAGCGCGTTCTCGCGATCGCCTAGGCGGACCGCCGCGAGCAGCTCGCGCCCGCGGGAGTCCTTGTCGAACTCAGTCTTGTATGGCAGCACCGGCGCGAGCACGTTGTCGAGCGCGGTCAGCGCCGGCAGCAGATGAAAGCGCTGGAAGACGAAGCCGATCCGGCGCCGGTACTCCACCTGCTCGCCCCGCGAGAGCGAGGTCACTCTCCGATCTCCGACGACGATCTCACCCTCGTCGGCGGCATCCATCGCACCGACCAGATGAAGCAGGGTTGACTTAC
>JACDEU010000015.1 GCA_013816245.1 Actinomycetota bacterium | reverse complement strand
GTCACGTCGAAGCAGCCGGCGTCCTCGTTGACGAGATACCGGAAGGTTCGCTCGCTCGATGCATCGAGCTCGGGCTGGTCGCCGAGGCGAACCGTCACCTTGCGCTCGCCGCTCGCCGCCTCGCGGTCTTCCGGGGCGAAAACGGAGAGGACGTGCAAGTCCTCGTGACCGGGGTTGTCGACGGCATACGTCTCTCCCGGCGCGATGAAGACGCCCATTTCCGGCTCGAGCGCATGCGTGTCGCCCTCCAGGTGGAGCTCGGCTCGACCGGAGACGACAAAGAAAACCTCCTGCTTCCCCTCGAGCGTCCGGTCGCTCGAGCGGCCCGGGCCGAAGCGGATCACCCGCTGTTCCAGCCGCTCACAGCCGTTGGCTGCATCGAAGGCGACCCGAACGCTCGCCGTGTCGCCGTCCGCTCGGGACGGTTCGAGGTCGTTCTCGTCGACAACGTAGCTCTTGACGGCAGCCATCGCCGAATTGTGTCAGGGCTAGGACGTTTGGTCGAGGAGGCCGAGCTCGACGGAGTCGCCAATTGTCACGCGACCGGGTCCGGTGACCTCGCCGTAGACGCCGAAAGGGATGTGCCTCGCGCCGGCCTCGTTCTCGGTGAACGGGCGATAGCCGGAGATCGCCCGCAGGGTGTCGAAGTCGGGCTCGCCGGTTTCCGGGTTCTGCGTCGTGATCGCACAGCGCCCGACGTCCCCGCGGATCCTGACCGTCGCCTCGCCGATGCGGAGGTGGCGCTTCACCCACCCGTCCTCCTCGTGCGGCTCGCAGCCCTCGAGCTCGAAGAGCATCCGGAAGCGGCGGCCGTCGATGGGCTCCTGCCGATCGCCCTGGCGACCGAGCTCCTCGAGCGACGCGGTGGAGATCAGGGAGACGTGGCCCCGCCCGCGGTCGACAGCGAGTCCCGGCTTCGACTGGATCAGACGGAGCGGGCGGCCGGCCCAGGCCGAGAGCGCTTCCGACCAGGGGCCCTCGACGGCGTTGCCGACGACCGCCCGGCCGTAGAAGTCGGTCGTGACCTCCTCGCCGAGCGTGAGTTGCCCCTCGGCGACCGTTCCGTCCGGAAAGTGCAGCGCCAGTCGCTCGGCGTCCGCGTCGTACCCGGGCCGAATCTGCACCATCGTCCCGTTCCGCATCTGATTGAAGCGGCGTCCGTCCGCGTCGACGATGTGAAAGCGGCGGTTCTCCCGAACGCCGGTGTCCTCGAGCGCGACCGAGTCGGGGTGGAGCAACCCGAGCCCCTTGACGGGCGCGATCGAGATCCGGCTCACTGCAGGCACGGCCTAAGCCTACGTACCCACTCGGGCCACGTCCCGGTGTCGGACATGGTGCCGGGCATGTGACGCGTTACGCTCGAGTCTCGACTTCGACCTCGTGCCCCTCGAGCTCGAACACGTTCGACTCGCGGTCGAGCATGTGCACTCCTACGTCGCGGAGGATCGCGGCGATCTCCTCCCCACGGCGGCGGTTCGCGTGCTGGGCCCGAGGCGCCCCGACGACCGAGCACGACGTCGACTTCCTCCTCAGGCCCGACGATGCGGAGCGCGCACAGCGAGCTCTCGCACGGGCCGGCATGAAGACGGAGACGCCGCCCGAAGGCTGGCTGCTGAAAGCCTACGAAGGACGAGCTAAAGATCGTTCCCGCCGCTCAGAAGTAGAACTGCGACCAGGCCGTCCACCAGTCGTCGGCCTTCGAGACGAGCGTCAGGTCGTCGACCTGTTCCGTGCCGCGCCGGTTGCGGTACTCGACGAGCCGATCGGGTGTCGTGAACTCGACTCGGATCTCGGCCGGGCGGCCGGGGTCGTAGGGCTTCACAGTAGAGAGATCCTTCAGCGAGCGCTTCGCCCCGTCCTCGATCAACTCGCGAGCCTTCAGGGGGGTCAGCTGCCTCGCGCTGAAACGGCCGAGCCCTTTCTTCACGGCAACGGTCGTCAGACCCTCGCCGAGGAGCCCCGTCGCCTCCTTGCAAACCGCCTCGTCGCCGGTGACGAGTACGACGGGGCAACCCCACTGGCCGCACAGCGCCGCGTTGATGCCGGTCTCGCCCACGGAGACGCCGTTGAACTGCAGATCACGCCAGGCCTGGCCGGAGACCGTATGCGACAGCACGCCGTCCGGCGTTCCCGCTTTCGCGTGCATCGCGACGAAGAGTGCGGCATCGCAGCCCTGCTCCAGCAACTCCGTGTATTCCGTCCAGTCGTTTTGCACCACGTACTCGCAGTCGGGGTCGAGCTTGTCGGGAACGAGCGAGTTGAAGGTCCACTCCTCTCCGGCGCCGTGGCAGTCCATGACGACGATCTCCTTCGCGCCCGCTGCCTTTGCGCCGCGCACCGCCGCATTGATCTCTTCGGTGTAGAGCTCGCGACCTTCGTGGTAGGAACGCTTCTCTTTGCCGCCGTCGACTTGCTGCCACTTGACGATGCCGGCCACGCCCTCCATGTCGCTGACGATGAAGACCTTCATTGCAGGACTGCGGGCGCGGCCGCGCTCCAAGGGAAATTGATCCAACGGTCGGTACGCCGCCAGACGAAGTCGCAGCGCACGACGCTCTGCGGCTTCTCGTAGAGGACGGCGGTCCGTACCTCGAGGCCGTGCTCCGCACAGAAGTCGCGCGCCAGCGCCAGGGTCAGGCCCGTGTCGGCGACGTCGTCGACGACGAGCAGCCGCTCCGCGCGCAGAAGCGCAAGGTCGGGCACGGGTGGAAGCAGAAGCGGCTCCGCCAGCCGTTCGTCGACACCGGTGTAGAACTCGACGTTCAGCGTCGCCATGTTCTTCACGCCGAGGGCGTACGCGAGCGCGCCGGCGCACGGCAAGCCGCCGCGAGCGAGCGCGAGCACGGCATCCGGACTGAATCCGTCGGCGTGAATCTGGGTCGCCAGATCCTCGACCGCGCTGCCGAGATCGTCCCAGGTCATCCGTTCACGCTCCACAACAGGGAGAATCCCACAGATGGAAACCGGGCTGAAGGGGAAGCGCGTGCTCGTGACGGGAGGCTCGGGCGGCATCGGTTCGGCGTGCGCCCGCGCGTTCGCCGCCGAAGGGGCTCACGTTGTCGTGCACTTCCACCAGGGCCGCGACCGTGCCGAAACCCTCGCGGCGGAGCTCCGCACCGCCTCGGTCGTCGGCGCCGACTTGACGCAGGAGGCAGAGGTCGAGCGGATGTTCGAAGAATCCGGAGCGCTCGATGTCTGCGCCGCCGTTGCCGGGGCGTGGCCTCCTGAGGACTTGCCCGTCTGGGACCTGCCGCTCGAGCGCTGGCGCGCCACGCTCGACGCCAACCTGACCGCCACCTTTCTGACCGCGCGCGGCTTTCTTCGGCAACTCGCCGGTGACGGCTCGCTGATCCTCGTCGGCTCGACTGCCGGCATCGTCGGCGAGGCAGGGCACGCGGACTACGCCGCGGCGAAATCAGCGATCCTCGGCGGGCTGCTGCTGAGCTTGAAGAACGAGGTCGTACGCAAGAACCCACTCGCGCGCGTGAACGCCGTCGCTCCCGGCTGGACGGAGTCGCCGATGACGCGCGGGCTCGTCTCCGAGGAGCAGGTGCTCCGCATCTCGCGCACCATGGCCCTCCGCAAGGTCGCGCAGCCTGAAGACGTGGCCGCGCAGGTCGTCGTCCTCGCCTCGCCCGTTCTTTCGGGCCATATCACCGGCCAGGTCGTGACCGTCGCCGGGGGCATGGAAGGCCGCGTGGTCCACGACACCTAGGAAGAGAAGCGGTCCTCGTCCGCCGCCGCAGTACTCCGTAAGCCGCAGGAAAGATTGCCGTCAGTCCCTGGCCCTGGAGTCAGGACGGAGATCGGCACTGGAGCCTTCCACCTTTAGCCGACCCCCCGAAAAAACGCAAGAGGGGCCGCCGCCTGGCCCCTCCTGGGTCTCCTTGGAAGGAGATTCTCCGAGGTTGCCCCCGCCGCATCGGGGCCTCACTCGGTATGCCTTCCAACTATCGCTAGGAGGGGTCACTTCATCCATCACCCGTTCTCGGTTGACTTCGCTACTTCACGAAAGATCGGGTGCCTATACTCCGTCTCGGAAGCGGGCAACGTCCCGCTCCGCATCGAGAGAGGCTGAGGGATCCGGCCCTGTGAAGCCTCGGCAACCTGCCTCAGCGGCAAGGTGCCAAACCCGGCCGGGCGGAAGCCCGGATGGATGTGTCGAGCGAGTTGGAAGGAGACGATGTGCCCGCCGAAGTGCAGACTCGGAACCGTTTTCTGGAGCGCCTCGAGAAGGGCCCGGTCATCGTCGCCGACGGCGGGATGGGCGCTCTGCTCTCTGCCGCGGTGCCCCGCCTGCGAAGCCCCGAGGAGGCGAATCTCCGTGCGCCCGACGCGGTCGTCTCCCTTCACGTGAGCTTCATCAACGCCGGCTCCGACCTGATCGAGACGAACACGTTCGGCGCCAACCGGCGCAAGCTCTCGCACCACTTCCTCGAGGACGAGCTCGAGTCGATCAACTCAGCGGGTGTCAAGCTCGCGCGCGATGCGAGAGAGATGACCGGCCGCGATGTGTTCATCGGCGGCTCGATCGGCCCGCTGGGTGAACCGGCGACATCACGGGTTCGCCGCGAGCTCTTCGCCGAACAGGCTGCGGTGCTCGACGGGCGAGGCGCCGACGTCTTCATGGTCGAGACGTTCTACGACCTCGAGGAAGTCGTCGACGCGATCGAGGCGGTGCGGAGCGTCTCGAGCCTGCCGATCGTCGCGCTCCTGACGTTCGACGAGAGCGCGGAGACACTTGCCGGAGTGACCGCGAGCGAGGCGGCGGCGCGGCTGATGGAGCTCGACGTCGCGGCGATCGGTGCGAATCACGGCGCGGGCCTGCTCGCCGCGCTCGCCGCGCTCGAGCAGATGGGTCAGAACGGCAAGCCGCTGGCGGCGCTTCCGAACGTCGGGCTCGCGAGCATGACGGGTGGTCGCGTCATCTACCCGCACGCGACGCCCGAGTACTTCGGTGAGTTCGCAGCGCACGCACGCAACCTCGGCGCGAAGGTGATCGGCGGCTGCTGCGGGACGACACCGGCCGAGATCACTGCAATCCGCGCGGCTGTCGAGGACGAGCGCAAGCCCCGGGCGCCGCTCGTGTTCGACGCACCCGAGCTGGTCGTCGCGCTCGGCGAGGAGCAGCGCGAGACAGGTCTCTCGCGCGCGCTCGGCGCAGGAGAGTGGGTCGTCTCTGTGCAGCTCGACCCGCCGCTCGGCGGCAACAGCGCCGGGCTGGTCGAAGTGTCGGCGGCACTGAAGGACTCGGGACGCGTCGGCTGGGTCGACGTCAACGACAACGCGACGGCAAGGGCGGGCATGAGCTCGCTGATGGTCTCCGCAACGATCGAGCGGCGTGCGGAGATCGAGACGATCCCGCATCTGACGACGCGCGACTGGTCGGTGATGGGGCTCGAGTCCATGCTGCTCGGCGCGCACGCGGAAGGTGTCCGCAACGTGCTTGCGGTCACCGGCGATCCACCGGAGGTCGGCGACTATCCGGGAGCCCGCGGGGTATACGAGATCGACTCGATCGGGCTCACCCAGTTGATGACGAACCTCAATCGCGGCGAGGACTTCAACGGCCGCCCGATCGACGCGCCGACGTCGTTCTTCCCGGGCGTGGCCGTCAATCCGACGCCCGACGACATGGACGTCGAACTGGAGCGGTTCGAGAAGAAGCTCGAAGCCGGCGCGAAGTTCGCGATGACGCAGATCGTGTTCGACGTCGACTACCTCGACGCGTTCGTCGAGAGACTGGGCGGCGAGTGGCCGATTCCGGTGCTCGTCGGCGTCTTCCCGCTCACGAGCCACCGGCTCGCGCTTCGGCTGCACAACGAGGTCCCCGGCATCCTCGTGCCGCAGTCGCTACAGGACGCTCTGGAGCGCGCGGGGTCCGATGCTGCGGACGTCGGGTTCCAGCACGCCCGTGAGTTGATCGAGGCGTCGCGAGAGCGCGCGGCCGGCGTCTACCTCGTCGCGCCGTTCCGGCGACCCTTGCGTGTGCTGGAGCTGCTGGCGGACTAGGGGGCGCACTTGCCGGTCGAGACCGGCGCGGCCTTGGCCGAATCGAGATCGGCTCGCACGACGGCCGACGGAACGCCGTAACCGCCCGCCGCACCAAGACGCGCTGCAAAGACCATCGCCTCGACGGCACCACGTGAGTTGACGGCGGGCGCACCGGAGTCTCCGTGCCGGACGACCCCACGCAGCGCGGTGATCGGCCGTGTGACCGGGCCGGACCCGTACGCATCCTCCGCGAGCAAGACAGAGGTTCGACCGATACGGCCAGGAGTCACAGTGAAGGGACCGTTCTCGGGGAATCCGAGCACCGCGACAGGCGTGCCGGGCTTGGCGCTCGCGAGCGGCAGGCCGCGAAGCCCGAGATTCCGTACCCGAAGGATCGCGACGTCGTTGCGACGGTCGAACGCCACTACGTCCACCGGTAGCCGGCCGCCGGACCGCAGCTCGATCACGGTGTCCTCCTGCCCGGCGACGACGTGGGCGGCGGTCACGACCAGATCCGGCCGCGCCACCCAGCCAGTCCCCTCCACTCCCACGTCGCAGGCCGTGCCGAGCACGCGTACCACGCTCGGTGAGGCGCGACGGACCCCGACTGCGTGCGCAAGCCGCGGGTCGGGCGGCGCGACGGGCCCGGCCGGACCGGCAATCGTCGGGAACGGATCGATCCGCGCCAGCGCGTCGAGAACCTCCCTCGGCGAGACCACCTCGTTCAGCCGCTGCAGGAGCGCCGACGCCCGCGCACCGCGGCGCAGATCGGTCTGGCCGGGCAGCAGTAGGGCGACCGCGCCGATGACCCAGACGATCGCGAGCCCGCTGAGCGTCCCGAGAACGAGACCGCCGGTCGCGTCGAAGGTGCTGAGCTTCCGCCGGCGCACCCTGGAGCGAAGCGCCGACCCCGCGAGTGTGCCGAGCGTCTCGAGGAGGATCGCCCCGACCGCCGCGCCGACCAGCGCCGCGAGCGGTGTGTAGGGAGAGTGCTTGCCGTTCTGAAGCAGTTCGGGAGCGAGCCGCGACCCGAGCCAGGCGCCGAGAACGATTCCGGCCAGCGAAAGGGCGGTCGAAATGAGCCCTTTCTTCCAGCCGATGAAGGCCGTCAGGGCGACGAAGCCGAGCACGATCAGGTCAACCTTGGTCACTAGGTCGGGAGGCTACTGGGTACACTGGTCGCCCCTGGGGGCGTAGTTCAGTTGGTTAGAACGCCGGCCTGTCACGCCGGAGGTCGCGGGTTCGAGTCCCGTCGCTCCCGCTCTCTCCGCGCAAGTCCGGCCACACGTTCCGCGCGGCCATGATGACTTCCGCGGATTCGGATTTGATTCGCTGGCGCAGCGGATGTTTCCTCTTCGGCTTGTGGCGATTGCTACGCGCTTCTTAACGCGGGTAGACACGGCCGACTTCTAAGTACGATCCGACGCTCAAGAACAGGCCCCGGGCTGCTCCTCTCTTTTTGCGGCCCGTTGTTCTCCCTCTCTCGTGCCTACCTCTCTTCGCAGCCGTCTGCTGACGTGCGCATTCGCCGCGTTCTTCTGCTGCTGCACGGTTGTCGGTCTGCGCGACGCTGACACGGCGGCTGCTCAACATGCGCCGTCGCGGTACGCCCACAAGCGGACGACTCGACCCCTCGGCGTTCGCGCGGCGGCAATCGCCGTCAAAGAGGTCGGAGTTCCGTATCGCTGGGGAGGCTCTTCGCCGACGAGCGGCTTCGACTGCTCCGGGCTCGTCTACTGGACGTACGGCCGGCTCGGTATCGCGCTACCGCACAGTTCCTACGCGCTGTATGACCTCGGCAGCCGTGTGCCACGTTCGCGGATGCGGCCGGGCGACCTGCTCTTCTTCTCCGGGCTCGGGCACGTCGGCATCTACATCGGCCGCGGACGGATAGTCCATGCGCCTCACTCGGGCACCGTCGTGCAGGTGGTGAGGTTGGCAAGCTCGCCTTACGATTCCCAGGTCGTCGGCATCCGGCGCATCCGCAAGCACTGACCCGCCGGCCCGGGGTGACTGAAGTGCGCCGTAATCGGGTCGAAACGTTGACGTACCCTTTCGCTCGCTTCCGCTCCGATCTATGACGGAAGGCCACTGACCTTTCAACCGATCGGAGCGCGCATGTCACGAGTCCTGCTGGTCGCATTCTTTGCTGCACTACTCCTCTGTCCGGCCGCGGCGCCTGCCGCATCGTCGAATGTCGTGGTGAGTCAGATCTACGGTGGCGGTGGAAACGCGGGCGCCACCTTCCGAAACGATTACGTCGAGCTCTTCAACGCCGGGTCCGGCACCGTCGACATCGCAGGTTGGACGGTGCAGTACTCCACTGCCGCGGGGACTAGCTGGCAAACGACAGCACTTGCGGGAACGATCGCGCCGGGCCGCTACTACCTGGTGCAGCTCGCCTCGAACGCGGATGTCGGTGCGGCCCTCCCGTCGGCGGATGCAACCGGCACGAGCAACCTCGGCGCAACGGGCGGCAAGATCGCACTCGTTCGTGGCACGACCGCGCTCACTTGCGGCGCATCGGCGGGAAGCTGCTCGGCCGTCGGGCTCGTGGAGGATCTCGTCGGCTACGGCGACGCGACCGACTTCGAGGGGGCTGGTTCTGCCGCGGCGCCTTCCAACACCGCGGCCGCCGTTCGCGCGAACGCCGGTTGCAGTGACACGGGCGACAGCGCGGCCGACTTCACGGCGGCGACACCACTGCCCCGGAACTCCGCCTCCGCTGGGCACCCGTGCGCCGACGCGCCCTCCGGCGGACCGAGCGGTTCAGTGAACGTCGCACTCGACGTGGCTTCAGCCCTCTCCGTGTCACTCGACCGGACCGCGCTCAGCTTCGGCACGTTCACATCCGGCGACAGGCCGGGGCCGCTTCCCGAACGGGTCACGGTGTCGAGCAACAACACAGCCGGTTACTCGGTCGGCGTCGCGCGAACGGCTTTCGCTCCGACCGATCTTCCGCTCGCGCTTTCGGCGACGGCGCCGGCCGGCGGAACCCTCGGCAGCGGGCTTGCGGGGGGCGCACTCGTTGCAATCCCGATCACCCCGTCGACGGCGTTGACTATCGGCACGAAGGCTGCGCCGAGCGCAGCGGGCGGAGACGCGTGGGCGACGAACATCGGCTTCTCCTCTCCGCTGCCGCTCGTCGCGACCGGCCACTACTCGGCAACGGTGACGTTCACCGCGGTCGCTCGGTGAGGGCGGCTCTCGCGCTGGCGGTTCTCACCGGCCTTGGCCTGGCGGCCCCTTCCGCGGAGGGGGCCGCTGCCGATCGGCCCCGCGTTGCTCTTTCGGTCTCGCCCGCACGACTCGCACTTGCGGCGCCAGGCTCGCGAAGGATCAATGTGCGAAACGACGGGGCCGAGCGGGTCGTGGTCAACGTTGTTCGGCGAGCCGCCGCAGGGGGTTGGCTTCAGATCGCGCCAACGCACTTGACTCTCGCCGCCGGCAGGAGCGCGGTCCTGACGGTCCGCACCAAGCTGACACGAGGCGCTGAACCCGGAGACCACGCCGTGCTCGTCCTGCTGACGACCGGCGCGCGCCGCGACAGGCGCGTCCCCGTGCGGCTACGGCTCGGCGTGCGTGTCAGGGTGCACGTTCCCGGAAGGGTCGTCCGCCGACTGGCGTTCAGCGGTCTTCGCGTCCATCGAGCGCGCGACGCTCGGTTCATGTTCGTCTCGGTCGCCAATCGCGGCAACGTGACCGTGCACCTCCGCGGCCACGTCTCAGCTTGGTTGTTCCGGCACCGCCGACAGGTCGCGCGGCTACACCTTGCAGGTCGAGCTCCCCTGGCCCCGGGCACGCGCACCGTCCTCGCGCTCCGCTACACCGGCCGCGTGCGCGGCCCTATCACGGCGGTTGTGCAGATTCGGATCGGCCCCGGCGTTCGGCTCTTCGAGCGCCGCTATCGGCTCCGGCTGTAGTCCCGCGCAAGCCTGGCCGCGCTTTTGCGCGACCATGATGACTTGCGCGGGCTGTGTTTCGATTCGATGCGGTAACGGCTGATGGCCAGTTCCGTGAACTGAGTAGATGTCAGAACGGGAAGACGAAGATCAGCGTCACGCTAGTTGCGGCGATCTAGAATCGACGCATGGACACGGGTAAAGCTGCGCAGCGTTGGGCAGAGGTTTGGGAGCGCGGTTGGCGCGAGCACGATGCCAACGCCATCGCTGCGCTTTACGCGGACGAAGCTTTCTGGCAGCAGCATCCGTTTCGCGAGCCCGAGGCGGGCTATCTCAATCGCGTTTTCGACGAAGAGGAATCGGCGCAATGCAAGTTCGAAACGCCGATCGTGGACGGCGACCGTGCCGCAGTCTCGTGGAACGCGCAAACGACGCTCGTCGACGGCGGTACCGAGGACCTCGTCGGAGTTTCTCTCCTGCGTTTCGATTCGGATGGGCTGGTCATCGAACATCGCGACATCTGGGTCGGCCGCTAGCCACAACTACGAAACCCGTACTTGGTCAACATTCCGTTTCAGATCCGTCCCGCCGTCGATGACGACCGCCTTCCGTTGGCGCTCCTGTTCGCCGAGATTGCAGGCGAGCGCGACGGAATCGCGACGGAACCGCCCGTGGACATCGAGGCCCGCGCCGCCAGTTGGACGCTCGACGGAACGCTCGTCGCGGTCGCCGGCACCGAGATCGTCGGCTCGCTACACATCGATTCGAGCCCGTTTGGATTCGGCGAGATCGGCATGGCAGTCGGGCGCGAATGGCGAGGGCGGGGCGTTGGCTCAGCGCTCCTGCCGGAGGCGATCGAGTTGGCACGAGAGCGTGGCCTACACAAACTGAGCCTCGGCGTCTTCGCACACAACAGAGCTGCGATCGCGCTCTACCGCAAGTTCGGATTCGCCGAGGAGGGACGCCGCATCAAGCACTACCGGCGCGCAAGCGGCGAGCTCTGGGACTCCATAGAGATGGGTCTGCTGCTCTGACCTACTGACAGAGAGCGCGACCGTCTCGTATCTGGGCTACCCTGACTCGAGTCTGATGCGGCTCTCTCCGATAGAGGCTCAATGCGGCTCCTGAAGGGCTTCGTCCTCGTCGCCCTGCTCGCGGGCGCTTACGCTCCCCTGGCTTCGGCCGGCGGCTACACGGACGCCTCGTACAACACGCCGACCGGCAAGGTCGGCACGCCGTACTCGCACACCGTGGCGTGGAAGCCGGGCACAGGCTGTCCACCTTATGGCTACTCCGTCGTCGGAGGTGCGTTCCCTCCGGGGCTCAGCCTCTCTTCGTCTAGCGGGAACATCAGCGGAACTCCGACCCAGGCCGGCACATACACCTTTTACATCCGCCAGACCGACAACTGCGGCATCGAGGGAGAAGGCAACGCCCCATTCGTGATCACGATCCTGGGCGGCGCTCCGCCGCTCGTCGTCACCTCCTCGACGCTTGGAACGGGCGAGGCGGATCTTTCCTATTCGGTGATGCTCACGGCCTCGGGTGGCGCAACGACGTCACGAAACTGGTCCGTGACCGCCGGAGCCCTTCCTGCCGGTCTCACGCTCGGGAGCGACGGGCACCTGTCGGGTACGCCCACGGCTGTGGGGAGCTTTTCGTTTACCGCGACGGTCAGCGACGGTACGACCTCTTCCTCGAAGAGCCTGACGGTCACGATCATCCCCGGGATCACCGTCAACGCCTCGCCGATCGTGCCGCTGGCCGAGGTACGGACGGATTACTCCGCATCGGCGCCGACCATGCTCGGCGTGACCGGCGGCGTTCCGCCGTATCGCTACGCGCCGGTGAGCGGCTTTCCTTTCGGGATCGGCTTCGACTCGGCCACGGGACGGATCTTCGGTTCGCCACGTGAGCCCGGAGTCATCAACCTGACCATCGCCATCACCGACGCCAACGGCGCGACGAAGCAGGCGACCCTGACCGTGACGGTCCTGGCGAAACTGCACATCGTCTCCCCGCGCCTCGCACGCGGAACCGTGGGCAAGAGTTATCACGCGAACGTGAGCGTCGCGGGAGGCCATGACCCGGTCTGGGCTCGGCCCTCCGGCAAGCTGCCAGCCGGGTTGAAGTTGAACTCGGCGACGGGCGCAATCACCGGTCTGCCGAAGCGCGCCGGAACGTTCCACTTCACCGTCTCCGTCAAGGATGCGCTCGGAGCAGCGGTGTCGATTCGCTACGTCCTGGTAATCCGCAGGTAGCGCTCTTCCACGAGCCCTTGACGCGCACGCCCCAGGCTGCGTGCAAGCAAAGGCTGAGATGAGCGAAACGTCCGCAGCCATGCCTACCGGCGCACTGCGCTGCTGCTCGGCGATGTCGTGAAGGCGGACGACGCGTACACCGGCAGCCACAGGCGCGGCGGCCTCTTCCTTCGGGCTCTTCTGCCTCATCCAGGCGAGGTACCGCGAGGTCTAGGCGCGGAGGTGCTGCTCAAGCCACTCGGCGGCGAGCCCGTACGCCTTCAGCTCGTTCGGCCGCTTGGTGAATCCGTGGCCTTCGTCGTCGAACACGACGTACTCGACTTCTCGGCCGAGTGACTTCAACTTGTCGACCAGCTGGTCGGACTCGCCCTTCACGACGCGCGGGTCGGTCGCTCCCTGGATCACGAGCAGTGGCGTCCGGACGTTTTCGACGTACGTGATGGGCGAGCGTTCCATCAGGAAATCCGCTTCCGTCTCGGGGTCGCCCACGAAGCGCGCGATGAACCGCTTCCACGTCGGAGGCACCGCTTTCGCGAACGTGACGAGGTTCGACGGTCCGAAGATGTCGACCGCTGCCGCCCAGTATTGGGGCAAGCGCGTCACGCAGGTCAGCACCGCGAAGCCGCCGTACGAGCCGCCGTAGACGCCGATCTTCTCGGGCTCCACCCAGGCCTGTTCGCGCAGCCACTTCGCCGCGTGCTCCCAGTCCTGCATGTCGCCACCGCCCCAGTCGCGCTGCACGAGCCGCTGGTACGACTTGCCGTAGCCCGTCGAGCCGCGGATGTTCGTCGCGAGGACGGCGATGCCGCGGGACAGCAGGTACTGGTACAGCGGCTGGTAGACGGGCCGTTCCTGCGCCTCGGGGCCACCATGGATCGAGACGACGACCGGGACCTTGCCGTCGACATCGGGCCGGTACAGCCACGCGGGAATCTCACGACCGTCGAACGTCGGGTAGCTCACGAGCTCGGCGTCGACGAGATCTTCTTCCTGGAGGCCGCCGATCCGGCTGTCGGTGACGGCTCGAGCCCGGCCGGTCGCCGTTTCGACGATCCAGGCTTCGGGCGGGCGCCGCGGGCTGGAGACGATCAGCGCCGCGTGGGAGCCGTCCGGCGACAACGCGAGCGGCGGCTCGGCACCGGTCAGATGCGGTCGCGCGCCGGCCGGCAGGTCCGGCTCCGGCAGATCCTCGCCGGTGTCCAGATCGCGCAGCCGAAGACGGTCGTAGCCCTGCTCGTTCACGATCCAGGCAAGGACGCGTCCGTCGTGGGAAACAGCGACGTCGTCGACATCCTGCGTCGGTTCCTCGACCCACTCGTAACGATCAGAGGCCAGGTCGTAGAGCGCAAGCCCGTGGAACTCGCTGCCGGCGTCGGTGATGAGGTAGAAACCCGACCCGTCTCGCGTCCAGGGGCCCGGCGCGAAGATGCCGTCCGCGTCGTGCGGCGTCAGCTCACGCGAGCCGCCTCCTTCCACGTCGACGAGGTGAATGGACGAATCGCTGTTGTTCCGGGCCTCGATCGCGAGCAATTTCGTGCCATCCGGCGACCATGGGCCCGGGAAGGAGAACATTCCTTCCCCGAAGACCGGTCGCGCCGCCTCACCGGAGTCGGCGTCGCGCACCCAGCACTCCATGTCGGACGGTTTGCGCCCATTCGCGGCGTACGCGAACTTTGTTCCGTCTGGCGCCCAGGCATGGCCGTTCACGTAGTGCTGCACCTGTGGCTCGTTCGTCAACTTCTCCGGCCAGCCGCGCTCCGAATCGAGCTGATAGAGCTGGTGGAACTCGTCGCCGTCGTGATCGGCGCAGACCAGGACGCTGCCGTCACGCGGCGAGACCGCGGCGCCGCGAACGGTCTCGTCGGTGAAAGCCGTGAGTTGGTCGGGCCAGCCCCCCTCGATCGGGACCCGCCAGAGATTGAACTGGCCGGACACGTTGCTCGCGAACAGCAACTGTGAGCCGTCTGCCGAGAAGGCCAGGGCCGAGGAGAAGCGGCGGACCGCAAAAAACTGCTCCATGAGCGGCAGCTTTCGCGTTTTCGTGACGGCCACGGCCCGGACATTACAGTTCTCAAGCATGGAACGGTCTCTGCCCTGGGCCTGGTATGCCGACCCGGACGTGTTGCGCCATGAGGGCGAACGGATCTTCGCCCGCTCATGGCAGTACGCGGGCCATTCGGGACAGATCGCCGAAGGTGGCTTCTTTGCGTCGACCGCCGGTCAGATCCCTGTAGTGGTTACACGCGCGCGCGACGGCGAACTGCGGGCGTTCCTCAACGTGTGCCGGCACCGTGGACATGTCGTGGCAAGCGGATCCGGCCAGCGAGAGACGTTGCAATGTCCCTACCACGCGTGGACGTACGGCTTGGACGGACGCCTGCGCGCTGCACCGCGCGCCGATCGCGAGCCCGGGTTCGACACCGGCGAGCTCGGGCTGAAGCAGATCCGGGTCGACACGTGGGGTCCGTTCGTGTTCGTGAACCCGGACCTGAACGCTGCGCCTCTCGCCGACGCGCTCGGCGACGTGCCCGCGCAACTGGCGGAGATCCTCGACGTGGGCGCGCTGGAATTCCGTTTCCGCACCCAGTTCGAGCTGGACGCGAACTGGAAGATCTCCTGCGAGAACTTCCTCGAGTGCTACCACTGCGCTGTCGCGCATCCCGGGTTCAGCGCAGCGGTGGACGTGTCTCCCGACATGTACCAACTCGCGGCGCACGGGCTCGTCTCGAGCCAGGTCGGGCCCTTGCGCCAGAACGGCAGCTCGTTCCTGGCAGACGGTGAGATTCCGCGCAGCCAGTTCCATTTCCTCTGGCCGAACTTCGGGCTGAACGTGTTCCCGGGCCACCCAAATCTGTCCTGCGGCCCGATGCTGCCGCTCGGCCCCGAACGGACCGGACGCTTCCTCGACTACTTCTTCGCACCGGACGTCGACCAGGAATGGATCGACGAGCTCCTGGCCTTCGACAACCAGGTCGGAGCAGAGGATCGGGACCTCGTGGAGGGCGTCCAGCGCGGGGTTCGCTCGGGAATCCTGACCGAGGGCCGCATCCTCTCCGAGAGCGAGCAACTGGTCGCTCACTTCCAGCGCCTTTGCGCCAAAGCTCTTACCGGTTAGCATCGGCGGCGCATGGCGACCGTCACCTTCGACCATCTGACCAAGGCCTATGCCGACGGTACGGTCGCCGTCAGCGACCTCGACCTCCTGATCAAGGACGGCGAGTTCCTCGTCCTCGTGGGGCCTTCCGGCTGCGGGAAGACCACCGCCCTCAGATGTTTAGCCGGGCTCGAGGAGATCACGGCGGGGCAGATCAAGATCGATGCACGCGTCGTCAATCGCGTGCCGCCGAAGGACCGGAACATCGCGATGGTGTTCCAGTCCTACGCGCTCTATCCGCACATGACCGTCTTCGACAACCTGGCGTTCGGGCTCAAACTCATGAAGACGCGGAAGGACGAGATCAAGCGGCGCGTCGAGGAGGCCGCGAAGATCCTTGACCTCGAGAAGCTGCTCGACCGGAAGCCGCGAGCGCTCTCGGGCGGGCAGCGTCAGCGTGTCGCGCTCGGACGGGCGATCGTCCGCGAGCCGGCCGCGTTTCTGATGGACGAGCCGCTTTCGAACCTCGACGCGAAGCTGCGCGTGCAGACGCGCGCAGAGATCCTCCGCTTGCAGCGGCGGCTCGAGACGACGACCGTTTACGTGACGCACGATCAGGTCGAAGCGATGACGATGGGAGATCGCATCGCGGTGATGAGCCAGGGCGTCCTGCAGCAGATCGGCACACCGCCGGAGCTTTACGACAATCCGGTCAACGTCTTCGTCGCCGCATTCATCGGCTCGCCCGCTATGAACTTCGCGACCGCGAAGGCGGACGACGGCACCCTCAAGCTCGGTGGCACGACGCTCGAGCTCTCCGGCCAAGCGGCCAAAGCAGCGGCGCAGAACCGGGGCCGGGACCTGCTGATCGGGTTTCGCCCTGAAGACCTCGAGTTGAACGGCCACAGCGGCTCAGGTGCCGTGCACATCCCAGCAAAGATCGACGTCGTCGAGTACCTGGGCCACGAGGAGCTCATCCACGCCCAGTCCGAGGGCCACGAGATCGTTGCCCTGGTGCCATCTGACAAAAAGGTGCAGGCCGGCCAGGAAGTCGAGTTCGCAATTCACTCGGACAAGCTTCACGTATTCGATCCCGAGACCGAGCTGAATCTCACCGCCCGGGGCTGAATCTTTGGAGATAGCATCGACACAAACACTGGGGTCTACAAGAGGAGGAGGATTCAAGTGAAGCGACGGAGATCGCTGATCGCGTCGGCGATCGCGCTTGCCGTACTTGCCGCAGGATTGACGGCGACGGCGATCAGTGCAAAGCCGACGAAGCGCAGTGCCAATTCCATCGAGGTTCTCTCGCTCTGGGGTGGAAGCGAGAAGGACGCATTTCTGAAGGTCACGGCCGCATTCACGAAGAACACAGGCATCAAGGTCGAGTACACGTCGGCCCGTGACTTCATTCCGGAGGTTCGTACGCGTCTGGCCGCAGGGAATCCGCCGGACATCGGCATTCTGCCGCGACCCGGCTACATCGGCACCCTTGCAAAGGCGGGGGCGTTGAAGACCCTCGCGAGCTTGGGTCTCAGCAACTCCTACATGGCGGGGAATTACGCCACGGGTTACCTGAAGCTCGGTAGCTCGGGTGGAAAGCTCTACGGCGTCCCGGCCAAGGCGAACTCGAAGAGCGTCATCTGGTACAAGCCGGACTCGTTCGCCAAGTACAAGTTCAAGATCCCGAAGACGTGGGCCCAGCTGCTCGCGATCACCAAGAAGTACAAGGCGAAGGGTCTCGTGCCCTGGTCAGTCGGAGCCGGCCCGAACCAGAGCCAGTGGACTCTCACCGACTGGTTCGAAAACATCTACGCCCGGACCGCAGGGGCCGCGAAGTACCAGGCCCTCTTCACCGGAAAGCTGAAGTTCACCGATCCTTCGGTCGCGAACGCCGCGAGGATGATGACGCAGATCATCAACAACAAGTACGTCTTGAACGGCGTTCAGGGCGTGCTCGGCCAGAGCTTCGTCGGCAGCATCACCGACGTGTTCGGAACGAGCCCGAAGGCGCAGCTCTTCTTCGAGGGCGGCTTCGTCGGTGGCATCGCCACCGTCCAGGTGAACCCGCAGCTGAAGGTTGGGAAGACGATCGGTGACTTCCCCTGGCCCACGATCAAGGCGTCCCTCGACCACCCGGTCGTCGGCGCGGCCGACTTCGCCGCAGCGTTCAAGGACACACCCGAGGTGCGGCAGTTCCTGAAGTACATCTCGACTGGCGCCGCTGGGAAGATCTGGATCTCGACGAACGCAGTCACCTCGCCGAACAAGAAGGTGCCCGCGAGCGCCTACCCGAGCCCGATCGTACGGGCCGAGGTCAAACAGCTCGCTTCGGCGAAGACCTTCCTGTTCGACGGTTCCGACCTGCTTCCGGGAGCGTTCGGTGACACGTGGGGCTTCGCCCTGCAGGACGTGATTCAGAAGCCGGGCAACATCAAGAGCATCCTTTCCACCTTCCAGAATAAGATCAAAGGCCAGTTCTAGGCCTCGATTGCGTGACGGCGCTCCGGCTCCGGGCGCCGTCACTTTTGTCTCACCGCGGACGAATGAGCACGCAGCCGCTTCCCACCCCGGTCGCCGCACCGCCGCCGCGCGAGGGCCGCAGCGTGCGGCTGTGGTCAGGCTTCGAGCGCCTGCAGGGAATGCTTTTCGTGCTGCCTGCGCTCCTCGTGCTCGCGATCTTCCTGATCTATCCCGCCTATTACACGATCCGTCTGGCGTTTTACGAGGGCGACTTCCATTTCGGCTTCGCCCACTACCTCGGGGTCGACAACTTCAAGCAGTTGCTGACGAACGATCACGACTTTCTGGACCTGAGCAAATTCCCGCCCGGGGGCGCACTGATCAACAACCTCCGCTGGGTCATCTTCTACATCAGCCTCTCGCTGATTATCGGGCTCGCCCTCGCGGTGCTTGCCGTCCGCGTGCGTTACGAGCGCGTGGTGAAGACGGCGATCTTCGTGCCGATGGCCATCTCGGCGACCGCCGTCGGCATCATCTGGCTCCTGGTCTACAACACCGACTCGAACATCGGCGTGCTGAACGCGCTGTGGCACGGGGCGTTAGGTAAACACTCGGTGTCCTGGCTCGGCAACCCAGGCATCGTCAACTACGCACTGATCTTCGCCTACATCTGGGCGTCCGTCGGCTTCGTGATGGTGGTTCTGTCGGCGGCGATCAAGGGGATTCCTACCGAGATCATGGAGGCTGCGCGCGTCGACGGCGCCGGCGAGTGGAACATCTTCCGCCGCATCATGTTGCCGATGTTGAGCCTGCCGTTGTCGGTCGTGACGATCTGGCTCTTCATCAACGTGATCAAGGTCTTCGACATCATCTACGTGATGACAGGCGGCGGCCCCGGGACATCCAGCCGCGTGATCGCTTTCACGATGTACGAGGAGACCTTCCACAACGGCCGCCCCGGGTACGGTGCCGCGGTCGCGGTGATCATGCTTGTGCTGATCGCACCCGTGATGGTCCTGAACGTCCGGCGCTTCCGCACCGAGAAAGTGGTTGCCTGATGGCCGCCGTCGACTCGGCGGTTCAGATCAGGGCGCATACACGCAGCGAGCGCCTTGTGCGGCTCCTCACGCGGACGCCGCTGCACATCGCTCTGGTCGGGATTGCGGTCCTCTGGCTCGTGCCGACGGTCGGTCTCGCGCTCACGTCATTCCGCAAGCCGCCGGCGATCGCCTCGAGTGGCTGGTGGCATTCGCTCACGCAGTGGGACTGGACCCTCCACAATTATGACTCCGTCATCACGGCGACCGGGATGGGTCACGCCTGGGTGAATAGCGTGATCATCACCGTGCCCGCGACGATCCTGCCGCTGACACTCGGCGCACTGGCCGCCTTCGGGTTCGCATGGGTGCCGTTCCCGTTCCGCGACACGCTCTTCCTGCTCATCGTCGCCCTGATGATCGTCCCGATCCAAACGTCGCTCGTGCCGTTGCTGAAGCTTTTCGCCAGCCACGGTCACCTGAACCAGCACTACTACGGGATCTGGCTCGCGCACACAGCGTTCGGGCTGCCGTTAGCTGTCTTCCTCCTCCGGAACTTCTTCGTCACGCTGCCGAAGGACCTGATCGAGGCAGCGCGGATCGACGGCGCCTCGAATCTGGCGATCTTCCGCCGGATCGTCGTGCCGCTGTCGGTACCTGCGCTTGCATCGTTCGCGATCTTCCAGTTCCTCTGGGTCTGGAACGACCTGTTGATGGCGCTGATCTTCGTCTCGGATCCATCCAAGCAACCGATGACGGTGCGGATCCCGTACCTGCTTTCGACGTACGGTCAGGAGTACAACCTGCTCGCGGCGGCTGCGTTCCTGTTGATGATCCTTCCCCTCGTGGTCTTCTTCTCGTTGCAGCGCTACTTCGTGCAGGGCCTGCTCGCCGGCTCCGTGAAGACCTGAGCGTCTTTCTCGTCCCGCACACGCACTGGGACCGGGAGTGGTACCGGCCGTTCCAGTCGTTCCGGATCTCGCTCGTCGAGCTCGTCGACAAGCTGCTCGACCGGCTCGAGTCCGACGAGACGCTCAGCTTCACGCTGGACGGGCAGCTCGCGACGGTCGACGACTACCTCGAGATCCGCCCGGAGTCGGAAACCAGGATTCGCGCGCTGGTGGGACAGGGCCGGCTCGCGCTCGGTCCGTGGCAGACGTTGATGGACGAGTTCCTGGTCGACGGCGAGACGACACTGCGCAATCTCGAGGCGGGAATGCGTCGTGCGGAGCAGCTCGGCGACGTGCTGCGCGTCGGCTATCTGCCGGACACGTTCGGGCACGTCGCGCAGATGCCGCAGATCCTCCGGGCCGCCGGAATCGAGACAGCGGTCGTCTGGCGCGGCGTCCCCGCCGCGGTCGACTTCCACCGGTTCGTGTGGGAAGGCATCGACGGCTCCTCGGTCGTCACCGAATATCTGCCGGGCGGTTACGGCAATGCGGCGTACATCTTCGACGTACCGGGGCCCGTCGATCTCAAGCCGTTCGAAGAACGGTTTCGCCCCTGGTTCGGGAGGGATGCGGTGCTGGGCATGGTCGGAACCGATCACAAGCCTCTCGTGCACGACTTTTCGGAGCGAGTCCCCGACGGTGCGGAGGTCGGCACGATCGGCGAGTACCTCGCGCACCCCGCAGCCGACGGCCTCTTCCGTTGGCGCGGCGAGCTGCGTTCCGCCGCGCGCGCGAACCTGCTTCCCGGCGTGGTCTCTGCGCGCATCGACCTCAAGGCGGCCTGCGCGTGTGCGGAGCGGTGGCTCGAGCGCTACGCCGAGCCGTTGCAGTCGCTCTACGGCGGCACCGATCGCCCGGAGCCGTTCCTTGCCGAGGCCTGGACGCGGATGTTCCAGAACTCGGCGCACGACTCGATCTGCGGCTGTTCCACGGACGAGGTCTCGGCGCAGGTGCTGGTGCGCTACGCAGAGGCGGAGCACATCGGCCGCGAGCTCGCACAGCGTGCCGTTGCGCGGATCGCCGCAGAAGTTCCCCGGGGCGCGTTCGCGATCGTGAATCCCTCGCCGCGCGAGCGCTCTAACCTCGTGGAGCTCGACGTGGTCGTCCCGGACGAATGGGAGGCAGTCGAGCTGGAGCTTCCGAACGGAACGCGCCTACCCACACAGGAAGTGCGACGACAGCTCCCGTTCGAGTGGGAGGCGAAGCTCGCCGGCGCGGACGTGCCCGCCGCGATCGCGCGCCGCCTGCACGGTCGGGAGATCTTCGGGCGCATCGTGAACGGCATCCGGACCGAAGAAGGCCGGGCGATCCTCCTGGTCGGCGACGAGGCGGATCCGGAGTTCCTCGACATGGAGCAGCTCCTCGGCGAGATCGCGTTGGCCACCATGGAAGGAGAGTGGACGCTGCGAGTCGTGGCCCAGCCGAAGCGAACGATCGTCGCAGGCGTCCCGGCACCGCCACTCGGCTGGACAAGTGTCCGTCCCGGACATGTGCCAGGGACAGTCCCTGGCACATGTCCGCACGTCGACGTGTCGCGCCTGACCCGCATCGTTCGCGGCAAGGACATCGGCGACAGTTACAACTACGCACCGCCTGCAAACGACGTCCTCGTCGACGTGCCGACCGACGAACTGCTCGAGAGCGTCGAGGACGGGCCGCTCCGCAAGGTCGACGTGCTGCACCGCACCTACGTCTGGGACGACCGGACCGTAGTAACACGGACGCGTTTCGAAAAACGCGCCGGCGAGCCGTTCGTCCGCATCCGCGTCGAGCTTGACAATCCCTGCGACAACCAGCGCGTGCGCATTCACGTTCCGCTACGTGAGCCGGCACGGAGCTCGCAGGCCGAGGGTCAGTACGCGGTGGTCGAACGAAGCCTCGAGGTGGAAGGCGGCCACGGCGAGGTCGCGATCCCGACGTTTCCGGCTTCCGGTTTCGTCACGACGGGAGGGATCGCGCTCCTCCTCGACCATGTCACCGAGTACGAGGTGGTCGGAGACGAGCTCGCGCTCACTGCGCTGCGATCGATCGGCTACATCAGCCTCAACGTGAACCCGTCGCGCGAGGAGCCCGCCGGGCCGGAGATCCCGGTCCCGGCAGCGCAGCTACGGGGACCGCGTTCCTTCTCGTTCGCGTACTGCGCGAGCTCCGACTCGATCCTCGAACACGCCGAGGCCTACCGCAATCCGTTCCTGACCGCACCCGGACACGGGCCGGCAGGAGAGCTGAGCTCACACGCGGGCCCGACTCTCGAAGGAAGCACCGCCGTCGTCTTGACCGCGCTCCAGCTCGGCCGGGCAAGGATCGTCAACCAGGGGCCCGATCCGCAGACCGTCCGCTTCGCCGGCGAGGAGCTCGAGCTCCGTCCCTGGGAGATTCGGACCGCCCCCCTTTGAACCGGTAACGGCTTAACACGCCGCACGCAGACTGCGAGCAGCCGCGGACGTCAGAAGGATCATGCGGCTGGTCTTTCTTTGTCTCGTCGCGTGGCTCGTCCTGGTGCTGGCGGCGCTCGCTTCCGGTGAGGTCGGAAACGCGGGCGGGCACAGCAAACCAGGACCCGTGTTGGCGCGCTAGCGCCGGCGACGCCAGAAACCTGCCCGCGGGTCGTCGCCCGCGGGCTCTTCGCCGAGCGCTCTTGCCGCGGCACGGAAGTCGTCGCCCCGAAGGGTCATCAGCTCCGACCGTTCTAGATCGCCGAGCTCGGCGCCCTGCACACCTGCAAGGCGAAGCGCCTGTGCGTTCAGCGCCTGCTCGAACAGCGTGCGCGCGAAGCGCGCGTTCCCGAACCCTTCGCCGCGTGCGGCTCCGCCAAGGATCTGACGCAGCGCCTCCACGGCGTCCTCGTCGAGCGAATACTCGTAGTCCGCGCCGAGCTTCCGCGTGATCTTCACCAGATCGTCTGTCGAGTAGTCGGGAAACGTGATCTCGCGCGAGAAACGTGAGCGCAGACCGGGGTTCGACTGCAGGAAGCGATGCATCAGCCGCGGATAGCCGGCGACGATCACGACGAGGCGGTGCCGGTAGTCCTCCATCCGCTTCAGCAGCGTCTCGACCGCCTCCGGTCCGAAGTCCTGGCGTTCGTCACCCGGGGCCAATGCGTATGCCTCGTCGATGAACAAGACGCCGTCGAGCGCGCGGCGGATCACCCGGTCGGTCTTGATCGCCGTCATGCCGACGTACTGCCCGACGAGCCCGGCCCGGTCGACTTCGACGAGATGGCCGCGGCTCAGCAGTCCCATCGCGCGGTACATCTCCGCCAGCAGCCGGGCAACCGTCGTCTTTCCGGTTCCGGGATTCCCGAGGAAGACGAGATGCTGCGACGTCGCAACCTCGGGCAGGCCGTGCCGCTGGCGCTCCGCCTGCACCTGGAGGAAGGCGACGAGCGCCCGCACCTGCTCCTTCACGGTCTCGAGCCCGACGAGAGAGTCGAGCTCGGCCTGGAGCTCGGGCAGCGTCCGGGCAGGCTCGGGCCGCCTGAGTTGATCCGAGATCCATTCCGCCGGATCGCTGCCGCCCGTCGTCTGGGACAGCCGCTCACCGAGCACCTTCAGACCCCGGGCCACATCCTCGAGTGGGTTTCGCGCCACGGCAGCCATTGTGCCCACCAAACGAAGGATTACGCCTAAAGCCGACGGCAGAACCGCCCGATTAGTTAACCTAGTTAACGAAATGCCTGCCGTCGCCGCCGATCCAACAGTCCTCGCGAACCGCCTTCGCCCGGTCCTGCTCCACTTGAACCGGCAGCTCCGGCGTGAGATCCACTCCCTCGGAGTCACCGGTGGGCAGGTTTCCCTCCTCGTCCAAATCAAGTTCCACCCCGGAATCGGGGTGCGAGAGCTCGCCGCTCTCGAGCGAATGTCGGTCCCCGGGATGTCGAAGTTCGTCGCCCGGCTCGAGGAAGCGGGACTCGTCGGCCGCGCACCCGTCGAGGGCGATCAGCGCCGTGTCGGGCTGACGCTGACCGCAGCAGGCCACAAGGTGCTGCGCTCGGTGAAGTCGAAGCGCACGGCGTGGCTGTCGGCGCGACTGCGCGCGCTCGACCCGGACGAGCTCGAGGCGATCGACGCGGCGATCGGGCCGCTCACCCACCTCTTCGCTGGAGACGAAGCTTGACCGCAGCCATCCTCCGGGCAGGCGCCCGCACCTTCTCGAGCGTTCGCAAGCACCGCAACTACCGCCTCTTCTTCGCCGGCCAGGTCATCTCCAACACGGGAACCTGGATGCAGCGCGTCGCGCAAGCGTGGCTGATCCTCTCGCTGACGCATTCCCCGGTCGCGGTCGGGATTTTGGCGCTCTGCCAGTTCATGCCGTTCACGCTCTTCAGCCTCGTCGCGGGAGTCATCGTCGACCGGCTGGACTCGTGGCGGACGGTGATCGGGACGCAGGTGACGCAGATGGTGCTCGCCTCGACGATCGCGGTCGTCGCGCTCACAGGGGTCGTGCAGCCGTGGCACGTCTACGTCATCGCTGCGCTGATGGGGCTCGTCCAGGTGCTCGACGCTCCCTCGCGGCAGTCCCTGACCTACCGGATGGTGGGGCCAGCCGAGCTGCCGAACGCGATCAGCCTCAACTCGGGGCTCTTCAACGGCGCGCGCATCTTCGGCCCAGCACTGGCAGGCGTCCTGATCGCCACCACCGGCACGGGTATCTGCTTCGCGCTCAACGCCGCGAGCTACGTCGCTGTCATCGCCGGGCTGCTCTTGATGCGCCCGTCGGAATTCCACGCGGTGGAACGCCGCGAGCGACCCCGCACACTCCTCACGGGCCTAAAGGAAGGGATCTCCTATGCACGCCACGAGGAGCAGATCGCGCTGATGCTCGTCCTCGTCTTCGTAATGAGCACCTTCTGCCTCAACTTCAACGTCTTGCTGCCGGTGCTCGCGAAGCACACGCTGCACGCCGGCCCGCAGACGTTCGGTGTTCTGTCCGCAGTCTTCGGCGTCGGCGCGCTGATCGGTGCGCTCGTGTCCGCGCACGTGAGCCGCGCCACCGTGGGAACGACCGCGATCGGCAGCGGCGGCTTTGCTCTCTGCGAGCTCCTGATCGCACCCATGCGCTCCACGGTCGTCGTCGCACTGCTTCTCTTCGTCGGAGGGATCTGCTTCACGACCTGGTCGTCGAACTCGAACTCGCTCATCCAGCTCGCCTCACCAGACCACCTGCGCGGCCGGCTGATCGGCATCTACTTCTTCGCCTTCGCCGGCACCGGTACTCTCGGCGGGATCCTCTCGGGCTGGCTCGCAGCGATCGGCGGGACCGAGCTCGCGTTCACCGTCGCCGGGATAGCGGGGCTGTCGGTCTCGTTCTTCGTCTGGTTTCGCTCCCGCAGCGTGGTGCTCGTCCAGGAGCGACCGGCCGAAGAGCAATTCGCCGCTTAAACGGCCGCGCCGGCAAAGCCGCCACGGCCTCCTCTGGTCGGCGTCGCGAGCGAGCGCCGTTAACGAAATCCTTGCGGGAGCGATACCGCTCGCACACACGTAGCGGCAATAACGAGAGCACTGGTTTCGCAACAGGGGGGAATGCGATGACACGCAGTCTAGGACTCGCGATCGCGGCGTCGTTGGCGCTCGCCGCAGGAATCACCGTTGGTGCCCAGCACCATGGAAGCACGGCACAGGCGGCCGCAGCTCCACAGCGCCCGAATGTCCTCGTCCTGGAGACGGACGACCAGACACTCGAGGAAATGGCTGTGCTTCCGAACGTACGGCGCCTGATCGGCGAACAGGGCGTGACGTTCGACAACAACTTCGACTCGTTCTCGCTCTGCTGCCCGTCGCGAGCGACGTTCCTTACGGGTCAGTACTCGCACAACAACGGCGTGCGTGGAAACGCGCCCCCGCAGGGAGGCTACCAGGCGCTCGACAAGTCGAACACGCTCGCGGTCTGGCTGCAGCGCGGTGGGTATTACACGGCGCACCTCGGCAAGTTCCTGAACGGCTACGGCCGCCAGAACCCGACGGAGGTCCCACCGGGCTGGAGCGAATGGCACGGGTCCGTCGACCCGACCACCTACCGCTACTACAACTACACGCTCAACGAGGGCGGGACGCTCCACACGTTCTGCGCCACGCCGCAGCCGTCGTGCTACCAGACCGACGTCTACCGGGACAAGGCAAACGAGATCATCAAGCGCCGTGCTACGCAGGGGCCGTTCTTCCTGTGGGTGGCATTCCTTGGGAACCACTCCGGCACGCCACGAGAACCGGATGATCCGCCCCAGCTCGGCACACCGGTTCCGGCGCCGCGCCACCACGACGCGTTGAAGGGGACACCGCTGCCACAGCCTCCGAACTTCAACGAGGCCGACGTCTCCGACAAGCCGCAGGTGATCAGGCGCCGGCCCCTGTTGAACGCCAGCCGCATCGCTGCGATCCAGGAGAACTGGCAGCAGCGCCGAGAGACCCTGATGTCGGTGGACGAAGCGATCTCGTCGATGGTCGAGACGCTTCGGCAGACCGGCGAGCTCGACAACACACTGATCCTCTTCACGTCCGACAACGGCTTCTTCCATGGAGAGCACCGCGTTGCGAACGGAAAGGTGCTCTGGTACGAGCCGTCGATCCACCTGCCGCTCCTGATGCGCTGGACGGGTAACAAGTCGCTGCCCCAGGGGGTCCATCGCAGCCAGCTGACGATGAACATCGACGACGCCGAGACGATCCTCGCCGCTGCGAATGTCAAGTCCGGCCGTACGGAAGACGGCGTTTCGCTCCTGCCGTTCTGGCGTGAGCCAGGCAAGGAGATCGGCCGCGACCTGCTGCTTGACAACTCACCGGGCGCCGGCCACTTCGACGGGATTAGGACGCTGCACTACAAGTACGCGGAGTACGCAACCGGCGACCGCGAGCTCTACGACCTACGCAAGGATCCCGGCGAGCTGCAGAGCGAGCACGCCAACCCCGCCTACGACGCGCTGAAGGCGTCGCTCGCGACGCGTCTGCATGCGCTCGTTTCCTGTTCTGGCGCAAGCTGCCGGGCGCGGCCGGCCGTGCTATTCACCACCGCGCGTCGCGGTCGATGCGGAATCGTCACGGCCACGGCCTCAGGTCCCGGCGTGCAGTCCGCGCTGTTCCTCGTCAACGGCCGGCGAGTGCTGACGGACAACCGCGCGCCGTTCCGGGCACGGCTCGTCGTGAGGAAGCGCTCCGTCATCCGTGTACGCGTGAGCGTGGCCTTCGACCGGCTCGTGACGCTCGACCGCACCGTACGCGCCTGCAGCTAGCCAAGTTCGGCCCGGAGGGGGCCGACGACGGAGCCCGTTGTCTCCCAGCGGGCTCCGTCACCTTCCCCCGCTCAGCCCGGCAGGACGAGCTCGTGCCAGAGCAGGCCCCCGACGGCAGTCGCATCCAGCTGGGGCCACTGCCCCTTCGTGCCGCCGTCGTAGGTCGCAGTCTCTTCAAACGGGGACGCAGCAATCGCCTCCGCCCAGGTCGCAGGCGTCGGGCTCCAACACCGTGGTTGCCTCCAGCCGCGCCACGAGCCAGTCCGCCTCGTCCGAGATGTCCCAGTCGAACGCGATGTCGTAGAGCTCGGCGTCGTCGGATTAGAGCTTGGTCACGTCACGATCCTAGGGCGCATCGTTAGGCTGGCGAAGCCCAGTGGAAGTCGAGCGACAGCACCACAACGTGACGCTCGCGATCCTCACCCTGGCCGGGATCGCGTTCGCGCTGCAGCAGACAATGGTCATCCCTGCTCTGCCGACCCTGCAGCGGGACCTGCATACGACGACGACCTGGGTCACGTGGGTCCTGACGGTCTTTCTGCTCGTGGCGTCGGTTGCAACACCGATCCTGGGCAAGCTCGGCGACCAGTACGGCAAAGAGCGCCTTCTCGTGATCTCGCTCGCGCTCTTCTTCGTCGGCTCTGTCGGCGCGGCCGCCGCCTGGAACATCTGGTCGTTGATCGCATGGCGCGCAGTGCAGGGCGCCGGCGCCGCGGTCTTCCCACTGAGCTACGGGATCATCCGCGACGAGTTTCCCCGGGAGAAGGTCGGCGTCGCGATCGGGCTCGTGTCGGCAGTCTTCGGGATTGGCGGCGGCTTCGGCATCGTGCTCTCCGGCGTGATCGTGGACAACGTCTCGTGGCGCTGGCTGTTCATCGTCGGAGCCGTGGGAATCGGCGTGGCGACGGTGCTCGTGCATCGCTTCGTGCCCGAGTCACCGGTGAAGACACCGTCAAGCGTCGACTACGTGGGCGGAGCACTCCTGTCCGGCGGCCTGATCTCGATGCTCGTCGCGCTGACGGAGGGAGAGAACTGGGGTTGGACGTCGAGCCGAACGCTGGGCCTCGGCGCGGCGGCGCTCGTCCTGCTCCTCGCCTGGGGTTACGCAGAGCTGCACGTCGAAGAGCCCATGGTCGACATGCGGATGCTCGCCCGCCGCGAGATTCTCTTCACGAACATCACCGCGCTCATCGCCGGTTTCGCAATGTTCGGGACGTTCGTGCTCGTGCCGAACTTCGTCGAGACGCCCCACGGTCTCACGGCGTCATTACAGCGGGGGGTCACCTATGGCTTCGACGCGAGCGCGACGAAGGCAGGCCTCTACCTCCTGCCGAGCTCGTTCGCGCTGCTCTTCGCAGGACCGCTCGCTGGGCTGATTGGGCGGCGGACCGGCTTCAAATGGCCGCTCGCGGCGGGCATGCTGCTCGTCTCGATTTCCGCGGCCTGGCTTGCCGAGTGGCATGACAGGCCGTGGCAGATTCTCGCCGCGATGCCGGTGCTCGGGGTCGGGGTCGGATTCGCCTTCGCGGCGATGGCGACGCTCATCACCGAGGCGGTGCGGCCAACGGAGACTGGAGTCGCCACCGGAATGAACACCGTCGCGCGCACGGTCGGCGGTGTGGTCGGGGGTCAGATCGGCGCGGCCCTCCTCGCCGCCCACACGATTCGGGGAACCGAGGTCCCCTCGGTCGACGGCTTCACGATCGCCTTCGCGATCGCGGCGGTCGTCGCTCTCATTGGTGCGGCCGTAGCGGTGTTCATCACACCGCCGGGGGCGCGACGGCGCGAACGGCTCGTGGTCGCAACGTCGGAGGCCGCGGACTAGAGTCGCCTTCGTGAACGAGGCCGACCGGCTCTACGACGTACTCGTGTCGGTTGCCGAACAGCTGGCCCGCGTGCTTGAAGGCGCCGAGTTCGAACGGGGTGACGGCTATTGCTTCATGTCGTTCCCGACCTTCCCGATTCGCGACGTGAACGGATTGTGGGCGGACTCTGACGCTGCCGCGTCCCATCTCCAGACGGCCCGTGCCAGGGCGAATGACCTCGGCACGCCGTTCACGGTGATGACACGCGCCGGCAGAACCCCTGCGGTCGAGGACGCAGCCCGCGGGCTCGGGTTGACAGAGGAGATCCGGATTCCGGGCATGACGGTGACTCCCGCTGATCTGCAGAGCCCGACGAACGACGGCCAGGTTTTGAGAGTGGAGACCGCCGACGGTCTGGCGCAGGCGCTGGCAGTCGGGGCGAGCGGCTTCGGCGTGCCTGACGAGCTTGTCGCCTCTCTGTATGCACTCGAGGTCGCGGATCTCGAAGGGCTTCGCTATTACCTCGCCCGCGACGAGGGTCGCGATGTCTCGACCGCCGTCGGCTTCACGATCGACTCCACCGTCGGGATCTTCAGCGTCGCAACGCCCGAAGAGCATCGGGGGCGCGGCTACGGCGCGGCGATCACAGCACATGCCGTCCTCGACGGCTTCTCCACCGGCGCCGATCTCGCCGGACTGCAGTCGAGCCCGATGGGCGAGTCGGTCTATCGGCGCCTCGGGTTCCGCGAGATCGAGCTGTACACGCTCTTCGCGTCGCCGCCGAAGTCTCACTGACTTCTTAGACGCGTCTTGGGCTGCTCTTAGGGGCGAGTAGTTCCATGGAAGAACACCACGACCGAAAGGAGGTCACACGTGTTTCGACCCAAGCACGCCGCTTTGCTCGCCACCGCCACAGCGCTGGCCCTAGGCGGCACCGGCGTAGCCATCGCCGCGAGCGGCGGAAGCTCGAGCTCCAAATCGTCGGGCGCCACAACGACCGCCACGACGACGACGCAGTCGAGCTCGTCGCATTGCGATCACGACAACAACACCTGAGCGAGCGACATGACAGCGGCGCCGGAATGCGAGGCGCCGGCTGTGTCACAACTCAGAGGTGGTTTCCCGCCCGGGTCGTCGGATCGGTGTAGCCCGACGAGCTACTGGCCCGTGATCCGGACTAGGCGAGCCGTAGCGTCGTCAGTGCGAACACTCCGTGCAGCGGGGAAGCGAACGTGACGACTCCGAAAGCGTCGGAGGTGACGATCTTCGACGGCCCGATAACCCCGTCACCGGCCTCGTTCCAGACTGCCAGATGGAACCTCTGGGACGGCGCCAAGCCGCCAAGGGTGTACATGACCTGAGTGTCCGAGAGCGCGTTCAGCTGTGCGCCGGCCGTGTCGAGCCCGACAATCGTGTGCTCTCCCTTCTTACCGACGTAGGCCGCGAGCAGCCGCGAGGAGTCGGGCACACCGTCGACGTTGACCGTGCGCCAGTCGCGCTTCACGGTTGACGTCAGCAGGTGGACGAAGTTGTAGAGCGGATAGAGCGGCCAACCGTTCGTCGGGCTCCCGATCATGAAATACGCCTGCGTCCCGTTGTCGTATTTCCCGAAGTACGAGTCCCACTTGCTCGTCCCCGTATAGCCGAGGCGCGCTGCGAGGACGTCGAACCACGCGTGCTGGAAGGCGCTGACGTTCGTCTGGGTGATCGGCGTGCCGTCCTCCCAGACGCCGGGGTCACCCGCCGGCAAATCGTTGAACTTCCGCAGGCCGCGAACGCCGTACTCGGCGACGTACAGCGGCTTCCGGGCCCCCTCCGGCAGCGCGTCGACGATCGCGCGCACCTCGGTGAGGCGGTCGACGAGCTTCTGTGTGTCCCAGTAGTCCCAGAAGACATGGATCGAATACGCGTCGAGGATGTCTGCCATGTTCGTGGCCAGGTACTGGAACCAGGCCTCCTGGTTCGGCGCGCCGACATCGGGGCTTCGCACGAGGTCGCCACCCATGTACTTGACCTGGCCACGGATGCTCTGGATGTACGGGTCGAGGGCGCGGTACTGCGCCTCGTAGGCCTGCATGGTGATCCTGGTGCGGTTGGGCTCGTTCTGGAGAGTGAGCCAGCGCAGGTTCGTGATGCCCCGGTTGCGAACGAGGTCGATCAGGACGTTCGCGAACTTTGGGATCGTCCCGTTTGCGACGTTGAGCGTGCCTCCCTGCCACGTGATGTTGATCATCGTTCCGGTGCTCTGGGCGAGTTGAACCGTGCGGACGAAGGACTGCATGCGGTCGGCGTCGTTGAAGGCGGCGCCGGTGAAGAAGATGCGCGAGAACTCCGGATGGAGGGCCCGCATCTTCCGCTCCATGTCGCCGACGTTGTCGTCGGTGACGCCGACCGACCGCGAGATCGCGGCATAGACGTGGTGGTTGAACTGGCCGCCGTACCCGGCGAAGCTCTGCACCAGCGTCGCCGACTCCTGCAGCCTGAACTCGGTGGTCTCGACGGTCGTGCGCCGCGTGTTGTTCTTGAGCGTCGTCTCGACGGGGGCCGAGGGCGTGACGGTCACTGTGAGCCGGATACGGCCGAGCTCGGTCAGCGACACCGGGATCTGAACCACGACGCGCCTGCGTGCAGCGACCGTCACCTCTTGCGTGGCCAGTGGGGCACCGCCGGCCGAGACGGTGACGATCGCCGTCAGCCCGACGTCCTTCGTGCGCTCCTGGACGATCGCGACGACGAAGAACGGGCGACCGAGCAGGACCGAGCGCGAGGTGTAGGCACGGGTGAGCACGAGGTCGGGCTTCAGGAGCGTCCTTACCTGACCTGTGAGGACGATCTGCGGACCGAAAGAGACGGAGGCCCGGACACGGCGGAGCCGCGGGACGCGCCCGATGTTCACGGTGGCCGCGCCGCCGGGCGAGGGAACGTCGTCGAAGGTGAGTGTCTTCGCAGGTGCGCCCCTAAAGGGAAGGAGAGTGACCTGCGCGCTCAGAGTCTCCGGCAGCTCGCAGCCCGGAACGGTCGTCGTGATCCGGATGACCAGATCGGCGCGCTGCGGGCCGGTGAGTGACTGGAGCGTGAGCGAGTACGACGACGCGTCACAGCTCGGTGGGACCTGCGCCTGCGCGCCCGTCGCTTGGATGCCGAGCAGGCTTGCAGCTAGCGCCACGGCGCACGTGCCCACCCGGACTCTGCCCATCAAGGCCATGACTCCACCTTCGTCGCGACCGCTAATCGGCCCCCTAATCGCCAGCAGCGTTGCCGTATGCCGCGAACGTGTCAAGTCCGCCCGGCCCTGATTGCCGGTTACGCCACGGCTTGATCGTGCGACGATGTGAGCGTGAACAGCGCGGAGCGATTCGTCAAGCGGGCTGCCGACGCGAAGCGGAGCTCCAAGCGGGTTGAGCTGAAGGAGGCCTTCAATCCGAGGTCGAGCGGCGGCCGGCTCGAGCTCGTCAGGGACGTCGCCGCCATGGCGAACTCCGGCGGTGGCGTCGTCGTCCTCGCCGGGAGTGACGTCGAGGAGGAGTTGATCCACGAGCAGCTCGTGCACTACGCGGAGCCCGAGTTCGAGTCCTTCACACTCGAAGAGGTGACGCGCGGCGGCCGGCCGGCCACGGCCGTGGTCGTCGAGGCCGCGGTCACGCCCCTGGTGTTCACCCGGCAGGGCCGCCACAGGAGCGCGGACGGCGCAGAGCACATCGCTTTCACGCGGGGCGGCCTGTACTTCCGCCACGGCGCGAAGAGCGAGCCGGCGACGGGCGCGGACGTGCGCGACTTCATCAAGCGCCAGCTCGATGCGACGCGGTCACAGTGGCTCGCGAACATCCGCCAGGTGATGCATGCACCCGACGGCGCCGAGGTGGCGGTGATCGAGACGGCAGAGCGAGACGAGCAAGGGAGGCCCACGCTGATCCGCTTGACGACCGATCCCCACGCACCGCTGTACGGGCAGGTCGATCCGGACCAGTCGCATCCCTATCGCCAGAAGGAGGTGATCCGAGAGGTGAACGCGCGGCTAGGCAGTCACGAGGTCAACGCGTTCGACATCCTCAGTGTCCGGCGCGTGCACGCGATCAGCGAGGACACGAGACCGGAGTTCGTGCACGTGCCGAAGTTCGGCTCACCGCAGTACAGCGATGCCTTCGTGGACTGGCTCGTCGCGGAGGACGAAAGGGATCCGGAGTTCTTCGCGAGGGCAAAGACGAAGTATCTGGCGACGCGACCGCGTCGGCGCACAGGCACCACTCCGTAACCCAACCGCAACAGCGCGAGGGATATCGTTGGAGTCACCGCGTCAGAGAGGAGAAGCAATGGCTGGAAAGCCTGTTCATTTCGAAATACCCGCGCAGGACACGAACCGTGCGCGCGAGTTCTACGGCAACCTGTTCGGCTGGCAGTTCAACTCGATGGAGGGCCCGACGGAATACCACATGACTCGTCTCGGCGAAGACACCGGCGCCGCCGTGTTTCCAGGAGACACGGGTGCGATCCGCGTCTACTTCGACGTCGACGACGTCAATGCCGGGGCCGCGCGTGTCAACGAGCTCGGAGGGAAGGCCGACGACCCGCAGCCGGTTCCCGGCATGGGCTGGTTCGCCACCGGCACCGACACGGAGGGAAATCCGATCGGCCTCTGGCAGACCGACCCTTCGGCCGGCTAGAGCGTCCAGGTATCGCCGGAGTGCAGGAGGGCGGCGAGGTCGCCTTCCTGCTTCTCCCGCGCGGCACTGAGTTGCTCTGCCATCAGCTCGTCGTAGACCGGGCGTTCGACATCTCTGAAGACGCCGATCGGCGTCGTTCCCCACGTCGACTGGGTCAGCCTGCTGAGGGCGAACGCCGCGCTCGGCTCGGCATGGTGTGAATCGTGGACGAGGAGCTCCGACTCGTCCGTCACGTCGACAACCGCGACGCTACCGTCGGGCCGCTGCCGCACACCCTTATCCCCTTCCTCACCGAACCTGATCGGCTTCCCGTGCTCGAGGTAGATGCGGTTCTCCTTGTTCTCCCGAACGAAGTCGAACGCGCCATCGTTGTAGATGTTGCAGTTCTGGAAGATCTCGACGAACGCGCTGCCCTTGTGCGCAGCGGCCGCACGCAGCACGTCCGTCAGATGCGCACGGTCGGTGTCGATGGCGCGCGCGACGAACGACGCTTCCGCGCCGATCGCCAGCGAGAGCGGATTGAACGGCCAGTCCAGCGAGCCCATCGGCGTGGACTTCGTGCGCGTTCCGAGCGGGCTCGTCGGCGAGTACTGGCCCTTCGTCAGCCCGTAGATCTCGTTGTTGAACATCAAAATCTTGACGTTCACGTTGCGGCGCAGCGCGTGGATCAGGTGGTTGCCGCCGATCGAGAGCGAGTCGCCGTCGCCGGTCACGACCCACACCGATAGATCCGGCCTCGACGTGGCGAGACCGGTGGCGATCGCCGGCGCGCGGCCGTGGATCGAGTGGATCCCGTACGTCTCCATGTAGTACGGGAACCGGGCGGCGCAGCCGATTCCCGAGACGAAGACGATGTTCTCCTTCGGGATGTCGAGCTCGGGCATGAACGACTGGAGCGCCGCGAGGATCGCGTAGTCGCCGCAGCCTGGACACCAGCGGACTTCCTGATCGGTCTTGTAGTCCTTCGCGGTGAGCTTGCCGTTCGTCGCCACGTCTCGATGATAGACCGCGGGGTCTACCGCAGACGGTCGGCGTCCTCTTCCTTCCACA
The DNA here is from genome assembly GCA_013816245.1 of Actinomycetota bacterium. Taxonomy (GTDB): domain Bacteria; phylum Actinomycetota; class Thermoleophilia; order Gaiellales; family Gaiellaceae; genus 3-1-20CM-4-69-9. The sequence continues at coordinate 16,679 of JACDEU010000015.1, read as the reverse complement.
GGCCCGTCCAGAGCCGGGTGCCGATCTCCTGAACCTGGCCCAGAGACTTGCCGCCGGCGAAGATCGGAGCCATGAACAGGAACAGGACGCAAACGACGACGAGCACCACGGTAAGGATCGCCCAGAGCACAGTGACCGAGCTTACGCCCCCCTCGGCGGTCACCGGCCATGGGCGCAGGATTCCGCCGGCTGAACATCGCCGCCAGGGAGGCCCCTCTCGAGATGACGAAAAGTAAGTGCCGTCCCGGCTAAGCTCACGGCTCATGACCGTGCTACATGGAAGCTGCCTCTGCGGGGGCGTCACATTCGAGGTCTCCGAGGCGCCCGAGACATTGCGCTACTGCCACTGCGAGAGCTGCAAGAAGCTCTCCGGTGGAACGGGCACCTTGAACGGACGTGTGCGCTCGACGTCAATCCGGATCATCGACGGCGAAGACATGTTGGGAACCTTCGAGCCGAGCGGAGGAAGCGCGAAGACGTTCTGCAAGAAGTGCGGCTCGAATCTCTTCGGCGGCGGCTGGCCCGACTCCGAGACGGCCAGCGTGCGGGCGAGCGCGTTGGACGACGAGTTCGCCGCGCGGCCGAGCGCCCACCTCTACGTCAGATCCGTCGCCGTCTGGGAAACGCTGCCGGACGACAGTCTCGAACGCTTCGAGACGACGTCCGGCTAGTCGAGCGCCTGCCGCGCCGTTTCGACTGCTTCCCGCGCGAAAGCGATCGCAGCCTCGTTCTCCGGATCCTGTAGGCGGACCTCGAGCGCACGCTCGAACAACTCGAGCGCCCGCCGGCAGTTACCCGCGTCGTAGTACGACCAGCCGAGGTTGTTGAGCAGCGGCCCGGCCCAGTAAGCCGCCGCGGGCCGGCGCTCGCCGAAGTCGAGCCCGCGCTGCGTCCATTGCTCGGTGGCTTCGACGTTGTCGACGGAGATCGCGCACATGTGCAGCGCATCACCGGCCAGAAAGTCCTGGCCGGCTGCGGAGGCGCGTTCGAACGCTGCCTCGAAGAGGGGTAGCGCCGCGGCCGGGTCGCCGCTCGAGCGCAGCTTGCGCCCCCGCTCCAGATCGATCCGAACCTTTGCGACCTCGCTGGAGCCCGCCAACGTCTCTGCTTGCTCGAGCAGGCGCTCACACGCGCCGAAGTCGTCGCGCAGACTCTCGACGCGCGCGAGTTGCGTCAGCACTTCGGCACGACCCGCGTCCGAGGTCTCCAGCCCGAGCTGTTCGTGCAGTCGCCGTTCGGTTCCTTCGAAATCGTCGAAGTCCCAAAGCCCGCGCAGGCGATCCATTACGCGTCGATCGGAACGTGACCCGGCTCAGACGCAACGCGATCGAGCCACGCGCGCACCGCGGGATAGGGCTCTAGCTCGAAGCCACCTTCGTGAGCGACGTGCGTGTACCCGTACAACGCGATGTCCGCGAGCGAGTACCAGTCGCCGACGAGGTACTGCTGTCCCTCGAGCCGGCGCTCGAGTGCGGCGAGTGCCCGGTTCCCCGCCGCCATTCGCTCCGGGATGCGATCGGCAAACGCGTCGGGCCGACCGGAATACGCGACCCAGAAACGCACCACGGCGATCGACGGCTCGAGGTCGTATTGCTCGAAGAACATCCACTGCAGCACCTGTGCTCGCTCGTACGGATCGTCCGGGACGAAGCGCGTTCCCTCGCCGAAGTACCAGAGGATGGCGCCCGACTCGCCGAGCGGGCGGCCGTCGTCGAGCACGAGCGTCGGCACGCGCAACGACGGGTTCAGGCCGCCGAGAACCTCGGGCCGGTTGGAGCGGTCGACCACGTCCATCGTGCGCCGCTCGTACGGAATCCCGAGCAACGCCAGCAGCAGGCGCACCTTGTAACAGTTGCCGGAAACCGGACTGTCGTACAGGAGCGTCAGGCGTCCACCATCGCATCGATCGCGTCGGCGACCTCGCTCGCGCGGAACGGGACGCCGCGGACGAGGTTGAAGCCGTTCGCGTCGACGAGGAACTCGGCGCGGATCAGCTTCTGCAGCTGGCCGAGGTTGATCTCCGGCACGAGCACCTTCTCGTAGCCGCGCAGGATCTCACCGGTGTTTCGCGGGAACGGGTTCAGGTAGCGCAGGTGCGCGTGGGCGACCTTCTTGCGGCTCGCTCGCACACGGCGCACAGCAGCTGCCACCGATCCATAGGTGCCTCCCCAGCTGAGAACGAGGGTGTCGGCACCGTCGGGATCGTCCACCTCCAGCTCGGGGATGTCCTGCGCGATGCCCGCGACCTTCTGAGCGCGCAGCCGCACCATCAGGTCGTGGTTGTCCGGGTCGTAGCTCACGTTGCCGGTGACGTCCTGCTTCTCGAGACCGCCGATGCGGTGCTCGAGGCCCACCGTGCCGGGAATCGCCCAGGGCCGCGCCAGGGTCTCTTCGTCACGCCGGTACGGCTGGAAGTCCTCGGTGCCCGCCGCTGCGAAGCGCGGGTCGATCGGCGGGATCGCGTCGACGTCTGGCAAGAGCCACGGCTCGGAGCCGTTCGCCAGATAGGCGTCGGAGAGAAGAAACACCGGCGTGCGGTACTTGATCGCGATGCGCGCCGCCTCCAGTGCTGCGTCGAAGCAGTCGCTCGGCGTCGCCGCGGCGATCACGGGGACGGGCGACTCGGAGTTGCGTCCGAACATGACTCCGAGCAGGTCTGCCTGCTCGGGCTTGGTGGGCATGCCCGTCGACGGGCCCGCCCGCTGGACGTCGACGATCACGAGCGGCAGCTCGAGCGTGATGCCGAGCCCGATCGTCTCCTGCTTCAGGACGATGCCGGGACCGCTCGACGTCGACACGCCGAGCGAGCCGCCAAAACTTGCACCGAGCGCCGCGCCAACGGCGGCGATCTCGTCCTCCGCCTGGAAGGTGCGCACCCCAAAGTTCTTGTGCCGCGCAAGCTCCTCGAGCACGGACGACGCGGGCGTGATCGGGTACGCACCGAGGAAGAGCGGCAGCCCGGACTTCACGGAAGCGGCGATCAACCCGTAGGCGAGCGCCTGGTTACCGGTGATGTTGCGGTACAGCCCCGGCTTCAGCGCTGCAGGCTTCACCTCGTACTGCACGGCGAACGCCTCGGTCGTCTCGCCGAATGCGTAGCCAGTCTGGAACGCCTTCACGTTCGCCGCCGCTATCTCCGGCCGCTTGGCGAACTTCGACTCGAGGAAGGCGATCGTCCCTTCGGTCGGCCGGCCGTAAAGCCACGACATCAGCCCGAGCGCGAACATGTTCTTCGCGCGCTCGGCCTCGCGCTTCGTGATCCCGTCGATCTCCTTCAGGGCCTCAATCGTCATCGAGGTGAGCGGTATCGCGTGCACCTCGTACGACTCGAGCGAGCCGTCCTCGATCGGATTGCCATCGTAGCCCGCCTTCGTCAGGTTCCGGTCCGTGAACGCATCGCTGTCGACGACCAGGATCCCGCTCGGCGGAAGATCGTTCAGGTTCGTCTTCAGCGCGGCGGGGTTCATGGCGACGAGCACGTTCGGCGCGTCGCCGGGAGTGAGGATGTCGTGATCGGCGAAATGGAGCTGGAAGCCCGAGACGCCCGGCAGGGAGCCCGCCGGTGCCCGGATCTCGGCCGGAAAGTCCGGATACGTCGCCAGATCGTTGCCGAGCATGGCGGTCTCGGAGGTGAACCGGCCGCCGGTCAGCTGCATCCCGTCGCCGGAGTCCCCGGCGAACCGGATCACGACGGAATTGAGCTGCTCGACGGGCTTCGAGGCCACAGGCGAGTTTTAGCGCACCCGGCGGAACGGGACCTGTGCCAGGGACTGTCCCTGGAACATGGCCCTCGGGTCACCGCTCGGCATCGAGCTCGAGGCCCAGCGCGGCGAAGCTGTAGAGCAGGAAGTACGCGAACGTCAGGGCGACGGTGAAGAGAACCGTGACCGCGATCGCCTCTCGATAGGCGAACGGGTCGCGGGCGACTGCATGCAGAATCCGCGGGAGGACGCTCGGGTGCTCAAGGGCGTCCCAGCTGTTGAGCCGCAGAAAACGCCCGAGGTAGATCCCGAGGGAGCCGAGACCGATCGCGAAGACCGCGAATGTCCAGCCCGCGACTGCGCCGCGCCACTGCCTCACGACGGTCTGCATCAGGTAGAGCGACGTGAAACCGAGCAGCACGCCCAGCCAGGCAAACGCAGCGATCGTGACTGCGTCGTACCAAAAGGGCGAAAGCGAGTCGTGCCGCAGATGGACGAAGTCAGTCGCGATGTACGGGGCGTTCGGGAAGAAAAGGAGCCAGAGGCCGCCGAGGAGCAGCAGCAGCGCCCCGCCGCGCCGGCGACGCCAGCGGTCGTAGACGAAGACCGCCAGCACGAACGGAATCCACGCGAGAAAGAGATTCCAGATCAGGTAGCGGAAATTGACGTTCCCGGTGTGAACGTTCCGCACGACGACGAGGGCGACGCAGAAGAGCGAAGCGGCGAAGAGGCCGACGACCGTCACGATCCGCCGGCGACTGGAGCGCATTCCCGAACGAGTCACTCTGCTTCGGCGAGGAGCGCGCGCAGGTCGAGCGGTTCCGAGACCATCGACATGCTCCCGTCCTCGGCGCGCGGCCACTCTTCCTGAGGCCGGTCGCGGTAGAGCTCGATCCCGTTGTCGTCGGGATCGCGGAGATAGATCGCCTCGCTCACGCCGTGATCCGTTGCGCCGCCGATCGGGACACCCGCCTCGACGAGCTGCTTCAGCGCCCGCGCGAGCGCCTTGCGATCCGGATAACGGACCGCGACGTGGTACAGCCCGGTCGTCCCTTGCGCCGGCGGGGATCCTCCCTTCGACTCCCAGGTGTTGAGGCCGATGTGGTGGTGGTAGCCCCCGGCCGAGATGAACGCGGCCTGATCGCCGTAGCGCTGCATCTCCTCGAACCCGAGGATGTCGCGGTAGAACGCGAGCGCGCGGTCGATGTCGCTCACCTTCAGGTGAACGTGACCGATGTCCACCCGCGGATCGATCGCCATGAATCGAGCCTAGCGTGCTCGCTCAACGCTGTGAGGTAGGCAGCGCCGCCAACCCGATGCCGGCCAGCGCCCAGAGGCAGTAAGCAATCCAGGGGTCACCGATGACGTCGGTCTGCACGGCGAGCACGAGCGCGGCGCCGAACGCCGAAGCGATGCCGATCGCGGCCCGCCAGCCCGTCCGGCGGGCGGCCAGGACAAGGCCCGTGAACGTCGCGAGCCCCCAGCCGATCCAGAGGAGCGCTCCGAGCAACCCGGTCTCGGCGCCGATCTCCGTGTAGTTCGACTCGCCGGCCTTGATCGCGGTCCCGGTCCTCGACGCGGTCTGGCCGGCGTTGCCGAGGCCGTAGCCCTGTGGGTGGTGGATGACGGTGCGGACTCCCTCGCGCAGGCTGATCCAGTGATTGTGGATCGAGGGCTCTTCGATGCTGCCGGCGTTACCGCTCGCGCCGGGATTCTGCTCCGCGATGTTGCGCTGCCTGACGAGATCCTGCTGCGTCCACTTTCCCTGTGGCGCGACGTGTGGGAAGACATGCACCCACGCGACGCTCACTGCAAGCGTGAGCACCGCTGCCGCCACGGGCCACCAACGCCGCGTCACGAAGGCGAGCACGACGAAGCCCGCTGCGAGCGCGAGCAGCGACGACCGCGAGAACGTGAACAGCAATCCGGCTGCAACGAGGGCGCAGAGCGAAATCAGGCTGCGCGACCGCCGCAGGTACGCAGCCGCGAGCAGCAGCGCAGTCACGAACATGTATGCGCTCGCGAGCGGCCCCAGGAACGTCGAGACGAGACGGCGGTAGAAGCCTTCGGTGTCTCCGCCATTGTTGAAGACGAAGTTCTCGGGCAGTCCACCCGTACCGTGGTACTCGTAGCCGAGGTGCTTGTGGAAGTAGTCGACCACCGCCGAATCGCGCCACCACGAGATCGGGACGAGGAAGTCGTCGAGAAGACCGAGCGCAGCGACGACAGCCGCGGCGCCGAGGAGCGTCCAGACGAGCGGCACGAGCCGCTCGCGACGAAGGACGACTGACCGGCCGAGAAGGTACGCACCGACGGGAACGAGGTCGTGCTTGAGCGCGAGCCCGATCGCACTGTGGTCGGCCGAGCCGTCGAGCCAGCCTTGCGGGAGCACCGCATAGAGACACACGATGAGCGCGAATGCCGTGGCAAGGATGTCGGCCGGGTGGATTCGAAAGGCGAGTCGCCGCGAACGGAGGGCATCCAGCGAGACACGCGCAAGGGCGATCCCGAGCAGGATCTCCTTCCAGGCCTGGAGGGCGGTCAGAGCGCCCCCGCGGACCCCGGCGCCGTAGAGCGCCGCCATCACTGCGTTGTGCGCAGCCAGGCCGATGACCCACCCGCAGAGCGCGGCCACAGGCCGTCGCCAAACGAGGATCGCGCCGGGAACCAAGAGGAGCCCATAGACAGCAAGCGCGAGCCCCGAAGCCATCGAACGACATTAACCGGGCGGGGACGCCGGACGCCCCCACCGGGTCAGTGATTGGTTAGCAACCCCATGGATACATGCGCACCCTCCCTTCCCCCACATCTGCAATTCGAGGTCTTATGTTGTCACGAGGAAGCGCCGATTGACTAGACACGAGTCCGAGAAGGAATTTGACTTATGTCCGAAAACTTCTGAAGATCCCCAGAAGCGTGTCCGAGGAGAGCAACCAGGAGGGCGTGGGCGCACGCCTCAAGCGCCTGCGCATCGAGCGCGGGTTCTCTCAGCGCGACCTCTCGTCCCCGGGCGTGTCGTACGCGTACATCTCGCGAATCGAGGCCGGGGCGCGCACGCCGTCTGTCAAGGCCCTCCGCAAGCTGTCGCAGAAACTCGGGGTCTCCGCGGAGTTTCTCGAGACCGGGCGAGACATACGCGATGTCGATGACCGCGAGCTCCGTCTCGCCGACGCCGAGCTCGAGCTGCGCCTCGGCGAGGCAAGCGGCGAGCCCGAGAAGAAGCTCAAGAAGGTTCTAGACGAGTCACTCGCCGCAGGCGACACAGGTTCGGCGCAGCGTGCCCGAATTGCGATCGGGCTTGCCGCCGTACAGCGCGGCCGGCATCTGGAGGCCGTCGAAGGGCTCGAGGCGGTCGTCGGTGGAGAAGCTCAAGGCCCGCCGCCTCACCTGCGGCCCGACCTCTACACGACGCTCGGACAGTCCTATGTCGCACTCGGCGCAGCGGATCGTGCGGTCGCGCTCTTCGAGCGCTGCCTGACTCAAGTCCAGGAGCTGGTTCCCGAGGATTCCGCTGTCCAGATTCGCTACGCAACGTTTCTCAGCTATGCGCTCAGCGATGCCGGTGAGTACGAGCGCGCGGCCGAAGTGGTTCGCGAGGCTCTCTCTCGCCTGGACGACAAGACGGATCCGTACACACGTGTGCGGCTCTACTGGTCATTGGGGCGTCTCAGCGCCCTGGAAGGCCGCTCGTCGGAGTCGCTCGACTACATCCGCAAAGCGATTGCGTTGCTGCAGGTGACGGACGACACTCTCATGCTCGCACGCGCGTACCTGCTCGCTGCAGGCGTCGAGCTACGCGAACGCAAAGCGGACGATGCACGAGAGCACTTGGCCCTCGGCGAACGTCTGCTCGGCCTCAAGCCCGAACGCCTGGACCTGGGAATGCTCCGGATCGGGCAGTCGCGGCTTGCCGAGCTCGACGGAGACGCCACGCGGGCCGTCGAGCTCGCTCGAGACGCGCTCGCGGTGCTCGGCGACTTCCACGGCGATTCGCAGGGAGCCGCGGTTCATGCCCTCGCCCGGGGACTTGCCGCTCAGGATGACGCCACGGGCGCCGTTGATGCCTACCGTCGTGCGGTCGATCTGATGAGTCTGCACGGCCGGAACACCGATGCCGGCGAAGCGGCGCTCGAGTGGGCCAACCTGCTTCAGCGGCATGGCCGCTCGGACGAAGCGGAGGCAATCCTCCGCCGCGCATACGATCTCGGCGTGGACGCCGAGACCGCCAGCCGCACCAGTTGAACCTCGAGCGGGTCGTTCGTCCCGCCGGCCCATTCACGCTCGCTCTCTGCACCAAGCATGCGAGCGATGCGACGAGGCACGTCCGTGACGGGACGTTGACGACGACGCTGCGCATCGGCGAACGGGTGGAGGTCGGGTCCGCACATCAGACGCTCGACGGGCGCATCACGCTACGCGCAGACACCGAAGAAGGCCTCGAGCGGCTGCGCTTCGTGCTCGCGCTCGACGCCGATCACACGGAGTTCCTGCGTCGCTTCGCACGAGACCCGCTGATCGGACAGGCGACGTCGCGCTTCCAGGGCATGCGCCAGTTGCGAATGCCCACCGTCGCGCAGACGCTGCTCCGGGCTTTCTGCGGCCAGCTGATCGACTCGCGCCGCGCAAGGCAGCTCGAGTGCATCATCGTCCGCGCGATCGAACCGCGCGTCGAGGGCACCGGCCTGAACGCTCCGCCGACGTGCGCTTCGCTCGCGCGGTCCGCACCGGTGAAGCTCCGCCAACTGGGGTTGCATGCGAGCCGTGCCGCAGCGCTCGTGCGGATTTGTCGCTCCGTCGACCTCGAAAGGCTTCACGACCTGCCGACGGAGCAGGCGGCACAGTTCATCGAAAGCCAACGCGGCCTCGGCCCCTGGTCGGCAGGCGTCGTCTGCCTGGAGGGGCTCGGGCGCACCGAGCGTGGGCTGGTGGGCGACCTCGGGCTCATCAAGCTGATGTCACGGCTGCGGGGACGCTGGGTCGAAGCTCAAGAGACTGCCGAATTGCTCGCGCCCTACGACGAATGGGCGGGTCTCGCGGGTCTCTACCTCGGAATGGCTTTCAAGCACGGGCTGATTTCCCTCCCGGCCGAGCGGCCGGTGCGGTTCCCTCGGCCCGCGTACGCGTGATCGAGCTCGTCCTCGGCGACATCACGGAGCAGCACGTCGACGCGATCGTCAACGCCGCGAACCCCAGGCTGCTCGGTGGCGGCGGCGTGGACGGAGCGATCCACCGGGCGGGTGGCCCGGCGATCCTCGAGGAGTGCCGCGGGCTCGGGGGCTGCGAACCGGGCGATGCAAAGGTGACGGGAGCCGGCGCGCTGCCCGCACGGCACGTGATCCACGCAGTCGGACCGATCTGGCACGGGGGTGACATGGGCGAGGCCGCACTGCTCGCCTCGGTGCACCGGCGGGCGATCGAGATCGCCGACGAACTGGGATGCAAGTCGGTCGCCTTTCCGGCGATTTCGACAGGTGCGTACGGGTATCCGATCGAACTGGCCGCGCCGGTCGCGATCGGAGCGACGAAAGTCGCGCTGACCGATCATCCTTCGGTTACGACTGCACGCTTCGTTTTCCGCGACCCGGCCACACTCGACACGTACCGAACCGCACGGGTCTGACACCGGCCTTTCGGGACGCGTCACGCCCCGCCGTAAACTGGGCGCAATGGCTGCGAACCGAAAGATCGCGATCCTCGGCGCCGGGCGCATCGGCGAGTCGCTGCTCGCCGGGCTCCTGAGCTCCGGCTGGCGCAAGCCGGCCGACATCACGGTGACGGGACGTCGCGAGGAGCAGCTGAAGGAGGTAGTCGAGCGTCACCGCGTCAAGGGCACGCTCTCGAACAGCGAGGCCGTAACCGGAGCCGGGCTCATCGTGATCGCCGTCAAACCGCAGGACTTCGACGTCCTGCTCGGCGAGATCGGCGGCCAGCTCACCGCCGACCAGACTGTTCTTTCCGTCGCAGCTGCGATCCCCACCGCGCAGATCGAGGCACGGCTCGCCGCGGGCGTGCCGGTTGTCCGCGCGATGCCGAACGCACCCGCGGTCGTCCATGAGGGAATCGCGGGTATCTGTGCCGGTGCGCACGCAGGCGACGAGCATCTCGATGCGGCAGAGGAGGTACTCACGCACCTCGGCGCAGTCGTGCGCGTGCCCGAGCGCTACATGGATGCAGTCACCGCCGTCTCCGGCTCGGGGCCCGCGTACTTCGCGCTGCTCGCCGAGGCGATGATCGAGGCAGGAATCCTGCTCGGCTTGAGCCGCGAGACCTCGACGCAGCTCGTCGTCCAGACGATGTTCGGTACCGCGAAGTTGCTGCGCGACGAGAAGATGCACCCAGTCGAGCTGCGCGAAGCTGTGACGTCCCCGGGCGGAACCACGATTCGCGCCATCCACGAGCTCGAGCAGGCAGGCGTGCGGGCGGCGTTCCTCAACGCGATTCAGGCTGCCATGGAGCGCTCCAAGGAGCTTGCAGCCGGCGACTCGTGAACGAAGTCGAGCTCGTCGTCCTCGATGATGCGGACGCCGTCGCTGCTGCGGTCGCCGACGCCCTCGCCCAAGCGGCACGTGGGGGCGGACACATCGCGCTCACGGGCGGAAGGACGCCGGAGCTCGCGTACAAGGAAGTGGCGAAGCTCGAGCCCGACTGGAGCAAGGTCGAGCTCTGGTGGAGCGACGAGCGCTGCGTGCCGCCCGGCGACGACCTTTCGAACTACGCGCTCGCGAAGCGGACGCTGCTCGACAACCTCGGCTCCGCGCCGCGCCATGTTCATCGAATCAAAGGCGAGCTCGGCAAAGAGCGGGCTGCCGATGACTACGAGCGCGAGCTCGGTGAAACGGTGTTCGATCTGGAGCTCCTCGGCGTCGGTCCCGACGGCCACGTCGCGTCACTGTTCCCGAATGCGCCGACCCTGCAGCAACAGCAGCGCGTTCTGCCCGCGGAGCCGGGGCTCGATCCTTTCGTCGATCGCGTCACTCTTTCCATTCCCGCCCTAAAGAGCGCCCGCGTGATCGTCTTCGCGCTCGCCGGTGCCGAAAAGGCCGACGCCGCACGCCGGGCATTCGCCGAGGAACCGAGCCTCCAGGCCCCTGCCAGCCTCGTTCGGGCCACGAACGGAAGAACGACTGCAATCCTCGATCGCGCTGCTGCAGCCAAGTTGTCCGCTTGACAGACCGCCCCCTATATGTAGAACTGCCCCGGGCAGAAGAAGGACGGGTCTACGTGCAAGAGACAACGCTGGTTCTCGACAAGCCTGAGCAACTCAAGGCGCTTGGACATCCGTTACGGGTGCGCGTCCTGGAAATGCTCGGGCAGGAAGGCGACTGGCAGCTCACGAACCGCGAGCTGGCGCAACGCCTGGGCGTCGATCCAGGTCACTTGCACTTCCATGTCCGCATGCTGCTGAAAGCGGGCCTCATCGAGCTCGCCGACGCAAACAACCGCGGACGCGAAAAGCCGTACCGCGCCGTCGCAAAGGTCTTTCGCATCGCGCCGGAGCTGCTGGCGGCCGGCGGCGCCAGCGACATCCAGGCGGCGATGATCGACCAGGTGCAGCGTGCCCACGGCCTCTACTCGGCGGACGGCACTTTCCGCAGCGCGCAACTCGAAGTGAAGCTGACCATCGACGACGCGCTCGAGCTGACGTCGAAGTTCTTGGAGGAAGCCCGTAAACGCGAGGACGACGACGCCGACAAGATCGTGCTGACGATGTTCGCGCACCCACCAGCGAACAAGGACTAGCCCGGCAACAGCGGCGAGCTCAGCTCAGCCGTCAAGTCGCGACGAGCCGCGAGTCTCTGCAGGACGATCACCGTGTCTGCGACGGGAAGATCCTCCAGATACTCCTCGCGTGTTTCGAACGATTCGAGGACCGCCTCCACCGCTTCGATGTAGCCGAGCGGATCCTTGGCGGCGATGAAGGCAAGCGCATCGCCGACCGCGGCGGGAAAGTCGTCACGTGTGCGCAGCCCGTCAGCGAGGACACGCGCCTCTTCGTCACGGGCCAGCACGAGCAGCGCCAGCGTCGCGGCGTAGTGTCCGATCGATGAGTCGGCCTCTGCCGCGCCCTGCTCCAGCGTCCAGCGTGCATCGGCCTCCGCGGCATCCCAGTCGTCCGCGAGGAGCCGCGCCTTGATCACCGCGATCGGCCGGCCCCAGCTTTTCGGCGGCGCAAGCTCGAAGCTTTCCCGGTAACGGTCGACCGCCTTCGCGAACCATTCGTTCGCAGAAGCCGTACTGCCGTTCATGAGCTCCGAAAGGCCGGCACCCGACGCAGCGTTCCCCATGCGCGCCAGCTGGCGCTGGCGGGCGTCCTGATCCTCGACGGCCGGCAGTCGCTCCTGTCCATCCAGGTAGCGTTCCCCCTCCCGCCGTGCGTGCTGTCCCCAGTCCACTGACTGGGCAGAGCTTATGAAAACGTCCTTCCACGATCTCCCACTGCTCGCTGCGCCCGGCCAGGTCTTCACGCCGCGGCAGTCGACCGAGCGCCTGGTGGACGAGGCTCTCGGGCGGATCGACGGTGTCCCGATGCGCATCGCCGACGTCGGCACGGGCAGCGGAGCGATCGCGATCGCGATCGCCGTCAAACGCCCGAACGTCGAGGTATGGGCGACGGACACGAGCCAGGCCGCGGTCGACCTCGCGCGGGAGAACACGCGCCTGCACGGAGTCGAGGACCGCGTCCACGTGTTGCAGGGGGATCTCCTCGAGCCGATCCCGCATCCCGTGGATTTGATCGTCGCCAACCTCCCGTATCTGCCGGAGGAAGCACACGATCCTCGCTACGACGAAGACCCACCCGAGGCGGTCTACGCCCCCGGTGACGGGCTCGGGCCGTACCGCAGCCTCCTCGACGCCTGCCGCGACGGGAAGCTCGAGACAGGCGGCACGCTCTTGATCCAGTTCCACCGGGATCCGCTCGCGGCGGACTGCTGGCAGCTCGAGGACCTACGCGAGCAACTCGAAGCCGCGGCATACACTCGGTAGCGATGCAGCGTCAGGAGGTCGTGTTCGTCGACGGCGTGCGGACCGCTTTCGGCCGCGCCGGGCCTCAGGGCCTCTTCTGGAAGACACGCGCCGACGACATGGCGGTCAAGGTCGTGCGCGAGCTGCTGCGGAGAAATCCGCAGATTCCGCCCGAGCGCATCGGCGACGTCATCTATGCCGCGACCGCGCAGGTCGGTGACCAGGGCCTGACTCTCGGCCGCGACGTCGCGCTACTCGCCGGTCTTCCGCAGACCGTGCCTGGTTTCGCGATCGACCGGATGTGCGCGGGCGCGCTCACCGCGGTGACCGCCGGTGCGGGAGAGATCGCGTACGGCAGTGCAGACATCGTCCTTGCCGGCGGCGTCGAGCACATGGGCCATCACCCGATGGGCGAGGACGTCGACTTCAATCCGCGCTTCGTCGCGGAGCGTCTCGTCGATCCCTCCGCGGTGACGATGGGTGCGACCGCCGAGAACCTGCACGACCGCTTCCCGCTGATCACGAAGGACGACGCGGACGCGTTCGCGGTCCGCTCACAGCAGCGCGCCGCAGCTGCGTGGTCGAACGGCGTCATGCGTAACACGGTCGTCCCGATGAGCGTCTTCACCGAAGGCGGCTGGCAGGTCGCCGAGCGGGACGAGTTCCTCAGGCCGGACACGACGCTCGAAGCGGTCGCCTCGCTGCGCACGCCCTTCCGCGCAGGCGGTCGCGTCACCGCCGGGAACTCGGCGGGGCTGACGGACGGCGCGACCGCGTGCTTTCTCACGGCGGAGGAGACCGCGGCGGAGCTCGGGCTCGAGCCGAAGATGCGACTCTTCGGCTTTGCTTTTGCGGGCGTCGAGCCGGAGTTGATGGGAATCGGGCCGATTCCGGCGACCAGGCGCGTGCTGGAACAAACGGGGCTGACACTCGACGACGTCGGACTCTTCGAGCTGAACGAGCCTTTCGCCGTGCAGGTCCTGACCTGGTGCGACGGGTTTGGCATCGATCCTGAGGATTCGCGCCTCAACCCTTACGGCGGCGCGATCGCGTGTGGGCATCCACTCGCCGCGACGGGCGTGCGGCTGATGTCGCAGCTTGCGTACGGGTTCGGCGAGCGGCCCGATGTTCGTTATGGACTGACTGCGCTGTGCGTCGGGATGGGCATGGGTGCTGCCTTGCTCTGGGAGAACCTTGGCGCCGGTCACTGAGTTCAAGCTCGCGCGAGCGGGCGACGTCGCGCTCGTCACGATCGACAACGGTGAGGACTGGACAAAGCCGACGTTCTTCGGAGAGCAGGCGCTCGAATCGCTCGACCGCCTGCTCGCCGAGCTCGAGGGCTCCGACTACAGCGCTGCGCTGATCACCGGCAAGCCGTTCTTCTTCGCCGCGGGCGCCGACATCACCGAGTTCCCGGACATCACAAGCGAGCGTGCCGTCGAAGGCGCCCGTGCAGGACACGAGCTGTTCGGACGCCTGCGCGGATTGCCCTTCCCGACCGTCGCCGCCATCAACGGCGCCTGTCTCGGTGGTGGCGTCGAGCTCGCGTTGCACTGCACCGCGCGCACGGTGTCGAGCGCAGTCCGGCACTTCGCGTTCCCCGAAGTCTTCCTCGGTCTCTTCCCCGCGTGGGGCGGCACGCAGCTCCTGCCGCGGCTCGTGGGGCCCGAGACCGCGATCAAGGTGATCGTCTCGAACCCGCTGCGCCAGAACCGCATGCTGACCGGCCCGCAGGTGGCCGAGCTCGGGATCGCGGATCGACTCCTCGAGCCGGCGGAGTTCGTCGACGAGTCGCTCGCGTTTGCGCGGGAGCTCGCCGCGCATCCACTCGAACGGCCCGCGCCGGACTGGTCCGAGGCCGAGACGTTGTTCCGTCGCGCCCGCACGAGCGTCGACGACACGGTCCACGGCGCAGCGCCGGCCCCGTACACGGCGCTCGACCTGATCGAGGGCGCACAGACGTGGACCGTCGAGGAGGGGTACAGCCGAGAGCGCGATGCGATCGGCGACCTCCTGCCCGGCCCGCAGGCACAGGCATCGATCTACGCGTTCGGGCTCGTCGAGCAGCGCGCAAAGAAGCATCCGGCCCGACCGACCGCCGCGCCGGCGAAGGTCGGCAAGATCGGCGTCGTCGGTGCGGGCTTGATGGCACGTCAGATCGCGACGTTGTTCCTCCGGCGGCTCGAGCTACCGATCGTGATCCGCGACGTGAAGCAGGAGATCGTCGACGAAGCGCTCGCGGACATCCGGGCGGAGATCGACCGCCAGGTCGCCAAGGGCCGCTACGACGACGGCAAAGGCCGCTTCCTGGCCTCACTCGTCTCCGGCACATCCGATTACGACGGTTTCGCCGACTGCGACTTCGTGCTCGAGGCTGTGTTCGAGGAGCTCGAGATCAAGAAGCAGGTGTTCGCCGAGCTCGAACAGGTCGTCGGCGACGAGTGCGTCCTCGCGACAAACACGTCGGCGCTGTCGATCACGGACATGGCCGCCGACCTGCGCCGCCCTGAACGCGTCGCCGGCATGCACTTCTTTAATCCCGTTGCACTCATGCCTCTGCTCGAGGTAGTGAGGGCAGCCGAGACGAAAGACATCGCACTCGCAACGGTATGGCACGTCGGCGAGAAGTTGCGAAAGCGCCCCATCCTGGTGAACGACGCCCCCGGCTTCGTCGTCAACCGCGTGCTGACACGGATGACGCGCGTGATCATGGACGCCGTCGAGCACGGCACGCCGGTGGAAGAGGTGGACGAGGCGGTCATGTCCCTGGGAATGCCGATGGCGCCGTCCGTGCTCCTGCAGATGGTCGGCCCGCGTGTTGCCAATCACGTGCTCGAACGAATGCACGACGCTTTTCCCGAACGGTTCCCGCTCTCGCCCGCACTGGCCGCGCTTGCGGACGGCAGCGACCCGCTCTTGGTCGAGCACGCACCGCGCAGCCGGGAGCAGATCGTCGACGAGGTGCTGGAAGCCGTGGCCGACGAGATCCATCTCCTGCTGGAGGAACGCGTCGTCTCGGAAGCCGCCGACGTCGACACCGGGCTCCTCCTCGGCGCCGGCTGGCCCTTCTTCCTCGGCGGCATCACCAAGCATCTCGACCAGACGGGCGTGTCAGAGCGCCTTTTCGGGCATACGTTCGCGGAGATGCCGCAGAGGGTGCCGGCGAGTTGAACATTCCAGAGGTCCACTACGCGCAGAGCGGCGAGGTCAACATCGCCTACTCGGTCTTGGGAGACGGGCCGCTCGACCTGATCATCGTCCCCGGCTTCATCTCGCACATGGAGTACGAGTGGACCGAGCCGCGGATCGCGAAGTTCCGCCGCAGGCTCGCCTCCTTCTCGCGTCTGATCCTGTTCGACAAGCGTGGAACCGGCATGTCGGACCAGGTGTTCGGGGTCCCGACCCTCGAGCAGCGAATGGACGACGTCCGCGCCGTTTTGGAGGCTGTCGGATCCGAGCGCGCCATGGTCATGGGCTTGTCAGATGGAGCAGCTCTCGCAGCGCTCTTCGCCGCGAGCTATCCGCAGAGGACCTCGGGCTTGCTCGCCTACGGTGCCTCGCCCTACTCTCGCTCGGACCCCGACCGCCTCGAGCAGTTCATCAGCGAGATTCCGAAACGCTGGGGAACACCCGAACTGGCGCTGGAAGATCTGCGGACCTTCTCCCCATCCGTTGCCCACGAGCCGGAGTTGCGGGACTGGACCGCACGCTGGATTCGCTACTGCGCAACTCCGGGCGCATTCATCGCGCTCGTTCGGATGAACGCCGAGATTGACGTCCGTCACGTCCTGCCGGCAATCCACGTGCCGACGCTGGTTCTTCACCGCGACGGCGACCGGGCGGAGCCAGCAGAGCGAGGACGGGAGTTTGCGGCCCCTATACCGACTGCCAAATACGTCGGGCTACCGGGCTCCGACCACTACCCGTGGTTCGGCGACGTGGACTCCGTGGTCAAGGAGATCGAACGCTTCGCCAGGGACCTCGCGGAGGAAGCGGCGTTCGATCGCGTCCTCA